>JAZNPC010000061.1:0-15519 GCA_045589455.1 Kiritimatiellia bacterium
CTAGATTTGACCTCATTACGTCACTTAGAGCGTGAGCTAATTCTTGTAGAAATTGGCGCTCCACGCAATAAGCGCTCAGAAATAATGGATATTGCAACACTATTTAGAGCAGAAATTATTGGCGTAAGAGAGAATTCTCTACCCATGCAATATATTGGTACACAAGAGCAGATTGATGATTTCTTGGCTATGATTCGTCCATATTCAATTATGGATTTGTCTCGTAGTGGTGTACTAGCAGTTGCTCGTGGTGGCGAATAATAACAAGTATTGCTGAAAAGTAATAGGCTACGGCACTGCCGTAGCCTTTTGTTTTTTCCTGTTTAGGTTAAAAAATCGCTTTTATAACATTTTTCTTTGTGGTATAATTAACACATATTTTCTAACAATTCATATAAATAGGTATAAAATAAAAGATGAACGTTGATATTGAAAAAATTTCAGGTTGCCGTCAAAAGCTAACTTTTACAATTGCAGCAGATGAAGTAAATGCTGTTAAAGCAGATGTTATCAAAAAGTATGTAAAAGAAGGTAAGGTTGCTGGTTTTAGACAGGGCAAGGCACCTCAGGCTATAATTGAGAAGAAGTTTGCTGATAAGATTAAGACAGAGACAATTGATGGCGTGGCAAAGAAGTACTATGCTGAAACTATCAAAGAAAAGGAAATCAAGGTTTTCGAGTTAATTACTTTCGCTGATCTTGAGTACCCAACAACTGATGATGGTATGGTTTTTGCAGCAGAAATTGATGTTTTCCCAGAGTTTGATCTTCCAAATTATGAGGGAATTCCTGTTGATGATAAGGTAACAGAGGTTTCTGAGGATAAGGTTGAAACAGAGCTAAAGAATTTTGCAAAATCATTAGCAAAGGGTGAAGAGTTTACTGCAGATACAGAGGCTAAGGTAGATGATATGGTTTGCATCTCTTATGAGGCAACACTTGATGGTGTTCCTTTAGCAGAGGCAATTCCTGGTATCTCAGCAAACTATGCAAAGAATGACATTTCTTGGTGCACAATTGGTTCTAAGTACTATCTAATTCCTGGTATGGCTGACGCTCTAGCAGGTAAGAAGCTTGGCGATACAGGTGTATTCGTGGCAGAGTATCCAGAGGATAGCGCTAAGGAAGAACTACGTGGCAAGAAGGTTGAGTATAAGTGGACACTTAATAAGGGTACAACATACACAACACCTGAGCTAACAGACGAGCTAGTTAAAGAAAAGACAGGCGCAGAAAATGTTGATGCACTACGCACTCGCATTAAGGATTATTTTGAAAATAATGCTAAGAATGAGGATAAAGAGCGCAAGCTTCAGCAGATTTATGAGTACATCAGCAAGAGCGTAACAATGGAGCTTCCAGAGGAGCAGCTAAAGCGCACAGCAGCAAATAATCTTTCAAGTCTTCTTCAAATGGGTCTAAATCAAGGTGTAAACAAGGAAGACCTTGAGGCAGATAAGGAGAAGCTAACAAAGATTGCTGATGAGCGTGCTGCTGATCGTATGCGCGTATCATTCGTTGTTGATGCTATTGCAACAAAGGAAGACATTAAACTAACAGACGAAGAGTTTAACAAGTTTGCTATGCAGAAGTTCTATCAGATGCGTATTTCTGAAAAGGAAATGGCTCAGATTGTAAAGGATCAGCAGAAGATGCAGATGCTTTATAGCGAGGCACGTTCTGCAAAGGTAATGGAATTCCTTCTAGAGAAGGCTAAGCCAACAGCTGGCTTTGGCGCCTAATTAGCGACGGCGCTTTTCATTTGAGGATCCGTCGCTAAGTATTTTAGTGACGGATCTTTTTTGTTTTTATGTTTTAAAAAAGGAAAATTGTTATGACAGAGTATTCTCAATATGTCCCTTATGTTATTGAGCAAACAGGTAGAGGCGAGCGTTCCTATGATATTTATTCCCGCTTATTAAAGGACCGTATTATCTTTGTAGGTACACCAATTGATGATAATGTAGCTACAATAGTTATTGCACAGCTACTTTTCCTTCAGTCTGAGGATGCAGACAAGGATATACACATGTATATCAATTCACCAGGTGGTGTTTGCACAGCAGGCTTGGCAATTCTTGATACAATGAATTATATCAAGTGTGATGTTGCAACATATTGTATCGGACAGGCTGCTTCAATGGGTGCAGTATTACTAGCAGCAGGTGCAAAGGGTAAGCGATTTGCTCTTCCAAATTCACGTATTATGATTCATCAGCCACATGGTGGTGCTGAGGGTCAAGCAGTAGATATTCGTATCCAAGCAGAGGAAATTTTACGCATCCGTAAAACTTTGAATCAAATCTTAGCTGATGCCTCTGGAAAACCATTAGCAGAGGTAGAAAAGGACACTGATAGAGACAACTTTATGTCCGCAGAAGAAGCAAAGGCTTATGGTTTGATTGATGAAGTGCTTGTAAATAAAAAGTAAACAATTATATTTTTTGGAGTAAAAAAGATGCCTCCTAAAAAAAAGAAAACAACGGATAAAAATCTTTTTTGCATGGCTTGCGGTGCTCAGTCATCAGAAACTCAGATTCTAGTTTTTGATGAAGGATTTTCTCTTTGTGAAGAATGTGTAGTTGCAAATGTTGATAAATTACTTAAAATGTTCCCTGAACAGCGGCATGCTATCCAAGCTGCTATAGAAAGAGTAAACGCAAAATATGCTGCACCACATCAGAATAAAAAGGATCCAGAGATAGCACCATTTACTGTTAATGTCCCACCACCAGCAGAAATTAAGGCGTTTCTAGACCAATATGTTGTCGGTCAAGAGGGTGCAAAGAAGGCTCTTGCTGTTGCTGTCCACAATCACTATCGACGCATCAATCCTGTAAAGACGGAAAAGAAATTTAAGGATTTAGATGATGTAGAGATAGAGAAGAGTAATATTCTTCTTATGGGTCCAACAGGTAGTGGAAAGACCTTGCTTGCTCGTACACTTGCTCGTATGTTAGATGTGCCATTTGCTATTGCAGATGCTACAACACTCACAGAGGCAGGATATGTTGGTGAGGATGTAGAAAATATTCTTCTAAACCTAATCCAAGCTGCAGGTATGGATCTTGAAAAAGCAAAGAAGGGTATTATCTTTGTTGATGAAATCGATAAGATTGGTCGTCGCACAGAAAATGTTTCTGTTACTCGTGATGTTTCTGGTGAAGGAGTTCAGCAGGCGCTTTTAAAGATTCTCGAGGGAACTATTGCGCGTGTACCACCAGCAGGTGGAAGAAAGCATCCGGAGCAAAAATATCTTGAATTAGACACAACAAATATTCTTTTTATTTGTGGTGGCGCATTTGTTGGTCTTCAGGATATAGTAAGCAAACGTTATGCTAAAAAGCATTTTGGCTTCACAGCTGCTGAGGATACAAAGCCAAATGCGACTACAGATAAAAATGCTATTTTGCGTCCAGATCCAGAAGATTTAATTAAATATGGAATGATTCCAGAATTTGTTGGTCGTCTACCCGTCGTAGCTATGCTTAATGATCTAACAGAAGATGATCTTGTTCATATTCTAACAACACCAAAGAATTGCATTGTAAAGCAATATAGAAAATTGCTTGCACTAGATGGCATAGAGCTTGAATTTACCGACGGAGCTGTCCGCGCAATTGCAAAGGAAGCCTTGACCCGTAAGACAGGTGCCCGTGGTCTACGTGCAATTATGGAAGATTTAATGCTTGATGTGATGTATAATATTAGTGATTATGCAGAGCAGAAAAAGCTAATAATTACAGAGGAGCATGTTGTGGCCCAATTAAAAGAGCCAGGAGTGCTTGTTGAATTATTAAAAAAAGGTAAATAAAGGAGGGAAAAATCCTTATGTCAACACCTACCTATGACCTCGGAAAAACAATTATTGGTGATGCAGCTGCAGCAGCAGAAGCCTATAAGAAGTTTATTGATCAACCAATAGATTTGGAAATGCTCAATGATGGGCCATATCCATATTCTATGAAGAAGACAACAATTGCTAATACAACCTATGTAACAGGCCCTGGTACATTTTTAGGCTCTCAAACAAGCACATTGAATTTCTTCCCATGCCAAGAGGATGGGTGGTGGATTGATCGTATAGACCAAATTGAGCAATTCCCAATTCGCGTTTCAGTTCGCAATGTTTGGACAACTGCTCGTAACATCGTATTGCGCTCTGGTAGTCAACATAACTATTTACGTATGGTAGAGCATATTATTGCAATGCGCATGGGTATGGGTCTAGACAATTTGCTAATCCGAACAGACTCTGGTGATCCACCTTTGTTTGATAGAGGAAATCTTGATATTTATGAGGCGCTTGATACTGCAAAGATTGTAGAAACAGATCAGCCAGCAGAATTTGTTACTGTTAAAGAGCCAGTAACCTTCTCAGGTCCTCGCGGAGACTTCTTAACCTTTATTCCTGCAGAGCCAGGTCAATATGGTTTGCGCGTTGATTGTGCTATTAAGTTCCCATCATCCATTGGTGAGCAGCGTATCTTGTTTGATATGACACCTGAAACCTTTAAGATTGGTGCCGAAGCAAGAACAAATGCTCCATATAGCATGTATCTTTATACAAAAACAATCGGCAAGCTATTTGCAGATACACGTAACCTAGGATATACAACAAAGAATATCCTAATCCACGGAAAGAAAAAATACTTTAATGAGGCAAAGCTAGTCTTTGGTGACAAGTCTCTAGAAGCAGTATGGCACCGTGCAACCCTTGATCTATTAGCTGCAGTCGCTCTTATAGACACAGGACGCTTTGCTGGTACTATTGTATCATATAGGGCTGGTCATACCCAGGATGTTCGCATGGCAACCATGCTATATCTAAAGAACTATCTAGTGCCACATAAATAATTTCCGGTTAAAATAAATATAAAAAAATATATAGAAAGGAATAAACTATGAAAAAGAATAAGTTTGTAACAATGGCGTTATTTACAGCAGTTGCATTATTTGCTGGTTCCGCTTTTGCTGATGGTGCAAAGGAGTCAACCTTTGCAGAGCTTAAGGCTTTGAAGGATGGTAAGGGTAATCGCACTGGTGTAACAGAAAGCTTTCGTATTGGAGTTATTCCAGAGCAGGATAAGGTAAATGGTGTCGCTCTAGCACTTGTTTCAAATATTGATAATGAAGCACATGCTTTTGAATTTTCATTAATCTTAAATGCTACTGATAAAGATAGCTCTGGTTTCCAATGGGGCCTTCTCTGGGGTAACTATGTAAATGATGGTGACTTCGATGGTGTTCAATGGGGTCTTATTCAAAACCGTGTAGGTGGTGATATGACAGGTTGGCAGTCCGCTGCAGGTATGAACCTAACAAAGGGAAATATGTGTGGTTTACAGGGTGCTTGGATTTATAACTGTGTTGAAGAAGGCGATATGACAGGTGCTCAGTTTGCTTGGGTAAACGAAGTAGACAATAATGCAACAGGTCTTCAGTGGGGTCTTGTCAACATGGTTGATAAGAAAATGAATGGTGTTCAGTTTGGTGCCGTAAATATTGCTGGTACTGCTAATGGTGTTCAGTTTGGTTTCTATAACCAAGCAGATGATCTATGTGGTGTTCAGCTAGGTTTAGTAAACCGCCTAAAGAGCTCAGAAAAGTGGCCATTTACAGTATTCCTACGCGCTGTATTCTAATTTTTGATTGCTAATCGGATAAATTAGCGATAAAAGAGGTAAACATTAATGGCAGAAGCACTTACACCGATGATGCGTCAATATCAGCGCATAAAATCAGAGGTGGCATCAGACATTTTATTGATGTTTCGCTTAGGCGATTTCTATGAAATGTTTTATGAGGACGCACAGATAGCTGCACCTATTCTAGGTGTTGCGCTTACCAAGCGCGCAGGCTATCCAATGTGTGGTGTGCCTTATCATGCTGTTGATGTTTATCTCGCAAAGCTTGTTCGTGCGGGTAAAAAGATTGCTATTTGTGATCAGATGGAGGACCCTGCCCTAGCTAAGGGTATTGTTCGCCGTGAAATTACCCGCATTGTAACACCCGGTTCTATCACAGAAGAAAATATTCTTTCTGATGAAAAGAATAATTACCTTGTTGCAATAGCGGTTGGACCTTTTGATAAAAATAAGTCAGATGCATCAAAGCTTGCTATTGCAGCAATAGATATTTCTACTGGTGAGCTATTTGCAGAAGAAGCAGAGAGCTTTGCTGGAGGCGTAAGTATTGTTCGCCGCCTCTCTCCTGGAGAGGGAATAGTTCCTCGTCAATCTATTGATTCAGAGGAGTCCTATGCCGAGCTTTTACTCAAAGAAGCAGGAGTTGGCTGTATAACACCAGTAGAAGAGTGGTTTTTTGATGAGGCTTCAGCATATGGTGCCGTAACACGTCACTTTGCTGTTCGCTCACTTGAAGGCTTTGGCTGTGAAGGTAAGCCACTTGTTGCAGCGGCGGCAGGTGCTTTGCTCCAGCATGTTCGCGATAATCTTCGCCGCGATCTTTCACACGTCAAAAATCTTCGCTTAAATCTTTCTGCTGGATATATGCAGCTTGATGAAGCCACCTGTGCTCATCTTGATCTTGTTCCACAAAATGGAAAAGGCTCAGCAGAAACACTCTTTGGTGTGCTAAATACAACCTGCACACCTATGGGTACTCGCTTGCTATCACGTTGGATTGTTCGCCCTCTTCATGATGTTGATGCAATTAATGCTCGCCAATCTGCTGTTGCAGCAATAATTGCTAGTCGTAGCGCTCTAACACCTTTGCGTACAGCACTTTGTGAGGTGCGCGATCTTGAACGAATCATTGCCCGTATATCACTTGGTCGCGGTAATGCACGTGATTTGCAGGCTGTGGCAAATGCACTTCGTGTTGTCCCTGAGCTACGTAGTCGCTTAGAGGGAAGTGTTGCCCAAAGCTCATCTCTTATCACATCTCTTCTTGAGGATTTACAACCTCTCCCAGAGTTAACAGCAGAAATTGATAAAACAATTGTAGAAACACCACCAACCACTCTTAATGAAGGTGGAATAATCCGCGAAGGTGTAGATGCTGAGCTTGATGAGCTACGTAGTGCCGCTGCAAATGGACGCGCTTGGATTGCCAATTACCAAGCCTCAGAAATTGCAAAAACGGGTATCAAAACCCTAAAGGTTAGATATAACAAGGTCTTTGGTTACTTTATTGAAGTAAGTATTGGCCAAATTGGTAATGTTCCAGAACACTATGTCCGTAAGCAAACAATGACAAATTGTGAGCGT
This sequence comes from Kiritimatiellia bacterium, assembly GCA_045589455.1. Taxonomy (GTDB): domain Bacteria; phylum Verrucomicrobiota; class Kiritimatiellia; order RFP12; family UBA3636; genus RGIG990. The sequence continues at coordinate 7,233 of JAZNPC010000061.1, forward strand.
TATACAACGCCAGAGCTTAAGGAGGTAGAGGAAAAAATTTCTGGTGCCGCAGAGCGTGCCATAAGTAAGGAAGAAGAATTATTCCTTGCTTTGCGCGATAAGATTGTTTCCTTCACATCGCAAATTCAAGCAATAGCGGCTGCAATTGCTAATGTTGATGTGCTTGCAGCACTAGCAGATAGGGCACTAGCACTTGGCTATGTTCGCCCACAAATTCTTGAAAATGATACACTTCGCATCATGGGTGGCCGCCATCCTGTTATTGAACAGCTTCCTGATGCAGAGCGCTTTGTTCCAAATGATGTTGAGCTAAATTGTGATACTCGCCAAATTATGATTATCACAGGACCAAACATGGCTGGTAAGTCAACCTACATTCGTCAGGTCGCTGTGCTTGTTATTATGGCTCAAATTGGCTCATATATTCCTGCAGATGTTGCTGAAATTGGAGTGGTAGATCGAGTATTCACTCGTGTAGGTGCTAGTGATGATCTTGTCCGTGGCCGCAGTACCTTTATGGTTGAGATGCAGGAAACAGCTAATATCTTAAATAATGCTACACCACGTAGTCTTATTGTTTTAGATGAAATTGGCCGTGGCACAAGTACCTTTGATGGTATTAGTATCGCTTGGGCTGTGGCAGAGTATCTCCATAACACACCAGAAGTTAAGGCAAAGACCTTATTTGCAACACATTATCACGAACTAACAGATTTGGCAAATACTCTTGATGGTGTAGTAAATTGCAGTGTTTTAGTAAGTGAGAATCCTAACGGAATTGTATTTTTAAGAAAAATTATTAATGGCCCTGCTGATAAGAGCTATGGTATAGCAGTAGCAAAGCTAGCTGGTATGCCAGAGGGTGTTATTGGTAGAGCAAAGGATATATTAACCACGCTAGAGGCAGATGATTCTGACGAAAATGCTGCTGTAAATCATGGAGACGGGTATTCTCCTGCATTTGCAGAAACTCGTGCAAAGGCCAAAAAAGCACGTGCGGTTTTCGACGATAAGAACATGCTTTTATTTGATGGTTTTTAAAAAAATGACAAAAATAAGCCAAATTTAAAAATTTAGACTTGTTTTTTGAAAAAATTTAGTTTAATATTATGACTTTCTTGCAAGGAGAATAATAGATATGTCTAGAGTTTGTGAAATCTGCGGCAAAGGTCCGCTAACAGGTAATAAAATCGTACGTCATGGTTTGGCAAAGTACAAGGGTGGTATCGGTCTTCATACTACAGCCGTTACACGCCGTCGCTTCCTTCCAAACCTACACAACGTTCACGCTATCGTGGACGGAAGAAAGTGCCACATCAGCGTATGCGCTGCATGCATCAAGCAGGGCCGCGTAACAAAAGCATAATTAAGCTTTTGGCTACGATAAGAGTATCTTTCAATAAGCCTTTGTCTTTTAGAGACAAGGGCTTATTTTTTTGGGGATTATTGTTAAAAAAAACGAATAATCCTTAATACAATTTTGTATTGTTGCTCAGCTCTTTTATGGTCTCTCTTCATTGACTTTGACCTATCAAAATGATAAAATTTGTACATATATCGTTTTGCACTTATTGTGCCCAAAAATATCATAAAAAATAATAAGCTCAGTCAAAGGTTAATTATGGATCTTAAAGCCGCATATAAAACAATTATGGATGACCATTTTACTCCTCAAATGGAAATATCTTTCATTGATGGAGATAAACGCCAAACACTATCCTACGAAAAGGTTTCTTGGGTAATCGATGGTGAAAATAAGGGCTTAAGATATGGTGAGAATCCTGGCCAAGAAGCAGCTGTTTATAAGCTTGTTAATGGCAACCTAGTTCTTGGTGATGTTGAGAGCATTCAAGCAGGAAATATTCTTGCTTCTGAGCCAGAGCTTCTTCAGTCTGGTAAGCATCCTGGCAAAACAAATCTAACAGATGCAGATAATGCACTAAATATTCTTCGCTATCTAACAGATACTCCTTGCTCAGTAATCGTTAAGCACAATAACCCATGTGGTGTAGCAAAGGCAGATTCACTTGTTGATTCTTTTTCAAAAGCATATCGCGCAGACCGCGTTGCTGCATTTGGTGGCTGTGTTGCTCTTAACCGCGAGGTTGATGTTGAGACAGCAAAGCTAATTGCTGAAAATTATATGGAGGTTGTTGTTGCTCCAGAATTCGCACCTGGCGTAATGGATATCTTTGCAGAGAAGAAGAACCTACGTGTAATGCGCATCAAGAATATGAGCCGCCTAACAGATTTTGTAGCAAAGCCATTTGTTGACTTTAAGTCTCTTATTGATGGTGGCCTTGTGGCACAGTGGTCATTCACACCACTTGCACGTAAGGCAGAGCAATTCCTTCCTGCAGAGTGCAAGCGCAAGGATGGCACAGTCCACCGCATTAAGCGTATGCCAACAGCCAAGGAATATGATGATCTTGTATTTGGTTGGCTTGTAGAGGCTGGTGTAACAAGTAACTCTGTTCTTTATGTAAAGGATGGCGTGACAGTTGGTATTGGAACAGGTGAGCAGGATCGCGTTGGTGTTGCAGAAATTGCACGTGATAAGGCATACCGTAAGCTTGCTGATTTAATCTGCTTTGATAAGTACCAGGTTCCTTATAATGATTTGCAGCTTCGTTTTGGTGATGAAGGTCTAAAGTATAAGGCAGAGATTGATGAGGAAACAGCAGCACGTAAGGGTGGTCTACCTGGTTGTGCAATGGTTTCTGATGCATTCTTCCCATTCCGTGATGGTGCTGAGGTTGGTATCCGTGAGGGTATTACATCTATCGTTCAGCCAGGTGGCGCAATTCGTGATTGGGATGTAATTGATTGCTGTAATGATGCTGGTGTAGCAATGGTATTTACTGGCCAGCGTTCATTTAAGCACTAAAAAAAAACAATGCTTTTGCCTACACCAAGTTTTTGGTGTAGGTCTACGATATCCTATTTTGAAAGAGGGCAAAAAATGAGTAGTATTGAACTAGCACGTCGCGTATTTGATATAGAAATTGAAGGACTTGTTGCCGTAAGAGACTCAATTGATGAGCATTTTCTTAAGGTTATGGACATGTGCCTAGAGGCTCTTTCAAAGGGAGGAAAGCTAGTCATTACTGGCGTTGGTAAAAACCTACACATAGCTGAGAAAATGTCGGCAACCCTTGCAAGTACGGGCTCTACTAGCGTTGTCCTAAATCCTTCTCAAGCAATTCATGGCGATTTGGGTATACTTGCTCAAAACGATGTTCTTTTTGCATTGAGCTATTCTGGTGAGTCAGAGGAAATTAAAAATCTAATTCCTGCGGTTCGTAGACTTGGTGTTCCTGTTGTTGCTATGACAGGAAATGCAGATAGCGGTCTAGCAAAGCTTAGCCAAGAGCTATTGCTTGCCAAGGTTCCTCGTGAGGCTTGCCCATTTGGTATGGCACCAACCTCAAGTACAACCGCAACACTTGCTCTAGGCGATGCATTTGCAATGGCTTTACTTGATGCTCGCGGCTTCAAGAAAGAGGATTATGCAAAGCTACACCCTGGTGGAGCAATTGGTCGTGCATTGCTGTTGCGTGTAAAGGATATTATGCGCAAGGATGAAAAGGTGGCAAAGGTTGTATGCACAGCAACAGTTAAAGAGGTAGTTGTGGCAATGACAAAGGCACGTGGTGGTGCCGCATATGTTGTTGATGAGTCAGATAAGCTTGTTGGTATTTATACAGATGGTGATTTCCGTAGAAATGTAGCAGCAGGAAATTGTGATATTTTAAATTCACAGGTAGCAGAGGTAATGACCAAGAATCCAACCTGTGTTAAGCCAGATATGCTCGCTGTAGATGTTCTACGAGTTCTTGAGAAGCGTGATATTGATGATTTGCCAGTAGTAAATGAAGTCGGTAATCTCGTTGGAGCAATTGACATTCAAGACCTTCCTAAAGTTAAGGTAATGTAATTTAAGATGAAAAAATTTAATACAATTGATGAAGTATTAGCAGATTTACGCGCAGGCAAATGTGTTTGTGTTGTAGATGATGCTGATAGAGAAAATGAGGGCGATGTAATTTGCGCAGGTGAATTTGCAACGCTTGAAAATGTTAACTTTATGGCATCCTATGCAAAGGGCCTAATTTGTATGCCAATGACCGGCGAAATTACAAATAAGCTTGGCCTTGAGCAGATGGTTAATAATAATACAGATAACCATGGTACAGCATTTACTGTTTCCATTGATCATGTGGATACCACAACAGGTATCTCTGCAAAGGAGCGTTCAGACACAGCAATAAAGGCTTGCTCCCCCGATGCAAAGCCAGAGGATTTTCGTCGTCCTGGTCATATGTTCCCATTAAGAGCACGTGAGGGTGGTGTGCTATATCGTGCTGGTCATACAGAAGCAACAGTTGACCTAATGAAGCTTGCGGGCTTGTATCCAATCGGACTATGCTGTGAGATTATGAAGGACGATGGTGATATGGCTCGTCTTTCAGATGTTGAACAATTTGCAGAGCAGCATAATCTTAAGCTTTGCTCAGTAGCTGATATTATTTCATATCGCTTGGAGAAGGAATCCTTTGTTGAGTTTATTGAAGAAGTTGACATGCCAACACACTTTGGTCACTTTAAGCTACGTATGTATAAGTCTTTAATTGATGGTGCTGAGCATTTGGCGCTTTATCAAGGAGATTTAGCTGCTAGCGATAAGCCTCCTCTAGTGCGTGTTCATAGTGAGTGCTTCACCGGTGATGTTCTAGGTTCTTGCCGTTGTGATTGTGGTCAGCAGCTTCATGCAGCAATGCAGCGCATTGCAGAAGAGGGCTGTGGCGTAGTTCTTTACATGCGCCAAGAGGGTCGTGGTATTGGTCTAGCAAATAAGCTTCATGCATACCGTCTCCAGGAGGCAGGCCTTGATACTGTTGAGGCAAATGTAAAGTTAGGCTTTGCACCAGATTTGCGCGACTATGGTATTGGTGCACAGATTCTTCGCAAGCTTGGCCTCAACAGCATTCGCTTGTTAACCAATAATCCGCAAAAGATTAAGGGTCTTGAGGGCTATGGCTTAACAATTACTGAGCGTGTGCCAATCCAATTTGAGCCAAACGAGTTTAATCAGTGCTATCTTGAGGTCAAGAAGACCAAGATGGGTCATATTTTATAAAACATCGGAGAAGCGGGCTTTAGCCCGAGTTAGGAGGAACCAATGGATATTAAACTATTTGATGAAGCATTTGCAGCAATTCCAGAGGCATTTAAAAAGTCTTCTCCAATTTGTGCTATGGTTTTAGGCTCTGGCTGGAATAAGGCAGTAGATAAGCTAGAGATTCTTGCAGAAATTTCCTATGCAGATATTCCTAATTACGGTGGCGCAACGGTTATTGGTCACTCAGGTAGACTTTTGCTTGTAAAAACAAAATCAGGTCGTGAAGCATTAGCATTTTGTGGTCGTCGCCATTGGTATGAAGGCGCAGATTGGGAGGCAGTAGTAATGCCTGTTGAAATTGCTCGCCGCCTAGGTGTTAGCACAATGCTTATTACAAATGCAGCAGGTGGCATCCGTCAAAGCTTGCGCCCAGGTGATATGGTTGCAATTCGTGATCATTTGCGCTTAACAGATATTTCACCACTTCGAGGGGCACATAATCCACATTTTGGTCCTCGTTTCCCGGATCAGTCTGCAGTTTACAATCAAGAGCTTATTCAGAAGCTAAAGACAGTTGCACTTGAGGGAGGCACAATTCTAACTGATGGTGTATATGCATTCTCAAGTGGCCCAGCCTTTGAAACACCAGCAGAAATTCGTGCTTACGGAATTTTAGGCGCAGATTTAGTTGGTATGTCAACAGTTCCAGAGGCAATGTATGCTAGCTCAATAGGTATGAAGGTTGCAGCAGTTAGCTTTGTAAGTAATATGGCGGCAGGTATTTCTCCAAATACCACACTTTCTGGTGACGAAGTAATAGAGTGTGCAAATCAGAATGCAGAATCTATGGCTAAGCTTGTTGTTGGCTTCATTGAAACTCTATAAAACTGGCCATTTGTTTCGTGCTTGCACATTTTTGTGCAAGTTGTGCGAGAGGATAATATCATTTTCTTTGCCAAATCAATTTAATTTGATCCTATTATTTGAATAATTTATGGAACCCAAAAAGAAAACGTCTTTTACATTTAAATTAACTGCGCAGCAGCAGGATGACCTCTATGGCATTCTTTCCTCTGGAAATTATGAGCCACGTGAGGTCCCATACACTAAAATAGCTGTTTCAAGTCGACTTTGGAACTGCAATATTAATCTTTATGCTTCTGGCAAATGTTTAATACAAGGCTCTGGTGCAGAAGAGTTTATAATCAATATAATGGAGCCATCTGTTCTTAAACAAATTGTTGTTGGCTATGAGGATGAGCTAATGCCAGAGCAAGTGTCTCAAGAGCAGCTTTCACCACATATTGGTATTGATGAAAGCGGAAAAGGTGATTTCTTTGGACCACTAGTTGTTGCAGCAGCTTATACAAATGAGGATTTATATAAACGCCTTCGTGATATTGGTGTAAAGGATAGTAAGGCAATAACGAGTGATAAGCAGGCAATTGCTATTGCAGAGAAAATAAAGAAAATTCTTGGTCCAACCCGTTATGCCATTGTTCGTATAGGTAATGGAGCTTATAATCGACTTTATGCTAAGTATAAGAGCGTAAATACCTTACTTGCTTGGGGCCATGCACGTGCTATAGAGAATTTGATTACAAATATACCTTCCTGCAAGGTTGCTATTGCCGATCAGTTTGGTAAGTCAGAGGATGTAATTAAGCGCGCCCTTATGCAAAAGGGTAAGTCAATAGAGCTTAAACAACGCCACAAGGCGGAGGCAGACGTCGCCGTTGCCGCGGCATCAATTTTGGCTCGAGAAGCTTTTTTGACAAGCCTAAAGCAGCTTGAAGAAAAGTATACAAATAAGTTCCCTAAAGGAGCATCACCTCAGGTGCAGGAGGCAGCAGTTTCATTGGCAGAGGCACACGGAATAGAGGCGTTTGTTGAGACCTCAAAGTGTCATTTTAAGACATTAGATGAGGTGCTAAAGAAGGTTGGGCATTCACGCGAAGAAATGCCAGAAGAGGCCCGTGTAAAATCTAAGGAATATGGCGCCGTGTCATCTAAATCTAAAGGTGATAACTAATTTAAAATAAACAATTTAAGGAAGTTTTATAATGTTTGATGGTTTCTTGAAATCAGCAGTTGGTGGGCTAGGGTTGTTGTGTTTTTTTGTTTTTATTTTGTGGGTGTATTTTGTTAATTTTACATCTGCAGGTAAAGGATATTTCTTTAATAAGCATTTATTATTTATGCGCCAGCTTGCCAAGAGGCTTGTAGATTATGTAATGGGCTTGTCTAGATATATCGGCTACAAGGGAGGCACAATAATAGCCATTATCTTTGTTTTGTTGATAAATACTGTACTAATAAAGGGCTTGGGTTTAAAACCAAATGTCCCTTTTTATCCCCAAGGTGTTGCTGGCGATAGCTTCCTAATTATGGTAATTGGCTCCCTGTTAGGTGTGATTTTATTATGGGGACAAATAGCGCTTTTGTATAGCTTTTTAACTTTTAGAATTAAGCAAAAAAATGAGGTTGTAGAGGCTATTGGATGTATAACATATCCACTATCAAAATTACCTTATCAGTGGGCAAATATTGCAGTAGGATTAGCGGTAATTTTTGTGGGCTTGTGTGGCTTGTTTTTGCTTAATGGCATACCCGAAAATATTGCCAATGAATGGCCTTTGTTAATAAAGGGTCTTTTACTTTCAGTTATAAATATAGTTATAAATATATTGTTGATTATAAAGAATTTAATAATATTTTTTATAATACTTTCTTTTGTTGCAATTTTCACTAAGCGATTGGATTATATTGTCATAACCAACGAATGGGTATCAACGATAAGCTTCGCTATTTTTCCTGTGAAATTGCGAGTTTTGGTGTTTGATTTTTCACCAATTATAGCTCTCTGGCTTTGTGGCATAGTCCACTCCATTTTAACAGTGGTTTTAACAGGACTGATTAAATAAAAAATTTCCACAATGGCGCAGAACCCTGCGCCATTTTTTTTGCACTTTTCGCCGTCACATAAGCAACCCCAGTATTCCTTCTGTGTCCATCTGTGGTTCTAAACTCATCCGTGCTGGTAATGTATTCCTTGTTTCTGAAAAAAGAACAGTAAACGGGGTTGAAAGTCTGCCTCGTATTGGAGTATTATACGGGACAGCAGGTGCATGGAAAACATCTGCTGTGCGCATGGGAGACACTCGG
>JAZNPC010000062.1:0-65020 GCA_045589455.1 Kiritimatiellia bacterium
TTTGTAACTAAACGCACCTTTTTCCATAGAAAACTTTGTGTTTTTACGAAAACCCCTTATTTTTAAAATATTTATGCAACTCTAATCCCTGTCGCACGACTAAACGCACCAAAACAGGTGCATTTAGTTTTGCAAATAACATCGGCAAAAACAAATATTTTTAATATATTTAATTCTTGAGTTTTTGCCGATAGGGTGTTATTATCTCATACAAAAGGAATATTTATGAAATATCTTTCAGTTAGTGACATGGCTCTAAAATTTGGTGTTTCTGAGCGAAGTGTAAGAAACTATTGTGCTACTGGCAGAATAGATGGGGCTATTTTGCGTGGTAAAACTTGGTATATTCCAGAGAAGACAACTAAACCAGTACGCAAAAATAAAAAAACTCTTTTACCAAAAACTTTGTTAGAGATTCTCAAAGAAGAGAAAAATAGCAATGTTAGAGGAAGAATTTATCACAAAATTCAGATTGATTTAACATATAATTCTAACCATATTGAAGGGAGCAGATTAACGCACGATCAAACGCGTTTTATTTTTGACACTAACACCATAGGAATTGCAGCTGAAGGAGTGAAGATTGATGATATTCTCGAAACAGTTAATCATTTTAGGTGTGTTGATTTAATTATTGAAAATGCAAATCAGCAGTTGAGTGAGAGGTTTATAAAGAAGCTTCATTTAACTTTAAAATTAGGAACAAGTGATAGTCGGCGAGAATGGTTTTCAATTGGCGAATATAAAAAGCTTCCAAATGAAGTTGGAGGTTGTGAAACAACCTTGCCAGAAAATGTGGAAGGCGAGATAAAAAGACTTTTACGTACTTATAATTCAAAAGAGAATAAGACATTTTATGATATTCTAGATTTTCATGTAAAATTCGAGCGAATTCATCCGTTTCAAGATGGTAATGGACGAGTAGGTCGTCTTGTTATGTTTAAAGAATGTTTGAAATATAATATTGTTCCATTCATCATAGAAGACAACATAAAGATGTTCTATTATCGTGGACTAGTAGAATGGGAAAATGTACAAGAATATTTTGTTGACACATGTCTTTCCCAACAAGACAAATTTAAGAAACATCTTGATTATTTTAGGATTTTATATTAAGTGGTTCACATGTTGTATTGTGTAAATATGTGATATACCCTTTTGTTGATTGCTGATAGTTTTCTAGCTGCTCTGCGATTCAGCATTCCTTTGTTGGTATGCAATCCGTAGCTATATGAATGTAAAATCTAAATATCGAATTTTGAGATTAATAAGAATTATAATAAATGTTTTTATATTATATTAAATTTGATATTGACATTATTTTCAATTTATATTAATATTATGTGTATCAAATGAGAAATACTACAATATAAGGATTACGATGACTCGCACAACAAAACCAACACGACGCTCAATGGACAGGAAGGCAAAAGCATTAGATGAGCAATTCTTTTGCAATGCTGATACTGATGAGTTGGTTGTTTCTGTATCTAAAGGTGAGGCTAGAGTTTTTCCACAGGATTGGATAACTATGGCTGAAATTTTAGATGCATTTAGAAATGCTGGTCTTGAGGTGACAGAGGAAGCGTTGTGGCACAACTACAATGCTTGGCATGCGGATATGAAGAGCAATTTTGTTCAAGAGAACGGGCTTCAAATATTTACGCCATGCCGTTGTAATCCACTCTCGTTTTGGGCGAGGAAGGTAGAAAAAGGAGACAAGACCTACGCCGTATAAATTCACGTAATAATCTAGCTCTGATTTCTCATACAAAACTGAATAAATAACACATAGGAGTGAATATTATGTCAAAACTAGATAACCTAAAGAAGGCAAAGCAAATTATACAAAACATTACTAGAGGCCAGCACCCATACACGGGAGCAGTGATAGGACCAGATGAGGTATGCGCTGATGAGCGTGTAATTCAGTGGTTTAATTTCATTGAGGAGCAGCTAGGAGCAATTATTGAGCGTGGAGAGAGATTTCATGATAAATTTATCGAGCGCTCATTTTATGTTGATTTCTCTATCAAGGAGGAGCAGCTAAAGGATTTTGTATTTTCTGACCAGCCTATTACAATTACGGATGTAGCTCGTCGATTCAATGAGATTTCAAACAATATCCCAGAGAATGAGCTAAAGCCACTTAACCTTAATTTGTGGTTAATTGGAGATGGTATTCTTGAAGAAGAGGATACACAGTATGGTAAGATGAAGGTGCCAACGGAAAAGGGCAAGCAGCTTGGAATTAACAGCCAGGAACGTAGCTTTGAAGGTAGGACCTACATTAGTGTAACCTATGGTAAGGATGCTCAGCGTTATATTGTTAACCATATCTTAGATTATCTAAAAAAATATACACGGAAACATCTAAACGACAGTGTACCTATTGCCGGCTAATATATTAGGCATATAGAATATGTTTCCCCTTGTGCAGGGCGTAGATCGTTCCCCTGCGTCCTGCACATTTGTTTTATGCGATAAGGCTTGTGTGATGCCTAGAAGTGCGAGGTGGATGAGGATTGGTGTGCGGGGTACACGTGACGCCAAAAACATTCATGTGTATTCGTGTTAATTCGTGGTTTCAAACACAACGATGTTTTTCCCAAGATTCGTGTGTGATTTTTGAGTTTTCTTATATATTTATAGTATTGAATTGATTTTGCTGATTTGATAAAATAATATGTTAATGAAAACGGGATATAAAATTACAACAGATTTATTAGATTCAAGCTGGTATTATTTTGATCCAGCAGGTATTATTCATGGACCAGTTGCATTTTCAAAGCTTCGTGAATTAGTTATCAATGGAGTTGTTGAAGTTACGACTAAGGTCTCACAGGATAAAGAGTCTTGGCAGCCAGCAGGTGCAATTGAAGCAATAGGCTTTGATTGCATTGTTGTTGATGCTACAGAAGACTACCAGTTATATGGTCCATTTGCAACAGATTTTATTGATAAGTCAGAGCTGTCTTCAGGAGTTCCATCAACAGGTAGCTTATTTGTACGAATAGGTAGTGTTGGAGATGTTGTTGATGCGGGTGGAATTCTCCCTGCATTACGGCAAGAAACAACTGATGTTCAACAAATTGAAGAACTAACAGCAGCAAAGGCTGCTTTAGAGAAGGAACTTGCTTCTGCAAAGCAGGAGTTGGATGCAGATAAACAGCAGGCATTTGCCAGAGCTAAGCAGTTAGAGGAATTAACAGTAGCAAAGGCTGCTCTAGAGAATGAGCTTGCATCTGCAAAGCAGGAGTTGGATGCTGGCAAACAGCAAGCATCTGCGAATGCTAAGCAGTTAGAGGAATTAACAGCAGCAAAGGTCGCTCTAGAGAATGAGCTTGCTTCTGCAAAGCAAGAGTTGGATGCAGATAAACAGCAGGCATCCACGAATGCTAAGCAGTTAGAGGAATTAACAGCAGCAAAGGCTGCTCTAGAGAATGAGCTTGCTTCTGCAAAGCAGGAGTTGGATGCTGGCAAACAGCAAACATCTGCGAATGCTAAGCAGTTAGAGGAATTAACAGTAGCAAAGGCTGCTCTAGAGAATGAGCTTGCATCTGCAAAGCAAGAGTTGGATGCAGATAAACAACAGGCATCCACGAATGCTAAGCAGTTAGAGGAACTAACAGCAGCAAAGGCTGCTCTAGAGAATGAGCTTGCTTCTGCAAAGCAGGAGTTGGATGCAGATAAACAGCAAGCATCTGTCAGCGCTAAACAATTAGAAGAATTAACATCAGCAAAGGTCGCTCTAGAGAAAGAATTATTAACTGCTAAGCAAGAGACAGAGCATAGTAGTCAAGAATTAACTTCATGCACAAAGCAAATAGAAGAGTTAATTGTGTTGAATTCTAAGCTTACTGAAGCTAATAATGTTTTTTCAAACGAATTAGAAACTATAAAAAATACTGAAAAGGAAAACGAGAAAAAAATAGAAGTTCTTTCTTCAGATAATGAAAAACTACTAATTCAGGTTGCTCGTACTAAGGAAGAGTTTGAGCAAACAAAAGAAGAACTTCTTAATGCTGTTAAGCAAGCACAAAATGATTTGGTAAAAGAGCAAATTCGTGCAGAGCAAGCAGAAGCTGCTCGTCAAACTTTTGAAGCAACAGCAATGCGTGTCTCAACATTTGAACACGAAAATGCAGAGCTTATTTCTGCAAACGAATTGCTTAAACAACAAAAACATGAGCTTGTTGAATCTTTGGCAATTGCTAGAGAACGAATAGTAAAAGAACAACAACGTTCAAAGCAACTACAAGATGCTGCAAATCAAATCAAACGTAAGTTATCTAGGGCTCTTAATGATGTTATTGATGATCCAACAGAAGATGTTGTGACTCTTTCTACAAACGAGCATGGTGATGAATTTTTTGTAGACCAAAATTCTTCTAGGTATAATCATGAAACACCTTCTTCAAAATCAGTTTCGGATAGTAGAAGCGGATCGATAATTTGTGTCGATGAAGATGGAGAAATCGCTGATACAGATAAAGCCAAGGTTAAGCAAGCTCTCTCTCTTGAAGCTCAGCTTCAAAAGGAGTTGATGCTCCTACGTGCTCAAAAATCAAAGAAAACATCTATGTCTAATAAAGAAGAAACTTCTAATAATCTTGAACCAAACGAAACAAGTGGTAATCGTTTTTGGAAGCTTTTCTTTAGAAAGAAATAAATACATTAAGGATTTTATATTATGGGTGCTAACAATAGTAATGCCTCTAATAGCGACTGGTTTGTTCGAATGAGTAATGGGACAATATTTGGCCCTATTAACGCTAGTGGTTTGTCTCATTGGGCAATGGACGGCCGAGTTATGCCAGATGATGAGGTTTCCACAGATCGTACCAATTGGTTGCGTGCCTGTGATTTGGATGAACTAGGTATGGATACAATGCTTGAGCTACCTGATGGTTCTTTCAAAGGACCTTATCATCCTCAAGCAATTGATGTGCTTGCTCGTGAGGGATCTATACCAATGCGCGCAGTGCGTTTTCATAAACGTGAGTTAGAAGAGCGTATGGCTAACCGCCAAATTTCATTGTTTGGAGACGAGGCTTGGGATAAATCTGAAGGTAATTCAAATGATAATTTAGAAATGAGCGAGGAATTTGAGCAACAGCTTGAGCTAGTCCGTCAAGAGGCAAAGGATGCAATAGAGCTTGCACAAAGAGAGGCCGATGATTTGCGTGTAGAACGAGAGCGTTTGATGGAAGAGCTTGCAGCATTACAAAAATCAACAGCAAACAATCAACAGTCTGCAGAATCTAATCAGCAAATTATTGATGAGCTAATTGCCGAAAAAGCGAAATTGGAGAATGATTTAGCTGAGGCGATTAGGAAAAATGTTACTATTGGTCAGCAAGTTGATGAGTTAATAGCGGAGAAGGACGTTCTTGAATCTGAGCTTTCTGAAATTAAGCAGTTAGGTAATTCTAATAATCATCAAAATGAAATTATTCAAGATTTACAAAACCAATCACAATTACTTTCCGAGCAACTAACAGCAGCAGAAAACGAACGAGATGATTTAGCGCAAAAGCTAAAGGCTCATATTGACGCTCAACTTGATGTTAAACTAGAAGAGGCATCTAATTCCATACCCGTTGTAGAATCTGATGAGTATCTTTCATTGTTGGCAGAAAAAGAAGCTGCTGAGTCTGCACTTTTGGAGGCAAAGACTATTGCTGAACAAGCTGCTCAATCATTAGAAAATGCTGCTAAGGCACATGAAGTGGATGTAATCGAACAACAAAAGCTACGAGCCAAGATTGAGTCACTACAAGAGCAGGCATCAAATATTAATGCTGAGCTTGCTGTTGCCAAGGAAAACAATGATTTAGCAAAAGAATTATTGTCACTTGCTGAAGGTGCTAAGAAGGAGCTTACTGATGCACTTAATGTAGAACTTTCAAATGTTGAGGAAAAGACAAATCTCATTGTAAAGCTAGAAGAGAACTGTTCTGTTGCAGAACAAAAGGCAGCCTCACTTGCTGAAGAGCTTGCTGACCTTAAGAAAGTTCATGAAACAGTAAATGAAGAGCTTATTCAGCTTAAAGAAGAGTATTCTGAACTATTAGATTTCTCTAATAATAGAGATTCCGAGCACAATGAAGAGTTGGCAGCTTTGAAGCAGCAGTTAGACGAACGCCCAGAAGTTGTACAAACACGCCGAGAACAAATGTTTGAATCTCAGCTTAAAGCATCAATGCAAGAGGCTGATATTCTTCGTGAACAACTCGAAAATCTTTCTGCAAAGAAAATGACGGAAGACAATTACACAGAGGATGACATTTCCTTAATTAAGCGCTTTGCAGATGAATCAATTAACGTTTTACGAAAAACTCTCGAGGAAGAAAAAGAAGCCAATCTTACTGCACGTGCAAAGAGTATTGAGCGCCAAAGAGTGCTCCATGAAGAGTTGCAGCGTTTAGAGCGTGTTATGCAGCGAGATCCAGGAGAGCTTACTCGAGCAGAAATGTCTGAGCAGCGAGCAAATAAGCAAATTGCTAAGTTACAGCAAGAGCTTGAATCTGAGCGTAGGCATCACCAAGCTGATGTTGCACGTGCAGAAGCAAATGCAACTGCGCTTGAGCAACGTTATCGAATGCTAATGCAGAAGGAAGCTGCAATAAGAGAACAGTTGTCTGCTGCAGAATCAAGAAATGCAGATTTTGATTCTGTGAACAATTTACTTCGTCGCCGTGAAAATGCTCTTTTAGCAGCAGAAAAGGAATTTGAAGAGGCTCGTCAACAGTGGAAAATGACAGAAGAAACATTGCAACGAAGAATTGAAGAACTAGAAAATGGTGCGGGATTATTGTTTGATAATCGAAATATAGGATCTTCAGATGGTGCATCAAAACCAATTACGGCACGCTCTGGATTATCAAGATTTGTTTTACATAAGTAACGTACGTTTTTTTAAGGAAGAGGTAAATATATGAAGGATAATAATAGGGACCTATTTGAATTGATGCTTGCATCAAATGACAGTGATGAACAATTCCCTGTGCTCAAGGCTTTCCAAAGTTATTTGGAGGCAGAGCGAGAAAAATCTCGTAGAAGACAAAGTCAAATAACAATTTGTTTTCTTATTTCCACAATTGTTCTTGTTGTTTGTTTTTGTGTTGTTGGTTTTGCTTTCTTTTCTAAATTTATCGAGAAGGATAATCAATTAACTCAACTTTTACTGCTAGAAAGAACTGGCGCTAAGCAGCTTCAGTCTGAGGTTGTTAATCATCAAATTCAGGATTCTAAGGTTGTAACAGAGCAATCGTCTAACGAAGAAATGCTTTCAAAATTGGTTGCAGAGCTTCAAAGTGAAATCGCCTCGTTAAAAGCAGATTTGGAAGAAAAGGAATTACAAAGTAGTAGTGGTGTAGAGACTCAACAACAGCCTACAAAGGAGGTAAAGGATTCAGACAATCAGCCGGTTGATAATCCTCCGCAAGAAGCAAGTGATGGTAAATCTGATGTTAATCTAGAGCAACCAACTGTTTCAGTAGCAACAACCTCTACAACAACTACCACCACAAGTACTACTTCTACAACAACAACTCAACCTGTAGGACCTAAGGTTGTTGAGCTCAATCTTTCACAGGGAAGAGTAGAGAAATCAGTTGTTCCTGAAGGTCATACTACAGAGATATTAGGCGTTGTGACGGATAACAACGTATTTGTTCCTTGGCATGTTCTTCTACCTACTCCAGAATAGTTTAAAATTTAGTTAAATTTAGATATAGGATTTTGATGAAATTCTCTGTTTTATCAAGCAGTAGCTCTGGTAATTCTATTTATGTCGAGTCCGCTAATACTCGCATTTTGGTAGATGCAGGTCTTACTTGTAAAGAACTTTGCACCCGTCTTGATGTGGTTATTAATAATAGACCTTATCAAATAGATCCAACTCAGCGAATGACTGCTGTCAGACCTCTAAATGAGGATGGCTCTTTATTTTCAGAAAAGTTAAATCAAAAGGATTTACTCTCTAGATTAAATGGTATTTGTGTTACTCATGAGCATGGTGATCATGTGTCTGGTATACCAGTTATATCTAAGAAATGTGAAATACCTTTGTTTGCTACTTATAATACATCAGAGGCGGCAACTTACACGTTTTTTAAGAATAACACAGAGAGAACCTTTGATTTGCCTTGGAACGTTGTTACGGAATGTTGTGAGTTTGAGCTGGGTGACTTAAAGATTACTCCATTTACAATTCCTCATGATGTATCCGGACCAGTGGCTTATGTCATTGATGATGGCAAACACAAGCTCGGCATAGCGACAGATATGGGTGTTCCTACAGAGACAACTCAGCTATTCCTTAAGGATTGCGATGCTCTTGTACTTGAGTTTAATCATGATTTAGATATGCTTTTAGAGTCAGAGCGTTGTTGGGATTTAAAGTGCCGCGTAAAGAGTGATAGAGGGCATTTATCTAATGTTCAAGCACAGCAGTTGCTTTCATCTATTGCAACAGATAGACTGAAGTCTATTTTCTTGGCACATATTAGTTTTGATTGCAATACTGTTCCCCTAGCACATAATTGCTGTAGAGAGACGTTGACTAAGTTAGGTATGCACGAAAGGGTTAAAATTTACAACCCACATGAACACTTGTGCAAAATGATAGAATTGGACTGAATTTAATGGAAGAAGACAATTTACAGGCAAGAATTGATGCTATATACGCTCGCATTGATGCGGCTTGTGCTCGTGTTGGTCGTGATATATCTTCAGTACAATTAGTGGCTGTGTCAAAAACATTTCCACCAGAAGTAATCGACGAAGCTCGTAGCTGTGGATTATCTTTATTTGGAGAGAATCGTGTGCAAGAGGCATTAGCAAAATCTCAGCTTTGTGGTCGCGCAGATTGGCATCTTATTGGCCCACTTCAGCGCAATAAAATTAAGCATGCTCTTCAGGTATTTAGCTGTATTCATAGCATAGATAATGTTCGCCTTATTGAGCAATTAGCGATAGCTTGTGATGAGTCAGGTATACGACCAGATGTTATGCTTGAGGTTAATGTTGCGGGAGAAGCATCTAAGCATGGCTTTACGCCTAAGTCTGTACATGATGGAGTAAAGGCAGCACTAGAAGGTGGCTTGCATCTTGTTGGTTTAATGACTGTTCCACCATGGACACCAGATCCAGAGGGTTCAAGAAAGTATTTTCGCCAGCTTCGAGAATTGCGTGATGCTTTAGAGCACGAGTATTCTATATCTCTTCCTGAGCTTTCAATGGGCATGTCAGGAGATTTTGAAGTAGCAATAGAGGAGGGAGCTACATTTGTACGCGTAGGTACAGCACTATTTGGTGTCCGTAAGGCAAAGAAATGGGCTCCTCAATCTACAGGACTAACAACGGATGAGTTTTCCCGCTCATTAGATACAGATGATTTTGTTTGATACACATGCGCACTTTAATGTGCAAACACCAGCTAAAGAACAACTAGAGCATGCCGTAGAGGCTGGCTTTGTTGGCATCCTTGCAATGGGTGGGGATGTGGAGATGAATTCTTGCGCAATAGAATTAGCTAAGCAGTATCCAGATTTAGTATGTGTTTCTTTAGGATTAGATAGAGATTTGGCTCTTGAGTATGCAGACTCTACTACAGCAATACCAGAGCTACGCGAACTATTATTAACAACAGCGAGGGAAGTGCGAGTTGTTGCAGTCGGTGAGATGGGCCTTGATTATCGAGAGGATACAACAGAGCAAGAGAAGGCAGCACAGCGCAAGCTCTTTGCTCAGCAGCTTCAATTAGCAGCAGAGCTTAAGCTTCCTGTTTCAATCCATTGTAGAGGTGCTGCTGACGATGTACTCGCTATTGTGGCAGAGTATGGTTCAAAGGAGCTTATGGCAGAAAATAGACTTGGGGTGGTACATTGCTTTACCGAGGATATAGACTTTGCCACAAAAGCATGCGATTTAGGGCTATATTTTGGAATTAGTGGCATAGTAACCTTTAGAAATGCTGATTTATTGCGAAGTACGGTTTCAAAGCTTCCAATTGAACGGATTCTAATTGAAACAGATTGCCCATATCTTTCACCAGTTCCTATGCGTGGTAAACCTTGCGAGCCTGCATTTGCCCGTTACACAGCTGAATGTGTTGCTGGCTTGCATGGTCTAGATATTGAAGCATTTGGAGAAATTTCAACTGCAAATGCTCGAAAGCTTTTTGCATTGTAGTGGGGGTGAAACATGACGGCTATTCAAAAATTTTTCTATGGTGAGCTTAAAGGCTGGCATTGGGCAGAGATTGTTTGGTTAGCTTTTAGTGTTCTTCTTTGCGTGATATGTTCAGTTGTCGCAAAGGATTCACCAATAGCATTGGTTGCTGCGGTTACAGGCACTATATATACAATGCTTGCTGGTAAGGGTAAGCTTTCTTGTTACGCATTTGGTGTAATAAATGTGCTTTTATATGCATTTGTCTCATATAAGTCAAGGCTATATGGTGAAGTAATGCTGAATTTGCTTTGGTATTTCCCAATGATGTTTGTTGGTGCATTTCTATGGAGTAAGCATTTAGCAAATAATCAGATTATTCAGAAGGAAAGACTTGGAGCAGGAGCACGATTTGTTGCAGCATCATTGCTATTTTGTGGCATGGTGGGATGTGCCAGATTTGTTCTAATTCCTATGGGTGACCCACAGCCAATGGTTGATTCCTTTACTACAGTTGCTCAGGTGGTGGCAATGGCGCTAACGGTAAGGCGCTGCATAGAGCAATGGATATTGTGGTGCATAATAAATGCAGTATCAATATTCATGTGGGCAAGAGCTGCTATGGTTAATGGACCAGATGTGATGATAGTTATGTGGAGCCTTTGGTTTGTTAATAGCATTATATTCCTTATTCAATGGACAAAGGCAACAAAGCATCAAATAAATTAATTGTAGTGTAGTTTTATCATGAATAGCATAAATTTTGATTATAAAAATAAGACCGTTATTGTTGCTGATGGAGATTTCCCAAGCACAGAGCTACCTCTTGAATGCCTAAAGGAGGCAGCGCATATTGTTGCATGTGATGGAGCTGCAAATCAGCTTCTTGCTCATGGAATTATGCCAGATTGGATTGTTGGTGATTTAGATAGCCTCCCAATGGTTATTAAAGAAAAGCTTCCTGAACGCATTGTTTATATGAGTGAGCAGGAGAGTAATGATCTTTCAAAGGCCTTTAGGTTTACTCAAGAAAAAGGATGGGATGAACTTATAATCCTTGGCGCCACTGGAAAACGCGAGGATCATACACTAGGAAATCTAGCTCTTTTAAGCGAATATGCCCAAAAGGTAAAATCTGTAATGATGGTAACAGATTATGGACGCTTTGTTGCAATAGATGAATCTACCTCGTTCCCTTCATACTCAGGAGAGCAAATATCTATTTTTGCCATAACTGGTGGAGTAAAGGTAACATCAACAGGTCTAAAATATCCATTAAATGAGTTGCAGCTTGATACCTGGTGGCAAGCAACGCTAAATGAAGCATTGGGCGAAGAATTTACTCTTTCTTTTGAAAAAGGCGCAAGGCTTTTGGTTTTTCTAGCGAAGTAACATAAGAGGTGATTTATGAAATTAGTTTGTTTTTTACAAATTCCATCACTTGTTGAGCTTTCTTTGGATGAAAAGACAGTTAATGAATTTAAAGCTAAGCGTAAGGATGTTGATATAATCAATTGTTTAACAGAAGCGGAGTTTATAGAGAACCTTCGTGATGCTGATGCAGTTTCTGTATGGGTGTTCAAGCAGGAATGGTTTCAATTAGCTCCAAAACTGAAATATTTATGTACACCAGCAGCAGGGCGTGATTATTTTTCTGTTATTCCACCAGCCGGGGTTGAACTACGCTATGGAAGCTTTCATGCTCCAATTATGGCAGAAACCGTTCTCGGAATGGTAATAGGAATGAGCCATCGCTTACTACAAAATGCTATTGCAATGCGCGTAGATGGTACACAGCAGCCTCAAGCATGGCCACGCAATGCTTTTTCTGGTCAAGCCACACGCTGCCACGGAAAGCATGCTGTAATTCTTGGCTTTGGTAATATCGGTAGCGAAATAGGTCGCCTTCTTAAAGGAATTGGTTGTCGGATTACAGGTGTTAAGCGCACAATATGTGAGCCACCCGCTTGGTTTGATAGTAATGACCGCTTAGTAACATTCGAAGAATTGAAACCATTGCTGCCAACAGTAGACCATGTAATTTGTGTCCTTCCTTCGGACACAGGTGCTATTCATGTAGTTGACAAGGAATTCCTTGAAGCATTGCCACAAACCGCATTTGTTTATAATGTAGGTAGGGGCGTGACAATAGATGAAGTCGCACTTGTAGAAGCATTGAATTCAGAAAAGATTGCTGGAGCAGTGTTAGATGTCTTTGAAACAGAGCCACTTAGCGAACAGTCTCCATTGAGATTTGCAAAGAATTGTTTTTTGTATCCACATGTTTCGGCAGTGTCTCCTGATTATCTTTCTCTATACTTTGATGATTTGGCTAACGAGATATAACATTTTTTGTATTCAATTTTATATTAGTTTTTTGTGTTAAATGTGTTTTTCCTTGTTATTATCAGTAGAAAATTGTAATATATAAGTATTATGAATAGTGATTTACATGTAGATTTGGATAAAGATTTTAGAGAGCTCGCTATAGCTCTTTCAAAAATGTCCGACCCCAATGAGATTTCTCAATTTTTGAGAGAGATTTGCTCTGTTGCAGAATGTAATTCAATTGCTTCGAGATGGCAGTTGATGAAGCTTCTAGAGCAGGGTGAGACTCAACGTGCTATAGCATCTAAGCTACATTTGAGTTTATGTAAAATTACGCGTGGAGCTAAATTTTTAAAGGACCCCAATTCGGTTCTTCGTCGAGAAGTACAAAAGGTTTCACATAAAAAGAAAAAGTGATTTCAATAGCGTTATAGTTTATGAGTTTTAAATTTAATTTGAAAAGGTTGCGCCAAAAGCGAGAGCGGGCTTTTGGATGGATAAATGCCACACAATTTTTGGGGGCATTGAATGATAATATTTTCAAACAACTCATTCAAATGTTTCTTATTGCAATAATGCCAGAGACTAAAGGTGGAACATTGGCTTTTGCAACAATGCTCTTCGCTTTACCATATATTTTCCTAACACCATATGCTGGTTTTATTGCCGACAAGTTTAGTAAGAAGTATATTACTGTTGTCTTAAAGTATGCTGAACTAGTAATAATGGTATTGTCCTGTGTGGCATTTTTGTTGGGCTCTCGTATAATGTTGTTTACATTATTGTTTATGATGTCTGCTCAAAGTGCATTATTTGCTCCAGCAAAATACGGAATTGTTCCAGAGCTTGTTTCAAAAGATCGTCTTTCAATGGCTAATGGTTTGTTAGTTATGATGACATTTATGGCAACAATTTTAGGAACAGCGATTGCTCCAGGATTGTCTTATTTAACAAATAATATATTTGTTTCAAACGATAAGTTTGCATATGGATTAGCATCGATAGCTTGTGTGATAATAGCAATTGCTGGTATTTTAACTTCACATCAAGTGTGGAGTACACGTCCTGCTAATCCAGATGTATTACCAGATTATTTCTTTTTGCGCAAATTATGGCATACCTTCACTTGGGTTAAGAAGGACAGAGATTTATGTATGGCCATTATTGCAACTGGATTATTCTCCTTAATAGCTGGATTCATGCAGATTAATTTAGTTAATTACGGCATGGAATGTCTAAAATTTGATGAGAAATTGAGTAGCTTTATGTTCTTTTTCTCTGCATTTGGTATCGCTGTTAGTGCGTATTTAGCAGGTAGATTGTCAAAGCGAAATATTGAATTTGCTTTTATTCCTTTGGGGTCATTCTTTATGATGGCTTCATTGTATTTATTAGGAAAGTTTGGCTCTCCAGATACAATTATTTTCGTTGGTTTCATTGTTTTTGTTGCCGGTGTCGGAGCAGGCATGTTCTTGGTTCCTTTGGATACTTTTATACAAATAACACTACCAATTAAACGAAGAGGAGAGGGCTTAGCCTTAAATTCTTTCTTTAGCTGGTGTGGTGTTGCTCTTGCAGGAATTTGCATGTTTGTTTTTGACAAATTGGGAGTGCCTCCTAATCTTGGTTTCTTGTATTTTGTTATTCCTGCTTCTATTTTGTTTATTTTTGGATTGCATTTTTTAAAGGATTTCTTATTTAGATTTTTTGTTACCATAATTGTTAAATTGCTTTATAAGGTCCGCACAATTGGTATTGAAAATGTACCTATTCAAGGGCCTGCGGTTCTCATAGTTAATTATGCTTCCTATATGGATTCGCTTTTGCTTTGTGCTACAACACGTAGAAGAATACGTTTTTTGATGTCCAGAGATATTTATGAGCGTTGGCGTTGGTGTCGTCCAATTTTCAAAATGTATGGGGTAATTCCTGTTGATGATCGCTCTTCTCCTCGTCAAGTAGCAATGGCCATTCGTGAGGCACGTAAGGCTCTTGATGAAGGTTATATGGTTTGTGTCTTTGCTGAGGGTGGTATTACACGTACTGGTACAATTCGTGCCTTTAAGAGTGGCTTTGCTAAAATTTTGCATGGCACAAATTATCCTATTATTCCAATATATCTTGGTGGTTCATGGGGAACAATTTATCATTACTATCAAGGTCAGCTTGTCCGTAAATGGTTCCGTATGAGTCTAATGCGCTATCGTGTTACAGTTATGTTTGGCAAGCCTCTGCCTGCAACAACAGATGCCTTCCATGTACGCCGTGCAGTGATGGAGCTTTCTTGTGATTACTTTAATTCTCGTAAGGATGAGCATAAGTCATTAGCGAAAAGCTTTATCTCTGAGGCGCGTAGTAGCTGGTTTGCACAAGCTGCTGATGATACTCTAGGCATGAAGGTAACCTATGGCAAGGCACTTATTGCTTCAGTTGCACTTGCTAGAGCAATTTCTCCTAAGGTGACAGAAGATAAGCACATTGGTATATTGCTGCCAACTAGCTGTGCGGGCATGATTGCTAATATCACTGCAGCTTTACTCGGACGTAGTGCTGTAAACTTGAATTTTACCACATCAAAGCAAGCATTTGCTCATTCAATAGAACAGTGTGGCATGCATGTGATTATCACTAGTCGTAAATTTATAGAGCGTTTCCCTCAATATGAGATAAGTGAAGACAAACTCGTATATATTGAAGATATATTAAAGAATTTAACAACAAAGACTAAGCTATCTTGTGCTTTTGCTGCTGCATTCCTACCATTAAATATGATGGTACCTGCAACAGCGAAAACAGAGGCTGATGATGTTGCTATGATATTGTTCTCATCAGGCTCTACAGGTGAACCAAAGGGCGTAATGCTAAGCCATCATAACGTGTTGTCAATGATTGAAAGCCTCCGTATGATGCTTGCAACAACCCCTGATGATCATATTTGCGGAACTTTACCATTGTTCCATTCCTTTGGTATAATGGGATGTATTTGGTATCCATTACTCAAGCACGTTCGTGTGACAATGCATCCAAATCCACTTGATGCTCAAGCCGTAGTAGATATTGTCCGTAATAAGAAATCCACAATGATTTTCGGCACACCAACATTCCTTTCTATTTATGCACGTAAAGCAACACGTGAGGACTTCCAAACTCTTCGCTTTATTCTTGCTGGTGCAGAGAAGCTTAAGGAATCTTTAATAAGGATATATGAAGAAAAGTATGGTGTTCGTCCATATGAAGCATATGGTGCAACAGAGTTGTCTCCTGGAATTGCCGTAAGTGTTCCTCATGGCACAGGTGGTGGTGTTGTACAAGAAGGGTGGAAGACTGGCCGTGTGGGTTTGCCATGCCCAGGTATTGCAATGAAGGTTTTGGACCCAGATACAGGAGAAGAAATGGCTCCAGGTGAGCCAGGACTATTATACCTAAAAGGTCCTAATGTTATGCTAGGATATCTTCAGCGTGAGGATTTAACCTCTGAAGTGCTCAAGGATGGATGGTATTGCACAGGAGATATTGCATTTATTGATGATGATGGCTTTGTAGGTTTAACAGATCGACTTTCTCGATTCTCTAAAATTGGAGGAGAGATGGTACCTCACGTTGGTGTAGAAGAGGCTCTTTTAAATGTTACTGGTTTATCAGGACAAGTTCTTGCTGTTACAGGTGTTCCTGATGAACGTAAAGGTGAAAAATTAGTTGTACTTTATACATCAGAATGTGGTGATGCTCAATGGTTATACGAGGCCCTTGAGTCTGCTGAAATACCAAATCTATGGAAACCAGCAAAAACAGAGTATCATCTTGTCGATTCAATACCATTGTTAGGCTCTGGTAAGGTTGATTTGTCTGGAATTAAGAAGTTAGCAATTTCTATTGCTAACGATAAAAAGTAAATAAGTGGAGATAAAATGAAGAATATAACTTTAACTTTTTTAATGTTAGCCATGCTATCTATAGGATTCGTTGGATGTAAAACTACTGATGTAGAGGCAAGTGGTAGAGATTCCAAGCGTAATCTTACTCATATTGAAACAAAAAACAGATATATGCTTTCATCAGAGCTTCCAACAAAAGAAACTGTTTATGTTGCAATAGTTAATATTGTTATGCCAAAAGGTTCTAATACAACTATTTCAGCGGAACTAACCTTTGGTAGTTTTAAGCCTCGTGGGAATGGCAAGGTTTATATTCAAGCAATAACAGAAACAGTTCGTTATCAATCAATGACACAATTAGTTAATGCAATTTCTATGCGTTCTTTCGATCCACCAATTGGTATTTTCATGCTTGTTGACGATCTTGCCCTTGGTACAGATGGGGCTCCTGATACAGAATTTGAAGTTATGGCTTTTACAAGAGAGTTAGATTCATTGCTTGCTGATAATAACATTCAACAAGTATATTTAATTCCAGATGTATTTTCCATTTCATATAAATAAATATTTATTTGTCTTAGGTGAGTTTTATGAGAACACCAATTGAAATTCCATTATGGGACGACCTTTCAAAGGCACCTTATTTTAGACCAGAGGATGCAACAACTCAAGAGCGTTTTCTTCCTCGTACAGATTTTGGTAATGATGCAATTGATAGGTTAACAGATGTTGTTAATCCAACTATTACCATCTATAAAGCAACTACAAATAAGCCAGGCCCTGCGGTTTTAATTTGCCCAGGCGGTGGCTATAATATTCTAGCATTTTCACATGAGGGTGAGGATATTGCAGCTTGGTTTAATGCAAATTCAATTACAGCAATCGTTCTAAAGTACCGTTGCCCAGAGCGCCGCGATGCTGCACTTGCTGATGCAATTCGTGCAATGCGTTTAATCCGTTCTCGTGCAGAGGAATTTTGCGTGGATCCAGACAAATTAGGTGTGCTTGGTTTTTCTGCTGGTGCTAGCCTAGCAGGTCGTGTCTCAAATATGCCAACACCAGAAGAGGTCTATCAGCCACAGGATGCAATTGATGCATTTGATCATTATCCAAATTATTCCTTTATTATTTATCCAGCATATTTCTATGAAGAAGGCTATAATTTAAATCCTGAGATTAAGATTACAGATAAGACACCACCAGCATTTATTATGCAAGCAGAGGATGATGAGCCTTATGTAGATAGCTCTATTGCATACTTTGTAGGTATGAAGAGGGCAAAGCGTCCTGCCGAGCTACACATATTCCCACGAGGTGGACATGGTTATGGTATCTTTATGAATGGTAACCCAACTCAAGAGTGGCCAGCACTTGCAATGAATTGGTTTAATCGCGAAATTATGCAAGGCAAACCATTTATTAAGTAAGACATAAGAAGTTTGGTTGCTTTTATCACTGATGCTTGCGCATTGCTTATATAAATTAACTTGCTAATTGCTTTTTCTTTTTTCGATTCTAAAAGGGGAGGATAGGTATGAAAAAAAGAAATTATGTTGTAGCTTCAGCTATTGCTGCTTTAGCACTATTTAGTTTAAATGCAAATGCGGAGGGCTTGAAGAATTTGCCAGAAGCACCAAAGGAAGGACGCTTCACTACGCCAACAGACCTTGTATGGCCTGAGCAGGTTGGGCAAGGCGATATTTGTCTTTGGAAGGATGATAAATTTGCAGCATTGGCTATAACAATTGATGATAACTGTAAGCCTGATCATGAGTGGTGGCTTAATATTTGTGAAGAGCTTGATATTAAGGTCACATGGTTTGTAATTACTGACAAGGTAAATAAAAATAAACACTTTGATGGTACATGGGAGGATTGGCAAAAGCTAGCTAATGCAGGCCATTCAATTCAAAGTCATACCACAAATCATAAGAGTGATAAGAAGGATGGCTCATACACCATGACAGAGGAGGAGATTGCTACGCAATATCGTGATTCTCTAGATATTATTAACCAAAATATTACTAACAACTTTGCATGTACAATCGCATACCCTAATGGTGTGGCACATCCAGAAATTGCTGCTAGATATGCAATCGGCGCACGTGGCGTTTATGGAATGCCAAGCCAAGCAAATACCATCAATTATATGTGCACAAATAAAGGAGCTGCCTCACAGGCATTTATCGATGCTATATTGTATGGGAAAAGCGAGCATGAACCTAAATGGATGCAGAACCGTCCAAATTTGAAGCGTGGTCTAAATATTGTTCTTTACCATCTTGTTCATTGGGGTAAGACCCCAGAGCAGATAGAGCAATCAGTTGCTAATGTTGAGGCAGAAGTCCGTAATATTGCAAAATATAAGGATGTTATCTGGATTGCTCGCTTTGATGATTTAATGAAATATGGTCAGGAGCGCGATACAGCAAAGCTTGTTGTTGATCCAGTATGCAAGCCAGGCGAAATGTCATTTAAATTAACTTGTGATATGGATACAAAGATTTTTGATTATCCATTAACAATTAAGCTTTGCTTAGGAAAAGGAGCAACACAAGTAAAGGCAAAGCAAGGCGACAAGTTTGTTCCAGCACGCATTGTTGAGCATGATGGTAAAGCATATGCTATTGTTGATGCTCTCCCAAATGGTGTTCCAGTAAAAGTAAGCTATAAATAGTTGAGAGGTTAGAAGTAAGAGGGAAAAGTTAAGGTAAATGGGGCGCGAGCGGCAAAGCTTGTGCCCCTTTTTTATAGGTGCAGAGGCAAAACTCTTATGACTGCGGCTAAAGAACCAGAATTTATTCGTGTGTATTCGAGTTTTTGATTGCGCACTAAAGCACGCTGCTCCGATATCCCCAGAACCCCAGCATCCATTCGTGTTTATTCGTGTTTTCAAACCGATCCGTGGTGAAACCACACTACGTGTGTCCGTATGCATTTTTTTGACAAAAGTTTACTAAATTTTTCGGTTTTTGGGGTTCTCAAAGAATTGACGGAATTTCTTTAATTATGTTAACCTAAAAGAGAATTAAATATTGGAGAACTATATTTATTCGTTAAATATTATAACTCGTTGAAGCATAATGTGTTTTAGCGTAATCCATATAATCAATAATTCGTGAACATATGTGTCTTTAATACATATGTGGTTTTAAGTAGAGGGAATGGGAAATGAAAAAGTTTATATTAACACTTAATGTACTTGCAATGTTAGGCTGTGCTTATGCGGTCGATGTTACATCAGCAGCAGATTTAGCCGAGAAAATAGCCGCTGATCCAGCAGGCTCATATACACTAACAGCAAATATCGATTGCACTGATTGGGCTACTGTTGATTCTTTCACTGGTTCTATTGATGGCGCAGGGTTTGAAATCCAAAACCTACAAGTGCCTATGTTTAATACAATTGGTGGTAGTGGTACATTTTCTAATATTGTCTTTAAAGATGCCACCATCACTTCTACGGCTGCAAATTTGACTTTAGGTGTTTTTGCAAATTATTTCGACGGAGAAAATTTCCAAATCAATGGACTAACCTTTGATGGTTGTTCAATTGCTGCTGGAGGAAATAAAGGTAATCTTATTGGTATGATTGCAGGAAATTTGACCACTTCAGCAATTGTTTCAAATTGCGTTGTTAAGTCAACTTGCCATTTGTCTGGTTCCTCAAATATTTCAATAGGTGGTTTAGTTGGTAAAGCACAAGCTTCTGGAGCTGAAGCAACAATTACCCTTGTTCAGTGCGAAAATGCTTCTGAGGTTGTATTTGGCAATGCCACTCATTATTTTGGAGGTATTACATATAGTGGTGAGACTAAAGGTGCATCTGGTAAATTTGCATATATCAATTATGTGGATTGTACAAATCGAACAACAGTTACCTCTACAAAAACAAATTCAGGCTTTGCTGGCATAACCTATTGGGCATCTGCAAATAATTCTAGCGACATGGGAACTGTTTCCTTTGTTCGTTGTATAAACTATGGTTCAGCTATCTTTACAGGAAAAGCTACATCACCGATGCTAATAGGTGGCATTGCAGGTGATTGTGCTAAGGGACAATTTTTATTTGATTCTTGCATAAATTATGGTTCTTTATTATCAACCAATGAAGCAGAACAAAATATTACCATTGGTGGTATTGTTGCCTCTGTATCAGCACCAATTAAACAACCAGTAACAATTACTAATTGCGCAAATCTTGGAGATGTTTCAGGATATTATGTTGGAGGTATCATTGGTAAGCTATCTCACAATGCAAGCTATTCGTCAACGCGTTGGTATATCAACTCATGTATTCAAAGAGGAAATATAACTTGTAGAAATGATGCAATGCTTCCAGCTCAAGCTATTGGTCGCTTATCTAGCACAACGATATACCCAGAAATTGATCTTTCTGGCTCTCTATATCAAACAGATATATTGATTGGTGGCTATGCAGAGGGAACTGTTGCATCAAGCA
Source organism: Kiritimatiellia bacterium (assembly GCA_045589455.1). Lineage (GTDB taxonomy): Bacteria > Verrucomicrobiota > Kiritimatiellia > RFP12 > UBA3636 > RGIG990. The sequence continues at coordinate 20,845 of JAZNPC010000062.1, forward strand.
TTTTGTCAAATTCTTGTGTCTATGCATCCTTGTCAAATCATCTTGTTGATGGAACTGACCTTGCCACATTAAATGACTATGAAGAGTGTAGCTTGTGGAAGCAAGGCTCAAATTCTCCTATTCTAAAGATTATGGAAGATGAGCCTGCGCCAGATATCATTACTATCACATTTAAGGATTCAGCAGACTTTAATTCAGAGGTTATAGCAACATATAGCATTGCTAGAGGTGGCTTTGTTATTCCACCAGCAGAACCAGAGCATGAAAATTATACCTTTACAAATTGGAGTGTAGACGATTTTTCTGAATTAACAGAGGATACAGAGGTTGTTGCTGTATATCTCGCAGGTACAATAGAATACACAGTTAGATTTATTGATTGGGATGGAAGTGTTATCGGAGAAGAACAAACAGTGGAATATGGAGCTGCAGCTACTGCTCCAGCAGATCCTACTCGTGAGAATTATATCTTTACAGGCTGGGATAGTGAATTTTCTGAGATATTCTCAGATACAGATGTTTATGCAACCTATGTAATTGCAAATGTTGATATAAACAACCAGGAAGAGTTTGTTTCATATCTTACAACAGCCACTGTTCCTGGTGTAACTTACCACCTAAAGTCAGATATTGTTTTGCCAGCAGAATGGACATCTATTGATTTTATTGCAAATTTAGATGGTGGTGGCTATACACTTTATAACTATGGAGCAGTTCCTGTTTTCTCAACACTATATGGAACAGTTTCAAATTTAGCTTTAGATGGTTATAATCCAGAAACAGCAGCGGCAACTGAAATACAGATTGATGGAGATTACAAGACTTTTGGTGTTGTTGCTGATACACTTGATGGTGGAACTATTTCTGATGTTGTTGTTAGAAATTATGTTATTAAATCTGGACGTTATACAACAATGGGTGTAATTGTTGGAATAATGAGAAACGATGCAACAATTTGCCGTGTTCATGCAGAAGAAACTTGTGAGCTCCGTTTAAGAATGTCATATGCAGGCGGTCTTGTTGGCGAATTCGCTCGTACAGATGATTATTGTCCTGTAGATGAAAATGGTGATGACTTAGTAGGTGCTACTTTAATTACAATTTGTGACTCTACCAATTCTGCTCCATTTGTCATAACATCAGCGGGTGATTCTACAGTAGGTGGTATTGTTGCAAGAGCAAACGCTGCAAGTTCAATATATAAATTTAATATGATTATTTCAAATTGCGTAAACAATGCAAGCATTACACCAGTTGAAGGATTAGAGACTACTTCTCAATTCAATTTTGGTGGATTTGTTGGTGAAAGAGTGTTTAATGCTAATGGAGATGTTGGTGTCCTCAAAATAATTGATTCATCAAATTACGGTGATCTAATTCCAATGGGTGGCACTAGCTGCTATGGTGGTTTCCTTGGTTATACATATCGTGGAGCAAGAACTGAATTTATTCGTTGCCAGAATAGAGGAAATATTGGAGGAGCTTTAACTCCTCTGGGAGAGAATTTAACAACAGGAAGCTTTGGTGGCTTTATTGGAAGAGTGTCTGATTTGTATGCTGGTAATCCATTCTCTTGCGTAGATTGTGCAAATTATGGCGATATAGCTGGAGGTGCATATGCTGGCGGCTTCTTTGGACGTGTAACGGCAAATGGTGGTCATCGGGTTGCCTTATCTCAAGTAAATTGTGCTAATTATGGAGCAACATCAATTGTGGATACAGAAGGTGGTGCTCATGGACAAGTATTTGCCGCATTTGATGCAACAATGTCGTATGGTGCATTAACAATTACTGTATCAAACAGCCTATTTACAGCTTCAGATTATTATGGAAGAATTGCGGAGCAGACTAAGGAAAATGCTGTTGTAGAAAATGTAGGATTAAATCAAGTTTATGTTAATGACAACAGGACTATTCAATCAATGGCAAAAACTCTTGATACATACGCTCAAGAAAATGCATATGAGCCATGGGTTTTAGGTGCTATTGATGACAAGATTTACCCAGAACTACAATACTTTGCAGAAAGAATTGCTACAATTGGAACCTATATCTTGTTGCGTTAATATTTTATACCAGCTCTAGATTATTTAATATTTATGAATACAAATTTAAAAGAGACTTGCGATGGTGTTTTTCAAGAAAATGCTAGAGCTATACCACTCGATGATTGGGCAGATGTAATTGTTGCCGGTGGAGGCCCAGCTGGCGTTGCAGCAGCAGTAAGTGCAGCGCGTGGAGGGAAGAAGGTGCGCCTTTTCGAGCTCCAGGGCTGTCTTGGCGGTGTGTGGACCTCTGGTCTGCTAACCTATATCTACGATATTGATAAAAGCGAAATCGGATGGGATATAATTCATAGATTAGATGCACTCGGCGCAAGAAAGCTTGATAAGACAGAGCAATATAATCTACATCAAAATTGGGTCTATGAGCCAGAATATATGAGGTTTGTTTGCGAAGAAATGTGCCGCGAAGCAGGAGTTAAGATAGTTCTTCAATGTCCCGTGGTTGCAGCATATCGCGATGCATCAGGAAGGAATATTGAAACCATTGTCACAGAATCAAAATCTGGAAGGCAAGCGTGGAGAGCAAAGACCTTTATAGATTGCACAGGTGATGGAGACCTTGCTGCACTTGCTGGCTGTGGCTTTGATTATGGTTATCCAGGGCTATCCTTTGGGCAGCCAGCAACAATGAATGCGCTTGTGGCTGTTGATGATGGCGATGCAATAGAAGAGTATCTCTCTAATGAGCCGGCAATGTGGACACGTGTTAAATTGCCTGATGGTAGTGATGTATGTCACCACATTTACTCTAGCCATAAGCTTAAGGATTTGCTTCGTTCTCAAGGGATGGATCCAAGCTATGGTGATCCAACGCTTTTCCGATTCCATAAAAATGTGTTCTGCTTTATGGCTAATCATGAGTATCAGCTCCGCGTTGATGATGCAGAGGCAATTTCTGATGCAACCATGCGTGCTCGACGCGAGGTGATAGCTCTGGCAGGGGCTTTGGAGAAGCTAGGAGGTCCTTGGAAGGGCTTCCGAGTGATAGGCACAGCAGAGCAAATAGGGCATCGTGATGCTCGCCGCATACATGGCCGATATACTGTCACCAAGGACGACATTGAAAACGGCACGGCCTTTGATGATGTTTGCACCATTTCTCGTACTCCTATTGATATTCATGGACTTGATAAGAAGATGAACGACAAAAAGGCTGCTGCCAATAGGGGAAATGTAAAATTTCAGCCATTCCAGATTCCTCTCCGTAGCTGCATAGCTAAGGATGTTGATAATCTTTATATGGCAGGACGCAATATCTCTGGCGACTTCTATGCACACGCATCCTACCGTGTAACCGGTAGCTCTGTCGCTCTTGGTGAAGCAGTCGGCAAAGCTGCTGCTGGCATCTTTAAGCCAGTCACAGTTGTTAATCCTAAATTCGACAGTTAGATTTTGCATCTCTAGCGAGATGGCTTATCCTACGCTGCTCCTGTCTAAGGGAGATGGAAATTAGGGGAGGATTGGAGGCAAGTTTATACGACCCACCAGGGCTTTTGAGTAACAAAGCATGCTGGCTAGAAGTACTGAAATTTATTTTGTTAATTTCTTAAAAAACATAAATTTTTCTTTCACCCATTGGGTGGAGCGCTGTTGTTTATTAATAATTATTTATAAGAAAAATAGCTTTTAACTACCGTTTTTAGGTTGAAGGAGCCAAATATTAGGCATTCCTCCAACAATATTTGAAGCACGCGGTAGCGCGGAAAAGAACTGGAATCATTGAGGAAGAACCAATAGGATTGTAATAAAAGTGCTCAGCCTCATGACTTGACTAATATTTCCTGTTTTGTTAAATTTTGATTACGTATTTTTGTTAAAAGTTTTATATAAAATTATCGAAATAATCAGATTAAGGTATATGTCGTTATGAAAAAAATTATATCAGTTATTGTTGGCGCAATAGTTGTTCAATGTGGCTTTACACATGCAGCTGTTGAAGAATATTCAATGGTTGACACAAAGCCAATGGTTATGAAGCAGTACGGTGTACGTTCTGCTGGTGCTATTGCACCGGATAAAATACTTGTTGTAATCGGCTGCTCACAGACAGGAGCGGCATTCGGTCACAAATCATACAGAATAATTTCCTCAGAGGATTCTAATTATGCTTACAATAAATTCGTTATGCCAATAGCAGCGAAAAAGATTGAATCTGCAAAAGAATTTGTAGTTCCAGAGGGGTTTGCTGGACCTGGTGGTGGTGATATCAAAGCGTTTACGCGCTCAGTTGTTGAGCTAACACTTCCTCATCCATTGATTCCTGGCAAGACATATACTGTCATGGGTCAAGGTGAGGGGGGTACTATGGTTACAGCTGCTCATACTGCCCATACATTTACCTATAATCCTAATGAGGTGTTTACTTATCCAGAATTGGGAGAGGATGTACTAGCTGGCAAAATGCTTGGCTTACGTGGAATGCGTAGCGTTGGTAATGGAATAGTACTTCTAGAATTTGGTTCGGCATTCTCATATCCAGGAGGCAACAAGCTTAATGCATATACCTTTACATATAACGGGAAGCGTGTAGAGGCAGAGGCTTTAGGTCGTCGTTCTCGCTTAGATTTATATCAGCCAACAGGCTGGCCATTTAAGGGCTATATAATGCACGATGTATTCGTTAAACTACCAATAGTGCTAAAGGATGGAGATGTGCTTAAGGTTTCTGTGGCAGAGTCTGTAACAGCAGGTAATCGAGAAGCAGAGTTGTCTTTTAAGTTAAGCGATTTATCTTCTTTCTCTGATGCTATCCAGGTAAATCAGGTTGGATATCTACCCAATAATTTGAAAATTGCATACGTTGGTCGTTGGCTTGGTTCATATCCGGAAATCGTTAAGAAAGAGGGTGGTAAATCAGAGTCAGAATCTGAATTAGATTTATCACTTGCTTCAATCTATCCTGATGTGCCTGAGCGTTTAATCGATCCCCCACCTGTTGTAGAGGAGATAGTAGAAGAAGTTCCAGAAGAGGATAAGCCTCTTCCACAGCATGCACTTGCATTTGATACTCCACCAGAATTTAAGATTTATGATGCGGTATCAAATAAGGTAGTATACAAGGGCCAATCAAAGCTTATTCATCGTGGAGATGAAGTTGATTTTAGGGTTAATCTTTCAGGTAGCAATGTTTATGAATTAGATTTTACAGAATTCACGAAGCCTGGTAACTACTATATTGTTGTTGATGGAGTAGGTAGAAGCCTACCATTTAGTATTAGCGAGGATGTATATAAAGAGGCATTTGATATTCAATCCTATGGTGTATTTGCGCAGCGTTGTGGACAAGAGCTCAAGGCTCCATACTCTGATTGGGAGCGTATAGCATGTCATACAAAGGGTGTTATTCCTACAACGAACCCATTCACAAAGCGTGATTTGGGTAAATTTGAAAATACAATTGTTTATAGTCCTGTAAAGCCAAAGGTTCCTGAAGCTACAGTAGCTATTAAGAATGATCCTTCTTTGGTTGCTTACATTGACTTCGATTCACCGCTAGAGAAATATGAGTCAGAACACCTAACCTTGTATCCAAGAGGTGCTGGTTTTTATGTTGAGGATGGCTCTGTGGCAGGGTCTGGCAGTGTTTATGGTGTAGAACTTAGCGATAAGAATGGCTTTGAAGGCACACTTAAATGGGATAAAGAGAAGGGTATGTCTTTATCAATTTGGGTATACCGAACTGATGACGAGGGTGACGGCAACAATTGGAATAATGATATCTTTGGATATGGACCTCAAGGTAGAATTAGGTTTAATTTGTATGCCGGATGGGGTGTTGTAAGATGCTGTGGTGCAGACTTTGGTCGCATTCCAGATAGAAAATGGCACCATGTCGTTTTGGTGATTCACCCTGCTGGAGAAGAAGAACGCAAGTGTAAAACAGAGGTTTACTTTGATGGCGAATTAAGAGCTCGTTCTCAAATTGACTATTCTGATGAGAATGAATTTAGATTAGCCACAATCACTGGACCTAGTTCAAAAGGCACTTATTTTGATGAATTCCGCGTATACAATCGTTCAATAACAGCTGATGAGGTTAATGCTTTATCAGTAATTATTCCTGATAAACTACCAGTTGTTTTGAAGACACGTGGTGGTCATCACGATGCTGGCGACTATAATCCTCGCTCTCACCTTGATGTAGCTCAGGTCCTATTGTTGGCATATGAACTAGCTCCACAGAAATTCTATGATGGACAGCTAAATATACCAGAAAAATCTAATGGCATTCCTGATATTGTTGATGAGGCTCTATGGGCAATCCGCATTTGGAATGGCTTGTATGATGAAAAGGATGGCTCTGTATATGAAGGTACAGAATCAAATGGAGATCCAAACTTTATTGAATCTGTTGAGCTTGATCCAAAGGGAGACTATGCTTGGTCAAAGACTGCTCGTGCTGCATTGAACTATGCCGCAGTAATGGCACGTACAGCACGAATTCTAAAGAACTGCAAGATTACTCAGCAGCCAACCTATGATAGTGAAGAAGAGGCAGCACTTCAACCAGAACTAAGTGCTGAGGCTTATCTTGCTCGTGCAAGAAAGGCATTTGAGTGGGGTATGGCAAACCCTCCAACTGATATTAAGAAGGTTTCAGATTACGCTCAGCAATATACAACTTGCCTAGCATATGCAGCTGCAGAGTTATATCGCACAACGGGCGAACAGAAGTATCACGATATCTTTAAGGCAAGCGTACCTTGGGGCACAAAGAAGAATGTCACTCTTATTGTTGACAATACATGGGATCTTTCATGGGCTGCATACACATATGCATTTATCCCTGATTCTCTTGCTGACCCAGTTTATAAGGAGCAAGCAATTGCTTCTATAAAGAAGGAAGCAGATATGTACATTGAGGGATCTAGCCGCATGGCATATAAGTTCATACGTCATTCCTTTGCTCCAATCTCATGGGGTACAGGAGCTTATGAAAACTTCTGCCAGCCAATTATGGTAATGTGGGGATTAACTAAGGATCAAAGCTATTTTGATTGGTTAATTAGATCCTGTGACAACACATTAGGTGCAAACCCAATGTGTACCTCTTGGATTGTTGGAATCGGAGAGCGCTCTGTACGTGCTCCATTGCACAACAGCCGTTATAGTCCATTTGGTAGGCCAGTAAAGGGCCAGCAGGTAGAGGGTCCATACCAAAATGTAGGTGGCTATAATGTTCCTAACACAATGTATCCACGTCCATCAAGCGTTGGTGTTATGTATCAATTTGTTGATGCAAACTTTGCAATTGCAATGGATGAAGGTGTTGTAAACAACCAATCCAAGACAATGGCGGTCTTTGGTCTAATGCTTCCAGATAAAAAGTAAGTAATAGGTACAACAATAAATAGCTAGCAATTAACAAATTGTTTTTTGCTATGAGATTATTGCTTGAGATGCGCCCACAGAAGCTGGGCGCATTTTTGTACGTCGGGCATATGTATATAGTGAAAGTCCATCGGGGTAGTGATTTTAACAACCTTAAACCTAAACTTGGTAGTTAGATGCCAAATTAAGGTTAAGCAATAAGAAAAAAGTTTGTTTATTGTTTTTAAAAAATGCTAAAATTAATTTAGTTAGGGGTATTTAATATATCATTAGTGTTCGTTAAGCAAAGGAGGAATATATGAAAAAGTTTTGTATATTAGTTGTGATATTAGTTGCTATGCTTTCAGTTAATGCAAAGACAATGATTTATAAGGGATCTAGTTCTAATTGGTCAAACTGTGCTGCTACATATAGCGAAGGAAAGGTGTATAGAGGAACAAGTACAAATTGGTCAGACTGCATTGCAACATATAGCAATGGAAAGTTTTTTCGCGGGAACAGTACAAATTGGTCCGATTGTATAGCCACATACAGTGGAGGTAAGCTTTTTAGCGGGAATAGTACAAATTGGTCTAGCTGTATTGCTACTTATAGTGACGGTAAAATTTATAAGGGTAATAGCACAAATTGGTCTGATTGTGTAGCCACATATCGCGGAGGAATGTTATATCGTGGCAATAGCACAAATTGGTCAGATTGTATATTTACATTCTCTTCTGAATATGAAATAACTCCCGCTCTAGTTATGTGGGTAGTATACAATTTTTATCCAATGTACTTCTAATAGCTGCATCTATCTATTTGGCAATCGTTTTAATTCAGAATAAATGTATTAATTTATAGTTACATATAGATTAATACATTTTTCGTTTTATTAAAATATTAAGAATATGCCTTCAGCTTAATTTAATTCCTTGACTAATGTATTAAATAATATGTTAGTATATACCAAAGGTATATAAATTTGGAGAATACTATGTCCGAACAAAATCAAGATGCTTCTGCTCAAGATATAAAATTAACTGCAGATGATTATATTGCTTCCAAACTAAAAATTAGTGCAGACTTTTTGCCATATGCTAGCCTTGCTCTTCAGCAGTATGGCTGGTCGTTGCTTCGTTCAATCTCCATTGAAAATAATGGAGTAGATGAGTTAAAGGATTTGTCGTTTACATTTACAGCAAAGCCAGCTGTGTTTTGTCCCAAAACATTTCATCTCTCTTCCATTAAGCCTAATGAGAAGGTTAGCATAAATACAGAACAAAAGCTACTAATTGATTTTGATTACATAAAAGGTGTTGAGGAGCAGCAGAATGTAGATATTAATCTTGCAGTTACTTTTGAAAAAGAGAAGCTCTTAACACAGTCATATAAAACAGTTGCATTGCCAGCAGATCAATGGCCTAGTTATACCTTTTATCCTGAGCTAATTTGCTCTTTTATTACTCCAAATGCTCCTGAGGTTAATACGCTTCTTTCTAAAACAGCAGAAATATTGCAGAATGTAGCTCCTAATGCTATGATGAATGGCTATGCATCCAGTCGTGAAGACGTGCATAAACAAATTACGGCTATCTATAGAGCAATCACGGCGTGGAATATAAGCTATGCATTACCTCCCGCAAGCTTTGCTGATTCTGGACAAAGAATTCGTCTAGCGGATAATATTGCACAATATCACATTGGAACATGTCTTGATACGACCTTACTTTTTGCTTCAGTTATGGAGCAGGCAGGATTAAATCCAGTTATTATCCTTGAAAAGCAACATGCTTATGTTGGTTGTCATTTAGTTAAGCGTTCATTCCAAACAATGCCATTGGATGATTTACAGCAGCTACGTAAATATGTTGAGCTTGATGAGTTTTGTGTAATAGAAACAACCTTGGCTAGCACTGGTTCAACCTTTGCGGATGCAGAGGCAGCCGCAAAGAAGCGTCTCTATAGTGAGGAGTTTGAATTTGCTGTGGATGTCGCTCGTGCACGTGCTAGTGGAATTTTGCCGATTTGCTTAAATGCAAATGGCTCTGTTACTTCTATAGAGGAGCGTGCGGAACGTGATTTGCCAAAGGAAAATGCTCGCAAGCTTGCCGTTGATGTAAATCTTGAAGCATATCTTAATGCAACCTCAGGAAAAGTAGATCGTGTAAATAATTGGCAGCAGAAGCTCCTTGATCTTTCTTTGAGGAATCGTCTTCTTAATACACGACCTTCAAAGCAGGTTGTAATGCTAGTTGGCAAAAATATTGCAGAGCTAGAGGATAAGCTTTCTTCTGGCAATACAATTACATTGAAGTCATTCCAAGAAGTGCTTTCGGTTGGTGATTTGGAAAAGGTTAAGGAAGAGCTTGCTTCTAATAAAGATGAATTCCTTTCAACTATTTTCTCTAAAGAAGCATTTAAAAATTCTCTTTTTTCTGCACTTACAGAGAATGAGCTTTCAAAGAATTTAACAGCAATTTATCGTCAGGCAAAAACAGATTTAGAGGATGGTGGAGTAAATACAGTTTTTATTGCTCTAGGCTTCCTCAATTGGAAAGAGCGTCCTAACGATGAGAAAACCTATAGGGCACCATTGATTTTGGTGCCAGTAAAGATTATTCGTAAATCAATTACAGATGGCTTTGTGCTTCAGCGTATTGATAATGAGCCAATAATAAATGTTACTTTGCTTGAGTTGTTGAAGCGTCAGTTTAAGCTTGATATTGGTGATTGCTATGAAAGCCTTATGGTTAAGGATGAGCATGGCTTAGATGTTAATATTATTCTTCAGCTTTTCCGTAAGCTCGTAATCAATATGAAGGGCTGGGAGGTTGTTGAAGAATCTGCTCTTGGTATCTTCTCATTTGGTAAATTCATTATGTGGACTGATATGACAGAGCGTGCTGATGCGCTCCGTGCAAACCCACTTGTTAATCATTTGATATGCGGTGCAGGCTACTATGATGATGGTATAGATGTTCCAGACCCTGCCACGGCAGTTAATAATATTAAGCTTAATGAGCTTTATTGCCCAATGAGCGCAGATTCATCACAGTTAGCTGCTGTGGCATATTCTGCAGCCGGTAAGAGCTTTGTTCTGCATGGACCTCCAGGAACAGGTAAATCACAGACAATTACGAACATTATTGCTCACAACTTGGCACTAGGGCGTCGTGTTCTATTTGTTTCAGAAAAGAAAGCCGCACTCGATGTTGTGCATAGACGCTTGTCTTCAATTGGACTCCGTCCATTCTGTTTAGAGTTGCATTCAAATAAATCAGGCAAGACAGATGTGTTAAAGCAATTTAGTGAAGTGTTAGAGTATGTTGATAAGGGGCTTCCTGCAGAGTGGGATTATACTGTTTCAACAATGGAAGAGCTTCGCAGTAGCCTAAATGGTTATGTTCGCTCATTGCATCATGTTTATCCTAATGGTCTTTCCGCACACGATTGCTTTGCTATTATTCTTGCATCAAAATATGATACAACTAATCTAATTTCATTTGAAAATATTCTTGAGCAAACACAAGAGGAATACCTAAAGAAGCAGGAGCAAATAAAGGCATTTATAACAAGCTATGCCCTAGTAAGTGCAGTGGCTCAAGATGCTTTGGAGGGCTTTGCTGGCTTGGCTTGGAATCCACAAGTAGAGCGAGAATGGCTAGATGCCACTCGTGCGCTTAGATTAAAGATAAATGCTTTATTAAGTCATCTTCCTGAGGTTTCTGAAATCTTAGGGGTGAGTGTTTTAGAATCAAATATTCCGCAGCTAGAGAAGCTATCTCAATTGCTCCTTGAATTTTCTACTAGCCAGATTCTTTCTCCAGATATTTTTAATTCTGATATAGTAAATCAACTAGCAGAAATAAAGATATTTGTTGAGCAATCAATTCAAAGGGATAAGCTTTCAGAAACTCTATCTGACTTTGAGCTTGCCAAGCTAGAAAATGTAAGCTGGGATGGAATTTCTCGACAAATAAACGAGAATAAGTCTAAGTGGTTTATTCCTCGCTATTTTGCGAATAATGGATTAATTAAAACATTGATGTCAATATGTAAGCTAGGAGCACCAAAGCTAACAATTGCTCGGTTAGAAGAGGTTATTCCTTCTATTAAGGAATATCTTTCTCTTAAGTCAAGCATTGCGAGAAATGCTTCGATATATGAACCTATTTTGGCAAAGGTTGAATATGGCAAATCTCTATCAGTATTGAAGGAAAAGCTTGATAAACTAGAACAATGTGTTGGTTATATTAATGGCTGTTCAAATTCACCAATGCTATTAGCCGCAATTTGTAATTCGTTTGCAAATACAGAGAATTCTGTATGGATAAAGGCAAAGCTTCCTGGTTATGTTCAAATTCATTTAGCTTCTGCCTTAACTTCACTAAAGGATGCGCTTGAGCAATATAAGCAATATTCTATTATCATTGGTGAAAATAATGAGCCAAGTGCACTTGCTAATTTGCTTGAGAAGGTTGAAGCCACACGCACTGAGCTACGTAATGCTTTAATATTCTTTGCTGCAAAGCAGTCATTAGTTGATGCTGGATTAGCATCACTTGTTCAGCTCGTTACCGAGAAGCCAGAAGCTATACCTGTCTTAAATGACTATTTTGTGGCAGGGTATGCTCAAGCAATGCTTGAGAAGATACTTGCAACAAACCAAGCTATGGCTTCCTTCTCTGGTCCAACACAAAATGAGCAAATTGCAAAGTTCTGTGATTTTGATGACCGCTACATTGAGCTATCAAAATATGCCGCAGTAGCATTGCTATCAGATCGTTTGCCACGACTAAAGAATGCAAGTGGTTTGTCTACAAAGACAGAGCTAGGACTTTTGCGTAGAGAATGTGAAAAGAAGGCTCGCCAGCTACCTGTTCGCCAGCTTCTTGCTCGCATACCCGAGCTGCTTCCTTCAATTAAGCCATGCTTCTTGATGAGCCCATTATCTGTTGCTCAGTACCTTCCATCAGATACAGCTCAGTTTGACTTGGTTGTTTTTGACGAAGCATCACAAATTCCTGTCTGGGATGCAATTGGTGTAATAGCACGCGGTAAGCAACTAATTGTTGTTGGTGATCCAAAGCAGATGCCACCTACAAGCTTCTTCCAAAAGAATGATGCATCAACTGATGATGCAGATGGTGCACCTGCCGCAGATGATGATGAAATAGCCGAGGATATGGAGAGCATTCTTGATGAATGCTTGGCTGCAGGTGTTCATTCAACTCATTTGAATTGGCACTATCGTAGCCGCCATGAGGAGCTAATTACCTTTAGTAATCATCATTACTATGAGGATAAACTGATGACCTTCCCAGCTGCAGCCTCAGATGAAACACTTGGTGTCCACTTCAAGTTTGTTCCAGATGGTATCTATGATAGACGTTCCACAAGAACAAATTTCCGTGAGGCAGAGGCTCTTGTTGATTACATTTTCGAGCTGTTTGATGCCTTTGGTGACAAGCCACGCAGTGTTGGTGTTGTAACCTTCAGCCAGGCTCAGAAGGATCTTATTGAAGATATTATTGATAAGCGTAGAGCAGAGCGTCCTGAATATGATAAGTACTTTATGGACGATGGTGAGGAGCCATTCTTTGTAAAGAATCTTGAAAATGTTCAGGGTGATGAGCGTGATGTAATCCTATTCTCAATTTGCTATGCAAAGGATAAGGAAGGAAAGTTCTCAATGAACTTTGGTCCATTGAATAGAGTAGGAGGAGAGCGCAGACTTAATGTTGCAATTACACGCTCTAAGCGCATGGTAGTAGTATTCTCTTCAATTCATGGCTATGATATCGATACGAATCGCACGGCAGCTCGTGGTGCAGAGCATTTGAAGAGCTTCTTGGATTATGCTGAGAAGGGCGCAACCTTTGCTGTGGATAGGGCTGGTGGCTCAGCTGTACCAGAGGGACTTTCAGAAACTATTGCTGAATTTATCAAAGCAAATGGTTACAAGGTTGAGCGTGGCGTTGGTTTGTCTGGCTATAGGGTAGATATTGCTGTTGTACATCCACATAAAGAAAATGTATTCATGGCAGGAATTGAGTGTGATGGCCGTGTTTATGCTCAGCAACGTACGGCTCGCGATAGAGATCACATTCGTTGTTCAGTAATGGGTTCTCTTGGTTGGACATTGCGTCGCGAATGGAGTATGGATTGGACCTATGATCGCCAGCGTGCAGAAAAAGCACTACTTGATTTCTTGCATACAGTGGAGGAGGGAAAAACTCCTCCAACAGGCGGAAAGACAACCTTTGCTCCCCCGACCTTTGTTAAGGAGGAAACCTTGACACAAGGAGGAATTACTTCAAAAGGAAGTGTCGGGTCTTGTGAAGCATCTTGTGTTCCATATAAGCTTTGGAAGCCAGATCGTCGATATAAGATGACAACAGAGCGCTTTTATGAACCTGGAAGCTGTTCTGTTATTACCCGTCAAATCAACGAGCTAGTTGAAGAAGAAGGGCCTATAACCAGTAACTTGTTAAATGATAGAATTGCTGATGCATGGGGCTTTTCTCATCCAGGTGACAGAATTACAAAAATAATTGGCTCATGTATTCCTCTAAATCTCAACAGAGATTATACTGAGCAAGGAATTGTTTATTGGGCAAAGGATGAACAAGCTCCAGCAAGTCTCACCTGCTTTAGAGGTATGGCAAAGGATAATCCAGAACCTCCACGTACAATAGAGAACATAATTACAGAAGAGCTAATTGTTGCAATGCGTGGGATTTATTTAGATTATCATACTACGGATAAGGAAGTTATCTATAAAGAGGTTCTTAAGTTCTTTGGCTTCCGTATGGTTACAGATCGGGTTCGGCCATATTTGGAGACGGCTTGGATAAAAGCTTTCTCTCAATAAATTAAACTAAACTAAAAAAATACATTTACCGCTTAGGTTTATTAAACTTAATGTAGAAATCATACTATTTGACTATTATTTTAATTTCAACAATTCATTGTTTTATTCCATAGCTTAATCTAATTTAAGAGGTTATGCTTTATTTTAATTTTTAAAAAACAATCATTTTTCAACATAGTTAAAATATGGTTGATATTGAGTTTTTATCAGAAAAATGGTATAATCCAAACAAATTTTTTGGAGTTTTTTGTATGCATTTTAAAAGTAAATTTTTTGTTTTTAATTTTGTTGTTCTATTTGCCTCTTTTTTGTTCTCACAAGGTTTTGTAGACACGCCCTTAATTTCTAGAGTAGAAATTCGCCAGATTGGTGATGTTCCAGTCGACATTGGTACTGCCAAGGAAATGGTTTACCTTCAAGATGGCATGGAATTTGATGCTTTAAAGGTAGCTGTTGATGTTGAAACTCTTTTAAAGTCAGAACGCTACGGTATGGTAAACTCATTTTGTGAATTTGTTGATGATAATACCGTTTTACTTGTATATGAGATTGAAGGACGTTATCGTTTGATGTCTTCTCCTGTTTTTAATGGTATTGATCATCTTTCTTCAAATCAAGCAATTGAAGCATCAGGCATAGAAAAAGGCACATATGTTGATCAGCATATTGTTGATGCTGCGGCTATTAAGGTTCGTAAAGAATATAATTTAGATGGTTATAGAGATTGTAAAGTTGTTGGTAGAATTGTTGAAATTCCAGGACAGCCAGAGTATGTTGAAGTCCATTTTGATGTTGTTGAGGGTGGAAAGACTAAGGTTGCTCGCTTAGAGTTTCATGGCAATACTGTGATAGGTAGTGGTGATTTACGTCGTTATAGTGGTCAACGTTCAATTTGGAATCCAGCCGGTTGGTTTAATCAAAAAAAAGTTTCAGATTTTGATTTAGAGTTGGTTCGTAGTGATGCAATCAAGCAATATCATGAATTAGGATATTTAGATGTTAAAGTGTCTGAACCAATCAAGGTACAAACAAATAATGTTATCTATGTTTCATATAATGTTGTTGAAGGGCAACAATATACCGTAGGGAGTATTAATTTTGAGGGAATAACCTTGCTTGATACCAATTCGGTTGCAGCACAGCTTCCTTTACAAAAAGGAGAGATTGCTTCTTCTGTGGCGATTGATGATGCAAGGAAATTTGTTTCCGATTATTATTCTTCACTAGGCTATATTGACACTAAGGTAACAATTGTTCCAATACCATCTGGTTCATTAGATGCTCCAACTATGGATTTTCTAATTTCTGTTTCAGAAAGTGAAAAAACAATGATCCAGGATATTGTTATTAGAGGAAACACGAGAACAAAGGATAAGGTAATTCGTCGAGAATTGTTACTTGATCCTGGAGATGTTTATTCTGGAGTATATCTTGATAGATCTATTACGCGCTTGCAAAATTTAGGATATTTTTCTGATGTTTCATATACAGATATTCCTACAGAGAATCCAAATGAACGCGATTTGATTATCGAAGTTGAAGAGCGTGGTACTGGTAGTGTAATGGTTGGCTGTGGTTATTCTAGTGTTGATCATTTAATTGGTTTCTTTGAAATATCTGAATCTAACTTTGATTTGTTCAATTGGGGTTATTTCCGCGGAGCTGGCCAAAAGGCTCGCTTAAGTATTTCTGCTAGTTCAGACAATACTGATGTAGAGGCTTCATTTACCGAACCTTGGCTTTTTGATAAACGTTTATCATTGAATATTGAAGGCTATTATCGTACACGCGAGTATAGCGAATATGATCAAACAAGAGCAGGTGGTTCAATTGGAATCTCTAGACACGTCCCATGGGTCGGTCGTGTAGGTTTGTCATACAATATCGAGCAGGTCTCTCTTGATGATTTTCTTGAGGGAGAATATTATTTTGCAGATCATCCAGATATGACATTTAAATATTCTGATGAAGATGATAAATATTTATTGGGCTCGTTGAAGCTTACTTGGACTTATGATACGCGTAATAATCCTATGATTCCAACATCAGGTACTAGGGCTGTAGCATTTGGTAAGTTATATAATTCTGCTTTAGGTAGTGATTATGACATGTATGAGTTAGATTTTAATTTCAGAAATTATCAAAGTCTTCCTTGGGGTCATGTTTTAAGCTTTTATGCACATGCTAAGGTTATAGATTCTTTTGATGATGAGACAATACCTATTGGTAACCGTTATTTCTTAGGTGGAGGAAGAGATACACGTGGATATAAATATCGTGATATTGGTCCTAAGCTATTGCCTAGTGAAAATGACACTAAGAAGCGTCATCGCCCTTATGGTGGACAAACATATTTAAGTGCATCTGTAGAATACACAATTCCACTAACTCCGATGCTTCGTGTTGCAACCTTCTACGATATTGGTAATGTTTGGGAGGATCCATATGATTTTGATTTCTCAGAATATGCTCATAGCGTAGGCGTTGGTTTGCGCATTGATGTTCCAGGATTCCCTGTTCGCTTAGATTTCGCTCATTCTTTAGGTGAAGATGATGATTATACAAGAACGGATACTTTTGTATTTTGGATGGGCTTTGATAACTAAATAAATTTGAGAAGTATATGACCTTAAAACCAGATATTGATGCACTTAGTGCTTTGGCGATAATTATAGGATTAGCTTGCGTCGCTATAGGAGTGTCTGCTTTGATGCGTAAGGCAGAGAAATCATGGATAGCTTTTTGTAGATGCGAAATTCCTGCATATGTTTTGACAACAATACTGTTGTTTTGGGCTACATTGTGGCTATATGTTATGCCATTAGGTTTTGTATTCTTTTTGCGTCCTTATTTGCCAATCCTATTTGTAGTTGCTACGGTACTAACTTGTATCTACTGCAAGGAGCTTTTAATGTGTCGAGCAATAGGTGGGTTATTCGTTTTGTTGCCAACACCTTTACTATCTTCCGCTGCATGGCATCCTTCATTATGGCGATATGTAATGATAGTCTTTGCATATATCATGGTTGTTGAGGGTATGTTTGTTACAGGAATGCCATGGACATTAAGAAATCAAATCTTTTGGATGTTTAAAAGAAAAATTAGAGTTAAAGCTTTTGCATATAGCTTAATTGCTTTAGGGGTATTATTTGTTTGTTTGGCATTTACGGCATATCGTTTACCAGCAGCATAATATTTTGATGATGAAGAAGTTTTTGGCATTTTTTGCATTTGCATTAGCAATCGTTCTTCTTTATATTGTTATACAGAAGGCTGGTGGTATTGTTGCTATTACTTCAGAGCTTGCTTTTGCATTTTCGCACCAGCCTATATATATTCTATTTGGTATTCTTTTCTTTTCAGTCTCGCTATTTTTAGGTATTACTCGATGGTACATTCTTTTGAGAAAATTGAATTTAACATTGAGTTATCGAGATTGTATAAGAATTTATGCAATAGGTCATTTTTGTAATATGCTTGGTCCTGGTGCTTTGGGAGGAGATGTTGTTAAGGCATCTTGGGTTGCTAAAACAAATCCAACGAAGCGAACAGAATTCGTGACTTCCATAGCAGCAGAACGTCTTATAGGTTTTGTTGCGCTGATATTTTTTGTAACCATCATTTGCATTTGTAGTCCATCATTTTTTAGAGCTCATCAAGAGTTAGTCCCATTTAGAAATATGTTTTTTCTTATATTTCTCTTGGTTGTAGTTTCATTGATAATGTTAGTTGTTATAGATTGGGGTAAATTTGCCAATAGGTTTAAGGGTCGCGAGGGTGGACTACGAGAAAAGATTCTTGGGGTTGTTGTTCGTTCTTGGGAAACAATGCGAGTATGCTTAACACACCCATGGACAACTGGTAGTGCATTTTTTATATCTATTCTTAACCATTGTGTTGATGTAATATGTTATTATATTTTAAGTAAGTCTTTGGAGCTATCACTTCAATTTAGCGATTTAATAGTTATTTCACCAATAGCAAATACTATTTCTGCAATACCAATTACACCAGGTGGTGTTGGTGTTCGTGAGAACATTCTTCAAGAAATGCTTTCAAGTGTTGGTGTATTAGAGGGTGAGTCTGCAGCATTAGGAATATTGATGTTTAGTACATTGTTAATTTGGGCAATTGTAGGTGCTTTCGCTGCTCTTACTATGCGATCCCCAAACCGAGGATAAGAGTTTTTCTATGATTTTTAATTCAAAAAAAACAATTTTTTTAATCAGTGTTTTAGTCTCTTGTCATTCCTTTGGTGGTGTTCTTGAAGCGTTAGATGAGAGCAAAGCTTCAAGTATATTTGTTTTTGATCAAACAATATTTAGTAGAAGTACGCCAAATCGATTAATTTGTGCATATAAAGAAGGGGATGATTTGTCTATTCCTTTCAATGAGTTAACCATTTCTGAATTGATCAAATTTAAAAGAAATAATGTTAATTAAGTTTGTTATACACCAGAATTCGATACCCTTGCTCCTAGTAACTCACAAAAAAATATTGAAATTCAAAGTCAATTGAAGTGGTTAGCATCTTATGGTATGTGTGTATGGGCTGATGTTTTAGAACCAAATCTTTATCCCGCTCAGGCAAAGGATGTTGATGTTATTAATGATCCCACGTCGAGGGATGCATGGGAAAATGCTGTAGCTAGTTTAGATGAAACTTCTGGTCGTACATTATTTAGTTTGGCACGTGCTTGGGATATACGCCTTGAATTTTTGCTAGAGAAAAGAATTATTGCATGGGGAAGCTTCTTCTGTGAATCATCTGGTGTTTGTGTGGCAGATAATCCAATATTTGGTGTATGGTCATTTGAAAGTACCTGGTTAGACAGAATGTTAGCAGGTGAGTGGAGAGAATTACCTGAATATTTTCAACAAGAATTATTTTCGGAATGGAATAATTGGGTGTATAACGAGGTTGTTCAATCAACAACAGAATTTAAAAATAAGTATGAGTTTGTTGTTGATGGTGAATCTGTTGAAAATTCTACTCTTAAATTAATTGTAATTGATAATGATTCTTCAGAAAGCGATAACTGGATAACTATACCTCAAGAGCAGAAGGAAGATTTTGAAACCTCGGCTCGATATAGTCTTCAACGAGAATTTTTTGTTCAACTTTATCTAAACCATATAAGTCGTATTAAATCTAGATTTTATGAGTTGGGTTCTGTTTCTCGTGATGCACCTTATTTTATTACAATGAGTGCTAAAGATAATGCTCATTTGCAACTTACTGATATTTACTTTGGCTCAGCACATAGACCATATGTTTCTCGTTATTTAGGGCCTGATGAGGAAAATCGGGATGGGACTTTCTCTTTAGGTATGAAACATTTTTATGATAATACGGAGTTTAATAATGCTAGCATTATAATGGTACCTATGTCAGTATTTGAAACAACTACTCCATACAATCTTGGTATAATGCATGCTGCTTTTTCTATATATCCATCAGCTATTGAAAGGTTCAATTTGAATCAACATAAAATATCTTATATTGAAAAGGAATGTGTTTTTACTTTTGGTTCATCAGAAACAAACATAATTGATGGTATAGAATTTGTAATTCGAGATAGATCGATAAGTCAGTATGTTACAAATAATGTCAATGGTGTTGAGGTCGTTTCAATACAAGAGCCAGATAATAGCGGTTTTGAAATGACAATGAGATATATAAAAATAGAGCATACTGTTGATGATTATTCAATAAATCAAACATATATATTTCTAGATTATGATCAAAGTCTTGCTGAATTTACACAATTTCATATTTTTTCAGACAAGTTATCCAATTATTCGCTATTAGCAGAGAAACAGGATAAGAATCACACTACATTAGAGTATGAATTTGACCATAGAGGTGCCATAAAGTTATCATTAAAACCTGGTTTTATGATGTTTTTTATAGAAGAACCTTCAAATGAAATTCTCATTCGGTTTGAGTGATTGTTAGAGGATATTTATGCAAAAAGATTTTATAGTTTCATCGGGAGAAAATGCTTGCAGAATTAGCATACACGCAGTGCCTCGTGCATCTAAGACCGAGGTATGTGGTATGCAGGGTAATGCATTAAAGCTTCGCCTTCAAGCGCCACCAGTGGATGGTAAAGCAAATAAGGCTATCAGCAAGTATTTGGCTGAGCTTTTGGATGTTCCTGCTCGCAATGTTTCTATTGTCGTAGGAGACACAGGACGAGAGAAGATATTTCAGGTTGTCGGCATTACAGCAGATGCTGCAAAAGCAAAAATTGAGGCTTTGCTTAAAAAGAATTAGGTGTTAAATGGATATCCTTGCACAAATAATTGGCATTGTTGCCATGGTAATCACATGTTTGTCTTTTCAATGTAAGGAAAAGAAGAATGTTTTATTATTTCAGTTAATTGGTTCAGCCTTTTTTACGATTAATTTCTTTATGCTTGGCGCATATTCTGGGGCACTATTAAATGCAATAGGAATTTTTCGTGCGATTGTATTTATAAACGAGAAAACCTTTAACCCTAAGCATCCAGTATGGTTTGTTGTTTTTTGTATAATCTTTTTGCTTTCTTATTCAACTGTATTTTTATTATTCGGCAAGCCATTTGTTTTAAAGAATATCATTGTTGAATTATTGCCTGTAATTGCAATGGTTGCTTCAACAATTAGCTTCCGCTATTCTGATGCAAAGACAGTGCGTTTATATGGATTAATTAGCTCACCACTATGGCTAAGCTATAATATTATATCCTTCTCAATTGGTGCAATCATTTGCGAAATTCTTAACCTATTTTCAATTGTGATAGGTATTATTCGCCATGATTTACCAAAACAACGACAGACCAAAATTAGATAGTTAGATGTTGAATTTAGGTAAGCGGTTAGGATTAAGAAGTAGAAGGTTTGGTATATACGTGTGCTTTCAGTGATTGCTTCTGCACCACTAAAATAAAATATTTGTTTAAAATTTTTAGAGGGTAGAATATTTTTCTTTAAATCTTTAAATAGTGCCTGCCCATTAAAATATAAATAACTTTATCATAATGACATAGTTATGTAAATTTTGCTATAATATGCAAACAAAAACTGGGGTATCTTAAAAAAGTTTGCATTTTATAGTGAGATAACTTATGTATAAAGAAAATACTTTAACTCAAATGACAATTGAAGACTTCAATCAGTCTTGTGGAACTCAACTATCTCCAGACAATCGTTGGGTTGTATTGGCTCACAGAATTGACTGGGATTTCATTGAAAAAAGATATAAAGAATTGTTTCCTTCTAAAAAAGGTAGACCTGCAATTAATAGTAGAATGGGACTAGCTGCTTTAATCATACAAATGAAAGAGAAATGCAGCGACAGAGAACTAGAAAGAAAAATAGTCGAATGTCCTTATTATCAATACTTTATGGGGTTAAAAAATTTCCAGAGTAAACCACCACTACGTCATGGTGTTCTTCCTGAATTAAGAAAGCGTTTTAGTATGGAATTTGTAGCTGAAATAAACGAAAAATTACTACAAGATTCAACTCCAACTAATGAGCATATAAATGACAAACCTGATACACCAACAGAAAATGGAAATCTAGGAGATTTAATACTGGATGCTAGCTGTAGTCCAGCAAATATTAGTTATCCACAAGACTTTGCACTTTTAAATGAGGGAAGAGAAAAATTAGAAGACTTTATTGATTATTTGTATAAAAATTCGCGTGACACGTTAAAGCCACGAACATATAGAAAAACTCTTCGAAAAGAGTTCCTCTCAGTATCAAAATCAAAGAAGAAAACCACAAAGAAGATTCGTTCGTTGATTCATAAGTTGCTTTGTGCTATAAACAGAAATTTAAAATATATAGATGACTATCTTGATCGTGGGCTTACACTAAAAAACAAGCAATGTTATGATTTATTAGATACAATTCGCTTATTGTATTCACAACAAAGAGAGATGTTTGAGACTAACAATCATAGCATTCCGAATCGCATTGTAAGCATTAGTCAGCCTCATATTCGACCAATAGTAAGAGGCAAGGCTAAGGCTCCTGTAGAATTTGGAGTTAAATACCAAGTTTCGATTAACGAAAAAGGTCATGCTCGATTAGACACTACATCTTTTGAACCATTTAACGAAGGCAAAACATTAATAGATGCCACTGAACAATATAAAGCAATTACTGGGCATTATCCTAAAGGGTTGCTTGCTGATAAATTTTATCAGACAAAGGAGAATCGTGCATATTGCGAAGAGCATGGAATAAAACTTTCCGGAAGAGGGCCTGGTCGACCATCTTGTGATTCAAAAATCAATTATAAAATAAAGAAAGAGAACCGTCAGTGCGAAATTGACCGTCAAGAAGTAGAACGTTTCTTTAGTTTGGGCAAGCGTTGCTATAGAGCAGCATTGATTACAACCAAATTATCAGAAACAACATTAGCAAGAATATCACTTTGCGTACTTGTTGCTAATTTATTCGGCACAAGCCATTCTTTTTTTGCTTATTATTTTGCAGAGCCGAGAGAAGATCTTGATCGAATTTCGTTGCTAACACTCGAAGATTAGTATAAAATAAAAAACGTCTTTTAAAAATTAGGTTTTATTGGGCAGACACTAAATAAGTTTTGTAAAATGGTGAAGCAATTGTAAATTCATATTTGTACAATATTAGTAATAGGAAAGAGTAAAATGAGTGATAAGCTAGAAGATAATCCAGTTTTTCAAGTTTTGGGATTTATTGTTATTGTAGCCATTGTGGGCTATAATATTTATGCTTGCAGTTACAATAATAGAATCGAAGATGCAGAAGAATTGTTTAATAGAGGAGATTATGAAGAAGCACGAGAGATATTTATAGATTTTGCGAATGATGGTGATTCAAACGCTCAATTTAATGTTGGTGTATGTTATTATAATGAAGGAAATTATAGTGCGGCCGTAAACTGGTTTCGTAAGTCCGCCGAGCAGGGTAATGCTCATGCTCAATTTAATTTGGGTTCTTGCTATGCCAAAGGTCTAGGCGTTTCACAAAGTTACACTGAAGCCGTGAAGTGGTATCGCAAGGCCGCCGAGCAGGGCGATGCTGCCTATGCCATTGGTCAAGGAGGAGTGGCTGATGCAATGCATAATTTAGGTTGCTGTTACGCTATGGGTTTAGGCGTTTCAAGAGATTTGGAAAAGGCAAAAGATTGGCTATGTAGGGCGACGCTTAGAGGGCATCCACAATCCAGAGAGCTATATAATTCGATAAATGATTTAGAACAATATGAAGATGATTTAGATATTAGCATAGAAGATTTTGCCCCTATTTATTGATTAGAATAAATATTACAAAACTAATAAGATAAGAGCAGGACTAATGGGGAAATGGATTCGCCCGTAGAGCGCAACTGCGGCAATAATGCCACAGCACGGAACAAATCTTGGTGCATCCAGCACACTAGCGCTTTGAGTTTGCCTTGTTGCTTCAATAGTTAAAGCAACGAGGAAGGCAACTCACAAGCGGTAGTGTTTGAATCGTGCAGCACACAAGGCACCACGCACACCGCAGCATCCGCACAAATCTAGTAAATCCTTTCAAAAAACTTCGCCTGCCATCACTAGCGCTCCCATGCGCTGCATGGGGCTATGTCTTACTTGACCTTAACGATTGTTAAGTCGCTCAATATGCCTATTGGCTGGTATTCACGGATATTTGTTTTGTGGCGCTTCATCTCGCCAGGACCATACCATATTGTCTTAGCTGTATTTTCATAGTAGAATGGGCCAAGAAGGTTTCTTCTATTGCCATAAACAGTAATGTCGATTACATTCTTCTTGCCCTTTTCTAGCTCAACAATTGCTTCGTATGGTGGCCATGGAACAAATGTTCCCTCTGAACCATTAACGCCTACACGTAGAGCAAAGCCCTTCCATTCGCCTAGCTTTAGCTTATATGTGCCACCAGCCTTGCATAGCTCTGATGGAACTGGAATGTGATATGTCAAATTGCCTGTGTATTGGAGCAAACCTTGCTTTGACCAATCACCAATGCTTAGCTTTTTGACTGGTTTTACAATTTGACCTTGTAGATTTACTCCGAAATTTCCTTGGATGTACATTGCCTCAATAGATGAGCACTTGTCATTGAAGTCTCCATAAATTGTAATTGTGTTCTTACCCTTTACGAAATGCTCCTTTGGAAGTACAAATTGCTTTACACATGGATCCATGAAGTATCCAATTGATTTTCGGCTTATGGCTTTGCCATTTATCTTTACCTTAAATATCTCAGATTGCTCGTAAGAAATTATGCAATCTTCAGCTGGGGTGCTCTTGCATTCAAAATCAAAGTTGGCACTGAAGCTGCAGCTCTTTGATGGTGGGTCCTCACGTGTTACCCAAGGCTGGCACATTCCTCCGCCAAATGGACGAAGCCCAATCTCTGCACGCAATTTATCAGCAAAGTTTAGAACAAAAATCTCTTCGTTTGTTGTTTTGCCGTTGATTGTGTAGCTGGAGATGTGGTCTAGTGCTATTGCATTCGGCTCATCTGTTGTAAAGGAAAGCTTTTCTGTTGGAAGTGTCTTTTCTTCGCCCTTACATTCCTTATAATCTTTTTGTTCTACAAGAACATCGGCATCAGGTTTTGTCTCTGTGATGAAGAATAGATGTGAGGATAGACGGAGTAGAGGAGCATCAAACTTGTATGTGCCATCCTCATAACGGTAGTTTATCTTTGTGATTTTCCCGCTCTCTGGATTTAACTCATAAACATCACCTGATTTTTCATGCTTTAAAGCCACCTTTGCCTTTGGATAAGCTAAATGCCTGTCACGTACCTTCTCTTGGTTTGTAATGTTTTCTGCATCAGTAAAGCCTGATGATGTGTTGCAGATAAATAGTGCAGTGCCGTCTTCTCTCTCATTGAGAAGATATAAAGCAGGTGCTATTTCGCCATTCTTATCGTAAATAGAGATGCGACGATGCTTTTTGCCAACGCTGTCAGCTAGCTTAGCAACACTTGTCTTTGTGAATAGCTTATAGGCAGCTGCTGCCTTTTTGGATGGCTTTCCATCAATGTATTCAGGAATCTTGTTTATGTAATAGACGCTGCCACCTTTTTTAGCAAACTCACTTAGTAGCTTTAAGGTTGTGCTTCTAATGGTCGTAAGCTCAGGAATTACAACAGCCTTATAGCTTGCCTGACCAATATGCAGTACTTCCTTTTCAACGCTATAGTGGCGAGCCATGATGTCCTCATCGCCATAGTCAAATGCTAGGTTTGCTCCAAGCAGGCTATTGCGAGTGGAGATAAGCATATTGTCAAGAGCAAGATTTGACTTACTTGTGTCGTGCTGGAAGTGGTCCTTAATTCCCCACATTGACTCAACTGGGTGAACAACAAGAATATCAATCTGCTCCTTGCCATTATACATCAATGCACCAATTCTTGCGTATGTATCTTCAATCATTTTGTATTGCTTGTACCATGGGGATTGAATAAAGATACTTGCAGGATAGTCACGCTTGTTCTCTCCAAGCATTGTGTACCACACAAGATGGTGGCAGCGTAGTGTAATGCCAAGAGCAAGCTGCCAATCTGCTAGTGCTTTATGGCCCTCTGCAGGGAAATCCCAGCCAGTGCAACCATAGGTCTCTGTAATGCGATGGCGGTAGCCCATTTGGCGAGCAACTGAGCAGCACTGTATTGCTGTATCGTATACTTGCCAAGCCTCTGTCAATAAATCCATTCCAGGTAGTTGCATATATTCGTAGCAACGCATTGTTGAACCCACCTGACGTGTTTGCTTGGAAAGAGTATCCTCTTCAAGCATGTGTCCAGTAAGCTTTATGTTATGCTCCTTACACCAGTCTCCAATCTGCTTTACAAAGTTTTTTGTGAAGAGATTTGTTACGGTTTTATAATAATCATATCGGTATGAGTAAAACTTTTTGCCCTGTACATTTAATAAAATTTCAGGAAGTGCTTTTACAACATCATAGCCATTGTCTTCTTCGAAATACTTCTCAAAACCATCTGTCCATGGAACACCACAGAAGTTTGGCTCATCAAAGAAAATGCCAGGAATTGCTTTGCCAAAATCTTTCCCAAATCTCTCAAAGTATTCTTTGTGAGTTATGTTTATAAAATATGCAACCGCCTCTTTGTTTAGCACATCAATATATGTTGCATCATTATACCAAGTGTTTGGAGTTTGAAATATTCTAAAGAAGCAGAGTAGAATCTCATCTTTTGCTAATTTTGCTTTTGATGGGTCGCTCACACGGCGATATTTTTTTATGCCGGAGACAAGATTTGGATTCTTTCTGAAAAGCCAAGAAACACCAAACTCTGCAGCTTCATTCCCAATAACCTCTTTTTTATTTACTGGAACAACAGCATAGTATGCAAGTATTTCATGTTCTGGTAGGGATGCGGGGTGCTTTTCATCATAGAAGCACCAATTTATAGCAGAGCAGCGATAGCGAGGGTTGTCTCGAGTTACAAAGCCACCAGCAGCACCACTTGGCCAGCGATCCTCATCGTATAGCCAAGCATCCATGCCAAGCTTCTTTGCCTCGTCGATGCAATCCTTGATTCTATCAAACCATTCATCTGAAAGGTATGGAACATTCATTCCCACGCGTGAGTGCATAAAGAAACCACCAAAGCCCATTTCCTTCATGGCAGCGATTTCTTCTTTTACGCCCTTCTTTGTTATAATTGAATTCCAAGCCCAGAATGGTGCTGCTCGAAGTGAATTTGCAGGGGATGCAAAGCTTTTAAAAGAATTTTTTGTCATAGTGGTTCCTTTTTTTTAGAAGTTTATGAAAGAGATTTTACGATTGATCTACCAAGTGCTCTGCCTAGAAGAGGAATAGATTCCTGTGTGGCTTTGTTGCCCTCTGTACCATAGTATGCAGTTTCAAGTGTAAACGCAAATTTACAATTTGGTACTCGCTTAACAACAGATGTAATACATTTTGGACCCAAATCACTATTCCATTGAGTATTAGCAGGGAAGAAGTCTTCTTCATGATGGCGGAATGGTAGCTCCTTTGATTCCTCAACAAATAGTTTTGAGAAATTTACTATCTTGTCGCCAACATCATCGCGGTGTATTACGAAAACTTTATCGTTGATGCCACTAAAAATCCAAGGGGAATGGCAGTCGATAACTCCTAGAATGTTTTCTGAATTTGATTCAAAACGCTTTTGCATTTTATCACAAGCGTCATAGAATGGCTTATCGATGTAATCTCGATTATGGTCATGTACAACATCAAAACCATCAGGTACTCTTCCCTTGCCCTGATCTCCATCAACAACACCATCAAAATCCATAAAAGGAACAGTAAATATTTTGCACTTCTTTAGAAAATCCTGATGCTTTTCACTTAGCTCTCTAAGCACACCCTCAATTATGTATGTGCCTGTAGCTTCACAAGCATGATGGCGGCTAGTAAGTATAACTTCTTTTTCTCCTGTTCCAAGTGTATAGGAATACATTTGGCGACCCTTTAGGCTTAAAGAAAACTTTTCTTTAACAAGTCCAATTTCTTCAGCTAGAGCATCAAAGCGTTCTGGCATATATTGAATACCTTGGGAAAAATAAACCTTGCTTTCATCTGGACCAAAGGTGTAGGTAAAGCTAAATGGGGTAGAGGCGCTAGGAATGTCAAGCCAGTGCCATGCTTTATAGTCATAGCTGATTGCAGGACCCCAGTAGCCGATTCTATTCCTTCCGTTAACAAAGTTGAAGGTAAGTGTTTTTCCTTCTGCACCTTCAACGCAAAAAGAGAAATAGAACCAATCTTCCTTGGTTGTTCTTAGCTCATTCTCAACATTAACTGTGTCGCCATCAATACTAATTACTTTGATATTGCCACCAGGATAATCTGCATGAATTTTCATAGCTTAATTTTCGTTTGTTTTTGTTGTTAAAAACCTCTATATAACAATGTTCAAAAGCTTTGCTATATAGAGGTTTAATTTTAAGAATACTATGTTTTGAAAATTAAATTTATGGAATTAGGTTGAATGCCTTAACTAGGTCAGCAACCTGCTTCTCATTGATTGGTGTCATGCCACCAAAAGCCTGAGCGGCAATTGTTGCCTTTGCGCTATACTCAGCAACCTCCATGCGGTCAAATGTCTGAAGGATGTTGTTGCCGATTGTAATCATGCAATCATTGTTGAACATAACAACAGGGTTGCGCTGAGAGATAGTGTTAAGCACCTGCTTTGTCTTTGTGTATTGAGCACCAAATGGGAAGGTTGGCATTTCACGAAGCTGTAGGTAGCTTTCAGGAATTACACGTGGATCAAATGGAGCATTAGCTACAGCATAGCCCATGATGTATGGAGGAGATGACATTGAGATTGCACTGATGTCAGGGCGCTTCTCAAAAATCTCCTTAAAGAACCATGTGAAGCGGTCAGGTGTCTTACCTTCTTCGATTGCATTCTTCTTAACAAGAACAAAATCTGCTGCTGTTGCATTTGCACGGTCAAGACAAGCAGGAGTTACTAGGAAGCTATCGTCATCAACGCGCACAGCAAATGTTCCGCTTGTTGATGTGAATAGGAACTGCTCATAAGCGCGCTTTGTGAATGCCTCTAGCTGGCGGCGTGCATCCTGCTCAGCAGAAGAAACAACGTGCTTCTTAAGTGTTGTGAAGCCTGTGTTTCTATTTTCAAAATACTTATCTAGCTTTGCTGGTGCAAGCTTTGCTGGCTTACCTAGAGCAATTGCATTGCTGATTGTGCGAGCAGCAAAGTCAAGAGTTTCAAAGCGCTTAAATGCTTCCTCCATAGATTCAGCAGCACAGCATGTGCCGTGGTTCTCAAGAAGAATTGTGTTGTGTCCCTTAGCAAATTCTGCTGCAACCTTATCACCTAGCTCTGAGCTGCCAGGAATATCATAAATTGCGAAGCCGACAGATCCACAAATTTCTTTGAAAAGTGGCATTGTTGCAAGCTCAGGTGTCTTTGCTGCAATACTAAAGGAAACAAGTGCTGGTGGGTGAGCATGTAGCACAGCCTTTACATCTGGACGTAATTTGTAAACAGCCAAGTGGAATGGATATTCGCATGAAGGCTTGTGGCAGCCACAAATATTGCCGTCCTTCTTTACGCAAACAATATCCTCGCGACGTAGTGTGCCCTTATCGATACTTCCTGGGCTAATCCACATATTGCCATCAGAGTCAATAATAGAGAGGTTACCACCAGATGTGGTTGTCATGCCATGAGTATAAATGCGGTTCATATACTCAACGATAATGTCTGCAGGATGCTTAAACTGTTTTTTCATGTATGTATAGTTCCTAATATTAAATTTAAAAACACGATTACCAAATAAATATATGTAATATATTACTCTTTATTATCTAGCATTTCAATTGTTTTCGCACGGATGTAGTGATTTGTCGCTAGCGCTCCTGACTTTGTGGTGGCTAAAAGTGCGAAAAAGGGACGCAGAGACGCAAAGGACGCGGAGGACGCAGGGCTTGCGTGGTGGCTTGTATGGTGGTATCGATGATAACACTACCGCTTGTCGTTGCCTTGTTTTGCTCCTGTTATCGCAAAGGCAACTTCCAAGCGCTAGTGTGTTCGCCCACAAGAAGGCAAAGATAAGGAGCTGCTGCACGTGGTGGCTAGAAGTGCGAAGAAGGGACGCAGAGAACTGATGGTCGCTAGTGCTCTGGCCTTCGGCGAAACACGGAGAATAAAGAGAACGGAGACACGGAGGGTTTCTAGTGGAATTATTGTTTGTACAATTCTCTCTTGTCCTCCGTGAAAATCACACTATGCGTGTCCGTGTTAGGCAAAAGCAATAAGTGCGAAAAAGGGATGTTAGACGTGAGACTAAAAGACAATTAGACGCGAGATAGGAGAAAAAACCACTCAACTCTACCTGAATTCATCATTCATCATTCTTCATTCTTCATTCTTCATTCATTATAATGCATTGCCTCCGCATCTTAATAGTCTTCTGGGCGAGCACACTAGTGGATGAGGTTTGCCAAATTGCTTCGAAAGAGAAGCAATATCCAAGGCAAAGCTCATTCCGCTAGTGTTTTTCCGGTGTCACGGCTCTGCGACCTCTGCGACCTCCGCGTCTCTGCGTCCCTTTGGCGGAACGTGCATCACGCTCGAGTGATTTTTGTTTTTCATTGAAAAAAGGGCTAATATATTGTATATTACGCAATTAGGAGTAAGGGCAATGAAAGATATTACCAGTAGCGTATATAATTTTGAAGATTTGATACAAGGAAATTTCTTGTATGTTGATAAGACAGAGTACATCTGGCAGTTGATTAAACCTGCTAAGGAAATGTATTTTCTTTCTCGTCCTCGTCGCTTTGGTAAATCACTTACTGTATCTACTCTGAAAGCAGTCTTTGAAGGAAAGAAAGAGCTTTTTCAAGGTCTTGCAATTTACGATAAGCCGTATGATTGGAATCAGTATCCAGTTATTCATTTGAGCTTTGGTGATTATAATCCGATAAATGATACTATTGAGCGCATTGATGCCTATTTATTTGATAAAATTAGAATGGCAGCAAAATATCTTGCTATTGATCTTCCCGAAGCTCAAGATGCTTCATCGGCATTTGGAAAATTGATAGATATAGCATCAGCAAAAGCAAATGTTGTTATTTTGGTTGATGAATATGATAAACTTATATTGGATAATATTTCAAAGCCAAATATAAAAGACATTCAGCAATGCCTAAAAGGCTTTTATAGCGTTCTAAAGGATAGAAATGACAAAGAACGTTTTCTGTTTGTTACAGGCGTAAGCAAATTCTGCCATGTGTCACTATTTTCAGATTTAAACAATTTGACAGACATTACGATGGATGCTCGTTATGCCACTATGTTTGGCTATACGCAGGAAGAGTTAGAGGCGAACTTTGCCGATAAGATTTCAGAAATCGCTAATGGTCAGGATATTGATGCTTTTAAGGCAAAGATAAAAGAGTGGTACAATGGTTTTCGCTTTGAAGAAAATGCGAAGACTGTTTATAATCCAGTGTCGCTAGCTAAGTTCTTTGAGAGTGGTGGAAAATTCAATAACTATTGGTTTTCAACTGGTACACCATCCTTCTTGATGGAATTGGCAAAGCAAAAGAATTTTGATTTTGAGTCGTCATTAAAGGAGCCAGTTCCACAAATCACATTTAATGCATTTGAAATTGACAATATTGATCCACTGACTTTGCTTCTTCAAACGGGCTATGTTACTATCAAAGGCACTGAGGAACGCTTTGGAGAAACTTGGTATTATCTTGATTTCCCAAATACAGAGGTTACATCTGCATTTAGTGCATATATTCTAAATAGCTATGCTGGGAAAACGCAAACTGATGGTGTAAGGTTTGTGTCTGAATTTGCTACAAGCTTGGTAAAGAATGATTTGAAGAGGCTCCGTAAGGCTATGGAGTCATTTTTTGCTGGAATACCGTATGATGTTCATAAGAAGCAAGAAGCAAATTTTCAAGGGATATTCTTTTCGGTATTCCGTTTGCTTGGCGTATATATTGAGGCAGAGTCCGAGACAAATGATGGACGCATTGATGCTGTTGTTCAAACGCCGAAGGCAATCTACATTTTTGAATTTAAGCTAGATAATGACCCAACAGCATTGGAGCAGATTAAAGCTAAGGAATACTTTAAAAAGTATCTTCTTGACGAGCGCGATATCTATATTATCGGCGTAAATTTTGATTCCGTTAAGGGAAATCTTGTTGGTTGGGCAGACGAAAAACTAGAGCGCTAGCCGTACACGGATGAAAGCACTGGCGTGCTCCTGCCTGCGGCGCGAACACGGATGAGCACAAATATGCACGGATAAGTGATACACGGATGGAGGGATTTGTCGCTAGTGCTTTGGCCTTCGGCGAAACACGGAGAATAAAGAGAACGGAGGCACGGAGAGGTTCTGGGGTAATTGTAGTGATTGCTTGCACAATTCTCCGCGTCTCCGCGTCTCCGTGTTAAGCGTAAGCAACGAGTGCAACGATTAGCATAGTCCTCCCTTGTCCTCCGTACTCCGTGTTAAGCGTAAGCAATGAGTAAAACGATTTAAACGCTCTCGCTGTGGCCCCCGGCGAAACACGGAGAATAAAGAGGCTCGGAGGCACGGAGAGGTGTTGGGGTTATTATTGCTTGCACAATTCTTCGCGTCTCCGCGTCTCCGTGTTAAGCGTAAGCAACAAGTGCAACGATTAGCATAGTCCTCCCTTGTCCTCCGTAAAAATCACACTATGTGTGTCCGTGTTAAGCGTAAGCAATAAGTGCGAAGAAGGGACGTAGAGACGTAAAGGACGCAATGGCTAACAATTATGTTGCTTGTTACGGTATTCCTTCATGGAAATGCCGTATTTGCGTTTAAAGAGGGTGCAAAGACTTGAAAAAGACACGAGCCCTGTGATAGCTGCAATTTCAGAAATTGGTTTGTTGGTGCCTTCAAGCATACGCTTTACATCCTCAAGAAGTCGATTGTGGATAGCCCCTAAAATGGTTCTTCCAGTTTCATTCTTAAAGTGCTTCTGGAGATAGCTTCTGGAGGAACCGCTTGCAATTACAATATTTTCTACATTGAGTAGGTCTATGTGTGCAGTGCGGATGTAATTTAATGCACGGGCAACATGATGATCCTTGGGCTCTTGGCGGCTTGTGGAATTTCTTTCTACCACACGCACTGGCGGGCAAAGTATTCTCCGATTTACGTTGTAATTGCCAGATTCAATCATCTCGTGCATGAGATTTATGGCAATACGCCCCAACCTATGATGCTCAATCTTTATAGAGGAAATTGATGTTGGCGCATTTTCGCAAATGCATACTTCATCATCTACACCTAAAACAGCAATATCGTCTGGTACATGAAGTGAGCCTATGTCGCAGAATGTGACAATCTCTCGAGCAACTCGGTCATTACAAGCAAAGATTGCAATTGGTCTGGGGATGTCCTTAATGTTGTTTAGAAAGCGCTTTGCATCGTCCTGAGGAGGAAGGTCTAGCAGATTTAGGTGGTAAACAGAATCGTTAAATCCATGCTCTTGAAGAGTTCTCTGGAAGCTCTCACGCCTTATTTTTGTCCACCAATCCCAATCTGGACTTGTGAAAGCATCTACATAAACATAGGAAGCAAAGCGATTTTGCTCGTAGAAATAGTCTGCGGCTATTTGTGCAATGGCTTCATTGTTTGTTGAGCAAGATGGTATGATATATTCATCCGCATTATGCTGGGAAAAACCAAGAAGAATAGCTGGAATATTGTATTGCTTAATAAAATCTAGGAGTTTTTTATCCCTAAGGTGGCAAATAATGGCTAAATTGCTTTCCCGAAGAGCTTCTGAGCTTTCTAAATTTGCTAGAATGGTTTCGCACCCCTCAATGCGAATGCGATTAAGCCCAAGCTCTGAGGCTCTTGCCATGGCTCCAGCTCTAAATTCAGCATCAAAAAGGTTGTTGCCGTCTGTAATTGTAATCCAAAAATCCTTTGGGTTTCTTGATTTATTCATAGTGCTATTTTACAAAAAAGGTAACTGTTTTAGCAACACTGAAATTAAAAATCACAAAAACTTGTGGATAAAATCAAAATGGATTTATGAGTTTCGAATTAAAAAGAAAAATATTTTTTGCTATAAATATTAGTAAATGAAGAACCAAATATTGTGCCAGTAATTACTTGATACTATGTAAGCGTAGTACAAATTGTACTAGAAAAGGATATTTGAATGAAAAAAATTTTAATCATTTCTTTATTAGCTACTACAGCTAATTTTATAATCGCAAAAGAATTTAAATTTGCAGCGGTTTGTTCAGACAATATGGTTATTCAGCGAGAGGTTGCTGCTCCTGTTTGGGGCTTTGGTGAGGCTGGTAAAGCAGTTAAGGTATTACTTAATAATCGAGAGGTAGGTACAACAAAGATCGATGAGAATGGCCGCTGGGAAATAAAGCTTCCTCCTCAAAAAGCAAATAAGCGCCCATCTACAATTACTGCTATATGTGGAGCAGAGAAGCATTCTATTACAAATGTGCTTTTTGGTGATGTTTGGTTTGGCTGTGGTCAGTCAAATATGGCTTATGATTTCAATGGTTATGGAAGATTACCAATAGGAGGAGAGGAGTTCCTAAAGAAGGCAGAGGGAAATCCATATATTCGCACACTTTTGATGAATGATGGAGATAATAGAAATGCCCCTGCTCCACGCGCAGATGCTATAGGTATCAAGTGGGAGACCTCAACAATTGATTCTATTCGCAAGAATGGAGCGGCTCTTTATTGGATGGGCTACAAGCTTAATCAGGAGCTAGATGTTCCTATCGGACTAGTTAATGCTTCTTGGGGTGCTACAAAAATTGACTGCTGGATTTCTCAAGCATGGGCAAAGGATAATGGCACTGGTCATGCTAAGAATATAGCTGGATTTTGGCATGAGCGTTGGATGAATTTTGTTCGCATGGGAGGTCCTGAGGCTTATGAAAAGAAAATTTATGAGTGGAATAAGCGTTTTGACCCAGCAAGCAATTTTGTAAAGACAAAGCCATCTCTACATGATGCAGATTTTGTGGAGGATGAAAGCTGGAAGCCTATTACAATTGATGGCAGGGGCTTTCAGGTAGATCCTTTCCATGAAGGCTTTAAGGGAGATGTTTGGCTTCGTGCTACATTCACACTTACTGAAGCAGATTTAAAGAAACCGTGGTGTGTTCAGTATAGAGAATCATATGGAAATGATTTGACATATTTAAATGGAGTTGCATTTGGTGGTTCTGGGAATCCAAATCATGGGTATGGCTGCCCAATTGACAAACATGGAGTTGTCGGAACAAATGTGATTGCGATCCGCTATAAGGTGTGGGGGGCTTCAAATGGTAAACCAGGTGGAATGCTAAAACCTGTAAAGCTATGCTTGTGGCCAAAATTGGATAATGAAATTGAGTTAAAGTTTAAGGCTTGTATTGGGGAACCATTACCTAATAATCTTTGGAAGTATCCAGAGCTACAAAAACCAGAGGATGCTCGCTCAATAAACATGTTTTCAGCAACCACAATGGATGCAGGACTTGTGAATCCTCTTTATCCAATGGCTCTTAAGGGAGTTGTGTGGTATCAAGGCTGCAGTGATTTAGGAAATGGAAGATATAAGGAATACTTTAAGACTCTTGTTGAGGGTTGGCGAGCACAATTTACATACAAGGATAAGCTTCCTGTGCTTATAACCGAGATTTGCCCTCATAAGCTTGATACTAAGCCAAATTCTGTGGAGCGCATGAAAAATGGTGAGACAGATTCTCCAACTTGGTCAGTAAATGCTGATATGCGTCGAGAGCTTAATGAGCTAGCAACATTTTTACCAGACTGTGACACAATTTCACTTCTTGATTTAGGTGAGGAAGATATTCATCCAATCCGTAAGGAGGAGGTTGGTTCTCGTTATGCAAATTGGGCACTACAAAATGTCTATGGCAAGTCAATACAGGGCTCTTCTCCTCAGGTAGAAAAGGTCGAGTGGGTAGGAAGCAAGTGTATTATACATTTAAAGAATGCAAAAGGCTTGAAAACACGCGATGGTTTGGCTCCAAAAGGCTTTGAACTTAGTGGACCGGTTGAAAGCACTACCGATGAAAATGGCAAAACAAAGGAAGGTGTGGTCTACTATTATGCTAATGCAAAAATCGCAGGTAACACAATTGAGCTTACTCACCCTAATGTTAAAGAAGCATTTGCCTTCCGCTATGCATGGTTTGATCTTGATTTAGGCTGGAATGTTGTCAATGGAGCAAATCTTCCACTAGGAACATGTCGTGGCTATAAGGATGGTCAATATCATCAGCAGATTTTTAAAAAATAATTTTCAAAAAATAACATTAACTGGATAGGATATAAACTATGAAAAAAATAATCACTTCAGTAATTTGTACTCTACTGGCGACATTTGCTCAGTCTGAGGTGCTTGATTCTTCCTCATTCAATATGATGGTAGATTTTGCTGTTTCAGGTTATTCTGGAACGACAACCTTGAATAATTTTCCTGTGCTTGTAAAGCTTGCAAATGATGCACCTATTGGGTTTAATTATTTGGATTGTGCAGAGGATGGCTCAGATGTGCGTTTTACAGATGCAAATGGAAATTTAATTCCACACGAAATTGATTCATGGGATGCAAGTGGAACATCGTATGTTTGGGTTATGCTTCCAACGCTTTCTAGGAATGGCACAGCATTTTCAATGTATTATGGTGCGAAAGATGTTTCTTCAATTCCAGCTGTAGATGCTTCCACGGTATGGACTGAGACAGGGTATCGTGCTGTTTGGCATTTTGCTGAAGACACAAAGGAATCCGCTCAAGGATTAGTTCCTTCCAAATTGCAAGGTAATCCTTCTTTTACCACTGATGGTGCAGTTGGTAAGTGCTGGCAATCAGCAGGAACAGCATGGGCAGAATATTCAAATGATGCAAAATGGAGTGCTCTTGGAGACGGTTCAACAGTTTCTATTTCTGTTTGGGCAAAGTATGATGGTGGAGCAAATAGCTATGCACGCATTCTTTCAACAATGTCTAGTTGGACAAACAAACAGGGATATGAGCTAACAATCCAACAGCAAATAAATGAGATTACTGTCGGTTCAAGTGCTCAAAGTCAATTCCAATATCTTGATGATAAGGGTCCTGGCGGAGAGATGGTTTATTTGACTGCTGTGTTTGAGGCAGACAAGACAGCCCGCCTTTACATCAATGGTGTATGTGAAAAGGCTCAGACCTTAAATCAGGTTGTACAGCCAACAGAGCCAATGCACATCGCATGTGTAAGCACAGGTGGAAATATATGGAATGGTAAGCTTGATGAGCTTCGCCTTCATGCAACTGCTGAGTCACCAGATTGGGTTAAGGCTTGCTATGATACAATGACATCAGAAGAATTTCTTTATTCAGACGGAGCATTTGCTTTAGGAGGAGATGTGCCTCTAAGCTTTAGAGTAGCTGATTGCGTACAGTCTGGCACACAAGCAGAAATTACCGGCGTTTTAACTCAGCTTGGGACAGGAGCAAGCTCTGTGGATGTAAAGCTTTTCTATAGCACAGATAGTACTATTGATGAAAATTGTGATTTTATTGATTTAGGTACAATTACAGAAAAAGGTCAAATTAACGCTATTATTACAGACCTAACACCTGCTGCAACTTATTACTACGCATTTCAGCTCGTTAACGATGCTGAAACTCCACAAACTGTGTGGTCTGATACTGGTTCATTTATTGTTGAGGCATCAACAGTCGTATCTGATGCATTCTCTGTAACTACAGAAAATTGCAAATTGTCAGTTTCTGCAGAAGTTTTGCAATGGGGTATAGGAGCAACTAAGGTAGAGCTTTTGATTGGTTCTACTGCTGATAGTCTTGAGGTTGTACAAACTATTGACGGGCTTACAGAAATGCCAGAAAATGGAATAATTACTTTTGACTCCTTACTTTTGACTCCTGGTAGCTATAGCTGCTCAATTAGAGTAACAACTACATATAATGATATTGTTTGGGTAAATGAAACACCAGTAAAAAGTATTTCCGTGGCAGACACTGCCACATATACTTGGATTGGCAACTCTGGTAACTGGAGTGATAAATCAAAATGGAGTACAACAGAGGCTGGCTCTGCTGGCTATCCATCAGATGGTTGCTCAATTATAATTGGAGCAGAGGAAAGTGAAATCATACTTGATTCCAATGTTAATCTAGCGAATATCACAATATCTTCAGCTGGTAAGCACATATTCCGTAGTTCCTCATTAAGTTCTGCAAGAATAATCTCTGGTGATGTCACTTTGTCAGGAGAGGGTGGCGGAACACTTGTTCTTGATTCGGTTGTTTTTGAAAGTAAGATAAAAGATCTTGCAGGGCTTAAGCAGCTTGTTCTTCAGCATGAGGCAAAGGCAGAACCTGCATCCTCAGAAGTAACAGACATTGTTCTAGTGTCTGGTGCAACTCTTTATTGTGGTGCTATTTATGGTAACAATGATGAGCTAAAGCTAGGTAAATTAAAGCTCGTCGGTGGACCAAGCCTTGTCGCACATAGCCAGTACACACAAAAAGGTGTTCGTTTTACGTCATTTGAGGCAGTAAATGGTTCTGGTGTACCTGTTGTTGCAGTAAGGAGTGGGTATGTAGCATTTGATGATGTATCAGGAATTGAGATGGTAGGTGGAGATGCTACTCTAGAAGACGGTACTTCAAAGATTCCTGTCCTCACAAATTTCCAAATTGGTGGAGGAAAAAATAGCGATCAAATGTACGGTAGAGGAGCTTGTACATTAGAAAATGGTGTAATAATGCGAATTCCTCAGTCAACAATGAAGGATACATTTGTTGATGCAGAAGAAACAGATAATGTCTGTATTAGTGTAAGCACAACGCTAGCAAATGATGTAACAGTTAATGCTTTAATTGTTAGCGGAGCAAGTCTTGACTTGGGTGGATATACAATAACTGTTAAGTCTGGTGTTTTTCGCGAGGGAGATAATTCCTTGTGGAGTTGCGAGGTAAAAAATGGTGTTGTTAAATTCGCTCGTCCAAATGTACTTAGTGATCAAACCAATAATGCAGATGTTCGCGTCAAGGTTGATTTTGCCACAGAAGGCAATGCTGATATGCTAAAGCCTATGCTTTCTCATGAATCAATGAACATAGGTTGGGCACATAAATCACATTATTCAAATTTTGTTGGCATTGTATCTCTAGAAATTGGTAGAGATTTTTACATTAGAAAAACGATGTCTCCAACTGCCGTTATTGAGTTAAAGGGAAATAAAGTAACCTCTGATTCCTCAAATATAAAGG
The DNA here is from genome assembly GCA_045589455.1 of Kiritimatiellia bacterium. Lineage (GTDB taxonomy): Bacteria > Verrucomicrobiota > Kiritimatiellia > RFP12 > UBA3636 > RGIG990. The sequence continues at coordinate 59,923 of JAZNPC010000062.1, forward strand.
CTAATTATGGTGGTATCGCTGGTGTTGGTTATGTTGATTACAAATACAATGGATCAAATAAATGGAACTGTAATATTTGGCTAGGCGAGATGAGCGAGGAAGATTATCTCTCAGTAACTAATGGCACAGTAACAGGTTCTGTAGTTGTTGGAAATAAAGGTATCTTCTGCCCTGGTCTTGTTGAATATGATGGTGCGCGTAGAGGTGAAATTAAGCTTTCTTACCAGGCACAGGGTGACATCAAAATGCTTAATTCCTTTGAAATTAGAGAGGGAGGAACATTTATTGCCTCAATTAATTCAGATGGAACATCAACCTTATTAAATGCAACAGAAACTGCTGTAGCAAATAAATTCCTAAAGTTGAACCTTGCTGGAAAGCTAGAGGTTGATAATTCTGGTGTGATTGAGATAGGTAAGTTTTTCCCAATTATTACATATCACGAGGGAATGTTGGCGGGAGAATTCTCAAGTGTATCAGATGGCTATAAGGTTCAATATAATGTTCCTCAGGCTGATGGCTCTTATGCTGTCACAGTAACAAAGCTTCCTCTAGGAACACTACTTATTGTTCATTAATCATGCAATAAATATATTAATTAACTGAAAACTTAAAATTATGAAATCGCTTTATAGAAATTTGTCTGTAGCTTTTGTTCTAGTTAGTGGTGCTGCTCTTTCGGCAGAAATGCCAAAGAGCGACCCATTTATCCCTTACAATGAGATTCCAAGCTCCGAGCTTCTTCCTAATGGTAAGGGCTTCTCCATTGCAAAGGATGGCTCTCTTCTTGTTGATGGTAAGCCTAGATATTTGCCAGCAGTGTTGTGGTATGGTGATACACAGTGGGGAGTAAACAATGCAAAGGAGAATTTCGGTCCATTAGAGTGGCTATATAATCGTATGCCAGATTATGAAGCAGCACAGCGCCTTGGTGTGGATGCAGGTGGCTTCTATGCACCTCTAAATTGGATGAAGCGATATTATCGCCCTTGGACAAGAGGTGATGTTTGGGCAAAGCCAGATCCTCTTTATGGCATTACTATCGGTAATGGACTATCAATGTATGTTGATATCACAGCTTCAGAGTGGGCTCATGGTTCAATTTGGCATGCTGACATACCTGTAAATCCAGATAGTAAGGTGAAGCCAGAGCCATGCAAAAAGCAAGGTGCCAATGGTAGCATATGTAATCATGCAGAATGTGGTGCAAAGCTTGGTGCTCCAGGACGCTTGTCGAGCGCAGCTTGGACACAAGGCTCACAGCATTGGGTGCCTTGGAGCATTGTGCATCCAGAGGGACGTAGTATTTGGAAGCATATGTGGGAAGGAGCATGTATTGATTCCTACAATTGGGCTAAGGCAGTAGGTGCTCGCCCTTGGTGCTATGAGCTAATGAATGAACCTGCTTGCTGGGATGAGTCTGAATATACAAAGAAGGCTTTCGCAGCTGCAATGAAGAAAAAATATGGCTCAATTGAAAAGCTAAATGCTGCTTGGACTAAATCTGAATTTGGTACAGAAAAACGTTATGCATCTTTTGATGAGGTTGCAGCAGCTTATGGCAAAAATGATAATCCTACAGCATTTTTAGTAGAGTACACAAAGTTTATGGAGAAGGCTTTTGCTTCGCTTCTAACAGAAGGTGCAAAAATTGTTCACACAAAGGTTGATTCAGAGGCTTTAGCAACCTTCCAGCCTACAACTATTCGTACTCGTGGAATTGATTTGTATACAGCCTATAAAAACATGGATGTTGTTTGCTCTCATACAGGTGGTCGTGGCATCATGGAAGCACATATGCTTCGTGGCCTAGCAGATGGTAAGCCAATTGTTGACTCAGAAATGTATATTGGTTGTAGTGAAAATTCAATACGAAATTCATATCTAGATCAGTTCCAGCGTGGCTACAATATTTCATATGCATTTAAGTGGAATCGTCTACAAAAGTCATCATATAATTTCTTAAATCTAAATAATGTTCAGCCAGAGGCTCTTCGTGGAATTCGCGAGGCAAAGCTTGATGCACTAGATGTTGCTGAGCTTTTTGCTCCACGTGATAGAGGAGTGAAGCGTGAGGTTGCTGTCTTATTCTCCTCATCAACAGAGCGTCTATCACAATGCGCTGGACACCAATCATATCGTTTGTTTGATCAAGCAATTGTAGGACTTGATTTTGCACAGCTTTTGCCAGATGTAATTTGGGAAGATCAAATTGTTGAAGATGGTGCAACAGGACGTTTAGGTCGCTACAAGGTACTTGTTGTAGCAGGAGTAGATGCAGTTCGTCCAGGAGTCAATAAAGCAGTAAAGGCTTGGGTAGAACGAGGAGGTGTTCTAGTGCTTGTTGGCGAAACAATGGGCTTAAACGAGTATGGTGCAGCAAATAGCGAGTCATTTGTTGATATTGAACTTGGTAAGTGCATTGAGAGTGAGGTCTCAGAGGTAACAATAAACAATAAAAAGCTTCAGGCTTCAGCATGGAGAGAGGCTCAAGCTTCTGCAACCTGGAAGACGCTTGCCACAATAGGTGATAAGCCTGCTTTCTTTGAGAAAAATTATGGCAAAGGAAAGGTTGTTTTTGCTTCTGCAAAGATGTCTGGTGGGTCAATTGGTACTTTGGTAGCTAGCTACGGAGCTGCAGTTAATGTTACACCGAGCTCTTTAGTAACTGATGCATTGAGCTCAAGCACTGAACCAATTCAAGGTATTGAAATATCCCCAGCAAAGCGTGGAGATTTGGAGGGTTGGATTATTTCTCCTCGCACAATGGGTGGCAGAGTAATTCGCTTTAAGCCAGCTTCTGTAGCGAAGCCTGGGGATGCCTTAATTCGCGTTTGGAATCGTCCAGATCCAAATATTAAAGAAGGCTATGCACCATTTGTTGCATTTAGACAAGTGATAGAGCCAGCAGCTGATGGCTCATATGTAATTGATTTAACAGAGGGTGGTACTCAAATCTTTGTTCGCGGAAATCTTGAATTACTAAAGAAGCGCTTTGGTGGTGCAAATTCTCGTTGGTTAGCCCCTATGACAGCTGATCAAGCAATTGCAGCAGGTAAGGAGCGCATCGAAGCAGAAAAGGCAAGACGTGAAGCACTAAAGCCAGCATTTACAGTAAATCCAGATAAAATACATCAGCTTGATTTACGAAAGGTAGTGAACCGTAGGTTCGTAGATAAGGTTGCTCGTGATGGAAGAGATGGATGGACAGACCAAGGTGCTCAGCAGTCACTTATGGATACTCCTTGGGGTATAACAATGTGTAATGGTGTGCCAATGGACTTTATTCGTTATGACCAGAATGGCTTCCGTGATTGCCTAGTGATGAAGTCAACACGCATTGGAGAAGCACCTGCTGATGAAATGCCTTACCCAGCAAAGGTAGAGGGAATTCGTGTAGACCAAAAGGCAGGTAATATTTATTTCCTTCATGCTATTGCATGGGGTGTTATGAATAGGGTTGAAACTGCATTTACATATGTCATCAATTATGGCGATGGAACAAAAATTGAGTTACCAGTACGAAACTTCCATGAGGTATGGGATTGGGGTTATATTGCAACAACAGATGACATGACAAAGAGCAGCTGCTTTAAGGGCTGGGCTAATGGCTCCAATAAGGGTCTATACCTATGGCGTTGGACAAATCCTCATCCTGAAAAGCAGATTTCTTCAATAGATATTGTTTCAGCATGTGGTTCACAAATTCCACTTATTGCAGCAATCTCTGTTGAAGAGCCAGATACAGCAGTAAAGGTTGATGGTGCACCTCATACGCTTTTTAGCCTTGGTGGCTCAGCAGGTGTAAAGCCATTTGTAACAAATGGTATATGGAAGGTTGTGCTTGAGGAAAATGCAGGCTCTTGGTGTTGTGCAAACGCAGATATTCGTCCTGGCATTCGTTTAGATAGCGCTAAGCCATTTAAAAACCTTGTTTTTGAGGTGAATCGTCTACCTGACGTATGGGGCGAATACCAAGATCATGCAACACCTCAATTCCGCGTAAATGGACGTGGAGCAGATGGAAAACTACGCTTCGGCCATTGGCGTGTGGCACGGTATGGAGATGGCTCGCATTTCTACCGTACAGACACTGATCCAGAAACATGGCAGACTGTTTATATCAGTATGGATGGCTTTGTTGGAGGCGATTGGACGCAAATTATTTCCTTTGCACTTCAATTCCAGCAGATGCCAACAAAGCACTCAGGCTTAGAATTTAGAAATATCCGCTTTGAGTAAGCTTAAATTTGGCAACTCAACTTATCTTTTGGCTTGCGTGATGCCTTAAAGTGCGAGCTTCTTTTGATAGGAATAACTGGATTATGTTCTGATGCAGTGCCTTGTGTGCTGTGGTGAACAATCCAGTTGATTTTTGTTAAAAATTTGTATGTATTAAGGAAGTACGGTCATTTCTGTTATCAGCAATGTTAGGCTAAAATATAGATTTTGTAGTATGCAAAGTTGCATTTACTTTTGCATACTACACTTTTTTATTATCTGCCAGCGCACACCTATGGAAAACCCCTAGTTCGCACTCATTGCTTTCGCCTAACACGGAGTACGGAGGACAAGGAGGAAAAGTGCAAGCAATTATTACCCCAGAATACTCTCCGTGTCTCCGTTCTCCAGAAAACCACACTATGTGTGCTCCGCGTTTCGCCGAAGGCCAGAGCGGCAGCATTGAAATCGTTTCACTCATTGCTTTCGCTCAACACAGAGACACAGAGATGGTTGTAATAGCATTTGTCTGATTAAGTCATTCGTGCACATTCGTGCAGTAAAACAGGATTAATAGGATTTACAAGATTAAGAGGATTGCTTGTGTGGTTCGGGATGACACCGCAGTTTTAAGCGACAGCATCCTTAAACAATTTCTCTTCGTCTAGCGTCTAACGTCAATCAGGTCACGTTTATTGTCTCTAGTCTAATATTTTGCAGATACAAACTAGGATTTCGTAATGTGTCAAATATAAAAGACACCGAACCGGGCGTTAGTTTTCAATTTTTTTTGGATTTTCTTGAGAAATAATTTTGCTTTTTCTTATCCTTTCTTGTTCTTTGTAAATTCTTTTTTTCAATAATTTGATTTGCTCTA
>JAZNPC010000063.1:0-6982 GCA_045589455.1 Kiritimatiellia bacterium
TGCGCGCTAGCGCCTCAACACCACACCCATCACACAAGCCCAGCGCCCTCCGCGTCCACTGCGTCTCCGCGTCCCTTTTTCGCACTTCTAGCCATCACGTGCACCACACAAGCCCATGGGTTGCCCCCACACTAGCGCTTGGCAGTTTCCTTATTGCCACTGAAAGATAAAGCAATAACCAAGGAAACAACAAGTGGTAGTGTTTGATTCATGCATCACACAAGGCACAGCATCTGCCAAAATCCAGTTAATCCTGTCAAAAAATACATGTAATGAACACGGATGGGTACTGGGATTGCCTATGGGGTGGCGAGGATTACACTAGCTATTGATTGCTGAATTGTTTATAACCAAGCACATTGAGCTTGAAACTCCATCAAAGAGCCTGTATATGGATTGATGAATGAGGTACGCCATGAGTGCAACGCTTGACAAGGCATCTCAAGTCGTTCCCAATCCTCGGCGGTCATTTCATGCGCTGCCATACGAGCATAAATTGTTTCATCTACGCCGTAAAGCTTATCCCCTACTACTGGATATCCTAATGCTTTCATTGTTGCACGAATTTGGTGAGGACGCCCAGTAATTGGCATTGCCTCAACAATAGAGTACTTACCATCTGTGCGTAAAAGGCTTAGCTCTGTAATACACTCCTGACCACGTTGCTCTGTCTCTGAAAATACGCGCTTCTTTCGGACCACAGTGCCACGTTCTAGCCAAATATAGCCACGAGCAATATATGGAGAAGAATGCTTCCACTCCCCCACTACCTTTACTAAATAACGCTTCTCAAAGCCTTGCTCCATGAGTGTTTTACCTAAAAGCGATGCACTCTCTTGGCTCTTTGCCACAATCACAACGCCTGAGGTCTCACGATCTAGCCTATTAACCATAAATGCATCTGGAAAGCCATGCTCACGCTTAAGAATTTCAATCAATGTGTTTTTGAAATAACGTCCAGAAGGATGACAAGGCAAATTGCTTGGTTTATTGATTACAGCAAAATTTTCATCCTCATACATTATTTCTATACGAGTATCAACCTCAGGCTCTTCCTGCATCGGCACAAGATACTCAACAACAGACCCTGCCACAACAGGCTGAGTAGACTCTGCCACAACGCCATCAACCTTTACATTACCTGCTGAGCACGCCTCTACAAAGCTACTTTCCGGATAGCTTGGGAAAGCAGCCTTGAGCGCTTCTAGTAGTGTTTTTCCTTGCTGCGCCTCTCCTATTTTTAGGGCTAGCAGCTTTTGGCCTTCTGAGGTAATTTCCATTGTGTATTAGAGTGCTCGTCGGAGCGAGCACTTGCAAAACTCTTAACTAGACTATTGGTTGCTGATTGTTTATTAGCTATTCCACTCGTTTAATTTGCGGTGGAGAGTTCGGCGACTAATTCCAAGAGCCTCAGCCGCCTTTGATTTATTTCCTCCGGCGGCATTAAGTGCATCAAGTATCTTGCGCTTCTCCATATCTGCAAGCGATTCCTCGCCTACAACAGCTGTTTGTGGCACTGTAGTGGTTGTTAAAGAAACACCTTTAAGCAGTAGCGCATCCTTGATATTCTCTGGCACATCATTTGGCTCAAGAATTTCACCACGTGCAAGAACAACCATTTTCTCAATTGTATTACGCAATTCACGTACATTTCCTGGCCAATCATACGCTTGCAGAGCTGCAACAGCTCCCTGTGAGATTCCTGTCACCTTGCGCTGATTACGTTCAGCAAATTCACGAATAAAATGATCACATAAAATAGGAATATCTGAAGCACGATCCTTTAATGATGGTAGCCTTATTTCAATAACATTTAGACGGTAGTATAGGTCCTCACGGAATTTTCCTTCATCAACATATTTACGCAAATCACGATTTGTTGCCGCAATTACGCGAATATTTACATTGATCGTCTCTGTACCACCAACGCGTTCAAACTGGCGTGTTTCCAATACGCGCAATAGCTTTACCTGTGTGGCAAGGTCAATCTCAGAAATTTCATCTAAGAAAAGAGTTCCATTATTAGCCATTTCAAAGCGCCCCCTACGCTGTGCAACGGCACCAGTAAAGGCTCCCTTTTCATGACCAAACAATTCGCTCTCTAATAGTGTTGAAGATAATGCAGCACAATGCACTGCAACAAATGGACCTGAAGCACAATTGCTTAGTCTATGCATAGCTTGTGCCACTAGCTCCTTACCTGTTCCACTACCACCTTGAATTAGCACAGTTGCTTGGCTAGGAGCAGCCTGACGAATTACATCAAACAAGCGATCCATTGCTGGAGATGAACCTATAATGCTCTCAAGTCCATAACGAGAATCAAGCTGACGCTTTAGCTCCTCATTTTCCTTCAATAATGAAGCATGCTGAAGTGTGCGAGCGATTAGCATATCAAGATGATCAAGATTTACTGGCTTTGTAAGGAAATCATGCGCACCCTGCTTCATTGCCTCAACAGCTGTCTCCACTGAACCATATGCTGTTAGAAGAACACATGCTGTGCTTGGATATTTTGAACGTACTTGCTTCAATAGCTCAATACCATCCTCTCCTGGCATACGAACATCTGATAGCATCAAATCAATGTGATTATCCTCTAATATACGCAAAGCTGCTGCTGCACTCTCTGCAGCAAACACCTCATATTCTCGAGATAGAGCGCGACGAAGGCCATCGCGCGTATTTTTTTCATCGTCTACTATTAAAATCTTATATTGCTTTTTCATTATTTTTTCTCCACTGTAAGCATTCTTGTCTTACGATTAGCCAATGGTAAAATTATGCGGAAGCAGGTGCCAACACCTTTCTTACTAGACACCTCTAGACGGCCTCCATGGTCTTGGACAATTCTATCAACAATAGTTAACCCTAAACCATTACCCTTTGCCTTACTTGTGTGATATGGTTCAAATAGCAAGCGGAAATCCTCCTCACTAATTCCACTACCAGAATCCTTGAAGGAAATAGCCAAATTTCTATCATCTGCCTCAAGTGTGATATGAAGCTGTCCTTTATCCTCCATTGCTTGAAGAGCATTCTTCACTATATTGAAAAATACTTGCTTCATTTGCTGTACATCTGCCTTAACAGTAGGTATCTTTCCTTTATGCGCAATAGAAACAGAAATTTGATGCTCCTCAATATCACTCTTCATCACCTTGAGCGAATCCTCTAAAACCTCTTGCATATCACAATCTGTAAGCTCTAGAGGACTTGGACGTAATGCTCGCAAGAATTTTGAAATAATCAAATCAAGGCGAGATACCTCTTCTTGAGCTACTGTTACTAGCTCAGAAAGACGCTCTCTATCTTCATCTGGAAGATATTTTAGTTCACGGTTAAACAACTGAAGATGAATACCAAGTGCATTTAAAGGATTACCTATTTCATGCGCTACACTGGCTGCAAGCAAGCGAATTGCCTTCATACGCTCAGATTCAACCACAGAAGCTTCCTCTGCACGTTCGCGTGTGATATCACGAAGAATACAAACCACGCATGGACCTGTTTCTTCTCCAAGACCTTCCTCTAGTGGCACTGCATAGAGACTAATAATTTTATGCTCTGGATTAAAAACCTCGATTTCGCTACGTGAAAGCTTTGCCCATTCAGACTCTTCCCCGCCAGCTAGTTTATCCCATTCTACATCTGGGATGTAGCGAGTAATTGGACGCCCACGCATTCGTGAAATCTCAAAACCAAAAAGCTGTTCAGCAGCACGATTAGCATAATACAATCGACTATCTGCTGATACAACTAATACTCCTTCTTGAATCGCTTGAAAGATAGTTTCTAATATTCCACGCTCACGTGCGAGGCTTAAAAATTGAGCTTGTAGATTCTCTGCATCTAATCTATTTAGTTTGGAAACAAGCTTATCTATAAAATGGGATTGTGACGCCATTGCACACCTCCTTGTTTGTGACAAATTTCACCACATATTATACTTAAATATGCGACATTTTGTCAACACGAATGGTGTTTATTTTTAAGAACACGGATGGGCATACACGAATGACGCTTTCTTTTAAGAACACGAATGAGCACCAATGGGCACGAACGATTGCGAACGATTGCGAATATGATGAAATAATGGAATCGCAAAGGAAGCGATGAGACTTAGCTCATGTATTTTTACAGATACTAACAAAATGCTCAAATATTTTGGCACCATCAACCGTATCCGGGCGTTGCTTTTCAAAGCACATACGCTCTGGATGCCATTGAACCGCAAAAATTGGAAGACTTGTATGTTCAATTCCCTCAATAACAGTTTCATCTTCAGAAAGCATTGTTATTTTCAGATTATCGCCAAGCTTTTTAATTGCCTGATGATGAGCACTATTGATTGGAAAAAATTCTCCATATAATTCTGCAATTACACTCCCCTTTTCTGCCTTTGCATTATGAACAAGATCGCATTCAGAAGAAGAGTGTTCTTTGGCATTAACAATATCTTGATATAAAGTGCCACCAAAGAAAATATTTATAAGCTGACAACCACGACAAATTCCTAAAACGGGCTTACCTGCCTCAACAAAAGCCTTGAGAAGAGCAAACTCCTGTTTGTCGCGCGCCTCATCAATATTTCTTGAGCCATCCATTTCTTCATTATAATAACTAGGATGAATATCAGAGCCACCACAAAGCACTAACCCATCAAAAGAATCATCATACTCTTCATTTAAGCATGGAATAGCACCCACCTCTTCGATTGCATTGATATAATTTTCTTTTTTGAGTTTAGCAGAAACAAGAATTTTTGGTAATGACATTGCAGTAAATCTCCTTAACAAGTGCGCATATTGTAATTAAAAATAAGCTTTTGAGTCAATAGATTACAAAACCAAAATTAAATAAAAACAAGTATGTATATGGCTAAACGTACACCCCAAACTACGGGCAAGTAATATTTGACTTGCTTAAATTGTGAGAAATAAATTATAATTTACTTAATAAATTGATGTTTTGCTTATTATAAAAATCTTTTTTATCAAATAAAAGGCAGGTTCCAAATGTTAAAAAATAAAGTAATCGACGGACATCTTCATATTGAAGCTTTTAAAGGAGAAGAAGGTCCATTTATCAACTGCTTTGAAAAATATCGCGACGAAGCAGGTATCAAAAGCTACAATATTTGCGCAATCCCTCACCTGACACATAATGCAGACTCAATTTCATCAGCTGCGAATAATATTCAATGCGCTTTTTACAAACTTGCTTATCCAAATGTATTTGCACATGGCTGCCTGGAGCATTTTGATACTGCAATCCCAGAAACTACAAAGCCAGGCTTTGACTATGTTACCCAATATAATGAACTAATGGAGATTGGTCTTGATGGCATAAAGATGCTGGAAGGTAAACCAGACTATCACAAACGCATTGGCAAGAATCTTCTTCATCCTGAGCTTATGCGTTTCTATGCTGAAGCTGAGAAAAACCAAACTCATATTGTTTTCCACGTAAATGATCCTATTGAATTTTGGGACCCAGCATTGGCAACCCCTGATCGCATTAAGATTGGTTGGTACTATGGTGATGGAACATTTGAAACACATCAGGGTCTATATGACCAGGCAGAAGCAATTTTGGAAGCATTCCCTAATATCAAGATAACATTTGCTCACTTCTACTTCTGTGGAGAAAAACCAGAGAAGCTTCAAAAGTTATTTGATAAATACCCAAATGTAAATGTTGATATTACACCAGGTACAGAAATGTATTTCTCTTTTGAAAAGAATCACGATTTCTATCGTGACTTCTTTATCAAGAACAGCACACGAATTTTAGTTGGCACTGATGGAACTCATCCATGGCCTGCTCGCTTCCCTATCTGGTGCATGGATCGTCTATATCGTTTTATTGCAACAGATGATGTAATGCCTACATTTGATGACAAGCCACTGACAGGACTAAAACTTCCTGAAGAAGCATGCGAAAATATTCTATTTAAGAACTTTGAGCGTCGCGTATCAGAAGCACCAAAGCCAATCAACAAGGCAGCACTCAAAGCTTATATAGATAAATATCTACCTACTATTACAGCAGAGAATACAGTAGCAGCAATTCGTGAACTAGCAAAACAGTTAGACTGAGCTTCGTCTAAATTCGGATACGAATTTAGATGAAGCAGCACTGCGTGCTATGAAGCGGTGCAAAGCACCATGAAGCATGCCTACGGCATATGAAGCATTGCTAAGCAATATATGCGGTAAAAGATTAGTGAATAGGTAATAGTGAATAACGAATAGATTCGGTTTAGTTCAGGATAAATAAATTTGTCCCAAATGTCTCCTGTGTCCCCATTGTCCCCTAAGCGCTAAAACATTTTATTTTCGCGCTAGCGCTTCCGTCCGGGACGATTAGACGGTTAGACGATTGTACGACCCAAAGACGATAAGACGATTAGACTACCACCGCCAGACAATTAGACATTGAGACGTGAGACTCCATCCTCGCGTTGACACGCGCTCTGGGACATGAGACGTGAGACGTGAGACGAGACCCAATCTGACGAGAGACGTTAGACGTTTAGGCATCACGCTTACGTCAAATATGTGCAGCACGAGGACGCCCTACACCCCAGCGTTGTGCGTGGATACAAAAATATTTTTACCTTATCTATTCACTATTCACTATTATCTATTACCTATTTCTGCACCTCAGCGTCCTTTGCGCTCTCTGCGTCCCTTCCCTTCGCACTTTTAGGCATCACGCTTACGTCAAATATGTGCAGCACGGGGACGTCCTACACCCCAGTTAAGCACACACCTTAAATATTTTTACCTTATCTATTCATTATTCACTATTCATTATTCACTATTCACTATTATCTATTACCTATTTCTGCACCTCAGCGTCCTTTGCGCTCTCTGCGTCCCTTCCCTTCGCACTTCTAGCACATGGGTTGCCCCCACACTAGCGCTTGTAAGTTGGCCTTGCGACAACGAGAGCAAGACCATGTCCAACGTCAAGC
>JAZNPC010000064.1:0-7861 GCA_045589455.1 Kiritimatiellia bacterium
TTCTACTATTTCGAGGTTTTGCAACAACGTAGTTGTTGCACAGCAGAAAAAAGTGTTTGCTTGTATAGTAAAAGCTATTATAAAAAAATACGATATAGACACCTCTGATGTTTTTGTTGACGGGACAAAACTTGAAGCCAACGCCAATAAATATAAATTTGTCTGGAAACCAAGACAAAGGCATGATCGACTTAATGAAGGTTTGAAAAAAATTATTTTAAATTACTTTCCTTTGTCTTCTGGAAAGAAAGAATTTACCTCTAAAAATATGGAGAAAATAATTAAAAAATTACAAAGAAAAGAGGCTGCCACAAAACATTGAGTTTTGCAACAGCCCCTTTTTTCTTTTGTGGTTCATTATTTCTAGAAACGCTTTTCAAAATTTGGTAAAATAATTCAAAAATAACCCAAATATTTGTTTCTAAACATTAGAAAAGTGAGCAATAATATGAATGATGCACCATATAAGAATCCTTCATTATCAATTGAAGAGCGTGTTAATGATTTGATGAGCCGTATGACCCTTGAAGAAAAGGTAGGGCAGATGGTTCAGCTTCCTGTTTTTGATGATGTGGCTAAAGCTGTTAGAGAACAAGCTATAGGCTCAATTCTTTGTGGTGTTGATGAAGATTTGTATGAAGCACAAAAGGCCGCTGTTGAAGAAACACGCCTAGGAATCCCTCTTCTTGTTGGTATTGATGCAATCCATGGTCACTCTATGGAACACAATGCTACAATGTTCCCAACTCAGCTTGGTATGGCTTGTGCATGGGATGAGGATTTGTGTGAACGCGTTGCACGCGCTACAGCCCGTGAAATGGCATACACTGGCTGCCATTGGACCTTTAGCCCAGTTTTCTGTATGGCACGCGATGCTCGTTGGGGTCGCGTAAATGAAACCTTTGGTGAAGATCGATATATAATTGGTAAGCTTGGTGCTGCAATGGTGCGCGGCTATCAAGGAAAATCTCTTTCTGACCCTGAGAGTGTTGCTGCATGTGCTAAGCACTATGCTGGATATGGTGAGACACAGGGCGGACGAGAAGCTTCAGAGAGCGATCACTCAGAACGCAAGATGCGTGCTGTATTCCTTCCTCCATTTGAAGAGGCAGCAAAGGCTGGCGTTGCTTCATTCATGACAGCATATCAAATTATTGATGGCGTTCCTTGCACAGCTAATGATTGGTTGTTAAAGACAATTCTTCGTGATGAATGGAATTCAGATGCTCTTGTTGTTACAGATTGGGGTAACTACTGGCGCTTGTATACTGAGCAATTTGTTGCTAAGGATGGAAGCGAAGCTTCTGTTATTGCCACAAATGCTGGTAATGATATGATGATGACACCAGGCGAGTATTATTGGAAAACAATCGAGAATGTAAATGCAGGTAATATTCCTATGGAGAATATTGATGCTGCAGTTAGACGCATTCTAACCCTCAAGTTTAAGCTAGGTCTATTTGAAAATCCTCGCTACTACGATTTGGAAAAATCAGCAAAGGTAATTGGATGTGATGAGCATCGTAAGCTTGCTCTAGAAGCAGCAGAAAAGGGTGCTGTGCTTCTTAAGAATGATAACTTGCTTCCTTTGCGCCGCGATGCTATTAAGCGTATTGCTGTGATTGGTCCAAATGCAGACGATGATTTGCAGCAGCTTGGAGACTGGTCTCTGGGTGCAGGACAAAATCAGGGTGTTATGCAGCGCCATGAGCGCCGTATGACAAAGACTCTTCTAGATGGTATAATGGCAGAGTATAGCGACAAGGAGGTTGTCTACGCAAGAGGTTGCTCTGGCAGAATTTCTACATATAATCCAACTGAGATTGCACATGCTGTTGAGATTGCAAAATCATCAGATATTGTAATCCTTCAGGTGGGTGATCACCTAGATTATATTGGTGAATGGTGTAGCACTGCAACACTTGAGTTACTTGGTGGACAAAAAGAGCTATTTGCAGCTCTTAATGAGACAGGTGTTCCAGTAATTGTTGTATTCACGGGCTCTCGTCCGCTAATCATTACAGAGCATGCAGAGAAAGCACGTGCAATTTTATGTATGTTCTCTCCAGGCATGGAGGCAGGTGAGGCTGCAGCAAATATCATTAGTGGTAAGGTAAATCCACAGGGTCGCTTGCCAATTACATTCCCACGTCATGTTGGTCAGCTTCCTGTATACTATAATCAGCCAGCAGGTGCTCATCATGAGCATTATTCCGATATGCAGGGACAGGGCTTCTTTGGTCTATATCCATTTGGCTATGGTTTGTCTTACACATTGTTCCAGTATCGTTTCCCAAAACTGGATAAGAGCGTTTACAAGCATGGCGAAAGCGTTAAGCTTACAGTGCTCCTACGTAACCAAGGTAATTATGAAGGCGTTGAAACAGTTCAGGTTTACATGTGCGATTGTGTAAGCTCAGTTTCTTGGCCACGCAAGAACCTAATTGCATGGCAGAAGGTAAGCCTAAAGCCTCGCGAAGAGAAGCTTGTAGAATTTGAGCTCCCATACGAAAGCTTTGCAATTGTAAACCGCAAGTGTGAGACTGTTGTTGAGTCCGGCGACTTTGAGATTATGGTTGGCCGCTCATCAAAGAAGTGGGATTTAAGCACACTAAAGTTTAAGTATGAATAATTTTTAATTAACCTATATTTTACAAAGGGGAAAGAATATGGATATTGCAATTGCTACTGATTATTTTACATCTGGTGGAGATCCTGAGCCAGCTCTTCGCTATATAGCAGAAGCACGTGAACAAGCAGGTCAAGGCTTTACACACCTTCATTGGTGTCATCAATGGAACACAGACCATTTTTATACAACTGACGAAATTGTGTATATTAAGGGCTTGCTTAGAAAGTATGATTTAAAGCTTCTTGATATCCATGGCTCTGAAGGTTCCATAGGTTGGGGTCCTCTTTGCTGTTGGTATAATCCACAGGAGGTATATCGTAAGCAGGGTGTTGATATTGTTAAGAATCGTATTCAAATGGTTAATATGCTTGAAGGCACAGGAACAGTGATGATGCATATCCCAATAATTACTCGTGGCAATACAGAGGAGAAGATTGCTGAGGAGTGGAGAAGGGTAGATGCCCTTAGAAAATCACTTGATGAATTGATGCCGATTTGTGAGGAGCTTGGTGTCCCTCTTGCACTTGAAAATGGTTCATTAGATACCTTTGAAATTCTCGAAACAATTTTTTCAGAGTATCCTGCTAAAAATGTCGGACTATGCTATGATTCTGGTCATGGAAATATTGACTGGAAGGATGGAAGTGAAGCAACGGGTATGGTTGATTTAGAGCGTAATCTAGACCGCCTTCAAGCATTGCATTTCCATGATAATAATGGTAGTGGAGATCAGCACCAGCCTCCTTTGTATGGCACTATAGATTGGAAGCGCTTGTGCGACAATGTCCGTAAGTCAGCATATCCTCGTTGCTTTAGCTTTGAAATGAGTGAAGCTAATACTCCATTTAAGGATAAGCATATTGAATTCCTCAAGGATGCTTATGAGCGTTGCGAAAAGGCAATCTCACTTTAATTACAAAATTGAGGTATCAGGCATTATTTGTGCCTGAAGCCTTGATTCTATTTTGTTTTATATATTAACGATTTTACTTTTTTTGTAAAAATGATTTGCGTCGGACCACTTACCCCAGCCCAAAAGGCTAGGTCAATAAAAGGCATCTATTATTTTAATATGGCGAACGGCTTCTCCTATATGTGCTTAGGAGAAACAATAATTTTGCTTTTGGCAATGGAAATTGGCGCCAACGATATTGTTGTGACCATATTAGGAAGCATGCTAAATTTAGGCTTTACGCTTTTGCCACTCGGTCGATATTTTACAGCACGTTGGGGAGCTGCAAAAACACAAAGTGTTTGCTGGGTTTTGCGCAATATTGCTGCTGTGTGCTGTGCTTCGTCTGCTCTTTGGTACTATCTAGGCATACCATATTTACCATTGATAACACTTGTTTTAAGTGCTTATGCTTTTTATGGGCTAAGGGCAGCGGGTGTGGTAATGACAGTGCCATTGCTTGGGGAGCTAACCTCTGAGCAGGATCGTGGCACGGTTATCGGTAAGGCTGGCTCATATTTCTATATTTTCTGCTTTGCAGCATTATTGTTATTGATTATTCCTCTTTTAACCTTTAAGCCGCATTTATGGACACTTACAGGATTGATTGTTTTTGGTTCTCTATTGGGTGTTTTTGCTTCTCGGTTTATGTTGATGGTTGATGAAACTGAGGTGTTACGAGATTCTGCAAAAAAGCCAATTTGGGCAGAGATGCGTATTGCCTTAAAGAATAAGCCATTCATGAAGTTAGTACTAGTGAATTTCACAAATAATGTTTTTCTAATTTTGATGCTGCCAATATCAGTTGCTATCATTAAACGAGTTTTTTATCCCATGTCTCATTCTGCAGCATTATGGTTTGCTCTATGTCAATTTGCAGCTTCTGCGTTGTTCTCTAATTATGCAGGAAAGCTCAGCCGTAAGTATGGTCCACGCCAAGTAATGCTTGTATTTTATATTGCTCTTGTATTGCTTTCTGTGCTATGGATCAATATGCCAACTAAATTTAATACTATCTTGTTGATTATTGCTTTTATTACAAATGGTGCATGTAATACAGCATTGCCAAATTGTACACAGCATTATTTCCTACATGTTGTCCCCAAGGAAAATTCTGTAGCAGCGTCAATTCTTCAGGCTGTTTTAACTGGAGCTGCAGGTGGTTTAGCTGGAATGGCTTTGGGGTGGTGTATGATTAAATATTCAAACTCCCAGCTTGGACTTTACACGCTTGATTCGTATAAGCTATATTTCAAGATGTATCTCTTGTTTTCGCTTCCTGGATTGTATTTTATTTACAACATGAAGCCTTTGCCAGAGGAAAAACGTAGATTCCATTTCCGAATTCCACGAATATTTGGTAATTAAATAATGTCTCCGCGAGTATTAATTTAATCTCTTAAATATCAATATAAATTTAATTAATAAATGATAATAGATAAGGATTTTTCTATACAAATCAACGAGCCAGAGGCTCTTGAAGTAGCAAAACTAATTGCTACTCAGGGAGGTCGTGCATTTTGTGTTGGTGGCTGTGTGCGTGATGCTTTGCTTGGCGTGCCTTCAAAGGATATAGATATTGAAGTATATGGTTTAAACGTTGTAGAGTTGCGTCAACTTTTAGAGTCACGATATCGAGTAGATTTAGTTGGTGAAAGCTTTGGCGTATTCAAGCTCCATGGTTTTGATATTGATGTGGCATTACCTCGTAAAGAAACGAAGCTTGGTGAAGGCCATAAAGGCTTTGATATTCAAGCTGCTCCTGAGCTTTCATATGAGGATGCAACTTCACGCCGCGATTTTACAATAAACGCATTGATGTTTGACCCAATTACCCATGATTTGATTGATTGTTGGGGTGGTTTGGAAGATTTGCGTAGTGGTGTATTAAAGCATGTGAGTGAGCATTTTGTGGAGGATCCACTACGTGTGCTTAGGGCAATGCAATTTGCTGCACGATATGATTTTGAGGTTGCTCCTGAAACTATTGAATTGTGTAAGAAAATTGAGCCAGAGGGGCTTCCTAGAGAGCGATTAGCAGGCGAGTGGGAAAAGCTTCTTCTTAAGGGTAAGGTGCTTTCTCGCGGAATGAATTTCTTGCGTGAGTGTGGCTGGATAAAGTATTTTCCAGAGCTTGTTCCTTTAATTGGTTGCAGGCAAGACCCACGCTGGCACCCTGAGGGCGATGTTTGGAATCATACACTTCTAGCATTAGATAATTTGCCAAATTGGCGTACGGGAAACCAACAGGATGATTTAATTGTTGCAGTTGCGGTACTTAGCCACGATTTTGGTAAGCCTTATACAACTTGCTTTACTGCAGATGGTGCCATTACAAGTTATAATCATGAAACTGCGGCTAATGATGAGGTGCGTAGCTTTATTTCTAGACTTTGGAATATAAATGGATTTGTGGAGCAAGTGTTGCGTCTTGTAAATGCACATATGCGTCCAATAATGCTTGTGAATCAGAGGTCAACAGATAAAGCATTTAGAAAGCTTTCTGTTGATGTGTTGCGTATGGATTTACTAACGGCAGTTGTGGCATGTGATGCTTATGCATCATCACCTGAAATTCCTAAAAAGGAAATTATCGATACTTTTATTTCTAGGTGTAAGGCATTAGGTATATATGAGCATCCTCCTAGACCAATTATTCAGGGAAGACATCTTATTGAGCTTGGGGTAAGCCCTAAGCAAATTTCCGGAGAGGTGTTTGGTTCTATTTTGGATAAGCTTTATTTAGCACAGATAGATGGAAAATTTAATAATTTGGAAAATGCAATTCTTTATGCGAAGAGAAATTTTATAAAAGGGAGAATAAGAATGAATAGAGTTTTATATGTGGGCTCAAACAGTGGAGAGCAGGGAAGAGGCTTGCGTAAATATTCTATAGATGGAGAAAGCAAGCAGCTTGTTGAGCGTTATGTGGTAGAGGATGCTGTTGATCCAATTTATTTGGCTTTAAATGCATCTGGACGTTATCTATATGTTGCAGAGAAGGTAAATGTAAAGGGAAGTGATTTGCCAGGTGGTGTGGCGGTTTATTCTACAGAAGGTGGAAAGCTTACACGTGTTGCTCAATATGCACTTGCAAAGACAGTTCCTTGTCATATTTCATTGAGTGCTTATCAGAATTATTTGCTTTGGGCTGAATATCGTAATGGAACCTGTGGCTATATGAAGGTTTTGCCTAATGGTCTATTAGAGCCAGTTGCATCAATTCAACATCAAGGCTGCGGAATTAATAAAGAGCGCCAGGAGGCAGCACATTGCCATTGTGCAATTTCTACTCCTACAGAAAAGCATATGTGCGTTTGTGATTTGGGAATAGATCAGATTGTTTTTTACCCACTAACTGGTAATGCTGCTGATTTTAAGAAGGTTGGCCAAGTAGATGGTCAGCCAGGAGCTGGTCCACGTCATTTGCTTTTTAAGGGTCGTATAGCATATCTAATTAATGAGTTGGATAACACAGTTGTGGCCTATAAAGCAAATGAGATAGAATTCGAAAAGATTGCCACATATAGTACTTTGCCAGAAGACTTTACGGAGTTTTCTAAGTGCGCAGCAATTAAAATTTCTCCAAATTACAAGTGGCTTTTAGCGTCAAATCGTGGACACAACAGCATTGCTGTATTTAAGATGAATCAAGATGGAACATTGGAGCGAGTTGTAATTAATATGCTTGGTGGAGCTTTCCCTCGTGATTTCTCATTCTATCCAGATGGAAGTAAGATTGTTGTTGGACATAAGACTAGCGATGAGTTTGTTACATACGATTTTAATGATGAAACTGGTGTAATGACTCAAACAAGCGAATGCTTTAAGTTCACAAAGCCTTTAGCATTTATGTTTGACTAATAGCCAAACATGAGGCTAGGATGTCGGCTAGTGTGATGGCTAGGGCGACGGCTAGTGTGCACGGCCCACTAAGGCTTTTAAGATTGTACGATGGACTATGTTTCTCTTAAGCTAGTGGGCAGGTTGCCTTCACCAAACGGGTGTAAATCCTTCACGATAGATGAAGGGCTACTGACGCCCTCTTTTGCTACGCTTTAGGGCTCACACTCGCTTTCGAGAGCAACCCGTGCTCTTGTGCGAGTGCATGATGGCTAGGGTGAAAAACTCAGATGCGTAATGTGTCAAATATAAAAGACACCGAACCGGGCGTTAGTTTTCAATTTTTTTTGGATTTTCTTGAGAAATAATTTTGCTTTTTCTTATCCTTTCTTGTTCTTTGTAAATTCTTTTTTTCAATAATTTGATTTGCTCTA
>JAZNPC010000065.1:0-12526 GCA_045589455.1 Kiritimatiellia bacterium
GCGCACATTACCGCTTGTTGTTGCCTTTATTATTGCGAAATCTGACGAAGCAATAATGCAACTGCCAAGCGCTAATGTGTACGACCCACCAAGGTCATTGAGACAAAGAGCGTGATGCACGTGATGGCTAGAAGTGCGAGGGTGCGTGTGGGATGTGAGGGTGTGGGGATTGGCGCGTGGGGCGCGCGAGTGCGCTCTCGCGCAGTAAAACAGGATTGCAGGATTTTGCAGGATGCTCAGGATTGTGTTGGGGTGTGCATAGCGCACGACACTAGCGCTTGACGTTGGACATGGTCTTGCTCTCGTTGTCGCAAGGCCAACTTACAAGCGCTAGTGTGGGGGCAACCCATGTTTCTTATGTGATGGCTAAAAGTGCGAAAAAGGGACGCGGAGACGCAGTGGACGCGTAGGACGCGGGGCGTGTGGGATGTGAGGGTGTGGTGGATAGTGGTATGGTAAGTAGATTTAGTACCCGCTGATTAATTTTAGATAAAGAGGTAAAAAATTCAAATGCACACGTTAGAGCAATAGCAGTTCTTTTTAAGCAAAATTATTTTGCAGATTCTCGCTCTGCCAGCTCCGCCCATCTATCAACAAGCTGTTCTAGCTGTTGCTCTAGCTCTGCTAGTTTTTGAGTTTTTTCAACAGCCTCTGTTGGCTTGGTGGCAAATAGCTGTGGATCATCTAGCTCTTGCTTTAATTTTGAGAGCTCTAATTCTAATGCTTCAATCTTTTCTGGTAGCGCAGCTAATTCACGGGTTTCCATGTAACCAAGGCGATTTGATTTCTTTTTCTCAACCACAGGCTTTTCTGCATCACCTTGCTCTGCACGTTGCTTCTCTTGCTCAGCCTTTTCCTCTATCTTTCGTTGGCGTAGCCAATCCTCATAGCCACCAGGGAACACACCAACAGAGCCATCCCCCTCTAGAACAAGTGATGAGGTTACCACATTATCTAAGAATGTTCTATCATGGCTTACTAAAATCAATGTGCCTCCATAATTTAGTAGCTGCTCCTCTAGTAATTCTAGAGTTTCAACATCTAAATCATTTGTTGGCTCATCCATGACCAATAAATTACCTGGATTCAAAAATAGCTTTGCAAGAATTAAACGAGCTCGTTCTCCTCCAGACAAAGCACTTATTGGGCATTTTGCACGCTCTGGAGTAAAAAGAAAATCCTGTAAATAGCTAAACACATGGCGACTAACCCCATTTACAACCACTTGATCTTTACCCTCTGCGAGGTTGCTTATTACAGTTCCATTCATATCTAATGAGGCATGAAGCTGATCAAACATTGCTAGCTCTACGCGGCTGCCTAACTCTATTTCGCCAGAGGTTGGCTCTAGCTTTCCAGCAAGCAGCTTTAAAAGGGTTGTTTTTCCTGAGCCATTTTTACCAATTACACCAACCCTCTCTCCTCTTAAAATATTTCCAGTAAAATCCTTTACTATTGGCTTACCATCTGCATATCCAAATGATAAATTTTTAACCTTTACCACCTGCATTCCTGAGCTTGATGCACTGCCAATCTGAAGCTTACTTACACCAGACTGCTGACGACGAAGTCTAAATTCTTCACGAAGCTTACGTAGTGCCTCAACACGACCCTCATTTCTTGTAGTACGCGCCTTAACACCTCTACGTATCCAAGCCTCCTCTTTTTCTAGCTTCTTACCCTTGCGTGTCCAATATACCTCTTCATCAGCCAAAAGCTCTGATTTTCGCTTTAAAAAGGTTTTGTAATCACAATCCCAACCTGCGAGGCGGCCTCTATCTAGGTCAAGAATACGTCGTGCTGTATTTTGAAGAAAGGCACGATCATGGGTAACAAACAAGCATGCGCAACGAAGCTTTGACAAAACACCTTCTAGAAAGATTATTGACTCTATATCAAGGTGATTTGTTGGCTCATCTAGGAGTAGCAGCTGCGGATCTGTGGCTAAAGCTGCAGCCAAGCGCACTCGACGGCGCATTCCACCAGAAAGACTATTAAATTCTGCAGCTCCATCTAAGCCAAGCAATGTGACATATCTAGCAGCTAACGGGGTGACAACTCCATTAACCAATGGAAGGTCTTTAGTGACAATATCCATTACTGTACCTGGCGTATCACCAGGAACATCTTGAGAAAGGAATGCTGTACGCAAATTTGGTGCACGAATAATTTCTCCAGAATCTGGTTCTATTATTCCGGCGGCAAGCTTTAGAAGCGTTGATTTACCTTCTCCATTTCTACCTGTGATACATGATCGCTCTTTTTCCTCAACAGAAAAGGTTACATCTTCAAGAATTGATGGTCCACCGAAGCCAATACTTACGTTACGAAAGGTTATTAAAGCCATATTTATTAGAATGCTACAAAATAAACAAATTTACTTTTATTGATTAGTACCGAATAATTTACCAAAAATTGGTGTTTTTAACAACACATTCGCCACTTTAAATGGACAATAAATATCACATTTATTCAACAGGTGCATGGGATAGCAAGCGGGATGGCTGGAATGGTGGCTAGGATGATGGCTAGAAGTGCGAAAAAGGGACGCAACCTCCTACGCAAGGCTTCCACCTACGTCAAAACTACGGTGGACAGGACGGCGGACAGGACGGAGGTCTGGGTGGCGCAGAGCACGCGGAGGGCGCGGAGCTTGTGTGATGGGTGGTGTGGTTATAAGAGTTAGGTTTAACGGAAAAACAACTAAAACTCTCCTTTTTTTAACAAAAATAATTACTATTTTCTTGCAAAACAAGCGAAAATATGTAACAATGGACATATAAAAGATGAGGCTACCCTTATTGATTCATATGTATTTCTAAACAGCCAAAATTATTGGACTCTTTTAACAATCAGCAGGGGCCGAAATTTTATTCAAGGAAAGGAATTTGTATGCTTCAACAAAACAACAAAATTTCTCGTCAGACAGATTTTGTAGCTTTTAATGCAATTGAGCATGTCGAGGCTTCATTAAATTACCTCACAAAAATGACAGATGCCAAGCTAGGGCACCTTCCATATTGGTTTGTCTCGTTGAGTGGTGGCCCTGCTTTTGCTGAACACAATCGCATTGATGATGCTGAGCTTGTTGCTTCCTGGTATGAAGGTATTTCTTCTGCTCGAGAAATCCTTAAAACTAGCAATGGCGCTGATATAGAACTAGCACTATACAAAAAGCTTACCGAAGAAGGCTGGGATAGCAAGACTGGCTTACGCTTCCCTATCCAGCGTCCATGGTCTCCTGAAATTACTTACTGCACAATTCAAGAGCAATCATATGTTCTTTCTGCTTTAGTTCGCTCTCTTACTGTTGATCCAAAGGATAGCGTTGCAAAAAAACGCGCTAAAGGGCTTGTCGATGGACTAAATAAGATTGTCACAAAGCATAGTGTACGTGCGCTATGGTTTGGTCAAATTGAATATTCAGAGCCATGCTTATCTTTTTCCTCTGATATTTATGTTTTGAATAAAGGCTTTAACAACGAAATACAAACTGGTTGGGGTGATGGTGTATTAAGAAATGCCACGATTATTACTCCCCTAGTTGATTTCTACGATCTTACAGGTTATGAGCCAGCCCTTGAGCTTGCTGTTGGTTTGGCTAGTCATTTAACAACCTTTAGCCATTATTTAAACTTCAAGATGGAGTTCTTTGGTCATGTAAATTCTGCATTATGGATTTCATCTGGATTAATTAAGCTTGGCCGTATTTTAGCAAACGATCGCTTTGTTGCTCGTGGTAAGGCAATTTATGATTATGTTCGCCACTACTGCTCTGCTTTTGGTTGGGTTCCAGAGTTTATGCATTGGCAGCTTTTGGCTGATGAGCGCTGTGAAGCGTCTAGCATTAAAAACCTAATGCGTTCAGCTCAAGAGTTAGTTCTTAGTGGCTTCCCTGAATATTGGGATGATATTCATCGTTTTTGGAGAAATCATCTAGCCAATTGCCAACTAAACTATACAAACTTTATAAAGGAAGACAACTCTTTAGAGGACACAGAGCAGCGCACCTTTAAAAATATGCGCACTCGCCTAAAGGGAGCAGGCTTTGGCGCATCAATGCCAAACACTGTTGAGATAAATAAATACAATACCATTTCAGGAACCTCATCTGCAGCTATCCCTATTGCTATGCTAATGGCATGGAATATGACAATTGAGAGCAACAAGACAATGGTATTAATTAATTTCCCTGTAAATATTGAAACACAGGATATTAAGGTTGAGGTTGGATATCCAAATTCAGGATATGTTCGTGTCAAGCTAAAGAGAGATTGTCGCGTGATTATCCGTGTATATCCATGGATGCCATCTCCACATGAGGGCACTATTGACGGACGCCCAGCAGGGCTTGAACGCAGAGACGATTTGATTGCTTTCTCTCCTTCCACAAAGGGTACTACGGTTGAGCTACGTCATGAGCTAAAGACACGCCGTATTATGGAAAATGTTGGAGGCATAAGCTATTATGGTCTTTGGAGGGGTCCAGAAATGGTTGATATTCTACCTCATGCTTCATATGGCTATAGATTATATCAACGTGCAATTGATGGAGAAAAGGAATATCCAAATGTTGCAGCTAATATTTCTCCATTGAATAGAAGCATTGAAATAATCCCAGAGCCACAGCCATTGAAGGAGACTCGCCTAAATCGTCGTCGCGCACCACGCTCATAGCATTAGTGCTCTACGATATAATATTTTTGCTTGTGGTGAATAGCTGGTGTGATATCCACTTTGCCACAAGCCATTATTTTTAATAACGTTTTAATTTTCTATGACTCTACCTAAAGAATTTAACAATCGCAATCAAGCAATTGTTCTTGGTGCAGGTATAAGTGGTCTGGCAGCAGCAGCATTGCTATGTTCCAAAGGATACGATGTTGTTGTTCTTGGCAATTGTAATGACGACTCCAAGAGGGCCGCGTTAATTGCTCGTGGCGTGTGCTTCTGTGATTCTGAAATGACCTTAGGCGTACAATCGTTTTGCGCGACAACAGAGCGTACAAGCAAACTATTTGCTGTACTTAGCCCTGGAATAAGCATAAGGTTTAAAGCAGTCGAGCTACTAAAGCGCGCAGGCATACCAATCATTGGAGAAATGGAGCTTGGTTTAGCTTTGGGAGAAAAGCTTTTACCATTTGTGGCGATTACTGGAAGCAAAGGAAAAAGCTCTATTGTAAAGCTAATTGCAGACACTCTTACATTAGCTGGTAAGCCAGCGGTGGCATGTGGCAACTATGGAACCGCAACATGTAGCGTTGCAGAGCAAGACGAAGCAGTAATTCCTATTGTTGAATGCAGTAGCTTTCAATTGGAATCCATGACAGAGGAATTTACTCCCAAGGCAGCTCTCCTTCTAAATGTATCTCCAGATCACCTAGATAGACATTCTTCAATTGAGGAATATCGAGATACAAAGCTAAAAATGTTCTCTCATTGCGCAGGGCTTAAATTGATACCTAATCAATCAACCTATGGTATTAGCGAAGCTATTTCTTCTCAAGGCATGGACCTTGCCACATTTAAACATTTTGGCGACACCGCTTGCTCTGAATTTTCATATATAGAAGGAAAAATTCGCACTAATAACAAAGAAGAGATAAACATTGCTGGTAGCTACTTTGACAATTCTATCATAGGTCCTGGTGCGGCAGCGGCAGCAGCAATTCTTCTAGATTACGGGCTTACATTAGAGCAAATTGAGGCTGGCTTTAAGAATTTTATTCCATTAGAGCATCGCATGCAAAATGTTGGATCTGTCGATGGCGTCACCTTCATTAATGACTCTAAAGCAACAAGTATTTCTGCTCTATTTGCAGGCTGTAAAATGGCTGCAACCTCAAAAAAACCTATTTTTCTCATTGCTGGAGGAAAATTAAAAGAAAAAATTACTCTAAATGCTAATGATTTAGTAGATTTTTGCGTAAAAAAAGTGTATATTATAGGGGAATGTTTAGAGGAAATGGCGCTTGCTTGGGAAAAAGACATTGCAGTTGAGCGATGTTATACCTTAGAAGTTGCTGTGAATCAAGCTTTTCTAGCAGCAAAAGAGGCACAAGGAATTGTCCTTCTCTCCCCTGGAACTGCAAGCTTTGATCAATTTAAATCTTATAATGAACGAGGAGAATGCTTTACCCAATTAGTGAAGCTGCTATAAATATATTTATAGCCTCCAAAATCAAGGAGTAAATAATGAACAAAAAAATAGCTATTGCTATGGCTGGCAATGTTGCTTTTGCATTGCTTGTGACAACTGGCTGTCACTCACTTACAACAGGCAGAACTGTATTCGGTGATCAAAAGGTTGATCCATACGAATACGACACACCACAAATTACTATTACAGAACCAGACACAACAACAACTCAGGTTACACCTACAGTTGTTGCTCCAGCTGTTGTTGATACACCAGCACAGACAACAAAATCTCAAGAGCAGCCTTATGTTGCACCAACAGCTACTGAGACTTCTCCATCATATCAAAGATATGTAGTACCTACTGACTACGAGAATCCAACAGCTGGTCTAACTCCAGTAAAGGATCGCCCAGAGTATACAAAGCCAGCACCCGCTACACCTGCTACTCCTGCAGACACAAGCGCTGACGAGGGCTACTTCACATACGTAGTAAAGGCAGGCGATTGCCTATCTGTTATTGCTAACAGCAATGGTGTTAGAACTAGAGAGCTAGCAGAGCTAAACGGTCTTAAGCCAGATGAACAGGTTCGCATTGGTCAGAAGCTACAGGTTCCTGCAGGCCGTAAGCCATTCTCAAGCACTCCAGCAACACCACGCTCTGCAGATGTTACTGATGGTTCTGTTTACGTAGTAAAGGCTGGTGATTGCCTATCTGTTATTGCTCAAAATCTTGGTGTTAAGACAGCTGATTTGATGGCTATCAATAACATTAAGAATGCTAACAACATTTATGTTGGTCAAAAGCTAAAAATCCCTGGCAAAGCAACAAAGGCACCTGCTACAACAACTCCAGCAGCACCTGTAGCTACACCAGCAGAAAAGCCAGCTACTGATACTCCTGTTGTTGTTCCTCCTGCTCCAGTTGAAGCAGAAGACCCATTCAGCCTAGATCAGGATACTAAGGCTCTTGTTCCTCCTGCACCAATCGAGGCACCAGTTGTTGTTCCTCCTGCTCCAATCGAGGCAGAAGATGCAGACGAGTTTGACTTTGATCTAGATGCTGTTATTGAGCAGTATGAATCTACAGCAGCACAGCCTGCTGCAACTCCAGCAGCAAAGAAGTATGACACAGTCAAGGTTGTAGAAGGCGACACAATCGAACTTATCGCTGCAAACTATGACACAACAGTTGAAATTATCCGCGAGATTAATGGCTTTGATAGCTCTAAAAAGCTAAAGCCTGGCGAGGTTATTAAGATTCCTTCTCAGTCAGCAAAATAGTTAAGTTTTAAATGAAGTGGGCAGGCAGTCTACTAGCTCTTTCTGTAATATTTCTTTCAGCAATTGGGTTAGTAATAATTTTCAGTGTTAGCTCTGTTGAGGGTGAACGCATATATGGAGACAGCCTCCACTTCGTTAAAGGCCAACTATTATTTTTCGTAGCGGCGATTTCTGTCGCTACCGCAATTTACTTCACCCCTATTGAAAAATGGTTTTCAAAAGGGGTGATTTATATTTTAATAGCTCTAATATTAATCGGATTAATTTCCGTTCACATTCCTGGGTTAGGAAAAGAAATCAAAGGCTCTAGCCGCTGGATTCGACTACCCGGTATTAACCTTCAAACCTCAGAATTTGTTAAGATTGCGGCCATTTTAGTAGTAGCGTGGTGGCATGGGCAGCCTTGGCGTATTAATCGTTCATTCATTCAGGGTGCTTTTATTCCTATTTGTGGCGTAGGTGTAGTTGCCATAGGACTAATCTCACAGCCAGACTTTGGTTCAACGATTATGCTTGGTTCAATCTGCATTATAATGATGCTTACGTCTGGGGTAAAAATAACACATCTTCTTTTACTTGCAACACCTGCTTTGTTAGGAATCGTCATTGCAATTATTTTTGACCCCGTACGTATTCAGCGTGTCCTTCCTATTTTTCAATTAAATACTTCTGGTAATGTTGCTGAAGAAGTGCTTCAAAACTCTCTTTATCAGGTTTCAGCAGCAATCTCTGCCTTTAAGCATGGCGGAGTTTTTGGTCAAGGAATTGGCCACAGTATTTATAAAGAGCATTATATCCCAGAATACCACACGGACTTTATTCTCTCAATGGTCGGTGAAGAATTTGGTGTTTTTGGAACATCGCTTTGTATGATTTTAATTCTTGTTATTTTGATTTGTGGACTTTATATTAGCTACAAAACAGAGCATTTTCAATATCGACTCCTTGCATTGGGCATGACACTACAGATTTCTCTTTATGCTATCGTTAACACGGGCGTTGTATGTGGACTATTCCCAACAAAGGGACTTGCTATGCCCTTCCTTAGCTACGGAGGCAGTAATCTATTTTCATCGTTTATGGCTGTGGGCTTCATTCTATCTGTCGCGAAATATACATATAATAGTGAAACCCCGAAAAATGAGCCGCAGCATTCCACAACCTTTTATAATATGTAGCTATGCCTAACTATCGAGCACAATTTAATTTTACTACAAAAATTGAAGATGATGGAGCTCCAACAGCACTAGTACTTGGTTCAGGTACATCTACAGGAGTTCCTGTTATTCATTGTGGGTGCCCCGTTTGCCTTTCTTCAAATCCCTTTGATCATAGACTACGGACAAGCGTCTATCTAACCTGCGATGGATTTGGATTGTTAATTGATCCATCTGCTGATTTTCGACTTCAGGCACTACGCTATAGAATTCCAAGAATTGATGCTGTTCTTGTTTCTCATGCACATGCTGACCATGTTTTCGGAATGGATGAGCTACGCCAGTATAATCGCCTACAAGAGGGTTCTACAATAAATATTTACGCTTGTGATTTTACCATCTCTTCCCTCTCACATATTTTTAGCTATATTGTAAATTTTAAGCCAAAACCGAACGACCAAATGTATCGGCCTCAATTGAGCTTTTGTACTCTGCCACAGGAGCCTTATAGAATAGGCCCATTTACAATCGAACCAATAATCCTACCTCATGGACCTACAAAATCAACTGGCTTTAAGATTGAGGCAAAGGGTAAGACATTTGCCATAGCATCTGACTGCAGTGAGCTTACAGAAGAAGCTATTGAAAAATTTACTGGCGTAGATTTTCTTTTGCTTGACGGATTGAGGGATCGTCCACATCCAAGCCATCTTAATATTGAAGGGTCTGTAATGCTTCAGCAAAAGCTTCAGCCAAGAATCGGACGCTTTATTCATATTGGTCATGATATTTTGCATACTGAGCTTGAGGCTCGTTATCCAGACAACTTCGGCCCAGCATATGATGGAATGCGCGTAATACTGGGAAAAACTGCACCAGAGACTCCTTCTCAAGCAGCGCTTAATTACATAAAATTTTAAGGCCTTAAAATGGAAGCCTCCAACAATAACATAAAAGAAACACAGCCTATACTTGAAGTAATTGATGCATGTGTACATTTTAACGAAGGCAAAGCTAAAGGTAAGCTTGCTGTCAACAATGTCTCTCTTTCTGTTGCTAAGGGAGATATTGTTGGTATTGTTGGAACCAGTGGTTGCGGAAAGACAACTCTAGCAAGATCTATTGCTGGCCTTCAGCCACTCAGCTCTGGTGATATTCTATTTTGTGGAAAATCAATTAAAAATCTCACAAAGAGAGAGAGACTTTCCTACTGCCAAAATGTTCAATTAGTATTTCAGGATACATTAGGCGCTCTTAATCCAAGAAAGACAATTGCCTCAACACTCGATGAGGTGCTTAAGGTGCATCGAGGAAAAGAGCTTGCGACAAAAAAAGCGCGAGAAGAAGAATCAAAGCTTTTATTGGATAAGGTTGAGCTCCCTCATACTGTATTGGCATGTTATCCACATGAAATCAGCGGTGGACAACGTCAACGAATTGGTATTGCACGTGCATTAGCAGTAAAGCCAAAGCTTCTATTAGCAGATGAACCTGTTTCCGCTCTTGATGTTTCTGTGCAAGCACAAATAATTAAGATGCTTGCACGAATTATCGTAGAAGAAAATATGACTATGCTCTTTATTGCGCACGACCTGGCTGTCGTTCGTTGCTTATGCAACAATATTGTGGTTATGAATGCTGGAAAAATAGAAGAGCAAGGCACCTGCGATAGTGTATACGATACACCCCAAAGTGAATTTACGCGTAGCCTTCTTGCGGCAATTCCTGACATTTCCACAAGTAAAACTAAGCAATAAAATTTACTTTTTGCAAAATCATAATATTTACTTCATATTTTGAAAGTGCTATAATTTTAAAAATCTTAACCCTCAAACGAGGAGTCTAATTATGATTTACATAGATCTTGATGACACTGTATGTTATACAGCTACTAAGCTAACAGAATTCGCTGCAAATATGTTTAATCGTCCATATACCGAAGAGGATATGATTGATTATGATTTACGTGTTTCCTTCAAGCTTACAGAGGAAGAATATCGCACATATATGCGCGCTTTTCATGAAACAGAATTGCTTAAAATCAAGATTTTTCCTCATGCTGCAAATGTCATCAAACAGTGGCAGAGCAAGGGTTGGGAGCCAACTATTGTTACAGGCCGCCCAACCTATACAAATGAAGCGACTCGCCAATGGCTCGAAGCAGAGGGACTCTTTGATTTGCCAATTATCCATGTTGATAAATATGGCACTCTCTTCTCTACCTACGAGGATAAGCTCATCACACCATTCCCAAAGCTAAAGGAAATGGATGTAAAATTTGCGCTTGATGATGCACCTAATGCATTTGAGCTAATTTCTCAGCTAGAGCTTTGCCCATCAGCAATTGTTACACGTCCTTGGAATAAAAAATACAATCCAACAAATACACCTCAACCAATTACACGTGTTAGCAACTGGCTAGAGATAAATAAGCTAGTTTCTAGTCATTTTGAATAATTAAACAAAACAAACAAAAAGGAATATCTTATGCGTAAAAAATTTGATGTTATAGTAGTCGGTGGAGGACTTACTGGAGTTTGTGCAGCTATAGCTGCGGCTCGTCAGAATCAGAAGGTACTACTAATTGAGCAAGAGGGTGCACTTGGGGGCGCACCTGTAAATTGTCTTGTAACTCCATTTATGCCGTTCCACACAAAGCTTAACGGAGTTAACACACGCTTAAATCAAGGGCTAGTGCAAGAGTTACTAGACAATCTTGAGCAGCTTGCTGGAGACTACAAGGATCGAGTAAGAAGCAACTGCCCTTCCTTTAATGAGGAGCATCTAAAGATTGTTCTTGATAGAATGTGCAAGAAGGCAAAGGTTACAGTTCTTTTCCACGCAATGCTTTGCAAATCTCAGGTAAAGGACGAGCATATTACAGCAATTACAGTTGCTTGCTCAGGTCAGCTACTACGCTTTAAGGCAAAAACATTTATTGACGCCACTGGTGATGCTGACCTAGCATATATGGCGGGCTGTCCAATCCAGTTGGGTCGCGAGTCTGACAATCGTTGTCAGCCAATGACGCTTTGCTTCCGTGTGGTAAATGTTGACACGGTCAACTGGGATCGTGATGGCATTCAAAAGCTTTACAAGGAGCTTCAGGCAAAGGGCAAGATTAAGAATCCACGAGAGAATGTGCTTATGTTCTTTGTTCCACATGAGCATGTTGTACACTTTAATTCCACACGTGTTATCAAGCACAATCCTGTGGACCCACTTGAGCTTTCGAAGGCAGAGGCTATTGCACGTGAGCAGATGCTTGAGCTATTCAATATGCTAAAGAAAAACTTTGTTGCATTTAAGGATGCAACATTATTTAACTCTGGCATTAGCATTGGTGTACGTGAGAGCCGTATGATTATTGGTAAGCACGTATTAAACGAGCAGGAGCTAAAGGATTGCACAAAGTTTGAGGATAGAATTTGTGCTGGTAATTATGACATTGATATTCATAGCCCAGATGGTAGCGGCACCAGCCATTACTACTTCAAGGATGGAGAATATTATACAATTCCATATCGTTGCCTAATCCCACAGAAGGTTAATAATCTTCTTGTTGCAGGGCGTTGCATCTCATCAACACACGAGGCACAAGCATCATACCGCATTATGCCAATTGTTAGCGCACTAGGTGAAGCTGCTGGCGTAGCAGCTGGTGTAGCAAACAATGCAGATATTGATGTGGCAGATGCAGATTACAAGGTAATCCAAGAAGAGCTTCTAAAGGCAGGAGCATTTATTGGCTAACGCTAATAAATAAGTAAATGGCAATCGAGTAGGAGGAGTTTTAACTCCTCCTCACACACCACCGTACGTGCCGTTCGGCATACGGCGGTTCAACCCATTTTTTTTCTTTTATATACTTGATGTCATAGCTACTTGTCTTTCAAGATAGTAATCTAAAAGGCTAACTAGCCCTCGTTTTGTTAATATCTCTTTGG
>JAZNPC010000066.1:0-230239 GCA_045589455.1 Kiritimatiellia bacterium
TCAAAAATAACACCAACAAATTTTACAATTTATCATAAAAACGCAGAAAATATATCTGCGGTAGAGTTTTTTGTCTAAAAATCAAATTTGCCTCTTTTTTTGCTTGACAGGAATACATACTTGTCCATCCGTGTTCTTGAACTTCGCACTTTTAGCCACCACACAAGCAACCCCAGCCCCCATTCGTGTCCATCCGTGTTCTTGAAAAACACACATCCGTGTGTCCGTGTCCATCCGTGTTTGGTGATTGTTTGCCTAAATTTGACACATCATTGCCAAATTTAGGTGTTTTTGTTTGCTTCTTATATATATGGTATGGTAATATACCTATATAAATCGGAAAGCGGTTATTCAATTTTATTGTATACAATTAACAAATACTCATGAGGAAAATTATGAAAAATAAACTTAAAGGTTTATTTGCTATTGCTATTGCTGTAGTTTCAACCGTAGCTTTGCAAGCAACAACTTATATTCCTGGACTTGCTCAAGCACAGTTTTCAGGAAGCAGTAACGTTAATCTAAATAACGATATCTTGTCTGCAGATAATTTGACCTATGCAGCAGGTCCTATCATGGCGAATACATCTAACACCGCTTATGATTGGCTAGGTAATGGATGGTCATGGGGTAATAACCGTGATTTTGGTTATGTTGGTCAAATGTATATGGAGAAGGATGTTACATATACATTCGCAAAGTCGATTGATGACTGGACATATATCAAAATTGAAGATACTGTAATCATCCAAAATACCGCATATCAAAACCTAACAATGGGCTCATACACTCCTACAGAGACAGGCTGGTATGATATTGAAATCCGCATGGGTAATGGTGGCGGAGGTGCTGGTCTAGCAAATGGAGCTAAGGTTGGTATTGCATACAATACAGTTGGTAATACATCAGGAGATGATTTTAAGACTCTTTCTAATGGCTGGACAGCTCTTCTAGACTCAGGTGATGCCTCACTATTGCGTTTCCCATATACAGAGGATAGCTATATTGTAGAGCCAAATATCTCTGTCGATGGTGATGACCTAGATTTTTCAATTACATTAACAAATATCCCTGCAGAGGGTGGCTCAGTGTCTGTTGTTTATGGTTCTATAAATGGCAATGACCAAATTCAAAGATGGGAAAATGTTGTTACTTATGAGGTAACAGAGAATGGTACCATCTCTGGCACAATTGAAGGAGCAGCAGCATCAGCAGCATTTGTGGCTATGCGTGCAATGGGTAACCAAAATACAACAACAAATCCTTGGGTGCAATGGACAACACCAGCTTCCTTAAAATCAGAGGATCCATGCTTTGAGCTTGTTTCATCAGTTGTTAGCTATGGATACCTATCTTATAATGTGAATGTGCTAGGTATCGGTGCTGATGCAGAAAGTGTTAGTGTAAAATTTGAGCTTTCAACTACAGAGGATTTTTCTGAAATCTTCTTTGAAAAGGATTTAGCGGTTTCTGGCTTTGGTAGTGAGTCAGTTGTTGTTGAGAATTTAACACCTTCTACAGTTTATTATGCTCGCGCAGTGGGCTCTAATAATCTAGGTGTAGAGAGCGTCTCAAATGTAGTTGGACCAATAACAACTCTTACTATTACACCAGTAGAATTAGGTGCTGAAATTCAGGAATTGGGTTGGGATACAATTAGTGTTTATTGCCCAATAACCACCTTTGGTGATGGCTCTGAGGATGTAACACTATACATTGAGGCATCTACTGATGCAAGCTTCTCAGAGGGTGCAACGCTTGTTTCTGAGCCATTTGTTGTTACAGGTGATGCTCCAACATCAAGCATCGTTTCTATTTCAGGACTTTCTGGTGCAACACCATACTTTCTTCGTGTTCGTGCAATCAATTCATGGGAGCTAGTAACACTTTCTGAGGTTATTGAAACTTCAACAATTTCATTCCCATTTGAATCTACCGATTTGAATGCAGTCTATAGTGGTAGTTCTGTTACTGTTTCCTCAACAATGATTTCTATTGTTGATGGTTGCACAGTAAGCGCTGTCATTTATGATGGAGCAACAGTGGTTGCAACCTTTGATTCTCTCACAATGGATGCCCCAGAAATCAGCGCAACTATTTCATTAAATAATGGAAATACTCATAATTTGAAGCTTGAAATTACTGGAGTCATTGGTGGTTCAAGATTTACAAAAGTTTTGACACAAGCAGTTGCTAATGGAAATTCATCAAGCTATGATTTTGCTGATCCATCAGCAGTTTATAAGAAGGTCTTCCAGCTTGGAGATACAGCTTCCTTTTTGCCAATTTTGGGAGGAACATATTTAGTTAATGGTGATGGCGTTGCTCAAATAGGAGCAGATGGTATGTCATTTACCACAGTTAATCCAGGTATATCATTCCTTGAGGTACGTGATCCATATAATGGAGTAACAAATCGTTATGACTTCTTTGTTGCACCAAGAGTAGTAGATACAGCTGATATCTTTATGCTTGAAGTAAATGGTACTGTTCAATGGCAGAATGCAGCATGGACAAAGCTAACCTCAAACACAGAGCGCACATATCCAAATGCTTCTGATGATATTGCTATTATCTACTACAATGGTGCTTGGGCACGTGTTGAAATTCCTGCTGAGGGCATAACAGTTGGCTCAATCATTATCCGCAATGGTGGCAACTGGAATGCTATCGCTGGTGTAGATAATGCAAATGCTGTTCTAACACTTGATAGAACAGATGGTGAGCGCCCATTCGTCTTGATTGACAATCCACAAGGTGGTGGCCAATATGCATTTGGTTCAGGCAATGGTGCAAAAGCAGCTAAGCAGCTTAAGGTGAAGAATGATGATGAGGGCTGGGATTTTGTCTTTGGTGCTCCTCACACACTTGATAGCCCATACTTCAACAATATCAATAATACAATTCACGTATATGTTGAAGGCTTATACTTGTATATCCCAAAAGGCCAGACCTTTAGAATTATTGATAGATCTCAATTCCGCTATGGTGGCGACCCTTCTCGCTACTCATTTAGATTTGAGTTTGGTAGCACAAGTACCACAACCTATAGTCGTTTTGAGACATGTGGTTTTGGTGTAGAGGGCGAAGGAACAATTGAAATTATCGCTCCTGGAGATGCTTTTACATATAGCTTGCGTTATACAGATTTCGCAGGTACTGTTAAGTACAATGGCTGGAATCGCTACTTTTCTTCAAGCTATTTTGTTGATCCAAATGCTGTAATTCCATTCTCTCCTAATGTTGCTTATGAGGTAAATGGAGGTGTAAGTAAGGCAGATGATCTTTGCGATGCAGATTTGAGTACTTCCTCTATAAATCGTTCTTCATTTGTGTTGTTGAATGCTAATATCACAACAGGAATTCCTTTATATGAAAATCCACCAGAAAATTTCTTGGCATGTAAATATTTCCGTTTGAATGGTGGTTGGTTGCGTTTGCCTAAGCAAGATACAAATCTAGGAGTTCGTGAACCTTATGTAATGCGTTTAGACGATTTCCGTCTTCGTGGCCAGGGCTACATTGCAAAGCCAGCTAACTTCGATGCAACACGAAACTACTTTAGTGATTTAGAAATTACAAAGTTTACTCGTGAGACACCTTATGATTCCTTTATGGTTAATGGTGCAAATGTAAATAACCGCATAGACTTCTCTAGATATGGAGTTTACATCATTCCTGATTTAGAGAATTATCTTGTAGGAACACCAGATGAAGAATCTGAAGATACTGGCGTATACCAAATTATCCCTTGGATGGTATTGGGTGAAAATGATAATGGTGGTAATGGCAATGATATTCATGGTTTAGATGTATGGGTATGGCAGCTACGCTTTGCTACTGTTACAAATGGTGTTGTCGCTCGTTGTACAAATAATGCTACAGATATTTATAATGCAGTAGAGGATGCAAATGTTGTTAGAGCAGGAGTCAGTTTCTCATTATCAAAGGATGTAACAGTTAATTCACTTGTTATTGAAGCTACAGGTGATTGTAAGCTAAATGGCTATACACTTACTATCAAGAGTGGTGCTTTGGCATTTACAAGAGCAGATAATGATGTTCGTGTTGATGTAAGAGACGCCTCTAAGACAGCCGGTACAATTGTGCTTGGTGATGAATCTTTGCCTGGTTATATCCATGCAACCTGCTTCAAGTCTCCAAGTCAGGGTCAGCACTCACTTTGGGCAAGCATTGTTGCTCCAGGTGGTCTTGTAAAGTGCTTGCCAGGTCGTCTATTTATCTTTGGTGACCAGACAGGCGTTGAGGACACGCTAGTTGTAAATGGTGGTAACCTATGGTTGGGTTATCCATCATGGGGTGTATGGGCAAATGCAAGTGCTTATGATTGGCAAACAATTGGTAACAAGATGGGCTCATATCCAATTGGTTGTACAATGACAAGTGTTTCCGACTTTATAGTTCGTGCTGGTGCAGTTTTGGGCTTGGCTCGTGAAGGCACCAAGCTATGGACAGATGAGGGCACACAATCTGAAGAGATTTATCCTCTAATCAGTGGCTCTGCAGCAATTACACTTGAGGATGCAGGTGATGCACCAGCAAGAGTTGCTCTAGGTACAACCTATGATGCTACAGCACCAGGTACATTTACCTGTGGTAAGCTATACATCAACGATGAGTCAATGCCTCGTGGTACATGGGGCTCAAGTGAAAGCTCTGCAGAGTTCGTTGATGACTTCCACTTCTATGGTCCAGGTGTATTGGAAGTAAAGCGTGATGATTTGTGCAGTGCAACAATGATCTTTGTAAAATAGCATTATTTTAAATAAACAATCTAAAAGGAGTGATGTCGATGCCGTCACTCCTTTTTTTATGCCTAAAGTATTCACACTCATCTAAATTTATAAATCTTTGCAAGTGTTATCTTACTTTTATCTAAGATATGGTTGTTATTGAGGGCTGTTGATTGTTGTTGTTTGCCCATCTTCGTAGGACTCTTTTTGATTGACTTTATAGCCCATTTATAGCAAAATATTTGAGTAAAGATTTTGCATTAAGATAATACTCATCTGAAGTTAACTTTTTTAAGGAAAATATTATGAGTCTTACAGATAATTCACAAGTAACAGAAGCAAATGTAGTAAATATTCCTGTGAAGGTAAAACAGCAGCATACAAAGGCTGTTACAGCGATGGAGCGTGGTAATTTTGAGGCTGCTGTTGCTTTGTTTTTCTATTGTATACAGCAATGTCCAGATTTTACCGCTGCACGTCGTAATTTGCGATTGGCTGAAATTGCTTTGTTTAAACAGAAGAATCCAGGTAATAAAGCTGCATCAGCGCACCAAATGGCAACACTAGGTGCTGTTTTTACACAAATGAAGATTTCTGGCTTGCTTAAGAAAAATAAAACAGATGAGGCAATGGCCATTGTTGAGGATTTGCTCAAGAAAGACCCTCTTAATGTTGGTTTCCTTAAAACATATGTTAAGGTTGCAACAGCTGCAAATCAAGGTGATATGGCAGTTATGACACTTGAGTTAGTTAAAGAGCACATTGATGTTAAGCAGGTTGGTTCAATCGTTGAAATGCTAGGTCGTCTTCTTTTTGAGTTGAAACGCTACAAAGAGGCAAGTCCATATATAGAGCAAGCCGCTCGCTTAAAACCAAGTGATTCTGAGCTTATGAAAATGTCGAAGGACTGCGCAACACTTGCAACAATTAACAAGGGTTGGGATGCTTCTGAAAAAGATAAGAATTGGCGTACTGCTCTTGGCAATAAAGACGAAGCCGTTAAGCTTGAACAGCAAAATAAGATGGTTAAGACAGCAGATGACGCTGATGCTCTTATTGCCGAAACAATTCAGAAGCTTGAGGCAGAACCTCGTAATATGAATTACTATTTTGCTTTGTCAAATCTATATTCACAACAGAAGCGTTATGACGAGGCTCTTGATGTTTTGGATAAGGCCCGTGAATTTGCTCCTGCAGATCCTGAGCTTGATCGTCGTGCAGCAGCTCTTACAATTGAAAAGTTTAACTTTGAGATTGCTCAGCTTGAGGCTGCAGGAGATGCACAGGGTGTCGCAGATAAAACAACTGAGCGCGATCAATTTGAGTTTGATGATATTTCTGCACGTGTAGGCCGTTATCCAAACGATTATCATTTGCGTTATGAGTTAGGTATGCAATATCATAAGCATGGCTATTACGATGAAGCAATTGGTCAATTGCAGCTTGCAATTAAGAGCCCTAAGGATAAGGTTTCAGCATTGTATCACCTTGGTCTTTGCTTCCGTCATAAGGGCTTGCTTGATATGGCAGTAAGTCAGCTAGAGCAGGCAATTGAATTGCTCCCTTCTATGAATGAAGAAAAGATGAATATCTACTACCTCATGGGTGAAATTAGTGAGGAAGAGGGTAATATCGATGAAGCAGCGAAATACTTTAAGGAAATTTATCGTGTAGATGTTCGTTTCCGTGATATTTCAACTCGTATTGATCAAATTTATGCGGCTCAAAGAGCTGCTAAGGAAAAGGCTAATTAGTAATGGGTTTTCACATGCGACTACTATTTTTTGTAACAGCCGTTTCAGTTTTTGCTACAGGATGTGTTACAGATGGAACATTTTTTGGTCAAAGTAAGCAGAGACAACAGCAGCAACAATTAGAGCAACGTAAGCAGCAGGTTGCTGAGATAAATCGTGATAATAGAATTACTGATTTAGAGAGCAGTCTAGTTGTTTTACGTTCAGAAATTGATTCAATTAACTCTGCAATTGCTATTCAAAATCAGCGACTAGCAGATATAGAGGCTAGCCTTGCACGTGAGAGTGATACTCATGTAAGTGATGTTGAAGCAATCAATAGTGAATTAGCTGCTATCCGTGCTGCTCAAACAAAAATTTCTGCCAGTGTGGATGCTATTCCTCAAAATTTCACTAAGCTTCTTTCTGAGCAAGAAAGTCAAATCATGGCTCAGGTTGACGGGAAAATTGCTTCAGTTAGACGTTCTAGCTCTAGCTCTAGTTCTACTTCAGCAGTAAACTATAATGGTCCATGTTATGAGCACATTGTAGAGGCTGGTCAAACTCTTTCTGAAATAGCTCAGGCATATAAAGTTTCACAAAAAGAAATTATGGAAGTGAATAACATAAGGGACCCTTCACTTATTCGTATTGGTCAAAAGCTTTATATTCCTAAGCATTAATTTTACGATTTTTTATAAAACTTTTACAAAAGGAGAAACAATGAGTGTTCCATTCAATATTGATTTAAACGGTAAGGTTGCTGCAGTTACAGGTGGTGGCGGTATTCTTTGCAGCTGCATGGCAAAGGCTCTTGCAGAGTGCGGTGCTAAGGTTGCAATTCTTGATTTGCGTTTAGATGCTGCAGAAAAGGTTGCTAATGAAATTACTGCAGCAGGCTTTGTTGCTAAGGGCTATGCATGTAATGTTCTTGAGAAGCCAAGCCTAGAAGCAGTTAATGCAGCAATCGAGGCTGATTTTGGCGCAATTGACATTCTCGTAAATGGCGCTGGCGGCAATCATCCAAAAGGAACAACCTCAAATGAGTTTATGACTCCTGAGGATTTAGAAGCAGTTAAAGAAGGCTTCACAACATTCTATGAGCTAGATCCATCTGGCGTTCAGTTTGTGTTCAATTTGAACTTTATCGGCACACTTCTTCCAACACAAGTCTTCTCAAAGGCTATGGCAAAGAAGGGAGAGGGTACAATCATCAATATTTCATCAATGAATGCATTTACTCCACTAACAAAGATTCCTGCATACAGCGCAGCAAAGGCAGCAGTAAGCAACTTTACTCAGTGGCTAGCAGTTCATATGGCAAAGGTTGGTATTCGTGTTAATGCTATCGCACCTGGCTTCTTCCTAACAGATCAGAACCGCACACTTCTAACAAATCCAGATGGAAGCCTAACACCACGTGCAAATAAGATTATCACAAACACACCTATGGGTAAATTTGGTGTTCCAGAGGATTTGACCGGCGCATTGCTATGGTTGGCAGATGCAAAGGGTGCAGCATTCGTAACAGGTATTGTTGTTCCTGTTGACGGTGGCTTCAGCTCATATTCTGGAGTTTAATACATTAATCAGTTTTTCGTTTATAAAGAAAATTTAAGTAAATTCAAGCTTAGGTAGAGCAAAATGTTAGATATTAAGTTAATCAGAGAAAATACAGAGGCAGTATGCAAGGGCTTAGAGAGCCGTGGAGCAGATACTGCAGCAATCGAAAAGATTCTTGCACTTGATGTGCGCCGTCGTGAGCTACTAGCTCAGACAGAGGAGCTAAAGAGTCAGCGTAATACAGTTTCTAAGGAAATCGGCATGCGTAAAAAGGCCGGCGAGGATACAACTGAGATTCAGGCAGAGATGCGTGCAGTTGGTGAGAAGATCGCTGAGCTAGATAAGCAGTTAGCAGAGGTAGAGCAGGAGCAACGCAATCTTCTATTGTGCCTACCAAACCTACCAGCTCCAGGTGTTGTTTCTGGTGGTAAGGAAGCAAATGAGGTTGTTTCTATTTATGGTGAAAAACCAACCTTTGATTTTACACCAAAAAATCACGTTGAGCTTTGCACAGAGCTAGGTCTTATCGACTACGAGCGCGGTGTAAAGATGGGTGGTAATGGCTTCTGGCTATACCAGGGTGATGGTGCTCGCTTAGAGTGGGCATTGCTAACATACTTTATGCAGGAGCATATCAAGGATGGCTACACATTTATCTTGCCTCCACACATGCTAACCTATGAGTGCGGTTTGACAGCAGGTCAGTTCCCTAAGTTTGAAGAGGATGTTTATCGCCTAACAGAAGAGGGCTTCCATTTCATGCTTCCAACAGCTGAAACAGCTCTTATCAATATGTATCGCGATGAGATTTTAAACGAGGCAGATTTGCCAAAGCGCCTATTTGCTTATACACCATGTTACCGCCGTGAAGCAGGCACATACCGCGCAAGTGAGCGTGGTATGATTCGTGGCCACCAGTTCAATAAGGTTGAAATGTTCGGCTATACAAAGCCAGAGGACAGCGAGGCAATGCTTCAGGAGCTAATCCGCAAGGCTTGCAAGCTAGTTGAAGGTCTTGGCATTCACCACCGCCTAGCAAAGCTAGCAGCAGGCGATTGCTCTGCTTCTATGGCAACAACCTACGATGTTGAGCTATGGCTTCCAAGCATGAACGAGTACAAGGAGTGCTCATCTGTTTCAAATGCTATGGATTATCAGGCTCGCCGTGGTAATATCCGTTTCCGCCGTGAAGCAACAAAGAAGACAGAGTTTGTTCACACACTTAATGGCTCTGGTTTGGCAACAAGCCGTCTAATGCCTGCAATTGTTGAGCAGTATCAGCAGGCAGATGGCTCAATCAAGATTCCTGATGTACTTGTTCCTCTAATGGGCGGTCAGACAGTTATCACAAAGAAGTAATTGCTTATAGCATTACTAGCAAATATTGATGGCGGTGGTGAGCATAGGGCTTCGCCGCCGCCATTCGCTTTTGATTAGGTAATAGGTTATAGGGAATAACGAATAGATTAGGTAAAGATAAAATATATTTGTGTTTTATCTAGATTGTTTTAAAACCGATTTTTGCTTTATACGATGATTGAAATAGAAGTATTAGAAAATAGAATTGCCGCACTTAAAAAGGGCGTTACAGAAATGCTTGTCTATCTTGAGATAGAGAAGCGTCGCAAGATACTTTCTGCACTTGAAGAAGAGGCAGCCTCTCCTGAATTTTGGAACAATCAGGCAAAGGCAAAAGAGAATATTGATGCCTCCAATGTGCAGAAGGCTGTGCTAAGACCGTATGCAGAGCTTGAGGGCTTTGTTTCTGATGCTTCTGTAATGCTAGAACTAGCAGAACTAGAAGAGAGCGAAGCAGCAAAGGAAGCAGCTTATACTGAGGTAGAGGAGATCCTAAATAAAGGCGAGCAAGCCTATGAAAGGCTTAAGCTTCAGTCCTTGTTAACTGGTCCTCTAGATCGTAGCAATGC
Source organism: Kiritimatiellia bacterium (assembly GCA_045589455.1). Classification (GTDB taxonomy): domain Bacteria; phylum Verrucomicrobiota; class Kiritimatiellia; order RFP12; family UBA3636; genus RGIG990. The sequence continues at coordinate 9,979 of JAZNPC010000066.1, forward strand.
ATATCTTTCTCTTCATGCTGGTGCCGGTGGTACAGAATCCTGCGATTGGGCAAGTATGCTTATGCGCATGTATCAGCGCTATTGCGAGAATGTGGGCTACACCGTTGAGGTGGTAGATATGTCACCAGGTGAAGAGGCAGGTATCAATGCCTGCACACTTTATATTCAAGGTCCCAATGCATATGGCTTTATGAAGGCAGAGCGTGGCGTACATCGCTTAGTGCGCATTAGTCCTTTCGACTCCAATAGCCGCCGCCACACATCCTTTGTTTCATGCGATGTTATTGCTGAGCTAAATGATGATATCGATGTTGATATCAAGGAAGAGGATTTGGAGGTATCTACCTTCCGTGCAGGTGGTGCCGGTGGTCAGCATGTTAATAAGACCGACTCTGCAATTCGAATTCGCCACATCCCAACAGGTATTGTTGTTTCCTGCCAGGCAGAGCGCTCCCAGCATAAGAATCGCGCCAAGGCAATGAGCGTTCTTAAGGCTAAGATTTATGAATTAGAGCAGGATAAGAAGCGTGAGGCTATGGAGAAGTTCTATGGCGATAAGGGTGCCATTGCTTGGGGTAGCCAAATCCGCTCCTACGTTCTCCAGCCATACACAATGGCAAAGGATTTGCGCACTGGTATTCAGACAGGTAATACACAGGCCGTACTTGATGGTGATATTGGTAAATTCATTGAAGGCTGGCTAAAGTGGAAGAGTGCTGGTGGTGTTCCTGTAAAGGGTAATGCAGCAGCAGATGACGATGATTTAGGAGACTAATTTATGGCTTATAATAGTATGACGGGCTTTGGCTCAGGTACCGCTACTGGAGAAGGGTTTGTGGTCACAGTAGAGCTATCCTCTGTAAACCGTAAGCAACTTGATTTGTCAATCTCTATGCCTTCCGCATATACAGCTCTTGAGGGCGTATGTAAGGATATCCTAAAGGATGCTTTTTTGCGTGGTCGCATAAATTGTAAGGTCCAGGTGCAGCAGCTTTCTAATGCTGCTAATACCGTAGATGTTCCAGAGGAGTTTGTTGCATACCTTAATGGTTTAAGGCAAACCGCTGCAAAGCTTGGTGTTAAAGACGATATAACTCTTTCCACAATTGTAAAAAGCCCAGTTCTTGCAAATATGCTTTCTCCTGCAATAAAGACAGAGGAGGTAGAGCCAGTGCTTCGTGAAGCAACTAAGCAAGCTGCATCTGCGCTTCAGCAGATGCGTGAGACAGAGGGTGCTTCTCTAGCAAAGGATCTTTTAGCTCGAGTTGCTGAATTAGAGCAGTGCAGGGGAGAAATTGTGCGTCTTGCACCTACAGTGCCACAGCTTTATAAAGAGCAGCTATTAAAGCGTCTTAAGGAGCTAGAGGTAGAGGTTGCTGTTGACGATGCTTCCTTAGCTCGTGAGCTAGCATTTTTTGCGGATCGCTGTGATATTTCTGAAGAATATACACGCCTTTCAACTCATTTTGCTCACTTTGCAAAGCTACTTGATGCAGTCGAGCCAGCAGGCCGCAAGCTAGATTTTCTTTGTCAAGAGATGAATCGCGAGATAAATACTATTGGCTCTAAGGCAAATAATTCAGATATTTCTCTTATAGTGATTGATATGAAATCAAAGCTAGAGGCGATTCGCGAGCAGGTACAAAACCTAGAATAAATGTAAATTAAAATTTGTTATATACATTTGTTTGTGTTTATTTTATATCCAAGTTTTTATTGACTTTTCTTCGAAATTATTTGATAATTTTGGTAGTGGAAAACATTTATTACTATGTATGCTTTTAAGCATAAAAAAAAGGAGGAAGCTATGGATAAAAAATATATTTTTACTATAGGTCGTCAATTTGGTAGTGGTGGAATCGCAGTAGGAAGAGCGTTGTCAGAAAAGCTAGGAATTCCATTTTATGACTCAGAGATATTAACGCGAGTGGCACAAGAATCTGGATTCTGTGAAGAGGTGCTTAAGACGCATGATGAAAAGCCAGCTCAAAGCGTTTTTTATTCAACATGGTCTTCTCCTTTTCATAGCACAGAGCTTCCTCTAGGATTAAAGGTTTTTCTTGCCCAGTTTAATGTTATAAAGAAAATCTCTGAAGAGGGGCCTTGCGTTATCGTTGGCCGTTGTGCAGACTATGTTTTAAAGGATTTAGATAATGTAGTTAAAACCTTTATTTATTCTGCTCCTGAGACAAGAATTAAGAACTTAGTAGAGAAGCTAAATGTTACCGAAAAGCAAGCTCGTAGCATGATGCATAAGGCAGATAAAACACGTACTGCATACTATAACTACTTCACAGAGAAAGAGTGGGGAAAACCAGAATCATATGATTTAATGATTGATACAACTCTAATCTCTGCAGAGGGTGCAGCAGATATAATTATCGCATATTCTAAAGCAAGAGATAGTAAATAGTTGAATTTGTTGTTTTTCTAGAGCCTTTTTAACTTGATACTAGCAGTTAAATAATGATAAAATTTTGCTAAATAAAGGTTAAATTTTATTTTGTCGATTTTTACAATCAACATTTGAAAGGAATAATAATGAAAAAATACAAGGTTGGTATTATCGGTTGTGGTGGTATTGCTAATTGGTGCCATTCTCCATTCTACAAAGAAGATGAGCGCGTAGAAGTTGTTGCAGTTTGTGATATTATCCTAGAGCGTGCAGAGAAATTTGCTGCAGATCATTTCCCAGGTGCAGAGGCTATCAAGGATTATAAGAAGCTATTGGCTCGTAAGGATATTGATTATGTTGATATCTGCACACCTAACTATCTACATAGCGAGATAGCTATTGCTGCATTTAAGGCAGGCAAGCACGTATTCTGCGAGAAGCCAGATGCTGTTTCTCCAGATAAGGCAATTGCAATGAAGGCAGCTGCTGATAAGGCAGGCAAGCGCCTAATGATTATGCGCAACAATCGTTTCACAGATCCTTCTGCTTATGCTAAGAAGTTTATTGAAGCAGGCAATATGGGTAAGATTTACGCAGGTCGTTGCGCATGGCAGCGTCGCCGTGGTATCCCAGGTGCTGGCGGTTGGTTCACAACAAAGAAGCAGTCTGGCGGTGGTCCTCTAATTGACCTTGGCGTACACATGATTGACCTTGCTATTTGGTTGATGGGTAACCCAACACCAGTTTCTGTATCTGGAAATTGCTTCAGAGAGTTTGCTGATTCCACAGTTTCTGACTCCGATAATAGCAAGTTTGGTGACGCAAAAGCAGGTGGTACTTTTGACGTAGAAGACTTGGCAATGGGTCTAATTCGTTTTGACAATGGTGCAGTTCTTCAGATTGAATTTAGCTGGGCATCAAATGTTAAGAAGGAGCAACGCTTTGTTGAGCTACGCGGTACAAAGGCTGGTCTAAATTGGTTGAATGGTGATGAGCTAGAAATCTATGGCGAGGACAATGGCCAGCTAACAGATTTCCGTCTAGCAGGCAACCTAAAGGATGATGGTCATCGCCGCAATCTATCACACTTTGTTGATGTGCTTGATGGCAAGGCAAAGCCATGCTTTGAGCCAATTCAAGGTATCAATATGATTAAGATTCTTGATGCTATGTACAAGTCTGCAAAGACAGGTGCAGAGGTTCGTTTGACTCAGCCAAAGGCAAAAGCTAAGGCTAAGAAATAATTTTGCAAAACAAATATAGTAAAGGAAAATACAATATGGCAATTAAAGTAACCGTATGGAATGAATATGTACATGAGGTTGGCGATAGCGCAGCAGCAAAGTACATTCGTCAGTTCTATCCTAATGGCATTCACAATGCAATTAAGGAAAATATTGCAGCAGATGATTTAGAGATTCGTGCTGTTTCTCTACAGGATCCAGAGCAGGGTCTTCCAGAGGACGTTCTAAAGAATACAGACGTTTTGATTTGGTGGGGTCACTGCGCTCATCACCAGGTTGAGGATGCATTGGTTGATCGTATTCAGCAGCGCATTCTTGAGGGTATGGGCCTAATCGTTCTACACTCTGGTCACTACTCAAAGATCTTCAAGCGCATGATGGGTACAAGCTGCTCACTACGCTGGCGCGAGATTGGTGAGAAGGAGCGTGTATGGGTTGTTGATAAGCAGCATCCTATCACTCAGGGTCTACCTGATAGCATTGTAATTCCAAATACAGAGATGTATGGCGAGCCATTTGGTATTCCAAATGATGCACACGATGTATTTATCTCATGGTATGAGGGTGGTAATGTATTCCGTAGCGGTGTAACATTCCAGCGTGGTGCAGGTAAGATTTTCTACTTCTCACCTGGTCACGAGACATTCCCAATCTACAATAATCCTGATGTGGCAAAGGTTATCCAGAATGCTTGCCGCTGGGCAGCAGCAACTCTTCCACCTCAGAAGACAAATTGCTGGGATTGCGATCCTCCAACAGAGACAGTTACAACAGTTAACCCTCTAAAGCAGTTGGATACAAAGGACCTTCACGAGAAGGCTGAATAATTCAACAAAAAAAGAGCGTGGGCATCAGCCCACGCTCTTTTTATTTATGTAGTAGTTCATAAACCCATCTAAATGGCTTTGTAAGTGCCATTCCAAGTCTATAGGAAAAAGATTTTTCAATGATAGCCATTCTTTCCGCGTTTGTTAGGCATAATATAAGCTGTAATAAATGTTGTTGCTCAAAAGGAAGTGCTTTAAGCTTATCTTGTTCAGCTTGGCTAAGCGAGTAATAGTCACTAGTGAGATTGTATGCTATTGCGGAAATAAACTCCATTGTTGTTTTAAGAGTGGCGCCAGAAATTTGTTTTTCCTTTGATAGTTCTAGAATGCGTGAGATTGCGGTTAGTTTGCCAATTACATGCTTGCTATTCTTTTCACAAGTTGTGATTGACCCATAATGGAATCTACGAAGATAAAATTGGTTTGGTATTTTGGTTACACGTTGAGCTACTAAAATTGCCTCATAATAGTATGGCTCATCCTCGTGTAGAATGCCTTGAATAAATTTTATATTGTTCTCTTTGAGTAATTTTGTTCTAAATAGTTTTAACGGAGATGTTCCAATATGATTGTTATACTTGAATGACTCTATTAAGAAATCAGGCCCTGTCATTGTTTTTGTCAATGGAGTAGGACATAAACTATAGATGTCTTTTTGGGTTGTTGTAAACCCTTTTTCGCAAAAAGATTTTCCGCAAAAAACAAGCATATCTAGTTGCTCTGATGACGCTTTATCATATAGTTGTTGAATAGCATCAATTTCTAGATAATCATCACTATCTAAAAACGTAACATATTCTCCACTAGTGGCTTCCATGCCCGCATTCCTAGCACTACTTAAGCCACCATTTTCTTTTGTTATTATAATTACACGAGAATCCTTGCTAGCATATTCCCTTAATATTTCTGGAGAAGAATCAGTAGAACCATCATCAACGCAAATAATCTCAATATTAGAAAAGGTTTGATTTATTATTGAATCTAAGCATTCACGAAGATATTTTTCAACATTATATACTGGAATAATTACTGAAACTAAAGGTGATGGCATAGTGTTTCCCTTGTGTTTAATTCGGGTGAAAATAACAAACCATTAAGATAATGCTTTGCGTGGAGTCACCTCTTGTTTGTTTTTTTCTATAAAAAGCTCTATTTCGCCTAACTCTCTAGGAGAAACTAAAATTTTACCTTCATTATGGTTTAGCATATTTGCATAATGAGCAAAGCCTCCCTGAGAAGCAACAAAGTGTTTGCAATATGACAATAAGGCTAAATCCATATAACCCTTGTCAGAGCCATTGTGTGCAATAATTTTGAACTTGTTCTTATAGTTAGTTAATTTTGGAAAGATATTTTTCTCTACCCAGTCTGGTTCATCAGAGAAAAAATAAAACGTTGCAGAAGAATTTTCCCCCAAGAAATACTCTATGGCGTTAATAAAATATTCTACAGGGCAAACCCTCCAATTGTGTCTTGATGTTGACATGTCTCCACGCCTTACATGGATACCAACAGGGAATTCGTCTTGCTTGATCTCATTTGCAACTTCTTTGCTTTTGTTATCTAAAATAGATATAGGAATAGAATAGTCAAAAGGGAGAAGGGATTTGTTATACGACGGATAATAATAACCAAAATATTTTGGTAGTTCGGCATTTATAAATAATTGATCGCCTACTTCAGAATAAGGGAAGTGTTTCTTGAAATAGTTAACTCTAAAGTTACTTGCCTTTTTAAATTTGATTTTAGGGAAAGCTTTTATTAAATCAAAGTTTCTTACAAATCTACCATCAATATCTTTGCCGCATCTCTCAAACCATGTAATATCGTATTTAACAGATATACCTTTTGCCATTAAAGCTTCACCAATTCTCCATTGATGAATTTGTGAGCAAATACCTCCGTCTATCATAATAACGGCCTGCTTTGGATTAATCTTTAATGATATTCTAATGAGAATTTTTGAAGAAAGATCAATTAACTTGTCAAATTGATGTTTTATGAAAGAAAACATTTTTCTTATCATTTTTGTCTCCAAAATTTCAATTTATTCAAAATAAAACCACGTTTTTCGCCTTTTGATAGCTTAGCAATAATAGCATAAATATAGTATTTAATGGTTTTCTTTGCGAATTGCTTTTCAATCTTTTTCTCTTTTGATTCTTCAAATGGAGTATTGTTTTCACTCAAACGTTGGCTGAAAATATTCATGAATTCGGGCTTCAACCAGTGACTGCCATCATTACATATTCTATCCCTTAGTTCAACATATCGTGGAGCAGGGAAGTCAACAATATCTCCCAAAGTCAAAAAAGTATGATTATTCCAGCAGTGTGGATTAGGACAATGACAAGCTACAGGGAAAGAACAAATTGGAGATTTTATGTCATTAAAAACATTTTGAATTGAAGGACAACCATAGCATGCTGCTAATGCTCCAGAGCCAAAGTCTATTGTATATGACCAATGGCCAGCATAGCAGAATTCTTTTCTTTTTTTCTCAAATAAAGGTAGTTTGAATTCAAACATAGGAGAATCAAATTCGCCCCATATGTTTATATATTCTTCTTCGGAATATTTAGATAATCTAGGGATTGTTGGCTTTGATTCGTCTCTAGCTATTGTCAAATGGCATAAAGCGCCAAAATTGTTTAAGCAAAAGTCTTTTATGTCTGCTATATGTGAAATTAATTCATCAACAACAGTTAACTCAACTGTAAAGGACGCTGGGCTTTGCTTTACTTTATTAACAGCTTCTACATATTTGTCCATTAGATTTAGGCGTTTTAGCTCCAAATATTGTAGTGAAAACTTAAAAAACAGCCTTTTTAATAAATCTTTATTTAGTGATAAAATTTCATCAATACGTTTTGTAACAGTTCCATTTGTTACAATCATCACATAATGCCCCTCTTCTAATAAACAGCGAACAATATCCGTCATTTCAGGAGGTAACAAGGTCTCTCCACCAGCGCAAAGATTTATTAGACATGTTCCTCCCATGCGTTTTTTAGACAAAGCCTTTGCAATATGTTCTGGGGAATATTTAAACTTAGGAAGGGCCTCTCCCCATAATCCTTTTTGCGTAATATAGCAATAATTACAGCGCAAATTGCAGGTGTGAACAGGTATAGAACACTCTAGAAATTTAACAATTTTATCACTCATCTCTATCCTCAATTGATTTAATTATTTTTACATTATCAAAACGATGTAGTGTTTGCTTGTAAACCCCACTACATTTTCCGTAGGAGTTGTCAAACAGCATAATATCTTTGCCCATAAGTGTGCTTGCAATAGCCACGTGTAGTCTGTCCGTTTGTATTGTTTTAAAGGAGGAAACGAAGTTTAGCATTGTTGTTGCTGCAAAATCTAGTGTTTCTTTCGTTTCGTATGGACTAAACCATCCTAATGCATCTGATAAATCAAAGTCTGTTTTTTTATTATCAAGAGCTTCGGAATCTGTCCTAAATAGCTTTACCTCTTGTGGTAGGGTAGAAGTGGCCTTTTTTAGTTTTTTTGTTAATTTTTTTAATTTTCTTGAGGTTGGGATTGGTTGTGGTTTGAAATCCTTGTCCAACCTAAAAGCCATATCATGGTCTAGGATGATTTTTGCCTTTGTGTTTTGTGAAATTAAATAATCATATGATTTCTGTTCTCTGCAAAATATAACAAAACGCTCGTCTAATATATCAATGAACTCCGGAACATTTTCAAAAGAAGAAGGTAAAACTATAATTTTTTCGGCTTTTGACATTTTTTCCATTATTGGTTTGTAGCTCTTAACCCATAAGTTTATCCATCCACCACCACCGCCATATACGAATTTTTTTGGAAATTCTTCTTTTGTAATACGATGGTATTTTAACTTGTTTTTGTTGAACCAATTTAGTGTTGCTGCTGCAATCAAAGCATCACCCATATTGCCGCTATTTGGCATATAGCAAAACTCACCAAGCTCATTAAGCTCATGAAGTAAAATCGCGTCGTTGATTCTAGTGTCTTGAAGATTGAAATTATTTTTTTTAGTAATAATAGATTTTCCAAAACGCCATAGGTTGAAACTTAATTCAGATAGGAAGCTAATACCTTGTTTAAATAAATTATATGCAACATTGATTAGATGTTGAAAAAAACTTGGTTCCTTGTTTTTCATGTCATAAATTTTTTTAATCTTTTGGAGGATTTCTAAGTCTGCAGTTAGATGATTAGCAAGTTTTGTTTTTATTTCTTCTTGACTTTTTTGAATAGCATTTTTGTTGCTATGTGTTACTTGGGTTTCAGCAAGACGGTATTTTAACAATGGTTCTTGAATATTACATATACTTAAAAGAGCTGCTACACGTGTCCATAGTTCATAATCTTCTGCAGCAAATTCCGGATTGTATTTTAAATTATATTTTTCAAAGTCTGCTTTTCGAAACATTACAGAAGGATGCGCTATTTGATTGTTATAAAAAAAATCTAGAAGGCCAGGAAATTGTTGTGTCCGCCAATATTTCTTTTCAGGAAAATACTCTATCCAAGAACCAACTAATGAAATTTCAGGATGTGTTTCTAAAAAATAAACCTGTTTTTCTAACCGCTCAAGTTTAGATATATCATCACTATCCATTCTTGCAATATATTTGCCAGCCGCTTTTTCTAAGCCATAATTTAAAGAATCTGCGACGCCAGTATTCTTTTTGTAGAAGTATTTTATTCTCTCATCTTTGTATGAGTAAATGGTTTCTTTTACCTCTGGATTTTTTGAGCCATCGTCAATAATTATAAACTCAAAATTTTTATATGTTTGAGTTAAAATAGAGTCTATTGCTTCGCGCAAATATTCTGCTTTAGTGTTATATACGGGCATTATAACCGAAATCATTGGAACCATTTTAGTTTGAACCTCACAAGACATATGGAAACATAAATTATAAACGAAATAAACTTCAAATAATTTTATTGAGAAGCAAATACAATTGTATCAAATTATCAAATGTATAAACAAGAGTAACAACCGAAAATCATTCTCCTACAGAATTTATAATGCCGTGTCAATTACCAATTTAAAAGGTTATTAATCCATCTAAAAGGAGTTGTGATTACGTAACCTAATTTATACGAAATAGAGTTTTTATAGATGTCAGATTTTTGCTTCATTCTTTCTATTGTGTTTGACAATAATATCGGGAATGCTTTGAATATATCATCAATTATACAATCGAAAGTTTGGCTGTTGTTTAATATAAATTTTTCAAAGCGTTTTACATTGTCCTCTAAAGGAAGTCCGTTTAAATAATCCTGATTCCATGCGGTATGTAGCATATTTATCCCATTTGCTAGTTCATCATCAGGAAGGCACCATAAATGTCTTTGGGCACTTATTAATAGTGCGTTTTTAGCACAGTCTAGTGCATTTTGTTTTTCTTCAGTTTCTAATGAGGAAGAAAATATAAAGTCTTCTATCGCCTTATAAGTATTTGCAGAGGAGATAATTCTTCTATATTTTTCAATGGAAATATAGCTTTGATTTAATTGTGTAACTCCATCGCCTATAAAATAATTATGTAAAACAAGGTGGTTGTTTGCATATATAGAACTAGTTTGCGTTATTGTTGCTATTAATTGATAAAGATCTTGTCCGTATCCAAGATAAAGGGTTGGATTTAGTTTATTTATTACACTTTTTAAAATGCTTGCTTTAAAAATCTTTTGAGCAAGTGAAGTAATAAAACCAAAATCTGCTTTTTTAAAATATAATGCGTAACACTCTTCTTTTGTCCGATAATTTCCATTAATTTTGTTTTGAAGCTTTACATATTCAATATATTTCCGAAATTCTTTTTTTGAAGTAGACTTAGTGCTAATTGGTTTTGAACCAAAAAGAACTAAATCTACATCTTTATTTATTATAGTTTTATACGCTTTTTCACAGGCCTTTGGAATAAATGTGTCATCTGCATCAAGAAACATTATGTATTTGCCGGTTGCGGTTTTTATTCCTTTTTTTCTAGATTGGAAAGGGTCAGAACGCTTTTCTTGCCTTAAAATGATAAAGCGAGAGTCGTTTCGGGTTAATGAGTTAAGCTTTTCTACTGTATCATCAGAAGAGCAATCATCAATAAAAATAAACTCACATTCCTTTAAGGTCTGTGCTTTAAGTGAATTAACACATCTTTCTATGGTGCTTGACCCATTATATACTGGAATAATTACAGAAACTAATATTGATTGCATCTTTACCTCTTAATCATTGCATTTATTATACTATATATAGATAAAATTATCAATTCTATTATGCTAGAGTACACGCTTTTTCTTGGTTTAAATCAGATTGTTTTTAGATGATTATCAAAACATATATCTTGAATGATTTTTTTGGTTTACGAAATATTTGTTTTTTGTTTTTAGGTTGTTTTTTTTTGTCATTTTTCGTATAATTCCCGTGTAATTTGTATTTACTTGGAACCCCGGTCCCTAGGCAATTCATAAGGGACTAATTTTTTTCATTTTTATGGCTAAAAAATCCTACGACGAATCAACGATTAAGACGCTCTCCGCGCTTGAACATATCCGCAAACGTACGGGTATGTATATCGGCCGTACAGGTAATGGCTCTGATTATAATGATGGTATCTATATCCTTGTAAAGGAAGTACTTGATAATGCTATCGATGAGTTTATATCTGGCTATGGTAAGAGCGTTAATATCAAAATTGATAATAATTTGGTTACTATCCGTGACTATGGTCGCGGCATCCCTCTAGGAAAGGTAATTGACTGCGTATCCCAAATCAATACTGGCGGTAAGTTTAATGACGATGTTTTCCAGTTTTCTGTGGGTATGAATGGTGTTGGTACTAAGGCAGTTAATGCGCTTTCTACCTACTTTAAGGTCCGCTCCACACGTGATGGCGAATTTTTTGAGGCAATCTTTAAAGAGGGTATACTACAAAGCCAAAATAGTGGCACAAGCACAGAGCGCAATGGTACCTTGGTGGAATTTACTCCAGACAATACCATTTTTAAGAACTATAAGTTCCAAGATGAACATATTGAGCGCCGCATCCGCTTGTCATCCTATCTAAATGCTGGTCTTTCAATCAATTATAATGGCACAGTATTCCGCTCTGAAGAGGGTCTTCTTGACCTACTTAATGATGAGGTTCAGTTTGAGAAGCTCTATCAGCCATTCTATTTTAAAGACAAAACCCTAGAGTTTGTGTTTACTCACACTAACCGTTTTACAGAGGAGTATTTCTCTTTTGTTAATGGGCAGTATACAAGCGATGGTGGTACTCACCTTTCTGCCTTTAGAGAGGGTGTGCTAAAGGGCATTAACGAATTTTCTCCAAAATCTAAGTTTGAGGGCGATGATGTTCGCGAGGGCTTGGTTGGTTCTATCGCAATTCGCCTAAAGGATCCAGTATTTGAATCTCAGACAAAGAATAAGCTTGGTAATGCAGAAATTCGCAGTGAGCTAGTAAACCGTGTTCGCCAGGCAGTTGTTGAGCTACTTAACCGTAACCCAACAGATGCAAAGCGCTTGATTGAGAAGATTGAGGATACCCGTAAGCTTCGTAAGGAGCTCAATACAATCAAGAAGACAGCACGTGAGCGCTCAAAGTCAGTTTCAGTTCGTATTCCTCAGCTACGTGATTGTAAGCAGCACCTTGATTCAGCAAAGAATAAGGGTCTTGATACAATGATTTTTATCTGCGAGGGTTTGTCTGCTGCTGGTACGCTTACAAATAGCCGTGACCCAGAAAATCAGGCTGTGTTCTCTTTGCGTGGTAAGCCACTAAACACTTGCGACCTAAAGCGCGATATTGTTTACAAGAATGCTGAGCTTTATAACTTGATGCGTTCACTAAATATTGAGGATTCAATTGCTCCATTGCGTTATCAGAAGGTGATTATCGCAACTGATGCCGATGTGGACGGTCTTCATATCCGTAATCTTTTGATTACATACTTTATGCGCTTCTTTGAGAAGCTATTGCGTAATGGACACGTTTATATCTTGGAGACACCTCTTTTCCGTGTGCGCCATCCAAAGAAGCGTGAGCTATCCTTCTACTGCTATAATGATGCAGAGCGTGAGGAGGCAATCGCAAAGTGCGGTGCTTCAGCAGAAATCACTCGCTTTAAGGGCTTGGGTGAAATCTCTAAGGATGAGTTTAAGGATTTTATTGGTCCCGATATGCGCCTAACCCCTGTGGATATTTCAAGAGATTCACATTTGATGGATACAATCAATTTCTATATGGGTTCAAACACAAAGGAACGCAAGCAGTATATTATGGACAATTTGATTGTTAATGCGGAGGACCTATAATATGGCTAAGAAAAAAGATATTACGCCACCACCTCGCCGCGTAACCCAAGAGCTATTTATTTTTGATGACCAGGGCAATGCCACACCTGATGCTGTTTCTAATGTACCAGAGAATGATGGTGCTAATACACCAGCAGAGGCTGGTGCTGTAGATTCTTCTGTTAAGAAGGCACTTGCTGGTATCGTAGGAGGAGTAAAGCAGTTAGAGACAGCTAAAGCTGCTTCCAATGCTGAACCACCAAAGAGCAATAAGCCTCAAGAGAATGAGGATGAAGCACCAGCAAAACCAGAAAAGCCAGCTGTGTTTGATCCGCGCCATTCTGGACCTCTTGCAAAGGTGATGGATGATAACTTCCTACAGTTTGCATCATACACAATTTGTTCACGTGCTATCCCAACAGTTGAGGATGGTCTTAAGCCAGTACAGCGTCGTATCCTTCACTCCCTAAAGGAGAAGGATGATGGACGCTTTATCAAGGTGGCAAATATTGTTGGTCACACCATGCAGTATCACCCACATGGTGATGCTTCAATTAAGGATGCGCTAGTAAACCTTGAGAACAAGGGTTATTTGATTGAGGGACAGGGTAACTTTGGTAATATCTTTACTGGTGATGGTGCCGCTGCAGGTCGTTATATCGAATGCCGTCTTTCCCAGCTAGCTAGAGAGCAGATTTTTAATAAGAAGACAACAGAGTATATCCCTAGCTACGACGGACGTAATGAGGAGCCTGTGCTTCTACCTTCTAAGCTTCCACTTCTACTAATGATGGGTGCAGAGGGTATTGCTGTGGGTCTTTCTACTCGCATTATGTCTCACAACTTTATCGAGCTATTGGAAGCACAGATTGCTATTCTTCAGAATAAGCCTTTCTCTGTGTTGCCAGACTTCCTAACAGGTGGCTTAATTGATGTTAGCGAATACAATGATGGCTTTGGCAGAATTCGCACACGTGCAAAGATTGAGGTTCGCGATAAAAACACCATTGTGATTACGGAGCTTCCATTTGGTCAGACCACGGATTCTCTAACCTCATCAATTGAGGATGCAACTCGTGCTAAGAAGGTGCCAATCCGCAGTGTTCAGGATTCAACCTCTGATCATGTTGAGATTATTCTAACACTTGTTCCAGGAACAGCAGCAGAGAAGGCAATTAAGGCATTGTATGCATTTACTAATTGCGAGTATGCTGTGACAGCAAACTGCGTGGTAATTGAGAATAATCGCCCTTGCGAGCGCACAGTTTCAGAAATCCTCCGTGCAAATACAGAGCAGCTTCAGCACCTATTGAAGCGTGAGCTTGAGATTAAGCGCGATGAGCTTGAGGATCAGCGCCAGAATAAGACACTCGTGCAGATATTCATCGAGGAGCGTATCTATAAGCGAATTGAGAAATGTACAACAGCAGAGCAAATCAATAGCGAGATTCGCGAGGGCTTTAAGCCATTCCGTGATAAGCTTTATCGTGATATCCGCGAGGAAGATATTGAAATGCTTCTTGCAGTACAAATCCGCCGTATCTCCCTATACGATATGAATAAGAATCGTAAGGAGATTGATGATATCAACACAATGCTTGAGGATGTAAACAAGAATCTTGGTGCTGTAAAGGCATACACTTTACGATACCTCAAGGACATGATTAAACGCTATCAGTTTGTTGAGCGTGAGGTTGAGGTAATTGAAGAAAAGCCAAATGCTAAGGGTAAGGGCAGTAAGCAGATTAAGAAACGCAGGAAGGTGCAGGTGGAGCAGTATCCACGCCATACCACAATCACAACCTTTGATGCTATTGAGGTACGTGAGATTACAGCATCCGAATGCAGCATGTCCTACGACGTGGAGTCCGGCTACTTTGGCTACAATGTAAAGGGTGGAGAAGAGCTCTTTAAATGCTCCTCACTTGATAAGCTTATCATTGTGTGGAAGGATGGTCGCTTCAAGCTAATTCCTGCTCCAGAGAAGCTATTTGTTGATAAGGATATGCTATATGCAGCAATCTTTAATCGTGACAAAGAATACACAGCAATTTATACCGATAAGGAATATCCAATTAGCTACATTAAGCGCTTTAGCTTTGGTGGCTTGATTGCAAACAAGGATTACTCTCTATTGCCAAATGAGGGACAGGTACGCTTCTTTGAAGAGGGTACACCTGAGTTTATTTGGATTAAGTATAAGCCAGCAAAGAGCCAGCGCATAATTCAGAAGGTCTTTAAGGCCGCTGAGGAGGTTGCTGTAAAGGGTGTTAAGGCTAAGGGTAAGCAGATAACACTTAAGGCAATTCAGTATGTTTCTTCTGGAGAAAAGCCACCACGCTGGTGGGATGAGGCAGCACCAACAGATAAGGGAAATCTATTGTTCTAATTGTAGGACAACAGATGAACTATACAACAGCCAATAATCGACAGTCAACAATTAAGCACTTATGACAAAAATTTTAATTACATTAGGTTTGATGGTTTGTGGTAATATTTTTATGACCACAGCTTGGTATTGGCATTTGAAGAATAAGGGTGAGGTTGGGCAGCCTCTCTTTATGATTATTTTGATTAGTTGGCTAATTGCATTTTTGGAATATTGCATTATGGTGCCGGCAAATCGTTTAGGACATTTTGCGGGTCTGTCTGTAGCACAGCTAAAGATTATCCAAGAGGTAATCACGCTGATGGTGTTCGTGCCATTTTCTATATACGTATTAGGAGATAAGTGGCGCTTAGATTATCTTTGGGCATTTTTGTGCATATTGGGTGCCGTTTACTTTGTTAACCGCCATTTGTTATAAGAGTGGTGTGCTTGGCTTAGCAAGCACAAGCAGAGCTTTTAAAATTGGCGATTGATTGTCAATTGTTTAACGAAAGGGGATAACTATGGATTATGATAAACTAATAACAGAGCGTTATTCTGTAAGAAAATTTGAAGACAAGCCACTATCTGAAGAGGATATCAATAAGATTCTTCAGGCAGGTCATGTGGCACCAACAGGCTGCAATAAACAGCCACAAAGAATTCTTGTTATCAATAGTGATAGTGCTATTGAAAAGCTAAAGAATTGCACAAAGTGCCACTTTAACACAAGAACAGCATTTCTTGTTTGCCATAATGAGAGCGAGAGTTGGGTTCGTCCATATGATGGAGCACTAGCATCTCCAGTAGATGCAACAATTGTTGCAACACACATGATGCTAAAGGCACACGAGATTGGTGTGGGCTGCTGCTGGGTAATGTATTTTGAGCCAGAGAAGCTAATTAAGGAATTTAATATTCCTAGCAATATAAAGCCTCTAGCAATACTTGTAATGGGCTATCCATCACCAGATGCAAAGCCATTATATATGCACAATGAGAAGCGCCCTCTAGAAGAGGTTGTTTCCTACAACGAGTTCTAATATTACCTACATTAGCTTTAAGTATAGGTACCAAAAAAAGGTGCACAAATGAATTTCTTGGAGCGAATATTTAAGATTAAAGAGTATGGCACAACTGTAAAGCAGGAAATATATACAGGTGTGGTTAAATTCTTGGCAGTTTCTTACATTTTAGCAGTTAATCCAGATATTCTTAGTAGCACAGGTATGGATCGAGGTGGCTCAGGCTTGGAGTTTATAGGAAATGGTGATAATCAAGTCTTCTCTATCACTATTGCTAATCCAGTCAAGGGAGCTTATTATACACCATTTGTTGTGACAGATTTAAATCAAAAAGGTTTGGGTTGCTGCAACTGATAGTATTAAAGCAGAAGGCGATGAATTGCTTGTATTGAATGTTGATTCATCTGTTGATGATACTAAATTTGTAAAGATTGTTGTGTCTTATCCTGAAAGCTATAATCAGGGTGCAGAAAAAACTTTTGAATAACTAATAATAAATTGATAGGAAAAAATATGAAAAAAATAATACTTGGGTTGATGGCAGCTGCTTTATTGGGTGGTGCTGCTTTTGGTGAAAACATCAATGATTTACTCAAAACAAAAAAAGAATTACGCTTTAATAAGGATGGAAAATTCCGCGTTCTTGTTTTAAGTGATATTCATGCAACAGAGAATACAATTCCAGCAAATGTTCAAGCAAACATCAAGTATCTTGTTGATGCTGAGAAGCCAGATTTAGTTATCTTTAATGGTGATACTGTGCGTGTTATGAACTCTGAGGAAAAGCTACGCTCTTGCTTTAAATCTATTGTTGGATATATTGAGCAGAAGCAAATCCCTTGGGCTCATGTTTATGGTAATCATGACCATGAGCATGGCTTATCAAAGGAAGAACAGCAAAAGATTTGTGAGAGCTTTGAGTGGTGTGTAACAGAACGCGGGCCAACCGATATTGATGGAGTAGGTAATTGCGTGCTGCCAGTCTATTCCTCTAAATCAAATAAAATCGCATACAATGTTTGGCTGCTTGATTCTGGTCATTATATAGCAGGAAACATTTATAAAGGAATTGCTTTAAAGGTTCTTCCGTTTAGTGGATCAGATGCTGCATATTACGATTTTATTAAATTTAATCAAATTAAATGGTATGTTGAAGCCTCTGAAATGCTTGAGAAGCATAATGGAGCAAAGATTCCTGGCTTAATGGCTTTCCATATTCCTCTTCAAGAGAGCTATTTTGCATGGCAAAATAAGGATGAGCTAGAGCATACTGGCTCATATGGAGATAATGCAATTCATGGTCCAGCAATAAATTCTGGTCTTTTTGCCGCAATTTTGGGCAGAGGAGACATTAAAGCCATTGTTAATGGACACGACCACAAGAATGACTTTATGGTAAAATATGTTGGTGTAAAGCTTTGCTTTGCTTCTACACCTTCAACACTTGGCTATCATGATGTAAATACGCTTGGTGGACGTGTTTTTGTTATGGATGAAAATAAGCCTGAAGAAATTGAGACATATATGTCATACATCAATAAGCCTCGTGAGACAGTTAAGGTTACTAAAGCTGTAAATTCTAAGACAGCTATTGATTTTGAGAGCGATACTTATGTGAAAATATTTGGCTTATATGGTGAGTGGAGTGACCTTGTACACAAGGGTGCAATTAAGACAAAGCTCGTAGATGGTAAGGGTGTAAATGGCTCTAAAGCATTAGAGATTATGTCTACAGAATTTTTGCCTTCTGCATGGAGAAATAATTTTGAGGTTCGAATTGGCATGCCAGTAGAGAAGGCTGGTCTAGTTGGTGAAGCAAAATACATGAAGTTTTATATGGACCTTACGGGTGTAACAACATCATTTGATTTCCGCAAGGCAAGTGCAGGCTTCTATATTAACAGTGTTTTGACCACCCCATGTGCTGCTCTTAACAATAGAAAACCATCTGGTCCAATGAAATTCTATTATAAGGCAGAAGGCTCGACCGAATGGAAGGAAATGACACATGGTGACGATTCCTGCTTCGGTGCTCATCAGGGCTCATCAGTAAACGGCTTTAAGGGATGGTTTGCGTTCCCTATAGCAGATATGCGTGTAAAGGATGATGATTCAATGGTACCTACTCCAGAGACACCAATTTATGGTGCATATTTCTATATAGGACCTCTAAGTCAAAATATGGCTAATAATCCTATCTATATAGACCATATTTATTTTGACAAAGATTTATAATAGTTTTACAAAAACTACAAATTAGGTTCTAATAAATAGCTTCGGCATAGGCGTGCATAACAAGAGATTGTTTGCACGCCTGATTGTTTGGGCCGTGTGATTTTTCTCTGCAACTTGTGCCCTCTAAATGGTGGAATGTTGAGTTATGGTTACAGTTGGATAGTGAAGATGATGGTGGCACAGAGTTGCCCGGTGCTGTTGGGGCTAGTGGTGGCAAGGTGTGGCGGCTCGCCAAATCTTTGCCTTCTTGTGCCTCTCCATCAATCCCTTGCACACCACCACTCAAGAATATTCAAATGTTAAACACACTTGATGTGAGTTAAGAGAAAAACAATATTTGCATAAATATAAAAATTATCCTCTACCATCTTTAGAGAGTAGAGGATAATGAAGAGAGAAATGGTGGTGTTTATTTTATCTAATAAACAATATTGTTGCTAATTCACCATGCTTTTCATAGACCAAATATGTGCGGCTATCTTTTGCTGTATCACCCTCACGACCAAATAAAGTCTTAGCAAATGGTGCTTTATAATTGCTGTTAACAGTATAGCGCACTGACTGAGGAATCCAATCATCCTCGCTTGTTGGGAATGGATTCTCATCAGTGTAATGTGTAGTATCTGCAACATTATTCCAAGCTGGATATAGTTTATTGTCTACACAAAATACCCATCTATCATTTTCACCTGGGTCAAAGTTTCTATACTTATCCATATTGCCAGAAACATATGGTGCATAGTTTGTTCCGTCTGTTGTTGATGTAGTTTCAAGAACAGGAACATCACCCATAAAGTGTGCTACACCATTATTAGGAAGAACAATAAATGCACATGCACCCAATCGCTTTAATGTCTTTGGAAGCCATACTTCATTTAGTTGCATATTCCATTCAAAAGCCCATTTTTCAATACTTTGAAGTTTTGTATTTGTAAAATCAACCTTTTTATGCATAACACCACTGAATGCACCAACACCAATATTTGTAACATTATTTGGCAGTGTAATGCTTTCAATGTTGGCATTTCTAAATGCATAATTAGCAACATTAACAACATTAACAGCATAACCATCAAGAGTTGTATCATCAAGAAGCTGTGTCAGGTCAAGAATTCCAGAGCCAGTTTTTATAGCACCTGCACCTCTACCACCACAACCTAAATAGAAATCATTTGAATTTTCATCTGGCTGATAAACATAAAGAACCCAATTCTTATCAGTAATTGTTCCTGTATATGGCTGACTATTATTCTTACCTGCACCTGGTGTATATACCCACTTATAGCGTTCTGCGAAAAATTCAACACTCTTAGATTCTGTATCTACGCCAGCTGCACCAACAAGTGTGCAAGTATAATCAGTTCCTAGCTGCAATGACTGAACAAATGTGTATGTACCTGTTTTATCGATGGTTAGATTTACTACTTCGTCAGAATTCATTGTAAGAGACAAAGTACCTGTTTCTGTTAACAATACATCAACAACAGCAGTAAATGTTACTGTTTTTCCATCCTTTGTAAGTTCATAAGAAAAATCACCTAGAACAATATCAGGAGTTACAGTATTAACTGTTCCATCCCATGTATCATAGCCATTTGTACCCTCAACAACAATTGTATAGTCATATGTTGTTGACTCTGGCAAATTCTCATTTGAGAAAACTAAAACAGTATCCTCAGAAATCTGTCTTGTTGTAACCATATCTCCCAATGTATAGGTTACTGTAACAGGAGATGAAATAGCTCCTACAAATACAGGTACTGTGTGTTCAATAGAATAACGCTTTTCAACTACTGTTACATCTCCAATCATAGGGCGAACCTTCTGCACTCCATCACTTGTACCCTCTTGAATAAGATATATACGGCCATTTTTGTCTGTATCAGTAGTACGAGTCCACATAGTATTTGCAAAAGGAGGTTGATAAGCAGAATTAGTTGTATAACGAACCTTTTGAGGGATCCAATTATTCTCGCCCGTTGGGAATGGATTCTCCTCATTATAGAGCGATGTAAGACGGAGATTTTTCCAGTTTGGATATTTTTCTGCATTTACACAAAATGCCCACTGCTTTCCATTGCTTCCACAGAATACATTTTGGAAATGTCCTTGGGAAACATAAGGCCAAAATTGAGTTCCATAAATATTGCTTTCAGCTGTTCTTTCAAGGCGAGGAACATCACCTAAGAAATGAACTACACCGGAGTTAGGCATGGTTCTAAACGCACATGCACCGATATATTCCAATGTTTCAGGTAACCAAATTTCTGTCAGACTCTGGCCCCAACAAAATGCAAAACCTTGAATTGAACGTATCTTTGTATTTGACAAATCCAAAGATTTAAGGCTATCACATCTCTCAAAAGCTGTATATCCAATATTCGTGACAGTATTTGGGAGATAAAGCTCTGTTAGATTTCCTCCTATATTGTAAAATGCACTTTTAGCTACATTTACAATTTTAACTGGTGTGCCAGCAGCAAGTGTATCTGCATATAAGGTTGAAAGATCAAGGGAACCAGAACCAGCAATTCTTGCACCAGAGCCAGATCCACCTGTACCTAAATAAAATTCATCAGAGCCTTCAACAGGTCTATAAACATAAATTTCCCAATTCCCATCAGAAATTGTTCCTGTATATGGGTATTTTTGACCATTTACTGTCTTATTGCCTTCGTTTTCTACATATGTCCAGGCTGCTTGAGCACTTATTTGTGTTAGTAGTAATAAGATAGTTGTTATTGCGGTTAATTTTTTCATATTTCACTCCATTAAAGAAAAATCTTTTTTTCTTGTTTTATATTAACATACCTTACATAGAGTGTGCAAGTTATTTGATTTATTAAGGTAGTTAATTATACAATTCCCCTACAATTTTCCCAAATTCAAGTAGATTTAAATCACTCTTGACCCAAAAGCTTCTTTCAAGTATAATAAAAAGCACTTTTTTTGTTAAATAAATAGGAGCATATATGCCATATACAGCATCAGATCTACGTAAGGGCCTAAAGGTTATGTTCGAGGGCCAGCCTTACGTTATTACAGAATATCAGTTCACAAAGCCAGGTAAAGGTCAATCAATCTATACTTGCCGTTTGAAGCACCTTCTAACAGATAACACATTTGTTAAGAACTTCCGCGAAAACGATGTATTTGATAAGCCAGATTTAGAGACAAAGACAATGAACTTCTCATATGCAGATGGCGATGTTTATATCTTTGTTGATGAGAACTATGAGCAGGCAGAAATTCCTGAGTCAGTATTGGGTCAGCGTAAGTTCTTCCTAGTTGATGATATCGAGTGCGAGGTTCTTTACCTAGATGGTAAGCCAATTGATATCGAGCTACCATTCTTTATCGAGCGTCAGGTTGTTGCTACAGAGCCAGGTGCAAAGGGCAATACTGCCGCAGGTAAGGTAATGAAGCCAGCAACAGTTGATGGTGGTTATGAGCTACCAGTACCTATCTTCGTAAACGAAGGCGATTGGATTCGTATCGATACACGCTCTGGCGAGTATGCAGACCGTGTAATGGGTAAAAAATAAGATGCCAAGCTTTTTGGCAAATCTTGTTAAAAAAAGCACTATGAAGCTAGCCCTAATATTGGTGCTAGCACATAGTGCTTTTTTTGCATTTGCAATTGGTCCACATGAGTTGGCTGTTCTTGTTAATGATTCATCTATTAATTCTATTACACTAGCCGACTATTATTGTAAATTACGTGGGATTCCCGAGTGCAATATCTTTAGAATTGAGCTTCCAGAGAATGTTTTTAATCCAGAAAAACAGATAAAAATCTCACAAGACCATTTTACAAAATATATCTGGGAACCATTCCAAGCAGAACTTGAAAGTCGAGGATTAGAGTCACAAATTCATGCTTTGGTACTATCAAGTGATTTCCCTACGACTATTACAACACAACCTGAAGTGTCAATTACTGGGGCATTTTTTGCCCGCAATCAACTTCCGACTTCAGGTGCCATCAATTCTGGTCAGTATTTTTCACCTTTGTTTGTAGGTCCTGTTGATGAGAAGGGTTTGATGAATCCATCAATTTCACTTGATGAACAAAGAGTTAGATTGGGAGCAAAATACCCACTTCCAACGATGATGCTTGTTTACACTGGCCCTAGGGGAATGTCATATGATTCTGCTTTACAATTTGTGATTAATATGTCTACAGTAGACTATTCAGCACCCAAAGGAACAATATATTTTGAAACAAATTCTGATGTTAGAACAAAATGTCGATTATGGCAATATTCTCTCGCAGAGAAAAATCTTTCAAATCAAAATGGTGTAGACGTTCTAATCACAGAAGAAGCACCTCCGAGTGATATGCCTATTGTAGGATTTATGACAGGCAACCGTTATGTGAAGCCTCATGCTATGATGCTTGCTAAAGGTGCATTTGCTGATCATTTAACAAGCTTTGCTGCTGCATTTGGTGAGGGTGGTCATACAAAAATAACAAAATGGCTTGAAGCTGGGGCAGGCTTTTCTGCCGGTGCTGTTACTGAGCCATATGCTATTTGGTCTAAATTTCCTTCCTCTATGATATTTATGCACTATTTAAATGGCTGTACTGCTATAGAAAGTTTTTATTTATCAGTAGCTTCGCCATATCAGCTTTTACCACTTGGAGATCCGTTAGTTAAACCATGGGCGCAAGAATTTGATGCTGCTATGCAACCAATCAAAGAAAAAGTGTCTGGTAATGTTGTTTTAAGTGTTGATGATACCATTGTTAAGCATGATGTAAAAAGTCGCTACATTTGGTTGGTTGATGGTAAGCGAGTTGGTTCTGGGAAAAGATTTTCTTGGGATACTTCTGATGTAGAAAATGGCGAGCATAAGATAAGATTAGTTGTTTGTCAAACATTTGGAACAGTTCGTCAGCAAAGATTTGTAGAAAAAATAGTGGTAGTTAAAAACTAAATTTGATATATTTGACAACAAATAGCAATTTTATACGGTTTTTTGAATTTTAAAAATATTTTAAAGGTGTATGATGAAGAAGAATGCTAAAGGATTAATTTTTTCTTGGCTAATAATTGCTCTGGCATTTTTTTGTGGATGTAGTGAGCCAAATTCTGTAGAAGAGATAGAAGCATTAATGGCTTCAGATGCGGCATTTCAAGAGGCAATAGCTTATCAAAAGGCTGGTGATTATGATGCTGCTC
Source organism: Kiritimatiellia bacterium (assembly GCA_045589455.1). Taxonomy (GTDB): domain Bacteria; phylum Verrucomicrobiota; class Kiritimatiellia; order RFP12; family UBA3636; genus RGIG990. The sequence continues at coordinate 33,561 of JAZNPC010000066.1, forward strand.
GAGAGCTTTTTAAAAAAATAGTTGTAGCTCAGCCAACAAATGCATTAGCACGATTGCATTATGGTATTATCCTACAGGATGTTTCTCCTACGGATCCATATGCAGCGTTATCAAATTTTGAAGCATATATTGTTCTTGCTCCAGATTCAGACAAACGAGAGCTCGTTGAGGAACGCATTCAAAAGGCTAGACGACAAATTTCTAGTCGATTCGATGAGACATTAATAGAGGACAGAGAGCGTAAGATTAATTTATACATTACTCAAATTCGTGAACTAAACAATAAGATTTCGGAATTAGAGCAAGAGCTAGAATTGAGTGAACAAGTTATTGCTAGTGTTGAAGAAGATCGAGACAATGAAATTGTTATAAATAAACGCTTGCGTGCGGTTATTGAAACTCTATCCTCTGGAAATTCTATTGCTTCTGTTGAACAGCCTAAAAATGCAAATCGTACTTATAAAGTAAGACGTGGTGATACATTATGGTCGATTGCACGAGACATATATGGTGACCCTAATCGCAGTAGTGATATTAGAGCTGCTAATGGATTAAAAGAAGATGAGCCTTTAGTTGAAGGTAGAGAAATTATTATTCCTTAATATTTTCTTTTTAGCATAGGTCTAGTTTTATGAAGCATAGGTATAGTGGTTTTCTGGGAGAACCTGGCTTTACTGGTGGACGACGGAAAAGGGTAAAGGGCGATTTTTCAAAGGTTCCAAACTCTATGGAAAGTCGTTTTATGGGGTTAGTCGTCGCAAATAATCATGATTTGCCTGGCAACAAGGTGCGCAGAAATGTATCTAAACGCACTAGCCATTTTAGTTTAGATATTTTATTAATCATTTTGCTTATCGTTTTATGGTTTGTTGGTTATACCATGTATTAGCATATAACCCCAAAGAATTCATCTTAGTGACAAAAGTGCATGTGAATAAACATTTAACATATATGTAATTTAAAATAGTTCTCAATAATTATTTCTAATTTAGCTTGATTTTGTCCATTTTAAGCTATTGGTTTCGTTTTTTTTATACATCTTGAACCAACTAAGTAATTTTGTTGCTTAAATCAGCTTTTTTAACCAATTAATTTGTTGAAAACGATTCTGCATATATGGTAAAATTATTACAAAATTGGTAAGTCATTAGGTTTAATTTTATTATCATAATAAGATGAAGAAATTTTTTGCTTTAATATATTTATATCTATTTGTATTTGCGCTATTTAGTCATGCTGCAGATGTTACTATCACTAGTACTGCAGAAAGGGGAGTAAAGCGCTCTATTAGTTTGACAAATGTCCGTACAGACGGTTCCTCGGCTGCTGTTGAATTTATATCTATCCTCAAAAACGATTTAATACTTTCTGGTTGGTTTGTTGAGACACAGCCTTCTTCTGCATCTATTTTAATAAGTGGCGAAATTCGTGGTGGAGCGAATGTTTCATATAATTTGAATGTTTCTTGGTTAGCTAATACACGAACTCAAAACTTTTATAAATCTATTTCATCTAGCCGTTTGCGCATGGGGGCACATGAGCTTTCAGATAGATTAACCGAGGTTCTCACTGGTAATCCAGGTATGGCTTCCTCTCGAATTTTGTTTGTTGGTCGCCGAGCAAATTCAAATCCTGATGTGTATGTTTGTGATTCTGATGGTCAGAATGTTGTTCAGATTACTCGTGATAATAAACTTTGCCTATCACCAAACTGGATTCCAGAAAAGAATGCATTCTTGTATACCTCTTGGTTCTCAGGAAAGCCTGCTGTCTATAAGGTTGACTTAAATACAAATGCTCGTGATTTGATAAGTAGCTATCCAGGTATGAACCAGGGTGCAGTTCAATCACCAAATAACGATTGGTTAGCCTTAGTATTGTCTCGCTCAGGAGGTGTAGATTTGTATCTAATGGGCATAAAAGACAAGCAATTAAAGCGAGTAACAGAAAGCAAACGCCATAACGAATCTAGTCCAGCCTGGTCAGCAGATGGAAAAAGATTAGCTTTCGTAGATGATAGCAGAGGAGCTCCTCAAATCAAGATTATGACTCTTGAGCAATTGTTTGCTAGTGTAAATGTTGGTCCAGCAGTATATGGTTTTAAGGAGAGTGTTGCTCCGGAGTGGAGCGATGATGGTAGAATTGCATTTTGTGGTAAAACCTCACAGCACAACCAATATGGAATTTACATAATGGAGCCAACCGTTAATTCTAAGGCAAACTCCACTATGCTTATAAGCCCTAAAGACAATGCAGATTATGAGGATCCTTCATGGGCTCCAGATAATCGTCACATCGTTTGTACTCGGACATTGAATTTTAAACGTCAGCTAGTTGTTTTAGATACAATGGGAGATCCTCCTCGTGTGCTATTAAATTTAGCTGGAGATTGGTATTTGCCTGCATGGTCTGATAGTCTAATCAGTCGTTAATGCATGCTTTAAAATAAAACAAGACAGAAAGAAGAAATACATGGAAATGCTAAAGAAATATGCTTCAATGGCAATTATGCTAGTGGTAGCAGCAATGTTTACCGGATGTTTCACAACAGATGATCCAACAGTTCCAGGTGCCGGTGGAGATGAATTTATACCTGGTGTTGACCCATATGGTCTAGATGGTGGTACTCTAGACGGAACATATGTTGAAGGAGATATTCCGCTATCAGATGTTAATTTCCAAGATTTAAACACTGTAGAAATTCAATTTACACCAGTTTATTTTGGATATAATACATTCACAATTCCTTCTGCAGAAATGGATAAGGTAAATGCTCTTGCAGATCTTATGATTGCTGAGCCAAGTTACTTACTTCTTATTACCGGACACTGTGACGAGCGTGGCACAATTGAATACAATATCTCTTTAGGTGAGTATCGTGCACAAGCAATCCGTGATGTATTAGTTCAGCTAGGTGTTTCACCTGATAGAGTTCAGACAATTAGTATGGGTGAAGAAATGCCTGTAGATACAGGTCACAACGAGGCTGCTTGGCGACTAAATCGTCGTGGCGAGTTCACCTTCTATACACGATAAATTTCTTATTGTTTTTGCAATGGCTTATCATGTTTAGATAAGCCATTGTCTGTTATTTTTTGAAATAAATAGGAGCACAACAATGAAATCACGACGTATTGTGTTTTGCTTAATAATAACAGCAATATTAGCGCTTTTATTTTTGTTGCCGATCTTTTTGGTAGTAAAGGGAGGTTTTTGGACAGAAGAGGGATTTACCCTTAAGTATCTGTTCGGAGTCTTCCGTAATCCTATTTATGCAGAAGGGTTAATTAATAGCTTTGCTATTGCTGCTGGAACAACCTTTCTTACAATATGCATAGCTCTTCCTCTTGCATGGATTTCTCACAAATATGATTTTCGAGGAAAAGGCTTTTTTTCTGCATTAATTTTAGTGCCAATGATTTTGCCTCCTTTTGTTGGTGCAATTGGTATGACTCAAATCCTTGGTAGATATGGTGTATTAAATGCGGTTCTTGGCACTAGCATTGATTGGCTTGGACAGGCTCGCTATCTTGGTGTGATCGTTATACAAGCATTAACACTTTATCCAATTTTATACCTCAATACTACAGCTGCTTTGGCCAATATTGATCCTGCAATGGATGAAGCTGCTGCAAATATGGGGTGCCCAGCATTTAAGCGCTTTTTTAAAATAACTCTTCCTTTAATCATGCCAGGTCTCTTTGCTGGCGGTACTATTGTTTTTATTTGGAGTTTTACTGAGCTTGGCACGCCATTGATGCTTAACTACACAAAGTGTGCGCCAGTACAGGTGTTTGATGCACTAAAAGAAATTGGCTCAAATCCATTTCCATATGCACTTGTTTTTGTGGTCTTGTCTTTCAGCGTATTACTTTATGCATTGGGTAAATTTGCTTTTGGTAGAAATAATTTTGCCATGCAGGGTAAGGCCGCTGTTAATTTTACACCAGAAAAACTCTGTGGCGCTCGCATATTAATTGCTCTTGTGCCATTTACGATTGTTTCTTTCTTGGCCTTGTTACCACATTTTGGTGTAATTCTTACGAGCTTAAGTGCTCCCGGTTCATGGTATAAAACTGTCCTACCATCAGTGTTTACTGCGTCGAACTATACTGAGGTCTTAGGTCACGAAATGGCTGTTTCTTCAATTTCTAACAGCTTGCTATTTGCATCTATTGCTGTTGTCGTAAATCTAATTTTAGGTGTCTCAATAGCTTTTATAGTTGTTCGTTCAAAGCTTAAATTTGCTGGAGTGCTTGATGCATTAGCAATGATTCCGCTTGCTGTTCCTGGCTTGGTAATGGCTTTCGGGTATTTAGCAATAAGCTCTTGGTTGTCAAATTTAGGCTATGTTCGCTCTAATCCATTTTTATCCACGATTTTTGATGTTCGCGTGAATCCGACACTTTTCCTTGTGATAGCTTATGCTGTTCGAAGACTTCCTTATATGGTCCGTTCAGCAGTTGCTGGACTTCAGCAAACCTCAGAAACCTTTGAAGAAGCTGCAGCAAATTTAGGTGCATCGCCATCAGTTACATTAAAACGAATTACATTGCCATTAATTACGGCAAATTTAATAGCCGGAATTTTATTAGCTTTTGCTTTTAGTATGCTTGAGGTTTCAGATAGCTTGATGCTTGCTCAGCAAGCAAACTACTATCCAATTACAAAAACAATTTATGAGTTGTTCCAGCTCCTAGGAACAGGAAAGTATATTGCATCTGCATTAGGTGTTTGGGCAATGGTATTTTTGACCGTTACTATTGCTGGAGTAAGTATACTTTTAGGTAAGAAAATGGGTGCTATATTTAGAGTTTAAGCGTATGCTTGAGTTTGTTCTTGTTCCTTTATTTTTAGCATTTGCAACTGCAATTGTTTGTGGTGTAGTAGGAACACTTACGGTTGTCCGTTCAAATACTTATGTTGCTGGTGCTGTGTCCCATACCGTTTTGGCAGGACTTGGTTTTGCGCAATTTTCAAATGCCACTAATTTTTTGTGGTTTCATTTGTCTCCAGATGTTGCTGCTTTATTTACAGCTGTGATAGTAGCGATAGTAATAGTGGCTCTCCAATTTAATGGCAAGGTAAAACAAGATTCTGCCTTAAGTGCGGTTTGGGCGGTAGGTATGGCTATTGGACTTTTTTTCCTAACCATAACACCAGGCTATCAAACAGATCTTCTACGTTATATGTTTGGTTCAATAGAAGTTGCTGTTGAAGAGGATGTCTATTTTGTTCTAGGGCTAGGCTTATTTATTATTTTATGTTGTGCATGTTTTTGGAAAGGCATAATTGCATCATGCTTTAATTCAAACTTGTTAAGATTAAATGGAGGAAGAGCCTTTTTCTTTGAACTTTTAATGTCTATTTTATCTGCTTTGGCGATTGTTGCGCTTGTAAAGACGGTTGGAATTGTTTTAGTTATAGCATTAATAACACTACCTGCAATCGCAGCATTAGGATTCAATTTAAAGCTAGTGCCGGCAATGATAGTTGCATCAATTATTGCTTTTTCTTCGTTAACAGTGGGTATACTTTTCTCTGCATATTTAAATATTGAAGCGGCAGCACCATCTATTTTGTTTCTTGCTTTATTAGCAATGTTCATTCAAATTACAAAAAGGATAAGAAAAAATGCAAGATAAATTTAAGTTTTTTTGTGGACTAATTGTAACCTGCTTAACTGTTTTTGCTCATGCAGGGAGCATTGGTGGTTATTGTGGAAAAATAGATACAGACACATTGGGTGATGCTAGTATTGTGGGTGGATATACAACACTCGATATTGTTCCTTTTGTAGATTTGTATTTTAGTGGGTCTTATGTTTCAGATTTTGATGCTTTTGAAACGAATGTCGGTAGCTCATTCCTTGGTGAATTAACCAAACGCTACGAGATTGATGATTTCCATTTAGTTCCATTGGAGGCTGGTGTTTTAGTAGAATTTGGTTTGTTAGATTTGATTGAGATTTATTGTGGAGCGGGTTTTTCATATTATGTACTTCCATCATTTTCTTTGCAGTCTACCAATTCATCCTTTGAAAAAGATGTTGATATTAGCAATCTAATTGGATGGTGGGGTAAGGCAGGTATTGCTATTGGTGTACCACATTTGAAGGTTTTTGCAGAAGCAAAATATACCAGCCTTGATACTCATAATATTGATATTGATGTTCAAACAAACTCTTTCTCATATAAAGATACTATTGAAATTGATTTTTCTAACGTTCAACTACTTGTTGGTGCACGTTTAGAATTCTAAAAAAAAAAGGAGCTAAAATATGAAAAAAATATTAACAATTGTTTTGGGCGTTGTTGTTTCTAGCCTTGTTTATGCAGAAAATCATATAGGAATCGGTGGTTATTATGGCTATGCATCTCCTGCTGATTTAGGTGATGGACAAACCTATGGTTTGTATTTGGATTGTGATTTTAATGATAACTTTACAGGAAGAATGGGCTTTGGATATATGACTGGCTTTGAAGTAAAGGATTACGATAGAGATTCATTTATCGGTTATGTTGGTCAGACATTTCATCTAGATGATATCGATATTGGTGCATTTGAGATTGGAGGAATTGTAAAGTTTCATCCAATTGAAGACTTTGTCACAATCTATTGTGGCTTAGGTTTAACAGCATACTATATCCCTGATATTAATATTTATGGTAGAAATTATAGAGAGGATGTTACTGTTGAATTTGATTCAACTGTTGGTGTTTGGGGTACCGTTGGTGTAGAAATCGGAAGTCAAAACTTTAAAGTGTTTGTTGAACTAAAGGGAACATGGGCAGACAATCCAAATGTTGATATAGCAATTGAGGATTGGTACCGTGGCTACTATGGTGATGTAAAGGTAGATTTGACTAATGTTCAAACATTAGCTGGAGCACGAATTGTCTTCTAATTTGACAAAAAAAGAGTGGCGAGCTAAGGCTCGCGCCTTGGTTTTAGAACATGCTCAAGCCGTTGGCGTTGAGCATGTTTCTCGTATTTTAAATTCTCCTGAATTTATTTCATCTAAAGTAGTTGCGCTATATTTTTCTGTTCCTACAGAGCCAACAACAGAGCCACTTTTTAAGGCTGCATTTTCTGCAGGGAAGAGAGTGGTTGTTCCTGTTTATGATGCTACTACTGGACTTTATAACTGGGGGGAATATTTTTCAGAAGATGAGTTAATAATTGCTCGTTATGGTATTGTTGAACCCAAAGCACCACAAAAAATAAATCCTCATGATATAAATGTTTGCTTTTTGCCAGGTCTTCTTTTTGATGAAAGAGGTGTAAGATTAGGGCATGGAGGAGGCTTTTATGATAGACTATTGTCTCAGTTAGATTCTACAACACCAATTATCGGGATAGCATTTCGATGGCAAATTGTTGAAAAACTACCATTTGAAGACCATGACATTATCTGTTCTAAGGTAATTTATTAGTGCAATTACTAGTTTTTTTCAATTAGTTTGTTGTATTCCTTTTATAAGTGTGTTAGAATATTTCTATAATTAATATTGATGGAGTTGTTTATGCCAAATTTAACAAAAAATAAGATAATTTTTGGAGTAGTAGCAATTGTGATTTTGATTGTTGTGATTGCTGTAAGCTGCTCTTCTTGTAATAGAGAATCATTTGAGGATGCAGTGCGTTTTGGACAAATGGATTTAGAAAAAGGCAATTATGAGGATGCTATTTACCATTTAGAGCGAGCTGCAGATTTGGAGCCAGAAAACGTAACTGTTTTGGTTAATCTTGGTATGGCATATTTTATGGCTGAACAATTTAATTCTGCTGCTAATACCTTTGAGAAGGCTGTTGGGGTTGAACCAACAGAGGAAATGCTTGAGGCGCTTGCAGTTGCAAGACTAAAGCAAAATTCATATGATGAAGCAATTGACGTTTATACCCGTGCAATTACAGAGTTTGGTAGAAAGCCAGATTTGATTGCCGGATTAGCTGCTTGTCATATGTTAAAGGGCAACAAAAAGCACGCATCCGATTTGTTGAAAGAGGCAATTAGCGATGATCCAAATAATCCTGTTGCCCGATACAATATGGCTGTTTTAAAGGCAGATAATAATGAGATTGTCGAAGCAGCAAATAATTTTATCGTGTTCTTTGATTTTGCAGATCCAGTTGCAAATGCTGAACAACTAGAACAGGCACGTCTTCGTTTTGCAACCCTTGCAGAAATTTATCCTAAAGAAAAAAAAGCTGAGGCGCAAGAGCATTTTACAGCCGCAGTAGGCTACTATAAGCAACAAAATTATGTTGCAGCTTTTAAAGAAACATTGATTGCAACAAGCTTGAATCCAACAGATCCAAACTTTATTGCTTTCCTAAGTGGAATTTGCAAAAAGGTAGGAAAATTGGAAAATGTTGACCGTCTAAATAACCGCTTAAAGAATGGCTTCCCGGAATATTTGCAGTCAATTAATGCTAAATAGTTAATTCTGCCATATTCCTTGTTTGCATAATAACTCCAAAATTTTATTTTATTTCTTAAAGAAATTGAATTTTAAAATACTTTATGGAGGTAACCGATGACTATAAATAATTTGTTTGCTTTTTTAGGAAATCTAAGCATGTACCATTGGTTGGATATAGTAGTAGTAGGTGTTGCTATATTTTTCATTATTTTAGGCATTGTTAGAGGAATCTCTGGTAGTATAGCTAAGGTGTCAGCATATTTAACTACATTTGCTTTAGGTATGTGGTGTTATAACACAATTCGAGCATCTTGGTTGACTGCTAATACATATCCATCAAAAATTGGAGCTTTTGTTATCGCAAGTTTAATTGGTTTGGCAGTTGGCGTTGCTGTTGGTTTGTTAGTGGCTAAATGCCTCAGATTAATTGTTGTTCAACCATACGATTCAATTTTAGGAATATTTACTTCTTTGTTCTGTTATTCTGTAATTTTGCTTTTCGTATTTTTTGTTCTAAAATTAACACCTGTTAATGTTAATGAAATCCGTCAAAATTCCTTTTCAGGTATGATGGGATATGCAATATTAGATGCATTTTTGTTAGAGGAATCTTAAAATATAATGAGTTCAGTAATTTGGTATTATAGCGTAAATGGAAAAACTTCTTCACCGCATACATGGGAAGAGCTTTGTACTGCAGTTAAAGAGAATAAAGTTGGCCCTAATGATTTAGTGTGGACGAGTGCTTTTGGTAGGGAATGGCGTAAGGCGTCTACTCTCGAAGGCTTGTTTACCCGTCCAAAAGAAGAAGATCCTAAAATATCTGAAAACACTGATAATTCTAAAGATGACTTTGATTCTGTACAAATCGAAGAGCAGAGTGATAATGTTCATGTAGACGATGCTTCTGAGGATTTTTTAGAAAATACTTCAGAAGTAAATAATAATCAGCAGTGGCAACAACAATATTATTATTTACGTAAACGAGTTGGAATCCGTTTAGGTCTAAAAAGAGCATATCGTGGAATGTTGAATGTTTTGTTTGTTTCACCATTCAATATTTTGCGTTGGATACCTTTTGCATTAGCTTTCTTTCTTGCATCACAATTGTCCGTAGATGTTGTTTCTAATGCTCAACAAGCAATTGCTAGTGGAGATTCATCAATTGTTCAAAAATTTAGTCAAAAATCTGCTAAATTGAAAATGCCTGAAGGCTTTTTTAATACTGGCGTATTTTCACAGGAGTTTCAGAACGACTATAAAGCATTAAACAAGTTGGTTGAAGAAACGCAAAAGAATAAAAACCAAAACCAAGATGAGTTATCTACTAAAGCATTTTCAATTTACGGAAAACTGTTAAACAATATTGGTGAGACCTCCTACTATCTTTGGGGTTGGATGCGTACTCCAACAGGAGGAAGCACTGTTTTGTTCGTTTCCATTTTTATCTTTTGCATAAAATTGATGATGATGTGGTTTGGATCAAAAGGAAAATTTATTGCAATGGCTAGATGCTATAATCCAACAGAACCATTTGGGCTGACATGGCGTCGCGTTGCATCTTCATCAAATCGATTTTTCCGCATGGTTGCTTTATTTGAGTTTGTTTTTTCTTTAATGTCATTTGTGATGTTCATATTGTTTGTACGTTACCTCGCAAATGGCTATGTATTTAATACATTATCCGTTAGCTCTGTTATTTTGCTAGGATTTGTTGCGATGATAGTTTTTTCAATTATGTCATTCATCAAAAGCTATCTACGCAATTTTGTAGCATTGCCTATCCTTTTAGAGAATGAACGCTTAACCTTTGGTTACATATTCAAAGGTTTAGGGTTATGGGTGGTTCGTTATGGAATTATTTATTCTTTAATATTCTTTTTATTTCAATCCTTGCTTGTTATTATAGCTTATGGCTTTGTTCGATTACAACTTTTGCTTATGCTACCAGTCACTAGAGAGTTTATGGTTTTGCCAATTTACCTTACCAAATTGCTTTGGACAATGGATATTACAGTTCAAATACGCCCAGAGCTTGCAAGAAAACGTCCTCCTGTAGACCCAATGCAGGTTAATCGTTAGAGTAAGTGATAGTGATAGGCGATTCTTTGGTTTAGTAAGAATGAAAAAAGAACCTACAAATGTGGTTTGGACAGACCATGATGCAATAGTTGTTTTATGCTATAATGCTTTTTTAGTTCTTCCATGGTTCTTATCGCTTTTATTAGGGGTCGGCTCACAAGAAAGCTTCGAAGAAATCTCTAAGAATGGTACCTTGTTGCCTATAGGTTTTTGGGTTTTTAGTATTGTTCCAATATTACTTGCTTTGGGTTTAATTTATAACCGAAAAAAGCAAAGCGGTTGCTCTATAAAAGAACTATTAGGAATACCTTCTCCAAATAAACTTTTTGTCGTTATACAAAGGGGTTTTGTTGCTGGGTTAATCTTCTTTTTTGTAGGCTTGTTTGTTTTAGGCCTTTGGTCAGCTCTTTTAACAAAATTTGGGATAGAGGCAAAGCCACAATATTTGATTGAGGTCTTGAGAAGTGGACTAATTCCCAAATGGCAGATTGTGGGAATCGGTTTATTAGTTACTTTGTCAGCTCCCTTTGTAGAAGAAATATTTTATAGATGCATTCTTTTTAATCGTCTTAAAGTCGGACGTAGTAAGCTATATGCTGTGTTGCTTTCAAGTGGATTTTTTGCTGTAGTGCATTTAAATTTACATTCATTGTTAGGTGTTTTCCTGGCAGGTATTTGCTTCTCATTAGTGTACGATTCTTTTTTGCCTGAATCTAAGACTAAAATAGAAGACTGTGAGAAGGTTGGTCTTGTTGGATCTATGGTCGCACATTTTACCTTCAATATACTCAATTTTTTAATGACACTCAGTTTTATTGTGCAATAATTGCTTTTGAAATATGTTAGAGTTTTGTTGAAGAAGGAATAAATAATCCTCGTAATGTATTGCTATGTCAGAAAAATCAAAATTTGTAAATGGTTGTCTTAAAATCAATCAAAACGAAGTATGGTGGGGAATTGCCACCACAATTGGCCAAGAAGCTCCTCTCACAGATAAGAGTGAAGGGTTTATGCGTGATATTAGATTAGATAATTATTCTAATCAATCTGTGCCATTGCTTGTTTCAAATAAGGGGCGTTATATTTGGAGTGACAAGGCTTTTAAATGTACCATAGAGAATGGTTCATTTGTGTTTGAAGCTGATGCACCGATTTTGGTCGTCGATGCAGGAACAACCCTACGCGAGGCTTTTCTTGCTGCATCTAAAGCACATTTTTCCCCAAGTGGTAAAACCCCAGACCTAGCGCTTGTTGCAAATCCTCAATGGAACACATGGATAGAGCTTACCTATAATCAAAATCAAGAGGATATTCTTGCATATGCAAAAGCAATAGGGGAGAATGGTTTTCCTACCGGTGGCGTTATTATGATTGATGACACATGGCAGTATGGCTATGGTATTTGGGAGTTTGATCCACGCCGTTTCTCAGACCCAAAGAAAATGTGTGATGAGCTTCATTCCCTTGGCTATAAAGTAATGCTATGGGTATGCCCATTTGTTTCTATGGATTCACCAGGATATCGAGAAATGGCATTTGGTCTAAAAGATGCTGGAGTTGGCTGTGAGAAGGGTGGTCTTATTTATGACACAGATGGAGACCCTGTCGCAGCAAAATGGTGGAATGGTAGATCTGCCTCAATCGATTTTTCAGATCCGTTAGGCGCAGCATGGTTTTCTAGACAACTTTCCACGCTTCAAGAGCGCTTTGGAGTAGATGGCTGGAAGCTAGACGCAGGAGATACAGAGTCATATAAGGCAAAATGGATAACTAAGAGCAATTTTTCTCCATCGGAAATGTGTGAGGCATATGCTAAAATTGGTTTAGAATTTCCTCTTAATGAGTATCGTGCATGCTTTAAGATGGGTGGGCAGCCACTTGTTCAGCGGCTTTGTGATAAAGGGCATAGTTGGTCTGATCTGCAGTTGTTAATACCAGATATGATTTCTTGTGGTTTATTAGGCCATTCTTTTGTTTGTCCCGATATGATTGCTGGAGGAAATTGGATTGCATTTACAGAGGCAGCAGCTGTTCCTTTTGAGCAAGAACTTTTTGTTCGTTCCGCTCAAGCACATGCACTTAGCCCTATGATGCAATTTTCAGCAGCACCATGGCGTTTGCTTGATGAAGAGAATTTAGAATATGTTCGTGCGGCAGCATGGACACGTATGAAATTCGCAGACAGCTTTGTTGCTCTTGCAAAGGAGTGTGCAAAGACAGGAGAGCCAATGCTTCGAAATATGGAATACAATTTCCCTGGATTTGGTTGGGAAAATATAAAAGATCAATTTATGATGGGCGACTTTTTAGTTGTGGCACCGCAGTTGGTTAAGGGAGCAACTAATCGCAAGGTTGTTATACCACCAGGAATGTGGCGTTCTGATGATGGAGTTGTCTATGAAGGGCTATGTGAAATAGTTGTTTCAACACCACTTTCACGCTTACCATATTTTGAGCGCATTTAGCTTAATGGTGCAAAACTCTTATGACTGGCGCTAATAAACCGCAATCATAGGGAAAATACGTGGCGCCCATTTGGCGCGCTCACTCATTTCTTGGCTGTTGGTTGTTGTATTGCTGATTGCTGTTTCGTTCTTATCCAGAATTTGGGTAAATCTCTTGTATTTGTTTTTGGGGTTTGTTATAATATAACAAAAAGAATTTATTAAGGAAAATTATGGATTTTGATTTATTTACGCCAAACTCTAAAAAAGCTATACAAATTGCAAATCGTGAGGCAATAGGATATAGCCATGATGCTATCGGTTCTGAGCATCTTATTATTGGTTTAGCATCCCTTACAGAGGGTATTATTGTTGATGTTTTTGCATCTCTAAATATAACAATTGAACAAATTCGCCGTGGTGTTGATTCTGTTGTATCACATGGTGATGCAAATGTTGCGGTTGCAGGAATGCTTCCACTTACTCCTAGAACAAAGAAAATTCTTCAGTGCGCAACAGCAGAGGCTCGTGCTCTTGGTGCATCTATGATTGATGCAGAGCATATTTTAATTGCTATTCTCCGTGAGGGAGATGGTATTGGAGCAAAGGTTTTGAATGGCCTTGGAATAACCGTTGATATGGTTGTCACAATCGTTAAGAAAATTATCGATGAAATTCGTGCTGCCCACAATGAAGAAGATAAGACTTCAAATCCATTTGGATTAGATACAGATGATATGGATCAGCAGCCACCAAGTGGCGGCCCTCTTGGTGATATTCTTCGTTCATTGGGCGCCGGAGGCCCTCCTAGAGCAAGTGGTCCTATGGGTATGCCTCCATTACCTCCAGATGCAAAGGTTATGCCAGCCAAATTGACCTATAACGCAAATGCTGCAGCTAATTCTCAAGAGAAGCGCCCAGCAACTCCTGCGCTAGATACATTTGGTCGCGATTTAACAGTAATTGCAGCTAATGGAGAAATGGATCCAGTAATTGGTAGAAAGGAAGAGCTTGCTCGCGTAATGCAGGTTCTATCTCGTCGCACAAAGAATAATGTTGCATTGCTTGGTGAGGCAGGTGTTGGTAAAACAGCAGTCGCTGAAGGCTTGGCTCAAGCAATTGTTGCTGGAGAGGCTCCTGATAAACTTCTAAATAAGCATGTCATTGCTCTTGATATGACCCTTCTTGTTGCGGGTACAAAATATCGTGGACAATTTGAAGAGCGTATTAAGTCTATTGTAGATGAAATAAAGCGAGTTAAAGACGTAATTCTTTTTATTGATGAATTGCATAGCATCGTTGGTGCAGGCGATAATACAGGTTCAATGGATGCAGCAAATATCTTTAAGCCTGCAATGGCTCGTGGGGAGCTTCAATGCATTGGCGCGACAACACTTAAAGAATACCATAAGTTTATTGAAAAAGATGCAGCCCTAGAGCGTCGTTTCCAAATGGTAAAGCTTGAAGAACCTAGCGTAGAAGATGCAATTAAGATTCTTCAAGGTATTAAGTGCAAATATGAGGAGTTCCATCAGGTAACTTATACAGATGAAGCAATTGAGGCAGCTGTACGCCTAAGTGCTCGTTATCAATCTGGCCGTATGCTTCCAGATAAAGCTATAGATGTTCTTGATGAGGCTGGTGCTCGTGCTCAAATAGCAAACAATACAAGTCCAGAAAGAGTTCGCACACTCAAGAAATGCATAGCAGAGTATATCGCAAAGAAGAATGAAGCAGTCGAATTACAAAATTTTGAAGAAGCTGCCGAACATAGAAACAAAGTAGAAGAGTTGAAGACAGCGCTTCAATCAGAGCAAGCTCTTTGGGAAAATCGTAAGGATGCTAATTCTTCTATTGTTACAGCAGAGGATATGGCAGAGACAATCTCAAGTATCACAGGTGTTCCTGTTTCTCGAATGACTGAGGAAGAGAAACAACAGCTATTTACTCTTGAGGAAGAACTCCGAAAGACGGTTGTAGGACAGGAGCAAGCAATTAGTGTTGTTTGCCGCGCATTGCGCCGTGCACGTGCAGGTCTAAAAAATCCACGCCGTCCAATTGGTTCCTTCTTGTTCCTTGGCCCAACAGGCGTTGGTAAGACCCTTCTTGCAAAGACAATCGCTAAGGAATTCTTTGCTGATGAGAAGGCCCTCATACAGCTAGATATGTCAGAGTACATGGAGAAATTTAATGTTTCTCGTTTGGTTGGTTCGCCTCCTGGATATGTTGGCTTTGAAGAGGGTGGTCAGCTTACTGAGCAGGTGCGTCGCCGTCCATATAGTGTTGTTCTTTTTGATGAAGTAGAAAAGGCACATCCTGATGTAATGCATGTGTTGTTGCAGCTTCTTGAGGAAGGCCGATTAACAGATAGCACTGGCCGAGAAGTAGACTTTAAGAATACAATTATTATCCTAACATCTAATCTTGGCGTTGATACGGGTAAGAGCTCACGAGCTTTTGGCTTTGGTACTACCGGCGCAGCTTCTCAACTTGCAGAAGAACAGGAGCGCTTAAATAAGCGAATGCTTGAAGCAGCAAAGCTTGTATTTAAGCCAGAGCTAATGAATCGCTTTGACGAAACAATTTATTTCCGTAAGCTTGGTGTAGATGATTTGCGTGTGATTATCAATAGTGAACTAGATAGTGTTCGCGCTAATTTACGTGATAAACAGCTTGAGCTACAGCTCTCTAAGGAGGCAGAGGAATTTATTATCAACCATGGTAATGATTCAGAGCTTGGTGCGCGCCCTCTTCGCAGAGCGGTTGAGCGCTTAATCGAGGATCCTCTAGCAGAAGAACTCCTAAAAGGTAATTTTGAACCACCATGCACTATTAAAGTTGAAGCACCTAAAGGCGCTGATAAACTGAAGTTTTCTAAGGCAACAGTTAGAAAGTCCCGTAAAAAATGATTGATACTGCCGAACTTATGAAAAAGGTTGGGCAGATTAAAATCCTTACTTCCCGACTAGTAGACGACCGCCTTATGGGTGATTATCATTCATCCTTTAAGGGGCAGGGCGTTGAGTTCGACGAAGTGCGTGAATATAATGTCGGTGACGATATTCGTAGCATTGATTGGAATGTTACTGCAAGAACAGGATTTCCATTTGTTAAACGCTATTGCGAAGAGCGTGAACTAACGGTTATTTTTTTAGTTGATGTTTCTGGCTCTCAAGCTTATGGTTCAGGAGAGAAAACAAAGGCAGAGCGTGCAGCAGAGCTTACATGCTTGCTTGCAATGACTTCAATTCAAAATCAAGATAATATCGGTTTAATTCTCTTTTCTGATAAGATTTTAAAAACTATTCCTCCTCGCAAGGGGCGTACAGCTGTGATGCGCCTAGTGCGCGAAGTGCTTGCTGCAGATGAGTCTGCAGGAGGAACAGATATTGCTCAGGCATTAAAATATCTTTGCCAAGTACAAAAGCGTAAAGCAGTTGTTTTTCTTGTTTCTGATTTTCAGGCAGAGGAGTGGGAGAAAGAGCTTGCTGTGGCTTCCCGTAAGCATGATGTTATTTGCTGTAGATTTGTAGATAAATGTGAGCAAGAATTGCCTAATGCTGGACTTCTAGAATTAGAAGACCCAGAAACAGGAGAACTTCTCTGGATTGATACAAGCTCTCGTGAAGTTAGAGCTGAATTCGCAAAAGCCGCAGAAGAACGTACCAGACAATTAAATACCACCTTTAGACGCAATAAGGCAGATTCAATAACCTTTTTCACTGATGAAGACCCAATTGATAAGGTGCGTCAATTCTTTAGAAAGCGCATAAAAAAGCATGGTGTTAGATAGGCTTGTAATAAATTAATGGGGATTTTATGAGAAGTTTTATTTTAGGTTCAGATTGGTGCACTGATTGTGATGATGTGGTTGCTATGCGTGTATTGTGTAGAGCACATAAGGCTGGAGAGATTAACCTACTTGGTGTTGGTATTAACACCTGCGTAGATGTTAGTGTTGCTTCTCTTTATGGCTTCTTGGCAACTGAAGGTGTTACCGATGTTGCTGTTGGTATTGATATGAAATCTGCTGATGCTCGCAGGTTTGAACCAAAATATCAGCCACGTCTTGCCAATTATGCTCCCGATAAAACAAATGCTGATGCCGAGGATGCCGTCCGCATGTATCGTAGACTAATTGCGAACTCTCCAACCCGTGTTGAGATTTTGGAAATAGGCTTTACACAAGTTATAGCAGGTGCTTTGATGAGCCAGCCTGATGATATTTCTCCTCTAACTGGTATTGAGCTCTTTAGGCAAAAGGTTGCAAAGGTATGGATGATGGCAGGTAAGTGGGATGAAGAGGGGGGCAAAGAATATAATTTCTGCTGTCATCAGTTGACCTCAACCAATGCAACAACCTTCTGTGATAATTGTCCAATTCCTGTTACATTCCTAGGTTGGGAGGTTGGAAATACAGTGATTTCTGGTAATGAGCTTCCTGATGACGATGTTCTTAAGCAAGCACTTATTGATCATGGAAGCCCTAATGGTCGCTCATCATGGGATCCAATGCTTGTTGTGCTAGCAATTATTGGTAATGAAAAAGCTGCTGGATATTCTGTAACTCGTGGCCGTGCTAGAGTTGATGCCTCTGATGGAAGTAATTATTTTACAGAGAATGCTGCAGGACCTCATCAGTATGTGACAAAGCTCTTTGATGATTCCTATTATCAGAAGCAAATTAATGATAGAATTTCTTAATCAACTATGGAGAGTTTTATGAATAAAGATCCACAAGTATTACATAATAAACTTTTAAGAGAAATAAAGCCCGCTTATCGTTATGACGGAAAAGAGGATTTCTCTGTATGGCAAAATCGAGCTCGCTCAAGACTTGTCTCATTATTGGGTATAGATAAACTCGTCCCAGCTAATGATGATTGCTTCACAATTGAATACGAAAATGATTGTGACACCTTTACTGATTACCGTATTACATTTCAAAGCGAAGAAGGCTACCACGTTCTTTGCTCACTATGGGTTCCTAAAAATAAGCCAGGCAAGATTCCAATGGTAATTTGCTTGCAAGGACATTCTAAAGGCTATCACATATCTTTAGGTCGCCCAAAATTCCCTGGTGATGAGAATACAATCAAGGGTGGAGATAGAAATTTTGCTGTTCAAATTATCGAGCAAGGGTATTGTGCTTTAGCAATAGAGCAGCGAGCATTTGGTGAATGTGGTGGCACAGAAAAAGGTCCAGGATGTCCTGTCCCAACACTAGATGCGTTGCTTCTTGGTAGAACAACACTTGGTGAGCGCGTGTTTGATATTTCTCGTGCAATTGATTTGATAACAAGTAATTTTGACTTTATTGATGAAAATACTATTGCATGTATGGGTAACTCTGGAGGTGGCACAGCAACAATCTATGCCTCAGCAATAGATACTCGTATCAAAGTGGCAATGCCTTCCTGTGCGCTTTGCACCTACAAGGATTCAATTGGAGCAATGCCGCATTGTACATGCAACTTCGTCCCAGGTATTGCTATTGATTTTGATATGGGAGATTTATGTGGACTTATCGCGCCACGTAAGCTCGTGGTCGTTTCAGGTGCACAAGATTCAATCTTCCCTCACGATGGTGTGGCAGAGTCTGTTGATCTCGCAAAAACATATTATAAAGTAGCAGGAGCATTAGAAAGTATTGATTGGGTTGAGGGACCAGAAGGGCATCGTTTTTATGCCGATTTATCATGGCCGGTATTTAATAATTTATTAAAAAAATAAAACAAACAATAGGAAATAATATGAAAAAAATAACACTAGGTATTGCAGTAATATCTCTATGTTGTAGTATTGCCTTTGGTCAAAATATTACAGACATTCTTAAAGTAAAAAAAGAATTGCGTTTTAATGATGATGGCACATTTAAGATACTCGTTCTAGGCGATATTCAGTCAAGTAGTTCTCCACTACAAGAATCTAATCAAGAGAATATTCGAATACTTGTAGAGAAAGAAAAACCTGATTTGGTATTGTTTGCTGGTGATAATTCAATAAGAATGAACACAGAACAAAAACTCCGTACATACATTCAAAGTATGGTTGGATATATTGAAAAGATGCAAATTCCTTGGGCTCATGTTTATGGTAACCATGATCATGAAGGCGCTCTTTCTAAAGAAGATCAGGAGAAGATATATGAAAGCTTTGAATGGTGTGTTACAGAGCGCGGACCAACAGATATTGCTGGCGTAGGTAATTGTGTACTTCCTGTGCTAGGGTCTGATTCTGATATGCCTGTGTTCAATGTTTGGGCATTAGATTCCGGAACGTATCTTCCTGAATATGTTCTAAAGCAACTAGCACCAAAAACTTCTCCATATAGAGGTGCCGGCTCAATAGGCTATGATTATATTCGTCCAAACCAGATCGCATGGTATGTTGAAACCTCAAAGATGCTAGAAGAATATGCAGGAAAGAAGGTTCCTGGTCTTATGGTTTTCCATATTCCTCTTCAAGAATCCTTCTTCGCATGGGAAAATCGTGAAGGTTTAGAATATACAGGAGAAAAGCGCGAAGGCGTTTGCGCTTCAATAGTAAACTCTGGCTTGTTCGCAACGATTCTTGAGCGTGGTGATGTAAAAGCAATTGTTAATGGACATGATCATATTAATGACTATATGGTTAAGTATATGGGCGTAATTTTGTCCTTCTGCTCAACCCCATCAACTGGTTCATACCATAATAAAGATATTCTTGGCGGAAGAGTGTTTGTTATAAACGAAGATTCTCCTGAAAATGTTACAACCTACATGTCATATCTTAATAGAGAGCCAGAAAATACAAGTGATTTAGAGCCAATTGATGAATCAACTACTATTGATTTTGATAATATGCAGCCAAAGGTTACTGTGTCTGGCTATGATGGAGCTAATGGTGATTTTATCGCCAAGGTCACAAAAATTTCATTGGCAAATAATCGTGGTGTAGATGGAACTAAGGCATTATCTGTAAATGTAACTGATTTTAACAATAGTGCATATTTAAATAATTTTGAGCTCCACATTCCGTTCCCAGAATCATCCGTAGGAACAATTGGAGAAGCAAAATACATCAAGGTCTATATGGATTTTACTGGTGCTGATTCTAAAATTGATTTCCGTAAGGCATGTGTTGGATTTTTCAAAAACAAATCAATGATAGGTCCATACCGAACAGATGATAATGATAATAGTAAACCAGCTTTCTATTATAAGGCTGATGGTGCTTCCTCTTGGAAGACAATGAAGCATGGAGGCGATGGTTGCTTTGGTTCTGCAGAGGGGGCATCTGTTAAGGGCTTAAAGGGCTGGTTTGCATTCCCAATAGCAGATATGTATTCAGGAGCAACAAAGCCAAATGAAAATACACCAATATACGGAGTATATTTCTATTTCTGCTTATCAAATCCATCAATGGCTAATAACGCTTTCTTTATAGATGATATCTCATTTGTAAAAGAGCTATAATAAAAGCAAAAAAACTAATAAAAGCAATTGATTTTATAGTATTGGATAAAGTAAAATTTTAATACATAAATTTAAATAAAATCCCTGGAGAATAATAATGGAAAATATCCCTTTGTATAAGGACGCTTCTCAGTCAGTAGAAGCACGCGTGGAAGATTTGCTAAGTCGCATGACAATGGAAGAAAAGATTGGTCAGATGACACAGTCTTACGGTGGCGAGTATGCATCAGAAGAAGAGTATGTTGCAGCAATTCGTGCTGGTAAGATTGGCTCTCGTATTGGCTGCGACACCCCATGGGCAGGCTCAGCACCTGTTAAAGGTATCAATGTTCAGCAGTCTAATGAACACCAGAAGGTTGCTGTTGAAGAGTCTCGCCTAGGTATTCCTCTAATTAATGGTCGTGATATTATTCATGGTCACCGCACAGTTGCTCCAATTCCTCTAGCTCAGGCAGCAAGCTTTGACCCTGAAGAGGTAAAGGCATCAGCACGCAGAGCAGCTATTGAGTGTTCTGCACAGAGCATCCATTGGACATTTGCTCCGATGATGGATATCTGCCGCAACCCAAAATGGGGTCGTGTTATTGAGACTCTTGGTGAGGATCCATACCTAGCAGAGGAAATGGCTGTTGCAATGACACAGGGCTTCCAGGGCGATGATCAGACAAAAGAGGATTGCATTGCTGCTTGTGCAAAGCACTTTGCTGGCTACGGCTATGCAGAGGGTGGCCGCGATTATGATGCAAGTGAGATTTCTCGTGGCACATTGCACAACGTTGTATTGCGCCCATTCAAGGCAGCTGTTACACGTGGTAAGATTTCCACAATTATGACAAGCTTCCAGGACAATGGTGGCACACCTTCTTCTTCTTCAAATTTCCTACTTCGCGAGATGCTACGCGAGGGATGGGGCTTTGATGGCTTTGTAGTTAGTGACTGGGGTTCAATCCAGCAGGTAGAGCTATGGGGCGCTGCTCAGGATAAGAAGGATGTTGTTCGCAAGTGCTTGCTAGCTGGCGTAAATATGGAAATGATTAACAATCTATATCCAAAGTATGTCAAGGAGCTAGTAGAGGAGGGTTCTGTACCTCAGCAAGTAGTTGATGATTTAGTTCGTGGTATTCTACGTATTAAGTTCCGCCTAGGCTTGTTTGAAAAGCCATATGTTGATATTGAAGAGCGAGCAAAGGATATTCGCACACCAGAGGCAATCGCTTCTGTACGTAAGCAAGCAGCAAATTGCATGGTTCTTGCAGAGAATGATGGTATCCTTCCTCTTGAGGGCGATAAGCTAAAGGGCTTACGCATTGCTCTTGTTGGTCCTATGGTTAATGAGCGCCGCACAATGGGTGGTGCATGGAATACAGGAGGCTTTACTGAGGAGTTTGCAACAATTCACGAGGCTTTCAAGGAAGCATCAGAAAAGTATGGCTTTAAGCTAATCGTTCATGATTCTGAAATTTGGGATTCCCAGATTCGTCATGCTCAATTCTTGGCAGATTTAGTAATCTGCTGTGTTGGTGAGCATTGTGATATGACTGGTGAGATGCCTTCTCTATCTCATTATCGTTTGCCAATTGGTCAGGACGAAATGATTGGCGAAGTACGTAAGATTGGCAAGCCATTTATCGTTGTTTGCACATCTGGTCGCCCATTACCTGTTCCAAATGCACGTGACTTTGCAGATGCATTGCTTTATACATGGCATGGTGGCACAGAGACAGCTCGTGCAATTACAGATGTTATCTTCGGTGAGGCAGAGCCAACAGGCCGCTTCCCAATGACAGTTCCTGAGCATGAGGGTCAAATTCCAATTTATTATGGACGCAAGATTCCTGGTAAGGTTGTTGAGTGCAACAAGGATCGTTTCAACAAGGAGCGTAAAGGTCAACTAGATCGTCCATGGGTATATGGTTCATACGATTTCTTTGAGCCAATGTATCCATTCGGCTATGGCTTGAGCTATACAGAGTTTGCTTTGTCTGACATTAAGCTTGCAGCAGAGGAAATTCCTTATGGCTCAACAAATAAGGTCACAGCAGTTGTTGAGAATATTGGTGAGCGCGCTGGTACAACAGTTGTTCAGTGCTATCTGAACGATCCTCGTGCATTAATTTCTCGCCCTTGCAAGGAGCTAATCGGCTTCAAGAAGATACGCCTAGAGGCAGGTGAGAAGCGTGAGATTGAGTTCGAGATTGGTGAGCCAGCAATGGGCTTCTATGATGAAAATGGCGTACGCCATGTAGAGGCAGGCTTATTCAAGATTGGCGTTGGCTTTGACAGTGACGTTGATTTGGATCTAAGCTTCACAATGGCAGAATAAGTAAACATTAAATCATAACGTTTACGAATAGTGCATGAAACTAATTCGAGCTTTTCTTTAAAAGACATTCGATGAGTTTCATGCACTTTATTTTTGATAAATATCACTTAGAGAGATTATTCTTTTCATGAAAACAAAAATTGCTATTGCAAGACCATTTGAAGGTGTGCCTAAAATTACGCTTTCAACAGTAATAGGAGCATCTGCTAAAAAGCCAATACTTTATCGCATTCCTGTTATTGGTAAAAGACCAATGGAGTATTCTGTTGCTGGGTTACCGGACGGATTATCATTAAAGGATAACATACTTTCTGGAATGATAGAGAATGATGGTCGCTATGAAATGTTTATTTCAGCAAAGAATGCTCTAGGAGAGACAAAGAAAAGAATTATACTAGAAATTGCAGACCAGAATGTTCTCGTAACCCCATTGATGGGATATACCACATGGAATGCTTTTGCGAGTGACGTAACTCAAAATGATGTTGAAGGTATTGCAAACCGACTAGTTGAGCTAGGGATAACCGAATATGGCTACAGCTATGTAAATACAGACTCTGGCTGGCAAAAGGAATATGGTGGCAAGTTTGATGCAGTAATGCCTAATAGTAAATTCCCAAATATGAGGGGTATGACAGATTATATTCATTCCTTGGGGTTAAAGTGTGGAATTTATTCTACACCAATGCTCACAGCATGGGGCTGCCCAAAAGAATTTGAAGCAATACCAGGCTGCACTCAAGGAGAGCCAGACCATCGATTCTCCATGATAAATGGAGGAATTGGTGTGATCCGTAAAGAAAAGAACAATGCATTGCAATTTGAAGATTGGGGCTTTGATTACCTAAAGTATGATTGGGCGCCAACTGATCCCATAAATGCCGATTTAATGCGCTCAGAGCTAGTAAAGCTTTCTAGAGACTTTGGGTTTTGTGTCACAGTGCAAGCCATAAAAGGCTATCCATATTGGTCAAAGTATTGTCATTCCTATCGTTCAAATAAAGACTCCTATTGTTATTGGGATAATTTGGTTGAAAACTATACCACATACTTCAATTTTATGGAGGATGTTTGCAAGGGGCATTATTTTGATTTAGATATGCTTGATATTGGCACCTGCAGAGCCCATCATATTGCTAACTTGTTGACAGATGATGAGAAGATTATGGCGTTTACAATGCGTGCATTTTTCAATTCACCAATTCAAATAAGTAGTACTCTTGAAAATATTTCAGATTTAGAGCTTTCTATATATTGTAACGAAGAAATTTTGGCAATTAACCAAGATTGCGCCTTCAATACATCATTGCCAGTAGTAAGGGTTAATGAAGGTGGGCATAAATATGATATTTTTGAAAAGCAATTAGAGGATGGCTCTTATGCTTATGCCATATTTAATCTAGGGGAAGTAGCGGAGTGCATAAAAACAACTTCAGAGTCCTCCACCATTAGAGATGTTTGGTCTAAAGAAGACATTTCCCATACTGGTTGTGCTTCTATAACCGTGTATCAACATGCTGTGAAGGTTATAAAAACGGATAAAAAAACAACTTTTAAAATATAGTAGTTGAAGGTTTTTTATTTGCAATCTATTTTGCTTCAGTGAAAACTATATAAAAACCATTCTTTTTTATGTCATTTTTGCATGTTTTTTATTGCTTTTTTAGGTGTTTTAAGGCAAAATATTAGCGTAAATTGGGTTTACTTATAAATAGTAGGAGTTTTTATTATGTTGGACTATAGAAGAATTAGAAGATTTATTTTGTGGGTTGGAGCAATTTATCTAAGTTTATATTGTCTTAGTTGTTTGTTTGTTCGCTCTGGATGGGGTAGAGCGGTAATTGCAGACTATATTAGTTCCAAGACTAGTTGCAATGTTAAAATAGAAAAAACTTCATTGACTTGGGGTCTTAAGATTAGAGCAGAGAATGTACAAATCTTTGCAGATGATAAGGAGCAAATAGAATTGTTCTCTGCACGCACTTTGATATACGGATGGGGTGATTTAGAGGCTCGCCGTGTTACTGTATTAGCAGATTTTGATACTCAAGACTTACCTTTTACATCTTATCTTCATAAATTTGGTTCAGAAGAAGAATTTTACGATGTAGAAAAGCTTAATGAATTTTCATTGTCACTTTTTGAAACATTTGATGAGGTTATTCTTACTGATGTTGCGATAGAGCTTAAAATTAATGGTAAGACAGAGAATCACCAACTTACTAAGTTTACAAAGTCAATTGTTTCATTACCAAATAAGAAGGATGTATTTTTCTTCGAACTAGGAGATAATTTGTGCTGGATGGCTAATTCATATGGAAAAATTATTTCTGTAATTAGACCTATGGATGAAAAAGAATCAACAATAACAGAAGTAGTCCAACCAGAAGCACCAGCAGCGGAAGCACCTGCAGTAGAGGCACCAGCAGCGGAAGCTCCAGTAGCGGAAGCACCTGCAGCGGAAGCACCAGCAGCAGAGACACCAGCAGCGGAAGCACCTGCAGTAGAGGCACCAGCAGCAGAAGCACCGGCAGCAGAAGCCCCAGCAGCGGAAGCACCAGCAGCGGAAGCACCTGCAGCTGCAGCGGAAGCACCTGCAGCAGAGGCACCAGCAGCAGAAGCACCAGCAGCGGAAGCACCAGCAGCGGAAGCACCAGCAGCAGAGGCACCAGCAGTTAAATAATACTTCATCGATACTTCTACTTTAATTAAGAATAATTTGAGGATTTAAATATGAAAATTATAGGCGTTATACCTTCCCGTTGGGGCTCAACTCGTTTCCCAGGTAAAAGCTTAGCTCTAATTTGTGGAAAGCCTCTTGTATGCTGGGTGGCAGAGTCTTGCCTAAAAGCTAAACTACTAGATGAAGTTGTTGTTGCAACAGATGATACACGTATTGCAGAAGCCCTAAAAGACATTAATGTTCGCGTTGCTATGACACGCCCTGATCATCCATCTGGAACAGATCGCGTTGCAGAAGCAGCAAATGCAGCAGATGATGATATTATTATTAATATCCAAGGTGATGAGCCTCTAATTAATCCTGATTTGATTGATGATGTTGCTCGTAAGCTCCGTGATGAGCCACAGTGGCAAATGTCAACAGCCTGTGCACCAATTAATACAATTGATGAGCTTAATGCACCAACAATTGTTAAGGTCGTTCTTGATGGTGCAGATGGAGCTCTATATTTCTCCCGCCTACCAGTGCCTTATAAGCGTGATGGAGAGATAGATATTTCTTCTGGATTATATCAGCGCCATATTGGTATTTATGGCTATCGTGGAGCATTCTTAAAACGTTTCATTTCTGAGCCTCAATGTATTCTTGAAAAGACAGAAAGCCTAGAGCAACTACGTGCTATGTATATTGGCGGAAGAATTGGTGTGGTTCGCACAACAGAAAAGGGCATTGGTGTGGACCGCCCTGAAGATATTGAAGTTGTTGAGCGCATAATTAGAGGAGAAGCCTAATGGTTAAAACAAAGGTAGTTAGCACCGGTGGTGAATTTGCTGTAAAAGCAGGAGGAAAGAATCCTCTTCTTCTAATGGCTGGACCTTGTGTTATCGAAAGCCGAGAGAAATGCTTTAAGCTTGCAGAGAAGCTAAAGAAGTTTGCTGTAAAAAATAATGTATCCTATATTTTTAAGGCTTCCTTTGATAAGGCAAACCGTTCATCAGTTGATGCATTTCGTGGTCCAGGCATTGTAGAAGGCTTGGAGATTCTTGGGGAAATCCGCAACACATTTGGTATGCCTGTTGTTACTGATATTCATGAGCCTTGGCAAGCAGAAATTGCAGCAAAGTATGTTGATGTTCTTCAGATACCTGCATTTTTGTGCCGTCAAACAGATTTACTTATTGCAGCAGGTGAAACAGGCTGTGTTGTTAATGTAAAGAAGATGCAATGCTTGGCAGCTGAAGATATGGCCCAAGTAATTAAAAAGCTTGAATCTACAGGCAATAAGCGCATTATGCTTACTGAGCGCGGAGAATCCTTTGGCTATCGTAATCTTGTTGCAGATATGCGCAATATGATGATTTTGAAGGAATTTGGATATCCTGTAATTTTCGATGCAACTCATTCGGTGCAGCGCCCAGGAGCTCTAGGCACAGGAAGTGGCGGTGATGGTAAGTGGGCTCCTGCACTTGCTCGTGCTGCAGTTGCTACAGGTGCTTGTGATGGTGTCTTTATTGAGACTTATGAAAATCCTGCAGAAGCTCTCTCAGATGGAGCAAATGCGCTTGCATTTAAGGCATTACCTGAACTATGGTCACAGCTTGTTGCTATCAATGTAATTGCAAGAGGAAAGTAAAAAGAATATGCGTTTAGACTTTGCTAAGAAAAAGCAGCACAAAAAGCATGATTATACACCAACATTTCCATGTTTGGCGTTATATGCTGTGCTATTTATTTTTAGCATTGTAATTATGATTTCCGATGCTTGTGCCACAAATACGGTTGCTCAAGTGACGCCATCAATCATTGACCCATCAATAATCGAATTCCCTCAAAGTATAAATGAAGAAGATACTATTGTTGATCTTGGTGTAGCTTTGCAGCGTCATAAAAGTGGACGTATAAAAACCTATTTTCAAGCCGGTAAGGCATGGCAGATTGGTGAAGATGCACTCTCCTTGACAAGTAATTTTAAAAATGGAACATATGCAGCAAAAGATGGAATAGTAATTACAATGCTCGATGAAAAGGGTGATAGAGAGTTTTGGATTAATGCTGAAAAAGCCTGTGTTTCAATTGATGAAAGCACAACAACCTGCATCGGTAAATGCTTTGGTTTCGTTAAATTAGAAAGCCCAGATATTGAAATTTTTGGAACAAATCTTTTACTTTTTAATACCTCGTCAACAAATGTTTTAACGATAGAGCATAATGCTACTTTGCGCTTGAAGAGTTTAAATCCAGATTCGCTAGAAGGAAAAAAATAAAATGAATAAAATTTTTATTGGTACATGTTTGTTATTGTTTAGCTTCACATGCATAGCAACAGAAGTTCTTACTCCAGAAAATTGGAAGCCTCAGGTTGTTGGTGAAGCAATAATTAATGCAGATAGATTAGACTTTGATTATGAGCTTTATATTGCTACTTTTACAGGAAATGTAGTTATTCAACATCCTGAATTTACAGCAGTTGCTGATAAAATTATAGTTGTTTTTGAACAAGATTCAAATGAATCATCTGCCGTTGAACCTAAAAAGGGATCTAGTGTTCTCGGAGAACAAACAGATGAAGCCCAGCAACGTGTGAAAAGTGCTGTAGCAATCGGAAATGTTAAGGCTGTTGGCGAAAATCAGCTAATAACATGTGATAGAGCTAATTATTTTAAAGATAATTCAATGGTTAGATTAATTGGAGAAGAGAATAATCCTCCTGTTGTACATAAGGATGGACGTACGATCTCTGGTCAAATCATAACATTATGGTTAGAGGATAATCGAGTTGAGACATCCGGTGATATCAAATTGAAGATTCCTGCATCTAGCACAGAGCAAGATTAAATTGAATAAGTATTTAGAGTTTTAGGTGATTATCTATTATGAGTGACGAAAATATTCAAGAAAAAGAAGAGCTCGTAGCTGAAAATCTAGTAAAGAGCTATAAGGATCGCACTGTTGTCCGTGGCGTAAGTATTCGCATGCATAAGGGTGAGATTGTTGGACTATTAGGCAAAAATGGTGCTGGTAAAACAACTACCTTCTATATGATAGTGGGGCTAGTACGTCCAAACTCTGGTACAATCCATTTTAAGAATATGGATATCACTGATTTCCCAGTTTATAAAAGAGCACGTTCTGGTTTAGGCTATTTGGCTCAGGAAGCGTCTATCTTTAGAACAATGACAGTAGAGAATAATTTAATGGCTATTCTTGAAACTATGAAGCTAACTCGAGCAGAGCGCAAGGCCCGTGCAGCAGAGCTTCTTGCCAAGTTTGGCCTAACACACGTAGCAAAGCAAAAGGCAATCACACTTAGTGGTGGTGAGCGCCGTAAGCTTGAGATTGCTCGCTCTCTAGTGCAAAATCCATCTATTCTATTGCTTGATGAACCTTTTGCAGGTGTTGATCCAATTGCTGTAAGTGATATCCAACAGGTAATCAAGCAGTTACAAGATGATGGGTATGGAATTCTAATCACAGACCATAATGTGCGTGAAACCCTTAATGTTGTTGATAGAGCATACATTATGGCAGATGGCCAAATCCTTACACAAGGCACAAAGGATGAGCTTATAAATGATCCAATTGCACGTAAGGTTTACTTAGGCGAAGATTTTAAGATGGTATAGACATTTTTTACGAAAAATGCTACTATAATTAGCAATAAAAAAACACGAACGAAAGGAGACTACTATGTCAATAGAATTAACAGTACGTCACACAGAGATTAACGATAAGGTTCAAGCTTTTGCTCGCGAAAAGGCAGATATGCTTGTCCAAGAGTTTCCTCATATTGAGCACGTCAAAATAGTTCTAGATAAGGATGGTCCTTTTTACCTAGCAACCTTCAACGTACAGGGCGGTCAGGCTTGCACAGTTGAAAGCGATGCTCGTGGAGAAGAATTTATGTCAGCAATTACCTCAGCTGCTGAGAAAGCATATACTCAGCTACGTAAGCATGCTCAAAAGCGTCAAGAGGTTAGATCATAGGAGGAAATAGTGACAATTACAAAAGAGCTTGAATTAGTAAACAAATATGGTATGCACGTACGTCCTGCAGGCTCCTTAGCTAAGGTCTGTCAGAAGTATCAATCAGAAATAACCATAGATAATGCCGGCAATGCAGTTTCAGGTAAAAGCGTTCTTGGTTTGATGACTCTAGAGGCTCCAATGGGAACAGTATTGAAGGTTACAGCAATCGGTGATGACGCTGATAGAGCTATGGCGGAAATTGAGGAACTGATAGCAAACCATTTTGGAATTGCTGATGAATAGCAACTTATAATTAAACAGCAATTGCGGTGCGGATTTTCTGCGCCGCCTTTGCTATTTTAAGAGAGTTCTTTTTTAAGGATAAATAATGCCGATTTACGAGTACATTTGTGATAAGTGTGGCCATGCATTTGAGCATCTAGCACGCAGCTATTCTGCGCCTGCCCCAGTATGCCCAAAATGCAATTCAGAGAAGACAACGAAACAATTTTCAACCTTCTCATCGCATACGGCTACCGCATGTGATCATTGCTCAAGTGGTGATATGTGTGCTAGTGGTGGCTCGGGGCATCATTGCTGTGGCGCAGGTTGTGGCTGTCACGGACACTAAATCATGGATGATAAGTTATAACGAATTGTGAATAACATCAAACAAACAATTTTTATAAAAACAGAAAAAGTATAAAATCAAAGGGTATAAAAAATGAAATTATTCAAGGTTATTGCATTAGCTATTATGGCAGTGCTTATGACAACAGGTTGTGCAACAAAGATTCAATTTACTTCAGAGCCAGAGGGCGCTGTAGTCCGCTATCGAGGTGCTGGTCGTGCCGCATATCGTTGGAATACTGCTTCTTCTCGTACACCATCTGAAACAAAGGTTTATTATGGCAAGATTACAGCATATGCTGTATGGACCGATGAAGATGGCACCCATGTCTATTCTGAGCCAAAGGATGTAGTCCTTTCTAACTGGAGAGATGTTGAGATAGTTCACTTTGATAGAGCAACAGAGGCTAGAAAATAATCTTGTAATCTTAAGACTGCTAGAATTGTATTAAATATCTCGCAAGTGAATTATGGCTAAGAAAAAGCGTAATAAATTTACTAATATCATAGAATATATCCCATTGCGTATAGCAGTGTGGTTTATTGATATTATCCCAATAAGAGTATCTATTGCTCTAAGTAAGGGCTTTGGTACTCTTGTTTGGTGGGTTTTGCCTAATCGTAGAAAACTTTCGATAAATAATGTGCTTCTAGCAGGAATTACAAAGGATAAAAAGGAAGCAAGGAAAATTGCTAAAAAGTCCTTTATTAGCTTTTCAATGCTTACAATTGAATCCTTAGCCGCTTCAAGGCTAATAACTCCAGATACATTGGATAAATATATAGATGTTTCTGAGGTTTCACCTGAAGTTGAAAAATGCTTAAAGAATCCTGATATAGGTGTTATTCTTTGCTCTGCTCATTTGGGAAATTGGGAAATAAGTGGTCATGCCATTTCCTTTTGGAAACGCCTAATTGCAGTTGCTCGTACACTTGATAATCCATATGCTCAGCGCTTGCTAGAGAAGCGCAACCCTCGTCGTAATATCGAGATTGTTGCTAAGCATTCTGCAGATAGAGGAGCATTGTTACGTCCGTTGCGAAATGGAATGCTGCTTGGACTTATCTCAGATCAACATGCCACTTCACATCGCGTACTTGTTGATTTTATGGGAACACCAGCTTGGACGCTTACATCTACTGCACGCCTGCATTTAGCCACTCGCTGCCCAATTGTTTGTGGCGTTGCTATCCGTACAGGATTTATGAAGTTTAAAATTCTAACAACTGGTCCATTTGAATTCTCTCCTAGTGATGATAAGGAAGCAGATATCCTAAAAATCACCCAGATTATGAACAAAGAACTAGAAAAATTTATTCGCCAATACCCTGAGCAGTATCTTTGGGCTCACAAACGTTGGCGCAAAATTAACAAACAATAATAATTGATAGGATTAACAATGTCAGAAGAAAAAATTATGGAAGCTCACCTTGGTGGTAAGGTAGCAACAAATCTTCCAAAGCCAATTAAATCAGTAGACGATTTGTGTGTTGCTTATACACCTGGCGTTGCTCTACCAGTGAAGAAGATTGCTCAGGATGAGTCTCTTGCTTTTGATTATACCGCAAAGGGTGGTCTAGTTGCTGTAGTTTCCGATGGTACAGCTATTCTTGGTCTTGGTGATCTTGGAGCAACAGCTTCAATCCCTGTTATGGAGGGTAAGGCTGTTCTATTTAAGACATTTGCTGATGTTAATGCTTGGCCAGTAGTTTTAAATCATTGCCGCGAAAATGGAGAAAACACAGGCAAGACAGATCCACAGCGTGTTATTGATGCAGTGATGGCTATTGCACCAATGTATGGTGGTATCAACCTAGAGGATATTGCTTCTCCTGCATGCTTTGAGATTGAGGATAGACTTAATGAGATGCTTGATATCCCTGTTTTCCATGATGATCAGTGGGGTACAGCAGTTATCGTTAGCGCTGCAGTTCGCAACTATGCAATTTATAGCAATAAGAAGCTCGAGGATCTAAAGGTTGTTATCAGTGGTGCTGGTGCAGCAGGTCTTCGCATCCGTGATGTGCTTGAAGCAACTGGTGTGAAGGAATTCACAATGTGCGATAGTAAGGGCGTTATCTATAAGGGCCGCCCAATCAATAAGCCACACCTAGAGCGTGTTGCTGTTGAAACTGAGGCTCGTACAATTGCTGATGCACTAGTTGGCGCTGATGTTATGATTGGCGTATCTGCAGCAAATTGCATTAAGCCAGAGTGGGTTTTAAAGATGGCAGATAATCCAGCAATCTTCGCTATGGCAAACCCTGATCCAGAGATTCGCCCAGAGCTAGTTGCAGAGGCATTCGGAGATAAGCCATATGTGATGGCAACAGGCCGCTCAGACTATCCAAACCAGATTAACAATGTTCTTTGCTTCCCATTCCTATTCCGTGGTGCTCTAGATGTTAAGGCACGCAAGATTACAATGGGTATGAAGCTCGCAGCCGCTAAGGCTCTTGCAGATGCTGCTCATCGTCCAGTTGATGAGGCAACAAAGGCTCTATATCCAAATGAGGATTTGGCCTTTGGCCGAAACTACATCATTCCAAAACCTTTCGATAAGGAAATTATGATTGATGTTTCCTCTGCTGTAGCACAAAAGGCAGTTGAAGAGGGTGTCGCTAGAGTAGATAACTTCGATATCGAAGCCTATAAGCAGCAGCTACGTGACCGCCAAAAGAATATGTAAATTTTAAGGAGTTTTTTTAATGAGCTCAACAGAATATAAGCAAATAGAAGAGGTCTTGTCTGCATGGTTAAATGCTCGCTTCCGTGAGGTTTTCCCAGAGGCAGAAATTGGCGAAAATATTGGCCGTGTAATTCCTTCCGCAAATGCAGCCTTTGGTGATTTTCAGTGTAATGATGCAATGGCTCTTTCAAAGGTGTTGAAGCAGCCTCCTCGCAATATTGCAACTAAGGTTGTAGAGGGTCTAGAGCTTCCTCCAATGCTTTCAAAGCTTGAGATTGCTGGCCCAGGCTTCATCAACATCACAATCTCTTCAGATTTTATCGCAGAGAGCTTGCTAGCAATGGCTGCTGCAGATAAGTGTGGCATCCCACAATGTGGAGAGGGTCATACTGTTGTAATTGACTACTCAAGCCCTAACGTTGCAAAGCCAATGCACATTGGTCACATTCGTTCAACAGTTATTGGTTCTGCAATTGATAAGCTACATCGCGCACTTGGCTACAATGTTATCGCTGATAATCACCTAGGTGACTGGGGTACACAGTTTGGTATCATCATTATGGGCTATCGTAACTTTGTAGACAAAGAGAAGCTTGCAACAGAGCCAGCAACAGAGCTAGAGCGCTGCTATGTTCAGAGCTATGCTCGTGCAAAGGATGATGAAGAGTGGATGAATCGCTGCCGCGAGGAGCTTGTAAAGCTTCAGCAGGGTGATGAAGAAAATCTTGCTCTTTGGAAGGAATTTATCCGTCTTTCAATGATTGAGTTTAACCGCGTTTTTGCACGTCTAGGTGTACGCTTCGATCTTACCCGCGGTGAGAGCTACTATCAGCCTGTCCTAAAGAGCGTTGTTGATCGCCTTGAAGAGGCTGGCCTTGCAAAGGAGAGCGAGGGCGCAATGATTGTTGATCTTGAGTCCGAGAAGCTTGGTGTTTGCATTGTTCGTAAGAGCGATGGTGGCTTTAACTATGCCACAACTGATATTGCCACAGTTGAGTCTCGTGTAACAGAATTCTCTCCAGAAAAGATTGTTTATGTTACTGACGAGCGCCAGCAGCTACACTTTAAGCAGTTCTTTAATATCTGCCGTAAGATGAATATTGCTCCTGAGAGCACTGCTCTTGAGCATGTTTGGTTCGGTCTAATGCGTTTGCCAGAGGGAACCTTCTCAACACGTCAGGGCAATGTAATTAAGCTTGAAGCATTGCTTGATGAGGCAGAGAGTCGCGCTCGTAAGATTATCTCTGAGTCTCGTCCAGACATGCCAGAGGAAGAGGCTGCAGAGCTTGCAGCTAAGATTGGTATTGGTGCAGTTAAGTATTCTGATTTGAGCCAAGACCCACGTACAATGATTACATTTACTTGGGACAAGGCATTATCTTTAGATGGTAACTCAGGTCCATACTTGCAGTATGCACATGCCCGTATTCGTAGCGTTCTTGAGAAGTACAAGGCACAGTTCCCAGAGCTAAATTATGAGAGCTATCCTATTGTGCTTAATGAGGATATTGAGCGTAGCCTTGCATTGAAGCTAGCCATGTATCCTTCTGCAGTTAAAAAGGCTGCTCAAAGCTATCGCCCATGCGTGCTTGCAGACTATCTATATGAGCTATCACAGCTCTATAGTAGCTTCTATCAGCGTGTTCCATTCCTCAAGGCAGAGGAGGGTGTTCGTGAGAGCCGTATCCGCATCTGCTCAATCGTAGCAAAGGTTCTTTCACAAGGTCTTGGAATACTTGGTATCGAGGCTCCTGAGAGAATCTAAAAAAACAAAAAGGTGTGGGCAATGGTCCACGCCTTTTTTGTTTTAGGTAATAGGTAAAAGCTGCTGTTTTTTTTGACAGGATTTACCAAGCTTTATTGTGCTCTACGTCGCGTGCGGCGCAGGTGTATGATTCTCTCTCGCCACCACACGCACCACGCTCCTTGTCTCAATAGCCTGGTGGGTCGTACACATTAGCGCTTGGCAGTTGCATTATTGCTTCGTCAGATTTCGCAATAACAAAGGCAACAACAAGCGGTAATGTGCGCGCTAGCGCCTCAACACCACACCCATCACACAAGCCCAGCGTCCTCCGCGTCCACTGCGTCTCCGCGTCCCTTTTTCGCACTTCTAGCCACCACACAAGTAACCCTATAACCCATCCGTGTTTTTGAACTTTCTTTAAATTCAAGCACACACATGTAAAAACACGTTTAAAAACGGCATCCGTGTACAATCATTACTTGAAACGACTTAAGAAATACATTATAATTAGGTATATATAAGTGTATCTTTTGTCTGTTAAATTTTAAGTGTTTTGGAGCAAGTCGATGCCCTCCTTTATCCAATCCATATTAGATATTTCACAAATTCTAATTTTAGCTATACCGATCTATTTTCTATTGAAATTCTTGCGTCCTCGTAAGGGTTATAGAATGCTAATTGGTATGCTGGTATTGTTCATTTTGTTAGGAATGTTTTCTCGCGTGCTTGATTTGTCAGAGCTAAATTGGATTCTAGAGCATGCAATCTCATTAATACCTATTTCTCTTGTAATTATTTTCCAACAGGACTTGCGCCTTGGGCTAGCAGAAATTGCAGGACGCAGAGCTGGCGGTCAGCTTAAAGCTTCAAATGAAGAGGTAAAGGAAGAGCTTCTTAGCGCGGTTGAAATCCTTATGCGCAGAAAGATTGGTGCGCTTATAGCAATAGAGCGAAATGTTCGTTTAGATGAATTTATAGGAACTACGGGTGTTAAATTAGATTGCTCAATACTTGACGAGTTAATAGTTTCATTGTTTTTCCCAAATTCTCCACTTCATGATGGTGGAATGATTATTCGCAATGGTCGTATTTGTGCAGCATCATGCGTGTTCCCAGTTTCAACAGTTCAAGTGGGACGTCGTTTCGGTACACGCCATCGTGCTGCAATCGGCCTTTCAGAGCATACTGATGCTCTAATAATAATTGTGTCAGAAGAGCTTGGTATATTGTCTGTTGCATATAATGGACAGATTTATCGTGGCTTAAAGATAGCAGAGTTAAAGGAGTTACTAAATGTTGTAGCCCAAGAGTCAAGTAAGGTTGGTGAGGCTAT
The DNA here is from genome assembly GCA_045589455.1 of Kiritimatiellia bacterium. GTDB lineage: Bacteria > Verrucomicrobiota > Kiritimatiellia > RFP12 > UBA3636 > RGIG990. Next base: position 69,342 of record JAZNPC010000066.1, read on the forward strand.
TTCAACAATGGGTAGTCAGCAGGAAATAGATAATGCTGCTGCATCTCCACGTAGTACTATTAGAGAGAAGGATTTGCTTGCTGATGCAATCGAAAAGCTTGATAAGGAGATAAGATAAAATGAAGCCAACGCTCTGGTCTCGCTTTATTAAATGGTGTGGATTTATATTTGATTCAATATCAAATTTTGTTTCTAGAAATTTTGGTTCAAATGTTGGATTAAAAATTTTATCCGTCATTTTGGCTTTTGTTATAATTCTTGTTATAAGTGAGAGAACAGGAGTAGTAAAAGAATTTACTGTTCCTGTAAAGATAACTATGGAGACAAAGAATACTGCTCTTTCTAGTTATACACCTAGCGAAGTAAAGGTCTCTTTAAAAGGAACACTAGAGGATTTAAGTGTTATCGATGCATCCTTGCTTTATGCAGAGATAATAATTGATAAAGATTATAAGAGTGGAGAGCAGATAACTAGAAGATTATATTCTACTAATATTAAAAATAATGGTAATTTGCGTGTAGAAGATATTTCACCGCATGAAATAGATGTTGTTTTTGATAAAGAAGCTCGTCGTAAAATTCCTGTTGCATTGCCAAATCTAGAGGGTTCTCCTTTGCAAGGTGGAACGGCATCGGTAAGATTTGTTTCTGGTCATGAGGTAACAGTAGTTGGTTCAGAGCTTGGTCTAGACCGTTTAGGTGGTGTAAGTTTTTCTTCTCAACCAATTGATGTGTCAAATCGTTCAGCTAGCTTTGAGCATGATGTTGAAATCGTTGTTCCACCAGATGTTGGTGTGAAAACGATAGAACCAAAAAAATTAAAGGTTTTTGTCGAGATTATTTTACCTCAGGCAGAGGAAGTAGAAGGGGTGTCTGACTCGCCACAAACAGTTGTCGAGGCAGAAGGAGAAATTCAAGAAGAGCAAGAGCCTTCAGAAGAAGAATCTGTTATTGTAGACATAAATGTTGCTCCAGAAGAGGAAGGAAATAATGAACCTTCTGCTTTAGAGCAAAGTGCAGAGTAGGGGGTATTTATGCGCCTCTTGATTACAGCAGGACCTACACGCGAGCATATTGACCCAGTTCGTTTTTTAAGCAATTGCTCTACAGGTAAAATGGGCTTTGCAATTGCTGAAGCAGCAATTGCTGCCGGACATGAGGTTGAGCTAATTGCAGGACCTGTTTCAATTACTCCTCCTGCAAAAGCAAATTATACCCCAGTTGTTTCTGCTCGCGATATGCTAGCAGCAGTAATGAAATATTTGCCAACTGTTGATGCTGTAATAATGACAGCTGCGGTTGCTGACTGGCGGCCTGCAGAGCAAGCTCAGGATAAATTAAAAAAGCACACAATGGAGCCAGTGATTAAGCTTGTGCCAAACCCAGATATTTTAAGCGAAATAAAAAAAGTAAAAACAAATCAGCTAATAATTGGGTTTGCAGCAGAAACTCGTAATGCTCTTGAATATGCAAAGGATAAGCTTGAGCGTAAGGGCTTAGATATGATTGTGGCAAATGATGTTTCTCAGCCTGGTGCCGGCTTTGCTGTGGACACAAATATTGTTAGCTTTGTAACTCGTTCTGGCGTTGAGCATATGCCTTTGATGTCTAAGCTAGATGTGGGTAAGGAAATAATTAAGCGGATAGAAGGTAAAGCGCTATAAACTATTAATTTTGAATAAAGGAGAGGTTATGGAAAATATTAAAGGTATTCATCATGTTGCACTAGTAACAAATGATTTTCAGCGTTCAATGGAATTTTATCAAAAGCTAGGACTAACTCCATACATTGGTTGGGGTGAAGGAGCAAGCCGCATTCAGCTAATGACAATTGGTAATGGGGCATATCTAGAGATTTTTGCTAATGGCGATGGTGACACCACAGAGCCAAAGCGTTTCATTCACCTTGCATTAGAGGTGCAGGATGTTGACGCTGCATATGAAACAGCTCTTGCAGCAGGCGCTACATCAAAGATAGCACCAAAGGTTGTTGCATTGGAATCAGATCCTGTAAAGGCGACCTTGAACTGCGCTTTTGTATTTGGCCCTGATGGAGAAGTAATTGAGTTTTTCCGTCAGCTAGTTTAACGAATAGGTATAGATGAAGCATTTAATTGTTAATGTAGCAGGACTTGGCTGGGAGACAATCCAGCGCTTTGGGTTTACCCAATTAAATGGGTATGCCTTTAGAAATGCTTCATCTGTATTTCCTGCTGTTACATGTACTGTCCAAGCTAGCTTAAGAACGGCGCAGGAGGCCCGCTGCCACGGAATGACCTCAAATGGTGTGTTCCTACGTAATTTGCAGCGTCCTGCCTTTTGGGAGCAATCCTCGCAGCTTGTCGTAGGAGAGCGTGTTTGGGCGTCTGCCCGCGAGAATGGCTACTCTGTAGGAATGTTCTATTTTCAGCAGAGTCTTGGCGAAGCCGTTGATGAGCTAATTTCCCCATGGCCTATCCATAAGCATCATGGTGGAATGATTCTAAAGAATTATTCTCGTCCAACAAATAAAAAGCCAGCTGGCTATGACGAGAATTTCCCGCTCCAGCAATATTGGGGACCATTGGCAAATGCAAGGGTTGGAAATAGAATCGTAAATGACATTGTTGCTTTTGCAGAGTGTGATATTGCATTTGTTTATATTCCAACTCTTGATTATGATTTCCAGCGTTATCCTGCTACACACAAAAAGTGTGTAAAGGCAATTGAGTTATTAAAGCAGCAGCTAGAGAAATTATTTGCTTTTGCAAAGCAACAAAATGCAGAGATAACAATAATTGGTGATTATGAAATTACTGAGGTGACTCTGCCACCAGCGCAGCCAAATCTCACCTTGCGTAATGCCGGATATTTTGCTACGCGCAGTGTAAATGGTCATCTATATCCAGATTTCAATCATTCGCGAGCATTTGCGATGGTAGATCATGAGATTGCTCATGTGTACATTCGCGACGAAAAGGATATCGCAGAAATAAAGGCTTGTTTAGAAGCTACAGGTGAGTATTCTATTGTAGAAGAGCGCACGCCTCAAGCAGAGTGGGGTAATGCGACAGCTGGCGAGCTATTGATACAAGCAAAGCAAGGCTCTTGGTGTGCATATCCTTGGTGGACTCTGCCACAAGAAGCTCCTGACTATGCCACACACATAGACATACACTCTAAGCCTGGCTATGACCCTTGTGAGCTCTTCTTTGAGCGTTGGACATTTCCACCAAAAACCTGTCAGGATTTAACTCGCATAAAAGGCACTCATGGCCATAAATGTGAGGTTGCATATTTAAGCACATTGCCACAAATTGTTGGCACCACATTTATTGAGCTTGCTGAAGCAATTGCTACTTGGTGCCGTTCTCTTCCACCGAAAGGAAAATAAGTATGAAAGCGGTAGAAGTTACTTTAAAGGATTTTTTCAAAAATAGCGTTACATATATTACTCCTTCCTTTCAGCGTCCATATGATTGGCGCGGAGGAGATGTTCGTAAATATTTAAATGCTGTTCAGAACCATGTGAGTGGAGGCTTCTTCTGTGGCTCGGTTGTTGGCATGAAGCTAACAAACCAGCCATCAGGCACAAAGCGTGCAGGAGTAGAGCAGACCCTGCCACAAAAGCTTCTTTTGATTGATGGTAATCATAGATTGATAACAGCGTTAATTTGTTTACTTGTGGTAAGAGATTTGCTTAAAGCACATCATTCTGATGCAGTAGAGAAAATTAATAACACGATTTTCTTTAACTATGATTCTAATGGTTTACCACATTTTAAATATATTTTGCCACGCCATGATAGGCAGGTTTTTGAGGCTTTAGTTAAAGAGCAGGAGGTATCCTCAAAGGCGAGCACAATTCTTCGTGCATATAAATGTGTTTTAGAGGAATTAAAGGATGTTACTGAGCCAATTCTTAGAAGCTATTGTGAGCGCATATTTGTGGATTTCTCTTTTGTTCTATTAACGCTAGATGAGGATGAGGACCCTTATCCAATCTTTAAGCTCTTGTCTGTGCCTGAGCAGGATTTTACACAAAAGGGACTGAAGGAATATAATCGTTTTTCAGATGATCCTCAGCTGATGGCTCTTATAGCAGGAGGTGAGTCAAGTGATGTTGAATTCAAGGAACGCACACTTAGCTCAATGCAGGGAAGCACCAAGCAGCCTAATGCATCGTTCTCCGTGCTTCGCACAGTGGCTGGCTTTATGAATAGCCGCAAGGGTGGAATCTTGCTTATTGGTGTATGTGATGATGGAAAGCCACGTGGTGTAGAATCAGAGTATCCCATTGTTGATAAGGGCAAGAGCAATCGCGATGGCTACTTGTTGTATTTAAATAATGTGCTACGGATGCGACTTTCTATAGAAAACCCATTTAGGTTTTATTCGGTTGAGCTACGAACAGTTCAGAAGCGAGATGTGTGCGTTATAAAAATTGCTCCTGCAACTGCACCTGTATATCTTGATAAGCATTTGTTTGTTCGCTCTGGCAATCAAACAATTGAGATGCTTGGACCAGATCTTGTTAATTACGTAAACACACGCTGGCCACAACAATAGTATGCACATACACAGATAGGCACACGTAGGCTAGTGCACTTGCGACAGTTATTATCCGTGCACGTGACGCCGAAGGGACGCAGAGACGCATTATAATAAATGAAGAATGAAGAATGAAGAATGAATAATTCAGGTAGAGTTGAGTGGTTTTTTCTCCATTCTCGCGTCTAATCTCGTTCGCTGCGTCCTCTGCGTCTCTGCGTCCATTCTTCGCACTTTTAGCCACCACATGCATAAGCCCCGCGTCTCTGCCTTCTCGTGGTCGAACACACTAGCGCTTGGAAGTTGCCTTTGCGACAACAAGAGCAAAACTAGGCAACGACAAGCGGTAGTGTTATCACAGAACCCACCACGCAAGCCTCCGCGTCCTCTGCGTCCTCCGCGTCTCTGCGTCCCCTCTTCGCACTTCTAGCCATCACGTGCATCTGCTCCGCGTCTCCTAACCTCCGAGCCTCCTAACCTCCGTGTTTCGCCGAAGGCCAGAGCGGGATCGTTTAAATCGTTTCACTCGTTGCTTACGCCTAACACGGAGACGCGGAGGCGCGGAGAAAAGTGATAGCAATTATTACAACAACCACAGCATCCCTCCGCGCCTCCGTTCTCTTTATTCTCCGTGTTTCGCCGAAGGCCAGAGCGGGAGCGTTTAAATCGTTTCACTCGTTGCTTACGCCTAACACGGAGTACGGAGACGCGGAGAGGTTTGGGAAGATATTGGAGAAAGGGGTTACAGCCCTTTGCTTGCTGACAGTATGACAGTATGATAGTTTGACAGTATGATAGTTTGCGAGTTTGCGAGTTAAAAAGTGAATATGAGGGTGGCAAAGCCGCCCGGTGTTGCTGGGGCGAGAGGTGGCAAGGTGCTAAACCTTTGCCTCCTCTCGCTTTCCTCATCAATCGCTTGCACACCACCACCCAAGAATATTCAGATGTTTAGATGCGAGACGCTCTGCTTCCTCATAGCGTCTCAGCGTAAGCTAATGGAATCGGCAATACTGAAATTAGCGATATTTCAACAGGTCGTTTCTGTAGGGGTGGTAAATGTAAAATAAAAGAGGCACGCTTTTCTTTGCGTGCCTCTTAAAATTTTTAGTCGATTAAAATTAGTGTTCCTACGACAGGCATTAATGATAACCATTGAGTACCTGTCGGACTGCGTCCCACAACTAATTTACCCAATACTCTTGCATTCTCAGGATATTGGTATTGTGGTGTTTTTTCTACTTCTGGAACTTCAGCAATAGGAGTAAATACATACCCACTTACAGTTCCGTTTGTATAAGAATTTACATACTCTGGTGTAACCAAAAAATTACTTCTCTCTGTACCGCTATTTTGCTTGAAAATACCATCAGCATTATCAACTACAGGTGGTGGACCATAAAAATAATAATCACAGTCTTTTACTTTTTCAAAAGTATATGCAGTAAACGAATTTAATGTTGCTGGAAATCTTATTTCTGGAATTAAATTTGTATGTTTAAAGGTTGAATTCATTGTAGTAAAAGTACATTTACTAAAATCTAATGCCGTAGTGAGCTTTTGGGCACTGGAGAATGCTCCAGAGCCAAGGTTTGTTACATTAGGATATTCACTAGGGATAAGTTTTTCTATATTAGAACTTGAAAAGCAATTTATCCCAAACCCAGTAATAGAAGAGTTCAAAATAACCTCTGTTAAATTTGTGGTTGATTCAAAAGCACGATCTCCTACTTGTCCATAAATATTTGGTAAAATTACTCTTGTAATTGCCGATTTCTTAAAATTCTCAGTTCCTCCTAAGCTTAGTTTTCCATAGCAAATGATATCCTGAGCAAGGTTTGCACATCCATTAAAAACTCCACCACCCAAATATGATAAAGTCTCTGGGAGAACCTCTGTTCCTAAAGTTGTTAATGTTGAAGAAGCCAAAGACAAGTCTCCTAATGACTCTAATTTTGTACATACATTTAGATTGATAGATGTAATTAAACTATTTTGAAATGCTTGATTACCAATTGATGTTAATTCACTACCTTCTTCAATTACAACATCGCCAGTTAAATATTTTTTGGGGTTAGAATTTGATTGAAAACTATAACCGTCGATTGTTTTTACTGTTTTAGGAATAGTAATTCCGTTAATGGTTTGATTGCGTAATGATGTATTTATTCCAATCAAAGAATAATCCGTCTGACCATCATCAATATCACTATTTAATGCTATTAGGTCAAGCTTGCCTTCTCCAGATTGAATAACCTTAGAGATTTTAAAATCTCCTTCGCTTCCAGATTTTTGACATTGTAAAATCCAATCGCCATCTGATACCTCGAAGGTAGAGCCTGAAGATGTGATTTCCCATGCAGCTTGTGCTGTAAGCATTGTGCCGAGAATCGCTAGTGAAGAAGTAATTTTTGTAAATGCAGTTTTCATTTTTTTTGTATGATGAGTTAAAAAGAGGTTTGATAGTTTCAAACCGATTGATTGTAATTATTGAATTAAAATTATTGTTCCTAGCTCAGGGATTAGTGATAACCAGTGAGTACCAACTGGAGCTGTACCGACAGCAATCTTACCAATGATTCTTCCTTCTTTTGGGTATTGATAGGTGTCTGTTTTTTCTGAATCAGGAACCTCGCTTAGTGGTGTAAAGTTATACCCTGAAACGGTGTTGTTTGTCCACGCGGTTACATTCTCTTCTAGCACCAAGATATTACTTCTGGAATTTCCATTAAAATTTTGAAACGAGCCTGCTCCAACAGCTGGAGGTAGTCCATAAAAATAGAAATCGCAATCCTTAACCAATTTAAAGACATATTCAGTAATTTGTGTTAAGGTTGCAGGAAGGTGAATTTCAGGAAGGTTATTGCATGAACTAAATGATTGTCCAGTTAATCCAGTAAAGGTTGCATTTTTAAAATTCAAAGGTGTTGTAAGAGCTGTGCTACCAAAAGCATAACTCCCTATAGAAGTTATGTTAGGAAGTTTTTCTGGATAAAAGGTTTTTAATGAAGTACAGCTTTGAAACACTTGAATATCAAACTTTGTTATTTTAGAACTTAAAACAACATTTGTAAGTTGTTTTGCTTCTGCACAAAAATATGGCCCGATAACTCCAGAGGCATTGGGGAAGCAAATAGATGTCACACTTGTCTTTTTGAAATGTGAACCGCCAGAAAAATCAAGTGAGGAATTGCAACTTATATCATTACTTAATAAAGAACATTCAGTAAAAGCACCTGTACCCAACGTTTTCAGAGTGTTTGGTAAAATGCCAGTTCCAATAGTTGTCAGTTTTGAGCAAGTAGCAAAAGCATAATTTCCAATAGATTCAAGCTTTGTACATGCATCTAAATTGATTTTTGTGAGTTGAGCTTTTTGGAATGCTTGGTATGTGATTGTTGTTAATTCACTCCCTTCTTCGATAAAAACTTCGCCAGTTATGTAGTTCTCAGTTTTCTCAGGATTAAATGCGTATTGTTCTATTACTTTAAGTGTCTTAGGAAAAGTTATATTTTTTATAGCCGCATTTCTAAATGCTTTTTGAGTTATTTTTGTTAAAGAATAGTTTTTCTCTGGTGTATCGATATCACTATTTAAGGCAATTAAATCAATATCTGCATCTGCACTTGAAACGAAACCAGTAATAAAGAAATCTCCTTCGCTACCAGAAGTTTGACACTTTAGTGTCCAAGTGCCATCCGATACCTCGAAGGTAGAACCTGAGGTTGATGTGATTTCCCATGCAGCTTGTGCTGTAAGCATTGTGCAAGCAAAAGCAACTGCAGTTGTTGCCTTTAATATAATTTTTTTCATAATTCTCTCCAGTAAAAAAGTATCAATTTTATAAAAACAATGAAATAATATTATCTATTTGATTATCAAAATTTTAACACAATCTAGGTTTGTTAGTAAAGAAATAAAAAGAGTGACAAATATAAAAATAAAAGACGTGAGCCTTTGCCCACGCCTTTGTATTTTATTTTGCATATTCAATGCAACGATTTTCGCGGATGACCACAACTTTAATCTGTCCAGGATATTTAACCTCAAGCTGGATTCTTCGAGCAATTTCCTTTGCGAGGTTCATTGCTTGGCTGTCACTAGTTTCAACAGGGTCAACGATAATGTTGATTTCTCGGCCTGCTTGAACAGCATAGCAGTTCTTTGTCTGCTTAAATGATGTAGCAATCTTTTCCATCTTTTCTACACGCTCTAGATATAGAGATGTTGTTTCACAACGTGCACCAGGACGAGAAGAGGAGATAGCATCGGCAATTGAAGCAATAATTGCATAGCGAGTTACGTTTGCTACTTCGCCGTGGTGGCCTGCAACACCTGCAACAATTTCTTCTGGCTGGTTTAGCTTGCGAAGGAAGTCTGCGCCAATTGCTGCGTGAGGGCCTTGAATCTCGTGATCTAGTGCTTTACCAATATCGTGTAGCAAACCAACCTTACGAGCGATTGTAGCGTCAAGATGAAGCTCTGTTGCAATCATGCCAGCTAGGTTTGCGACCTCAATGCTGTGCTGCAATACGTTTTGTGTAAAGCTAGTGCGGAAATAAAGTCTACCAAGCTTATTGAGGATTTGCTTGTCATTCTCAATGATATTTGCCTTTGCGCATGCTTTTGCGCCAATATCGTTAAGATATTTATCAAAGTTTTCTGTGACCTCTCGAACCATTTCTTCAATTTTTTGAACGGTAATTGTTCCGCCAGCAATTAGCTTCTCTAGAACAATTCCAGCAAGTTCGCGGCGCTCTGGTGATAAAGAGGAAACAGTTACAGAATTAGGATTATCTTCAATGATAATATTTACACCTGTCGCAGCTTCAAGCGCACGGATATTTCTTCCTTCACGACCAATAATTTTTCCTTTTACGGTAGGGTCGTCAAATGTAACAGTGCGGAGCATTAAGTCTGTAATGTGAGAAGAAGAGTAGCGTTGCATTGCAGGAATGATAATCTCGCGAGCCATTTCTTCAGAGGTTTCTTTGAGATTCTCTTTCTCGCGTTTAATGAGAGTTGCAATGTCTTCTTCTAGTTCCTTCTTGGCTTCCTCAAAGAGCTCCTTCTTTGCTTCATCGCGAGTAAAGCGTGCGAGCTTTTGAAGTTTTTCTGTAGCCTCTTTTGCTAGGGCATCTGCTTTTTCTTCGCGAACCTTAACAGAAGCATTAAATTTTTCTGCTTCCTCTTGGCGCTTGTCAAGAATAGCTTCTTTCTTATTTATTAAATCTGCTTTGCTATTAAGATTTTGTTCGCGAGAAAGAAGAATTTCCTCTCGTTTATTAATAGCATCTTGCTCCTTAGTAAGCTGCTTCTTTTGTTCGCGAGTTGTTGCTTCAAATGCTTCTCGTGCCTTAATTGCCGCTGTCTTTGCTTGTATCTCTGCAGTGCGTAGAATATTTGCTGCCTCACGTTCAGCATTGAGTTTAGCGTTTTTAGAATTTTTCTTTAAGGAAGATAATGTATTTTTAATTAAAATAGATCTTAGTTGGTATCCAATAAATATACCGATTATCAAACCAGAAAATGCTGCGACTAATACTTCTATCATTTTTATAGCCTCTCAAAAAAATATATTTTTTATAAACGTTTAAGTATTGGAGATGCGATCAACAATCCAAACAAAAGAATTATAAGAGGGAGGAAAACTGCTAATTTAATAGCAAGATTAGACCATCCGTCTGCTGCTATACCAGAATTTAGGATGGTTGCATATGCAGGAATCATTTTGTTTGTGTTTTCTCCTCCCTTTAGCCATTCAATAGCAGAAAAAAGAAAAAGTTTGTTTCCAGAAATACCTTGTCCAATCATTGCGTTTGAAATTATGGATGAATCACCACAAACAACAATTCTTGTGTTTTGTTTTCTACCTAGTTCATTTGGTTTGCCAAGCTGTACAGCAGCAGCAATAGTGTTTGGTGTTCCAAATTGATTTTTGGAAGGATCTGTAAAAACGAGAGAAGTGAATTGTGGTTTGTCTCCCAATTCTCTTGTTGTAAGGTGCATGGTTGATGCAGGTTCAAGATAGCATGGAGAGGAGAAGGTGGTTGCAATATTAGTTAATGGTTCTGTAATATCATGCTGATTATAAATTGTCGTTGTTATAGAAGAAAATTGTGGTTCATTTGAAGGAATAAGCTGTATATTCCAAATGTTTAGTAGTGGTGCTAGACCATTGGCATAGTGATTGTTTAAAAGGAATAGGGCTCTACCACCATTGTTTAAATAAGTTGAAATTGCTCGGATTTCTGTTTCTGTGAACATTGTGGTAGGACCAGCAACAACAAGAACATCGCAGTCCGTTGGTACCTTTTTACCACCATCTAACATAAGTGTTTCTATATCGTTGTTGTAAAGCTCAAGGAGTCTAGTAAAGTTAGATGCACCTGTATATCGATCTGCACTTGTTGGATCGTATTCTCCATGGCCCCCAAGAAAATATATTTTTGATAGTTCTGTATGCAAAAGCTTATGAATTGCTAATGTACAGACAGATTCGCCAATAAAATGCGCAGCTGGATTGGAGTGCTTCTCTTCTGTATCTGTTGGGTTGCCAGATAACTCTGTTGATGAGATGCAAAAATGCTCCATTCCTCGTATAATAATGATGGAGTTGATTTCAACATCCTCGTATCGTTTAAGAATAGTTTCTGTTTCTATGATTTCGAGATTTGCATCAATTATTTGTGTGTTAATAGTTAAATTCGGAATTTGTTTAGACAACTCTTCGTATTCTTTAAGAAGTCTGCGAGCTGGCTTTCGGAATGGATGAGATCGTTCAAATAATGAAATAATGGTTAATTCGCCTCTCGTATCTCTAAGGATATCTATAGATTGTTTGCTTAAACCCTGTGGAATAAGTGGGTCGTAGTGATATCTAACATAGATACGAGAAGCGCAAAAATTTGTTAATATCAAAAGAATTGTGGCAAAAAGAATTGATAGAAAAACATTAACTTTAAAAAGATTAATGTTTTTCTTAATATCTTTTTTATTTTTATTATTCTTTTTCATTATACAAATTTTTATGTAACGATACGTTGATTGTTACATTTATATATTAATTTAAAATTTGGAAGCAAAGCATTGAGCTAATTTTGTTCCACCTTTATCTGTTAAATGAAGACCATCTGAATTAATGTATTCTTCTCCAGAACCAAATGCTCCTCTAACATCAACAAAGCAAACACCTTCTTCTTTTGCTACCTGACGAATTGCTTCTGAAATTCTTTCTCCAGCAGCATTAAATCTTTCGTGTGGTCCAATCATAATTGGAATGTTTGCTACAATAGGGATAGAGTTATTATTTTTGCATGCGCGAATCATTGTGCGAATGTTCTCTGCAGTGCTAGAAGTGTCATAGCCTCTAATTGCATCATTGCTACCAAACATAATGCAGACATAAGCAGGCTTAGATGCTAAAGCAGAATTAACAAGAGCTATGCCTCCATAAGAAGTAGTACCACCCACACCATAATTAGAAACATTTTTTGAAATCATTCCTGCAAGTCTAGACGGATATGGACTACCATCACAAGCATAACCAGCAGTAATACTGTCACCTACACATGCCACAAGATTTGGGTTGTTGTTGCCAATATCTCCAGAAACGCCACCACCATCATCGCTATCACAGCCAGTATTAAACAGAAGAGCTGTTGCTAATGCAATGGTAGCCGCTATTAATTTGACTTTAATCTTCATTTTTGCCTTTCTATCTTGAGTTTAATTTTAAAAAACTATTGTCCACGTTCTAATCTTGCTGCTAAACGCTCAGGTAGGCATGCTGCTCTTATTCTTGCTTGAGCGGCAGAAACATCGTACGCAACTCGTTTAAATGCAATTTGTTTGCTTTCAGGACTAAATATACAATATGACGCCAGTGGATTACCATCACGAGGTTGTCCAACGCTTCCGGTGTTTATAAAGTATTTTTTGCCAAGCTCTATGCGTATGTCTTGGGCAGGTAGCTGTTCTACCATAAAGCCTTGTTTCTTAAAGATGGTTGGAACATGTGTGTGTCCGTGGAAGCATATTTGTGTATTCTGATAATTTAAATGAGATTCCGCTTCTATAGAATCAAAAACATATCCCCATCGTTCTGGCATATCAAGTGTGCTATGAACTAGGGTTATATTCTTGTTTACAATGCTAAAAGGGAGTTTTTTAAGCCATTCTGTGTTTTCAGAGGTTAGCTCTCTTCGTGTCCATTCAATTACATTTGCCGCTACGGGATGGAAGTCATCTAGGGATTCATCAAATGCGCAATAGTGATCATGATTTCCACAAACGGTAAATGAGGCTATTTTTTTTATAATTTCCACACATTCGTTTGGAGCGGCATTGTAGCCGACAACATCCCCAACGCAGAGAAAGTCTGTAACATTCTCTGCGCTAGCATCATCTAGCACAGCATTTAGTGCATCGATATTTGCATGGATGTCTCCAAGTATGGCGATTTTCTTTTCCATATTCAATTTATGCTTGCATTCCTAGGAGGAGAGCAGCAATGTGCAAATCCTCAGGGACCGTAATTTTAATATTAGGGAAACGACTAGGAATTAAGTGAACTTTTTCGCCAAGCTTTTCAACGGCACTAGCTTCGTCTGTAATGCTTTCATCGTTGATATCAGCAGCATCGAATGCGCGGCTTAGTAAGTCAAACTTAAATGTTTGTGGGGTTTGAACTGTCCAAATTTTGCTTCGATCTAATGTGCTTGAAACAGTTTGACCTTTTTCTACTAATTTTACAGTGTCAGTCATATGCTGAGCTGCGATGCCAGAGCCGTTGCGTTTGGCGGATTTAATAGTTTCAGAAATTAGGGCAGGGGTAATGCAAGGGCGTGCTGCATCATGCACTGAGACGATAGTTGTGTCTGGGTCACATTCTTTCATTCCATTGCGAACTGATGCCTGGCGGCAAGAGCCACCAGGAACAACAGCTTGAACTTTACGGCAACCAAACATACGAGCTACGCCCTGAGTTGCTATTACCTGATCTTTACGAACAACAACAATTATTGCATCAATGTCGGCACATGCTTCAAATGCCATCAATGAATACGCTAATACAGGTTTAGGTCCTAGGCTTAAAAAGGCCTTGTCTACCTTGCCACCCATTCTTTCACTTTTTCCTGCTGCAACAATAATTGCTGTGTTCATATGATTTACCTTTCTTAGAAAAACTATTTATTAAACTTATTTCTTTGCGAAGTAAGGACGCTTATTCTTATACCAAGCTAGCATTACTGGAGTTGCAATGAAGATGGTTGAGAATGTACTTACAATAATACCGATAAGCATGCATGTTGCGAAGCTAAAGATATCACCTGATGTGAAAATCATTAGAGCAACTACAGTAATTAGGGTAGTGATTGAAGTTAGTAGCGTTCTACTTAGTGTTACATTGATACACTTATTAGCTAGCTCTGGGAAGGTTAGCTTGTTGTTCTGTTTTAGCTCTTCACGTACACGATCAAATAGAACAATCGTGTCGTTTACACCATAACCAACGATTGTAAGCATAGCGGCTACAATTGTTAGGTTAAATTGGAAACCAAATGCTGTAAATAGACCAATAGTGATTAGAACGTCATGAACTAGAGCAACAATTGCACCTAGAGCAAAACCGAACTCAAAGCGTAGGGTAATGTAGAGTAGCATTGCAATTGTAGAAAGAAGAATTGCAATATATGCAGTTCTCTTCATTTCTGCACCAATTTGAGAGCCTACGGTGTCATCTAGAACCATACGAATACCAGCATCTGGCATATCTGCCACAAGAGTTTCCTCCATGATGTTAGAAAGCTTTTTGCCATCGATTTCGTCTGTTTGAACAGTAGAGATTTCTAGGTAGTAGATGGTCTGAGATGTTGAAGCAGCTTCAGCAGTTGCCTCAGGAGCAGGTGCAGCTTCAGCAGTTACTTCAGGTGCAGCTTCAGCAGTTACTTCAGGAGCAGCTTCAGCAGTTGCCTCAGGAGCAGCTTCAGCAGTTACCTCAGGAGCAGCTGCTACTTCAGGAGCAGGTGTTGCTTCAGTAGTTGAAGCAGAAGCAGTAAGTGTTGCCTCAGATGCAGATGTAACAACCTCTGATTGGTATTGAGGCTTTGCATCTTCAATGCCAATCTTAGCTAGTGAGCTACGAATCTTTTCTAGAGGAGCAGCATCCTTGTTCTCAACAACAAATGTTACTTTTGAACCACCAGTGAAATCTACAGCAAAAATGCTTGATGGGTCATTTAGTCCACGAATTAATGCAACTGCATCTAGTACCACGATTAGAAGTACAGAAGCTAGGATGCATGCCTTTGCGCGCTTAACAAAATTAATATTAACAGTTGGTGGAACAAGCTCCATCATCTTGATCTTTGCTTTTGACTCAGGTTTTACAGTTGCCTGGAAAATTAGCTTTGTAACAACAAGAGCAGTAAACATAGATGCTAGGATACCAGCAACAAGAGTTACTGAGAAACCACGAATTAGACCAGTACCAAATACGAATAGAATAATAGCTGTAATGATAGTTGTTAAGTTGCCATCAAAAATTGCTAAAAATGCACGTTGATAACCTGCCATAATTGATGCAAAAGTTGGACGTCCAGCAGCCTGCTCTTCACGAGTGCGCTCAAAGATAAGAACGTTGGCATCAACAGCCATACCAATAGTCAATAGAATACCAGCAATACCAGGTAGAGTTAATACAGGTAGCTTGAACAAAGAACCGCTTGCTGTTGCATCCTGTGCAAAAGTGCTTAAAATATTTGATGCTAGTACAGCAAATGCAGGTAGAAGTATAATATTAAGAATTAGTGCAATAGCAGCAACAATACCTAATCTGCGATAGTAGAATATCAAGAATGCTAAAACACCAAGGCAGCCAAATATAATTGCCTTTTTAGATGCATTGATTGAGTCCTCACCAAGAGTTGGAGAAACAAAGCGCTCGCCCATAAACTTTAGAGGAGCAGGAAGAGAACCTGCATTTAGAACGGTTTGAAGTTGACGTGCTTCTTCAAAGGAAAAGTTACCTGTAATAGTTGCTTCACCATCGATGCGTGTTTGGATTACAGGAGCAGAATATACAACATCGTCAAGAATAATTGCTAGTCGCTTGTTGATATTTCTACCAGTAATATCAGCAAACTTTTTTCTTCCTTCGGAATCAAAAGTTAAGCTAACATAGCGCTCGCCAGTAGTTGGATTAATATCTGTTTTAGCGCGTTCAAGGTTTTCACCGGTTAACTCAGCCTTACGCTTAACAAAAATAGGATGGTAGTAATCCATTCCGTTTTTGCCAGTAACCTTTTGTAGCATAAATTGAGTGCCTGGTTTAGGATTACCAAACTTACGTAGGTAAGTAGTATATTCTGAGTCTGTGTAATCTACTTGAGAATCCGAATCTCTAACATAGCATGCAGTACCATCTTCGTCATGTGATAGCTTATAGCCACGAGGAGCTCTCTCTTGTGAAAGTCTGATTGCCTTTACAGAAGAATCCTCATCTACAAGTGAGAATCTTAAGAATGCAACGCTACGAACAAGAGATTCTGCTTGACGACGCTTTTCCTCTGTTGCGCCAGGCATTTGAACATAAATGCGGCAATCTTCACCAGTGCCTGCAGTAATAATAGGCTCTTCTGTACCAAGAGCATCAATACGAGCGCGAACAACCTCTACAGCAGTGTCTCTAGCATTGTCTTTAGCTCTTGTAATCTCTGCCTTAATTTCTTCTTCGGAAAGAGTTTTACCCTCTTCTTTAGCCTTTTCTCTAATTTCCTGCTCTAATGCTTTTTCATCTAATTCTAGTGTAAAGCTATATCCACCTTGCAAATCAAGACCAAGACGAATATTGTCCTTCTTACTAATTAGAACAGCTGAAAATGCTAGTAATAGAACTAGTACAATCCATTTCCATAGTGATTCAGTTTTCATTTTATTATACCTTAACTTAACTATATTAGTTTTTATATTACTTAATTTGCTTCTACAGTAGGTGTTTCATCCTCTGCGATAGCACGTATTACAGCCCCACGAGCAATCTCAATGATTGTGTTTTGAGCAACCTCAACCATAAAGGTGCTTTCCTTTACTTCTGTGATTTTGCCAATCAAACCACCAGCAAAAATAATTTTTGCTCCAGCGCGGAGTTCATTTATTTTCTTTTTACGCTCTTTTTCCTTACGCTGCTGTGGGCGAATAAGGACAAAGTAGAAAATTGCGAAAATGAGAATAATGATTATAAAACCACTATTATCTCCTTGGGCTTGCGCAAACATTGCATTTCCCATTAATGTTGTCAATGTATTCATGTTTTAATTTTCTTTCTTTATTTATTATTTGTAAAATTAATCTCTACTGCTACGTAGCTCTTCATGAGCGATACGTCTAAATTCCTCAAAACTTCCATTGTCTAGTGAGGCCCTTAGCTCGCGCATAAACTCCATATAGCAATGTATGTTGTGAAGCGTCAGCAAACGAATTCCTAATACCTCGCCTGCGTTTAGTAGGTGTCGAATATATGCCCTTGTAAAGTTTTGGCAACAAACACATGTGCATCCTTCCTCAACGGGACGTAAATCTTGCTTGTATCTACCAGCTTTAATTTGGACAGAACCATGTCTAGTGAATGCAGAACCATTACGAGCATGACGGGTTGGGATTACGCAGTCAAACATATCAATGCCACGCGCCACAGCCTCAACCATTTGTAGTCTATCGCCAACGCCCATTAAGTAGCGTGGCTTGTCCTCTGGAAGATAAGGAGTACTATCCTCAACTCCTTTAATAAGGACATTCTCTGGTTCTCCAACACTTACACCTCCTACGGCATAGCCATCAAACCCAATGTTTACAAGACCTTCAGCACAGCGCTTACGTAACTCTGGATAAACACCTCCTTGGACAATGCCAAATAGCTTTTGACCTTCTGCACGCTCTTGCTCTGCACAAACCTTAGCCCAAGACAATGTCTTGGAAATAGATTTTTGTGCATATTCTGGAGTGCATGGGTATGGAATGCATTCATCAAAGCACATGGCCACATCAGAACCAATAGCCTTTTGCATTGCTATAGATTCCTTTGGACCTAGGAAAAAGCGCTTGCCGTCTATGTGGGAGTTAAACTCTACACCATCCTGACGAATCTTGCGGAGCTTGCCAAGAGAAAATACTTGGAAACCTCCACTGTCAGTCAAAATAGGTCCATCATATTGCATGAAACTATGGAGCCCACCAACGGCCTCCATAATTTCCTTGCCTGGGCGAAGCATTAGATGATAGGTATTAGACAAAATCATTCCTACACCTAGTTCCTTTAGGTCTCTAGGTTCTAAGGTCTTTACTGTGCCTTGAGTACCAACGGGCATAAAGCAAGGAGTCTCAACTGTTCCGTGCTTAGTCATAAGCTGGGAACGGCGAGCCTCAAAGCCTCCGTTTAATACTTTTTCAGTCTTTAAAACCTTGAATTGATCTGTCATGATACTCTATATATAAATAGGTAATAATAGCAACGGGCTATTATTGTGCGTTTTGCTGTCGAATAACTTCATAAATTGCTAACGCTCCAGCAACACCAGCATTTAGTGATCCTACCTTGCCAAACATAGGTAGGCGTGCTAGGTTGTCGCAACGCTCGCGAACTAGACGGCCAAGTCCCTGACCTTCGCTACCAATTACAATACAAACCTTTCCTTTGAAGTCTATGTCTGTATAGTCCTTGGATTCTGGAAGAGCCTCAAGACCAGTTGTCCAAACATTATATTTCTTTAGCCTATCAATTACTTCTGAGATGTTTGGTACTAGAGCAATGCGAATGTGCTCTGCTGCACCAGCAGAAGCGCGCACAGCTGCAGGAGTTACACCAACTGCTCTATCAGCAGGAAGTACAATGCCTTTTACACCAGCGCACTCACAGGAGCGAATGATTGAACCTAAATTCTGTGGGTCAACTACATGATCAAGAATAACAAAAAGTTGATTTTGTTCATCTTCTTTTTCTGCTTCTGCATATAGTTCGTCAATTTCTACATAAGGATAGTCAGCACACACAGCAACAACACCCTGATGATTTGCAGAATTCATCCATGCATCAAGAGTTTCCCTCTTGTGCTTTAGTATGCGAATTTCACGCTCCTCGCAGGTCTTCTTAATCTCATCAACCTCGTCACTATCCTTTACGCCATCTGCTAGAATCATATCTAGCACTTGGCGACGATTTGCTCTAAGCATTTCAATTACAGGCTGACGACCAAAGAGTAGCTCTCCGTCTGGGCGAGCAGGAACAAATTCCTGTTTCTTTGCTGGTGCTTCCTCAGCAGGAGCGTCAAAGCTTTTACGCTTAAAGCCAGCATCACGCTTTTCGCCACGGCCAAAGCCACGATCTTCATCGCGCTCCCATGGCTTCTTAAAGCCACCATCGCGCTTGCCGCCAAAGCCACCGCGATCACGCTTTTCGCCGCGGCCAAAGCCACGGTCATCATCGCGCTCCCATGGCTTCTTAAAGCCACCATCACGCTTGCCACCAAAGCCACCGCGATCACGCTTTTCACCACGACCAAAGCCACGATCTTCATCGCGCTCCCATGGCTTCTTAAAGCCACCATCGCGCTTGCCGCCAAAGCCACCGCGATCACGCTTTTCGCCACGACCAAAGCCGCGGTCATCATCGCGCTTGCCACCAAAGCCCCCACGATCGCGCTTTTCACCACGGCCAAAGCCACGACCTTCGTCGCGCTCCCATGGCTTTTTAAAGCCGCCATCGCGTTTTGGTGCACCTGTATTACCATCGCGCTCCCATGGCTTCTTAAAAAATGCTATGAATTTACTCATTTTTTTATTAATTTTTCTATTACTTATTTGTTAACTATACTTTAAAAAATAGTTAACCGATTTTTTTCTTACCTATTAATCAATGCTGTTAGTGATTTTCGTGACGTGTATTGGCACGAGCTTCGTTAACATGAATCTTACGTCCCTTGATTTCCTTATTGTTTAATGCTCTGATTGCTTCCTCAGCTTCAGAACGATGTGGCATCTCCACAAATCCATAACCCTTTGATTTACGACTATTACGTTGTGTAATGATACGAGCAGATGTAACTATGCCAAATTTTTCAAATTCCTTGCGTAGTTCGGAATTGCCCATTTCATAGCTTAGGTTACCGACATAAATCTCAACAGCATTTGGGTTTGATTTAAAGGATTTTTTCTTGCCTTTGTTTGTGACATTCTTTTTCTTCTTTGATTTTAGAATTGCTGAAAGAGCAACAAGAATAATCACTGCAACACCAACGATTATCCCAACTTGCCCAAAAATATTTTCACATCCTTCTTCATTTGGGCAAGCATTATCTGGATTAGTTGTAGAGGTTGTTACTTCGTTTACTGGTTCTGTTGCTCCGTCTGGCGTGTCACTTGTAGGCTCTTCTACAGCGTTTGCATCCTCATTGATATAATCATTTTCTACTTCCGCTTGAGTTTCTTCAACGCCTTCAACAGTTAGTGCTTCAGGAGAATTGTTGTTCTCTATTATTGCTTCTTCAGCTGGTACAATAGTCTCAGGAGTTTCTACTACTTCATCTTGAACAGTGCTATCAACTGTAGGTTCTATGTTTTCGGATGTTCCGTTCATTTTCTTTCTTTCTTTCTCGGTTTCTGTGTGGATTTCTTTTAGTGCGGTCCACGTCCGCCGGTTCTAGTTAGGCACGAGAGGATTTTGGATACATGCTCAATTGCTTAATTAAATCCCGTCGCACTCTTCTTCATTCATACAAGGAAGCCTTCCAGCCTCCAAAATTATTTAAGCTTAAAATTAGTTTCCTTCTAAGAATCCCTGTAAACGTTTCATACGAGTAGGGTGGCGTAGCTTTTTCAATGCTTTTGCTTCAATCTGTCTAATACGTTCACGGGTTACATTGTAGGCCTTACCAACCTCTTCAAGTGTCTTTGGGTATCCGTTTACAAGACCGAAACGATCCTCGATAACTTGTCTTTCACGCTCGCTTAGTGTTTCAAGAACTTCGGAAATACGCTCCTTAAGCATCGCGTAAGAAGCCATTTCAGCAGGATTTTCTGCGGCTGTATCGGCAAGGAAGTCGCCAAAGTGTGCATCGTCACTATCACCTACTGGACTTTGTAGAGAAATAGGCTGCTGTGACATTTTTATTACTTGACGAACTCTATCCAAAGGAAGATTCATCTTTTCAGATATTTCTTCTGGTGTTGGCTCGCGACCTTTTTCTTGAACAAGTGTTTTTTGTATACGAAGTAAACGATTGATTGTTTCAATCATATGTACTGGGATACGAATAGTTCTTGCTTGGTCTGCAATCGCACGGGTTGCTGCTTGACGAATCCACCAAGTAGCATATGTAGAGAATTTGTAGCCGCGACGATATTCAAACTTTTCAACGGCTTTCATCAAGCCAGTGTTACCTTCTTGAATTAAATCAAGGAAGGATAAGCCACGATTCATATAGCGCTTAACAATTGAAATAACAAGACGCAAGTTTGCTTCAACCATTTCTGTACGGGCCTTTGCTCCTTCGGTTAGAGCATGGCGAAGCTTATCGAAGTCGTGCAAGAATTCTTCTGGTGTCATTAAGAATTCGCTAGATATTGTGTTTAGCCTGTCTTCGATTTCCTCAAGCTTAGTTGCACGTGCTTTTGATTTGCGCTCCTTGAGAACGGCATCTTGTTCAGCAAGAAGATTTTTATATGCTTTATATATTTCTTCTTCTGCCTTCTGTGCAAGATTTTCAAGAGTTTTTTGCTTGAAGCTAAGATTCTCATAATTAGCTAAGAAATCTGCGAGCTTTGCATTTAACTTGCTTTGCTTGTTTGCAACATTTGCTTCAAGGCGTTTAATTGATGTGTTACCTGGCTTGGTTTTAGCCTCTTCAAGTGTAGCTCTAGCGGTTGATAATGCGCCATAGGCTTTGAATAGGTCTTCCTTCAAATTGTTTAGATCCTTGCGGAAAGTATCAAGCTTTGCTGTATAAGCATCGCGATTGTCTGCAAGCTTATCCATAACGATGCGGTCAAAACGATCCTCCTTTTGCTCAATTTGGTCAAGCAAATCTAGGTATAGTCTTGTTGCAAATCCATAACGATTAAATTTCTCTTTGATGATTTTTTCGTTTTCTTCAATGCGAATACAAATATCGCGCTCTTGCTCGCGTGTTAAAAGTTGTACCTGACCCATTTGGTGAAGATACATACGAATTGGATCGTCATAAAAATCTGGGCGTGGTTGAGCAGTTGAAGATTCTTGAGCCTGGTTTTGCTTGTTGCTTAGATATTCTTCAACATTAGCTGAATTAACAACATCAATTTGCAAGGTGTTCAATTCAGAGATATATAACTCAATGTCATCTGGATTAATTGTTCCTTCAGGAAGAATGTCGTGTATATCTTCGTAGGTTAAGAATCCACCCTTTGCTTCTGCAGCCTTGACGAGCTCTTGTAGTTTTTCAATATCGAAATCAGATTGATGGGATGACATGCCAAAAGAAATCATATCATCTTCTGATTCACCAGGAATTGCAAATCCCTTTGAATTTATATATCTATCCTTATCATCTTCGCTAGAAGAAAGGAAGTCGTCATCCTCATCTGAATCGTGATTGTGACCGATTTCATCATCCTCATCACTATCGTTTTGAATTGCTACGCTATTTTCTGTTTTGATGATTTCGTTGATAATCTTTTCATCAAATTCTAGTACTTCTTCATCAAGCTCAGCTAGCTCATCATCAGATGGAGCTATTTCTTTATTATCATCAAAATCGGCATCAAAGAAATCGTCGTGTTCTATGTCTGAATTATGTTCAAAATCATCAAAATCAGCAAATGCATCTAAGTCGCTATGGCGAGATCCTCGGCGAGATTGTCTTCCTTTAGGTTCGTCAATCAAAAAACTATCAAAGTCATCTTCCATATCGATTTCTAAATTATTAGCAATTTCAAAATCGTCAATAGTAGAAGTCTTTTTGTTTGGCTTTTTGCTTTCCTTTTTAGACTCTTTTGTAGATGCAGGAGTAGAAGCTGTTTTTTTAGATGCTTTTGAGGCCTTGTCAGCCTTAGTTTCATCCTTGTTGGTGTTCTTTTTGCCCTTTGTTGCCGTAGCGTCTATTGCTGCTGCTTTTGTAGGCTTTGTAGTAGCCTCTGCTACTTTTTTTGTTTTTTCTAGCTGCTCAGATTTTTTCTCTTTTGTAGCCTTTGTTTCCGATTTTGTCTTAGCAGGAGCTTTAGCGGTAGCATCCTTTAGCTCTTTTTTTACAACAGCCTTTGTCGAAGCTTTTGCTGTTGATTTAGCAGCTTGTTTTGTTTCTACTTCTCTCGTCTTTTTTGTCTTTCCGTTTGTTTCTTTATTGGCAGAAGACTTTATTACTTCAATTTCTTTTTTTGTAGTAGATTTTTTCATTATAAACTTTGTTTTGTGTGGTTCTAATAAAGCAATCGTAAATTTAATGCTTTATCAACAGTTATCGTTTTGGGGTTTAGCTTTAATTGTGCTTTATTAGTTTAATCCTTCTCCTAAGGAACTGGTGTTTTTCGGATCGACACCACGCAATAGGAACCAAAGTGTGTTATAGCGTTTATCGCCAATTAGGAATGATTGTTGTAGCTGTTCAATATGTCCGTCAGCAAATACTGCATAAGCAAAACCGAAATCGACCATTTCGTTGCCTTCCAAATTTCCTTGCTTCTTTCTTTGATGAACAGGCATTAGAACATCTGTTTTTGCTTCATCAATGTTTCCTTTTTCCCAAGCAACAAGCACACAGTCGCCGTGACGGCAGCACTTGTCCTTCTTTCTTCCCGGATTGAATTCACCATTATCAGATTTGTAGTTTGGAATAATAATTTCAGAGAAAAGTAGGAGCTTAGATGCTTCAGGAGTAAATGTTTTTTTCTTGTCTGCATCTCCATATGGGAATGTTTCGTCCGTGCCAATACGGGTCATCTTTCTGCTGTGCCAAGCAGAAGGGTAGTGTGGAGCATAGAAAAACTCATTCATAGCGTAAGTGCGGAAAATTCCCTCGTCTTCAGAAACACCCTTTTCATCAAACGAAATTGTTTCTGAAGCAGGGCAAACATAATGCTCCATAGATTCGTTCATGTATTCAAAGATAGTTCCATTGATTACACCAAAACGAGCGTCTTCACCATGACCACGATCATGTTTTAGATTTTTTGATTGGCTCTTTTCTCCATTTTTGCCAGACCACATATTGTTTAATGTATCAATATCACGATCGCTTGGTACCCATGCAATCCAACCTCGGCGCTCCTCGTAGCGCTGTGTGCGAGAATTGAAAATTTCAAAGGATTGTGCTCTAGGAAAATCACCGCCATGTTCATGTGCATAACTTACACATGCTGTATGAAGCTGCTTAAGGTTAGTCCTACATTTTTCGTCATTAGCCTTTTTCAAACCATCCATAACAGCAGGGATAGTGATTGCTGCCAAAATACCAATGATAGCAATAACTATGAGCAACTCAATGAGTGTAAAACCTTGTAATTTTCTATTCATTTATGTCCTTGTGTTTGATTTCTGGAGATAAAAACAAATCAATACATCATTGTTTCTTTTTTTAATGGTTGATTTTGAATTGTTAAAATTATACCAAATATAAATATTTGAATCAACATGGAATTGTAGATTTTTTTATATTTTAGTTCAAAATATCTTATGCTTATGAGCGGTCAAAAAGTAACTCTCATTTGCTTTTAGTTAAATATTTGTGCTATTATTACCTTGAAGTATGAACAAATGTTAGTATAGATGTTTAAGTTTTTGAAAAAGAATGGAATTTTGATATGAAAAAGCAGGTTTTTAACCCTTTTACTCCCCTAGATGACTATATTCCAGACGGAGAGCCACATGTTTTCGGTAATCGAGTTTATGTGTATGGATCGCACGATAAAGAAAATGGCGATAAATTTTGTATGCTAGATTATGTAACATATTCAGCGCCAGTCGATGACCTGAAGGATTGGCGTTGTGATGGCGTTATCTACAAAGCTAGCCAAGACACTCTTTATCCAGAATACGAATATATGTATGCTCCAGATGTAGTTAAAGGTAATGATGGTCGATACTATTTATACTACTCAATGGCAGGAAAGTCTGGCTGCAGCAACATAATGAGTGTGGCAGTTTGTGATACACCAGACGGAAAATTTCAATTTCATGGTCATGTGCGTAACCCAGATGGTACAAAAATGCAAAAATATGGCGTTTTTGACCCAGGATTAATTAATGATGATGGCGTAATTAGATTATACTATGGAACTTGGAATGACCTTGTAGAAAATCCAAAATTTTCGGAAGAGGAGCGCATCTATCACCAAATGCGTATCTTACATAAAACACGTGAGCAGGTTTTGACAGAAGAGGGTGGTAGCTTTGGCGCTATTACAGTTGAACTAGAGGATGATATGCTTACTATCAAAAATCAGCCCAAGCATATTATGCCATGCATAGTTAAAGGTACACAATGGGAGCCTCATCCTTTCTTCGAGGCTAGCTCGATGCGAAAAATTGGATCAAAATACTACTTTATCTATTCGTCATACAACGGACATGAGCTAGTTTACGCTACAAGTGATTATCCAGATAAGGATTTTAAGCTCGGTGGTACCATTATCTCAAATGGTGATGTTGGCTTCAATGGGCGCCTTCCAAAGGACCGCGTAACCCGTACCGGAAATAATCATGGAAGCATCGAATTTATCAATGGTGAATGGTATGTGTTCTATCACCGCCAAACCACAAAATGGGAGTACTCACGTCAGGCCTGCGCAGAGAAAATACAGATTTTACCAGATGGCACAATTCCACAAGTTGAAGTTACCTCATGTGGTCTTAATGGAGGACCTCTAATAGCTGATGGAGTATATTCCGCACTAATTAGTTGCAATTTAACTAATTATAATATGCCACATGGTAAGTGTCCTGAGGTTCGTTTGCCACATATTATTTGTAAAAATGGTGAAAGAATAATTGCGGAAATTGGCGATAATACACATATTGGATTTAAGTATTTTGTCTTTAGTGGACCAACAAAAATTGGGGTGGTTTATCGCTCTGGCGAGCTGCCTCCAAAGGGTGAAATTTTGATAAAATTAGATGAGTACGGAGAGCCAATTGCAACGATTTCTCTAGGAGCGCCTAAAGAGTGGAAAAAATTATATACAATGCTTGATATTAAAAAGGACACTGTTGCTCCTATCTTTTTAGTGTATCGTGGTGAAGGAGAGATTGAACTTAAGGAAATTGAGTTTGTCCCGTCAATGTAATTTAAAGTATCAAGATAGTTGTTTTGTTTCATAATAAGACCTCCATTTTTATTATTTACAAATCAGGAACGCAAGAGTATAATTTTAAAGCAATTTTTTATACGATTATTAGGGAGAATAAATATGAGTGGACCATTTAAAGCAATGACAATTGCCGGCTCAGATGTTAGTGGTGGTGCCGGATTAGAAGCAGATTTAAAAACCTTTCAAGAGCATGGCGTTTATGGCATGGTTGCGCTGACTTGTATTGTTGCGCAAAATCCTACAGCAGAATGGCGACATGATGTGTATCCAATTGAGCTTAATGTAATTGAAGCTCAGCTAGCAACAATTCTTGATGGAATTGGCGTTAATGCTGCAAAGACAGGTATGCTTGCAACACATGAGTTAATTCAGTTGGTTGTAAAGACAATTAAAGAGCATAACACACCAAACCTTGTTGTAGATCCAGTGATGGCATGTAAGGGAGCTGCAACACCTCTAAATCCAGAGGTTGCAAATGCTTTGCGTGATGAATTGATGCCTCTTTCAACAGTTATTACACCAAATCTTTACGAGGCAGCAATTATGTCTGGCCTAGGAGAGATTAATTCTGTTGAAGGTATGGAGAAAGCAGCAAAGGAGCTTTGCAAGGCAGGTGCTCGTACAGTGCTTATTAAAGGAGGAAGCAAGCTTCCAAATGCAACAAAAGCTATTGATGTTGTGTGCTCTGGAGGTGTGGTAAGTCGCCTTGAAAGTGATTTAATACCTAATGCTTATACACATGGTGCAGGCTGCACAATTTCAGCAGCAATTTGTGCAAATCTTGCAAAGGGTATGCCTGTGGCTGATGCAATTATTAAGGCAAAGGAATTTGAGCAAGCAGCTCTTAAGGGTTCTTTCCCATTGAATCGTTGGGTTGGTCCATTACGTCATGCTGCATGGCGTGGACTTTAATCTTTAACTATTTTAAGATAAAGAAATTATGACGAAAGCAAGTGCACCAAATGGATATAGTGGTAAGGCAACTCTACGTGATGTAGCAGAGGCCGCCGATTGCTCTATTGCACTTGCTTCTCATGTGCTTAATAAATCATATGGCAATATCAGTTGTACACCAGAAATGCTCGCCAAAATAAAGCATGCAGCAGAAGAGCTTGGCTATGTGTCTATGCGGAGCAAGCACATAGCACAGTTTGATCGCTCATATTGCATAGGAGTGAACATAGCAGGTACAGAGATTAATGCCGAATTATCAAAAGCTTTGGCTGAGCTTGAGCAAGTAGCTATTACTGCTGGTTATACATTAATTGTTTTTGGCTATTCTACCACAAAAGAAGAAGCAACAGCCTTCTTCGAACAAAAGATAAAGAAATCACAAATAGATATAATGGTTGATTTGTCCGGTGCATTAGAACTAGTTATATCTAGCCTAACAGATAAATATGTCAAAGCAGGAGCAGACCTTGCTTCTCGCTGCAAAAAAGCAATAGCATCGCTTTAAAACATACCTGTGTTTTATTTTTCTATGGTATAAAGAGAACTAGCTTATTCAAAATTTGCAATGCTCTCATCACGTTATCATTAAACTTATAAAAGCATCTGTTTGAGGTAGATGATGAAGAGAATTAAATTATGTAATAATTTACGACTCTCAAGCACAATCATTGTGTTTGTGTTATTCTTCTCTTTATTTAATCATTTGCTCGCAGAGCAAGTAGAGACTTCCTCTTTAGATAGTAAATATTCGGGTACATTTTTTGTTCCAGGTGTTGATAAGACCACCATTGTTTATGATAGCAATAAAACATATAATGATAGTAATATGTGTTGGGCCCATGCTTTTGCTTGTATGGTGGCATGGTATCAAGATATGCTTGAATCTGTCGGTGTAGAAATTTCGGCAAAGGAATTACGTGAACCTATAGCAATAGTTAATGCGCTTAAGGAATCAAGTGGTAATTTTTCTGGTTCCTTTTCTCGAGGTATACATTACTACATAATAGAGGATGGTTATATGCTGTCTTATATCAATGCGGCAGCATGGAATCCTATTCGTCCAACAGCTTACAAGGGGTACGATAGAACAAATGTAGAGGAGACTTTTTCTTCTTTAGAAAGCTTTTCTCAATTGCTTTTTGATAATTTATATAAAGGTGTAGCTTTTGCAGATTTGTATTATCCTAATAGCGTAGGTGGTCATGCAGTAGCAATTTGGGGAGCAGAATTTGAAAATAGTGTAGTTAAAGCTGTGTATATTTCAGATTCAGATGATAATAAGGATGGTTTTGTACGATATTCAGTTGTTTGTGAGGATGGATGGGTAAGATTAAGCGGGCATTGGGCTCCAAGAATCCATGCGCTAACCTTTCTTTGGGCTCCTAATGGTGTAGATTGTCCAGTCCCTTCAAATCCGACAGAGGAAGTTACATCTGTTACACTTACTTCGAAAGAAGGGGCGAGTGTAATCATTAAAATACCTCATACATCTACTTGGATGAAAGAATATCTTAAAATCTATCCCAATACTTATGAAGAACAGCTTTATGATGATTCAGATGGAGATGGCTTCACAGATATAGAGGAATATGTGGTTGGGAGTAATCCTAATGACAATACAGATTGTCTTAAAATAACAAATATTACCTTTGAGACAGATGGTTTACCAACGATTGAGCACTATCCGAGATCAAATGATGGCGTGGCAGAATTTATAATTCAAGGGTCAAAAAACCTTGATGGACCATGGAGCACTCATACAAAAACAAACACCACCCATCGTTTCTTTCGCGTAATAGCAAAACCTATAGATTAAACCTAAATATGAAAGAAAAAGCATCATTTAAGGTATAATTAAGTTCGTGGGACTAACAGGAAAATAGGTTTTAACTAACGTTTTAGAATTATCAGTTCTTTGTTTCTCTAATTATTTTTGGCGAAAATATTCGTGCTTATTAGTGATTAAAAAATTTTTATTGATGCAAATTTTTGTTTGCATAATAAGTTTATTTATTTTATAATTGTTGTGTAATTTTTAATAAATATTCATATTGGTTTGATTTTATACACAAGGAGTTGCTATGTTTTTATGGTTTCCTAAATTTGGTCAGTGTGTTGCTGAACCACAAATTACGTTGGCGGGAAATTCTCGCTGGACAGAGCGTCATATTCAATGTATATGGTATGACCCTTCATTACGCCCTGAATGCCTTCGTACAGATGAAGGAGAAGAATTCTCAATTATTAACCCAGGTGTATGGAACCTAGAAGAAGGTCCAGATTTTCTCGGAGCTGAAATTTTATTTCACAAAACAGGAAAGATTCTTAGGGGTGATGTTGAGCTTCATGTGCGCCCATCTGATTGGGTTGCCCATCGCCATGTTGGGGATGAAAATTACTCAAATCTTATAATGCACGTATGCTGGTTTGGTGGGTATAATTCTGCACCGCTTCCTCCTCATATACATAATGTTACTCTAAAGGAGCAAATTCTAATACAGCAAAGCTTTTCCTTTGAAAAAATCGCAGTCGCAGCATATCCCCATGCAATATTAAATGAGGCGCCTCCTTGTAGCCAACATGTTGCATCTCTATCTAAGGAGCAGCTGTACAAATTATTGCTTACATCTGGAGAGAGTAGACTACGAAGAAAAAGTGCTGATATGGCTGCACGCTATGGTGAAGTGGGTGATATTCGTCAGCTTTTCCAAGAGGAGTTTTTTGCTGCACTTGGGTATAAAAACAACAAGGAACAGTTCCGTTTATTAGCAAGGTTAGTCCCTCACCATGAGCTTGCTTCAATTCATAATCCGAAGGAACGCTATGCGCTTTTGCTTTCTATGGCAGGATTATTGAAAAATATGGAAAAGCATCCAAACTATCGCGAGCTATGGGATTTGGCTTGGCAGCTAGGAAGTGCAGATGCAATTGAAGCGTTCCCCTTAGAATGGAAAAGGAATTCGCTTCGGCCTCAAAATAAACCAGAAAATAGAATTGCTTTAGCTGCTTGGCTTTTTGGTGGGAAAAATCGTCTTTTTGATGATATTGTGACTCTGCCACGAAAAACACCTAAAGCTTGGTGGCGGGCTCTCAAAAAACTATTTAAAGAACAGCTTAAGGATGCTGAGCTGATGGAAGTACATCCTGTTTTAGGACCTGCCCGAATAGTTAGTATAGCTATAAATGTTATAATTCCTATACTCACTATCCAGGATCCAGATTGTATACATCTTGCAGAGGCTTTGCCTGGAGAAGCAGATAATTCTATTATTCGAGAAACAGCGTTTAGGCTTTTAGGGAGAGACCATAATCCGGCAATTTATAGTAATGCCGCACTATACCAACAAGGGTTAATAGAAATTTGGTATAGATTTTGTCTTACTGCGCGTGTAGGATGTTCAAATTGTATCTTGGCAAAATCAATAAAAGAAGGTAAAATATAAAGCAATTTATAAGTTAATTTATCTTTTCAAAAGGCAAGGAAATGAGCAAGGAGTCAAAGGACTTTCCTGTAACGCCAGGTATTCGTGTTTTGCGTGCAGCTAAGGTACAATATGAGGCACAAAAATATACCTATGAAGAGCATGGTGGCACGGGCCAATGTGCGGAGGTTCTAGGTATAGATGAGCACCATGTGATTAAGACTATAGTCTTAAAAACGGATGCAGGCAAGCCTTTTATTGTTCTTATGCACGGAGATAATGAAATATCACAAAAGGAGATGGCACGAATTCTGAAGGTGAAGCATACAGAACCATGCACAGTGGATGAAGCACAAAAGTATAGTGGATATTTTTGTGGAGGAATAAGTCCTTTTGGTTTTCGTAAGCAGGTGCCAGTATATGCTCAAAAAACAATTTTTGATTTAGATTGGATTGTAATAAATGGAGGAGCAAGAGGCTTCTTTGTTAAAATTAAACCAGAGGTTTTAAAAACGGTTGTAAAGGCAGTTCCGGTTGATGCGGAGCAATAGGGAAGGTTAAGGGAATATGAATTCCGTTGTTCAGGTTTTTAAAAATTACATTTATAAAGTATGCAGAGAGGGAGTAGGAGCCGGACTCTTTTTTCCAAGTATTTTTGTGTGGGGTGTGGGTGTTGGCTGTTTTGCTGCAACACTTAACAATTTCATGGTAGAAATACATCATGTAAATGGTACAGGACGTGGAATTTTGGAATTTTTCCGTGAGACACCAGGTGTGCTTCTCATTTTCATTTTGGCAATGCTACATAAGCTGTCAAATTGGAATGTGCTTCGATTAGGTGCTGCATTTTCATTATTAGCAGCTGGCCTATTGTTAATCCCAACAAAATTTATGGGTGCAGTAATTTTTATAACAATCTTCTCATTAGGTGAGCATATTGTTATGCCAGTACGCCAGGTGATTGCAATAAGTATTGCGCGACCAGGCAAAGAGGGTGAATCTCAAGGAATGGTCACAAGTGCAATTAGTGCAGGTACTGTGGTTGGTTCACTTATTGTGGCAGGAGTATTTTATGCTTTGCCAAAATATTTTGGAGTTGAAGAACTTCGCATAATGTTCAATACTGTGTGGTGCATCATCATCGGCTTACTTATTGTCAGTGTCTGCCTAACCTTGATGGGAAAGGTTGATGATATTAAAGGTAAAAGACCTAACTTGTATTTCAATAAAAAATACTGGCGTTTCTATACATTAGAGCTGTTTTATGGTGCCCGTAAGCAGGTTTTTCTAACTTTTGGACCACTCCTACTCATTAAAGGCTATGGTATGGACACAAAGCAAATTGCAACATTACTTGGTGTCAGTGCATTGATTACAGCTCTTTTTGGTGGACGTTTAATCGGCAAAATTGTTGATTATTTTGGCTATCGTAATGTTATGATTTATGACACAGTCATACTTGGAATTGTATGTCTCATGTATGGATTTGCAGATAAAATTTTCCCTAAGCATATTGCAATATATGTTGTTTGCATCACCTATATTTTGGATATGCTTATAAGCCACGCTGCAATGGCTTCATATGTCTACGCATCAACACTTTCTAATTCGAAGGAAGAATTAACAGCAACATTATCTTCAGGTATATCAATTAATCATGTAATTTCAGTGCTTGTTGCTTTAGCAGGTGGAGTTGC
Source organism: Kiritimatiellia bacterium (assembly GCA_045589455.1). Taxonomy (GTDB): domain Bacteria; phylum Verrucomicrobiota; class Kiritimatiellia; order RFP12; family UBA3636; genus RGIG990. The sequence goes on from JAZNPC010000066.1 coordinate 101,275, forward strand.
TTATGACAAATTTGGGCCAGGCGCTCTTTTCAGCTTTGCTGCATTGATGGCTGTTGCTAATACTTTATTTGCTACAACAATTCCTCGAATTAAAACAAAATAAGCATTTTATTATATAAGATAGAGAAAGCTACGGATATGAATGTTAATGAAACAATTTTAGATACAATCGGTAATACACCTTTAATTCGATTGAATAAATTAACAGCAGAGTGCAAAGCAAATATTTTTGCTAAAGTAGAGTATTTTAATCCTGGTGGTTCTGCAAAAGATCGTGTTGCTTTAAAAATGATTGAAACAGCAGAAAAGCAGGGCTTGCTTTCTCCTGGAGGACTTATTATAGAACCAACAAGTGGTAATACAGGAATTGGCCTAGCATTAGTTGCTGCAGTAAAAGGGTATCATTTAATTTTGACAATGCCAGATACAATGAGTATTGAGCGCCGTCGTTTACTTGCTGCTTATGGTGCTGAGGTTGTGCTAACCCCAGGTGCCGATGGCATGGCTGGATCTATTGCTAAAGCAAAAGAACTACAGGAGGAAAATTCAGGTTCATTTATCCCACAGCAATTTGAAAATCCAGCAAATTCATATGCTCATTTTACAACAACTGGTCCAGAAATTTATTCAGCATTAGATGGTGATATTGCTTGCTTTGTTGCAACAGTTGGTACCTCTGGCACACTTTCCGGAACGAGCCGCTACCTATGTGGTAAGTGCAATGATTTGCATGTGGTTGCTGTTGAACCAGCAGCTTCACCAATGATATCACAAGGAAAATCTGGAGCTCATAAAATTCAAGGAATTGGAGCTAATTTTGTTCCACCAATTCTTGATAAATCTGATTATAATGAAATTATAACAGTTGCTGATGAAACAGCAATTACTCTTTCTAAGGATGCTGCAATTAAGGAAGGTTTGCTAGTTGGTATTTCTTCAGGTGCTGCACTTGCTGCAGCAATTGAAGTTGGTAAGCGAGAGAAATTTGCAGGGAAGAATATTGTTGTTCTTTTGCCTGATTCAGGCGAACGCTACTTAGCGTAGAAAATCCTAAATTAGGCGGTCAGGTTGCATATTCTTCTCGTGATGCACGTGGTGTGATGGCAAATCCTACGCTGGCTCGCGCCTCACGCAAAGATGCGGAGACCCAGCCTCCTACGCCAAGGCTTCCACCTACATCATAATTACGGTGGACAGGCCGGAGGTTGGGGAGGACACAGAGAATAGATGATGGGCACTGACGCAGGTGTGTTTGGGAATATCGGAGTAGCGTGCTTTAGCGCGCAAACGTGCTGCAAACTATTAATTACAATAGTTTATAATAATTATCACAAGGAGATGCTTATGACACACGAATAGATGAAGAATGAAATAGTAATATATCAGCCAGATGAGACAATAAAAGAACTTATTCTAACAATAAGGGGAACACAAGTTATATTAGATTGTGACTTAGCTAAATTATATGGGGTTAAAACTAAGGTCTTAAATCAATCTGTTAAAAGAAATACAAAGAGATTCCCAGAAGGTTTTATGTTTACTCTATCAGAAATAGAGATGACTGAACTGGTCACAAATTGTGACCGGTTTGAGAATTTAAAGCATTCTATAGTAGAAGCAAAGGCGTTTACTGAGCAAGGTGTGGCTATGCTATCTTCGGTACTAAAGTCAGAAACGGCTATAAATGTTAGCATCAGAATTATAGAAGCATTTGTTTCCATGAGAAAAACATTTTCTCAGTTAACTCCAATTATTAAACAAATAGAAAAATTGGAATATAGGCAAATTTCAAATCAAATAAAGAATGAAGAAAAATTTGAAGAAATATTCCGCATTTTAGATAAACATAAAGAAATTCTCCAGGGCGTGTTTTTTGAAGGGCAGTTGTGGGATGCATGCTCGCTTGTAGAAAAACTAATTTCTCGTGCAAAGAAATCCATTCTTCTTATAGATAGCTGGGTCAGTATAGACACCCTAGATATGCTAGCCAAGAAGAGAAGTGGGGTAGAAGTAACAATAGTTACATCGAAGAAGGGCAACAAGCTAGCGGTCTCGGATGTTTCTAAATTTAATACACAATATCCAACACTTATCCTTAGAGAAAGCGAGGCATTTCATGATCGCTTTCTTATACTCGACGACCAAGAGTTATATCTAATTGGTGCCTCACTCAAAGACCTGGGCAAAAAGTGTTTTGCCTTTACCAAAATGGATGCTGCCCAAATCCCCAGCATCCAGGCAATGGTGTAGCACTTAACATCACCCTTTTGCCATCACGCGCATCACGCTTCCTTGCTCAATAGCCTTGGTGGGTAAGCTCCCCAATACAACAAACCAGCCTCCCAGCCTCCCAGCCTCTCCAACTCCCAGCCTTCCTTAGGCGGGAGCCTGCGTAGGATTAGCCACCACGTTAAGCATCTCGCTAAAGAATCAAAATCGAACTGCTAAATTTAGGTTAAATTATATCAGATTGCATTGGTGTGTATTGTATGCAGTACTTGGGGTTATGGATGCTATAGTATTCAGTTGTATACGACTTTCATGGTTGCTGTTTTTGTGAAATTATGCCAAAAATCAAAAAACACCTTGATTTTTGATGCTGTTGTTGCCAAACTAATTTTAGTGGCACAAATTATGCTAATTTTAAGTGTGCCACTATTCGTAGTATTTTATTCAATTTAACAGAAACAAATTAAAGAGGTCTTATGAAATTAATGGATTTTGTGCGTAGTATCGCATACTGTGCTTTAGTTGCGCTTACTTCAAGCTCTTTGTTGGCAGCATGGGTTGCAAATGAAGAAGCTGGCTTGCTTAAAAATGGCGAGATAACAATAACCTATGAGGATGATGAAAATTATCCAGGAGGAATTGTTCTTAAAAGAGTAAAAAGTTTTCCTGCAGGTGAATGGTCTCTGAATTCGCTTGAGGAAATAGAAGCAGATACAGGACTTGTCCCAACAACAATGGGTAGCAACTTCTGTACTCGAAATAATACTCTGGTTTCATATAGAATTCCTAAAACAATTCGCAGAATAGAGGATCGTATTTTCTCTTCATGCGATAAGATACGAACTGCTCCAAATCTACCTCCTCAATTAGAGAAAATTGGTTTTGATGCATTCTTTTGTAATTGGTCTGCTAAAGGCGAAATTGTAATACCGGCAGGAGTGAAAGTTATTGAGCGCAGTGCTTTTTATGGATGTGGCAATATTACTCGTATATCATTTGCAAAGGGTTCTCAATTAGAGGAAATAGAAACTCTTGCATTTAAGGGATGTCATATGGTTGATGGCGTTTTAGATTTTTCTGTTTGTAAAAATTTGAAGCGAATTGATCCTGAAGCATTTATGAACTGCGAACCAGATGTAGTCATTTATGGCGATGAATATAAAAAGCGTCTACAAGAAGGGCTAAAGGCTGCTGATAAGGAAAATAATTATCCTCGTGCTTCAACAGATTGGTTTGCTGGTGCATTTGGTATTGGCGTACATTGGACCACATGGTCTACAGATTCTGAAGGCAACAAAAATTCCTTTGATGAGGCAGTTGAGTTGTTTGATGTCCCTCGCTTTGTAAATCAAATTAAAGAAACTGGTGCCGATTATATTATATTTACATCTTCATGGGCAGAGCAGCACCCACCTGCACCATGTCCTGCATTGGATAAAATTATTTCAGGACGCACCACAAAGCGTAATCTCCTTTTAGAAATATCCAAGGCACTTGACGCAGAGGGTATTCGAACAATTCTTTATTATAACCATGGTTGTAATGGAGAGGATCCGGAATGGATGAAAGCTGTAGGATATAGTGATAATCGTTTAGAGGATTTTGGTACAAATATTGTATCAATAGTTCGAGATTTATCATTGAGCTGTGGAAAATATGTCAGTGGTTGGTGGTTTGATAGCCCAGGATCTATTTCTGATGCAGGTCCACATCAAGTTGCATCAGTTAAAATTGGTAAATATAAATTCCCATTTAGAGAATTAGCATTGGCTGCAAAGGCAGGAAATAAGGATTCTATTATTTCAATTAATTCACAGGGTGGTACATTCCTTTATTCTACATGTCAGGAATATTTCAGTGGAGAAGAGTTGATTTATTTTCCTTTGTGCGGACGCACCAACGATCAAGGCATGCAAATGCATTTGTGGCTGACAATGGATAACCGTAATTGGGTACACATGGGTAAAGGTTTTTCTGGTTTGCGTTTCAAGGATGAAGAGCTAGCAGATTTTATCAGCAAGCATACAAAGGATGGATGTGCAGTTACATTAAATGTTGATATAGATCGCAGTGGTTATTTAAATCCAAAGGCAATTGACCAGCTCAAGCGAATTAAAGAAAAATAGTATATAAGTATGGGCGCACTTGTGTAGTGCCGAATGTGTTGGCTAGAAGTGCGAAGATGGGATGCAACCACCTATGCCAAGACTACGGGGGCAGGGAATACGGAAATGTCGTTGTGGGCATGCTTTGAAGGTATCGCCACTAGCACCGCTTTAATAATTATTATTAAGATGTAGTCTATAAAGAAAATGCAACTTTGCACAACTAAATGCACCAAACGAGGTGCTTTTACTTTTGCAAATGGCACAAATTTCCGATAAACGGGGAATTTTTCCTATTGGATTGACAGATTATGTAGTATTATGGTACTTTAATAGAAGATATTGTGTTGCATGTATTTATGAATGACACATATGAAATAGATGAATAAAGGTTTTATCCATACCTAAATGAGGCAGTTGTTGCCAATTGGATTTTACCATTTGTTTTGATTATTCAATAACAAGAGGTTTACAAATTAGGGTTAATTATTAGTTGATATTGTTATACTAATGTTATAGTAATAGGATATATTATGAAAAAAATATTGTTTATCTTGTGTTCTATTGTTGGCTATTGTGCTATTGGTGCAGATAATTTTTGGCTATATGATTCTGCTGCCAAAACAATGACTTGGGTTGATGAAACTGGCTTTGAGAATGTTGTTAAAACATCAGGAGATGATGGTTCTTCTATTGTTATTAAAGAAGGTGTAAACAGGGAAACAACAACAATTCGCAACCTTGATTTGTCTCTTCCAATAAGAGACGCTAGTGGAAATGAATATGTTATTACAGAATTTGTAGGCTCTTCCAAGTCTGCCTTTGGATATAATTCTTCAATTACAAATGTGGTGCTGCCTGCTGGATTAAAAACGCTTCCACCTTTTGCATTTAAGAGCTGTTCTGGGTTGATTTCTGTCACATTAAACGATGGATTAGAGATAATTGGTAATGAAGCTTTTAATGAATGCTCGGCTTTAAAACAGATATATAATTTTTTCCCATCTTCATTGGTAGAAATAAAATCAAAAGCATTTTATTCCTGCTCGGCATTAGAATGTGGTGCAGTAATTTCTGGGGTTACGAATATGGCGGATAGAATCTTTCATTCTTCATCTCTGCGTTCGTTTGATTGTGAGCAGGCTCCATTAAAAATTCTCCCTGAGTTTACTTTTTATAATTGTAAGCAATTAACAAATGTTGTCTTATCCCAAGACTTAGAGGTTATAAAGGAAGGTTGCTTTGAGAATTGTTATGCTTTAACCTCCGTTAAAAATTTATTGCCTAAATCTTTGACTAAGCTTGGTAATGGTTCAAATAATCCTGTGTTTTTTGATAATAAGGCTTTGCAAGGTGAGTTATTTATTGGTCCATATTTGGAGGAGATAAACCTACGAACCTTTAGAGGAAGTAAAATAGGGTCTGTTGTCGCAGCAAAAAATGGATTAAAAACACTCGGACAGTATTGCTTCTATGGATGCAATGATTTAACAAATATTGTTCTTTCTGCAACGATTGAAAAGCTAGATTATTCTATACTTGAAGGAACAAGTAGTAGCACTACACAACGAAAAATTTACTTAAGGAACTTTCCTTCAGGTGGCATAACTTCATCTTTGTTCAATGGAACAAAGCGTGAGTGTATCACTATCTATCTTCCATGGGATTATCGTGAAGAGTGGAGAACCTTTGCTGCAACAAATTCTGGGCATAATTTCATTTTTAATAAGGAAACAGGTGTTCTCCCAGCAAAAATGAGTGATGTAGGTACATGGCAAGCTACAATCACCCAAAATGTTGGATGGTGGAAGGAGTCCCCAGATCCATTACTTATTTTTATTAAGTAGTTGTTGTTATGTACCATAAGTGCAAACAATGGAAATTTACTTTTATTTTTTTGACTGCTAACGGATAAATATAAATTATGAAAATGAAAAAATCTTTGTTGTTTGGTTGCTCAATGCTGCTTTGTGGCAGCGTGTATGCTTCTATGTATGCGACAGGTGGAACTGAAACATTTGTGCCAGGAACGACAGATGTTGTCCATACATTTACTGAAGATGGTACATTTACTTTGTCCCAAGATATGACACTTAGACTTCTTGTAGTCGGCGGTGGTGGCGGCGGTGGAAAAGACTGTGCCGGCGGTGGCGGCGGCGGTGGTGTAATCGAAGCAGATAATGTTTTGCTTCCAGCTGGTACATATACAATTACTGTGGGTGCTGGTGGTGCTGGTGCAAAATCAACAAATGGTTCCATTGGAGGTCAGTCAACAATTATTGATTCTGAAGGGAATGTTTTATATAGAGCACTTGGCGGCGGTGGTGGCGTTGGTTGGTCTGGTTCTGCTATTGTTAGTACACCAGAAGCACCATTTGCTTCAGGAGGTGGTGGCACTAATAATAAGCCTGGTTCTCAACCAGGAGATCCGTCACAAGGCCATGCAGGTGGTACAATCAGTGATAGAAACCCACAAGGCGGTGGTGGTGCTGGCGGACCAGCTATAATTAATGGCACATCAATAGGTAGTGGTGGTCCAGGCATCGTTAGCGATATTTCTGGTAAAGAGGAAATGTATGGTGCCGGTGGTGGTGGCGGAAGCTATTCTGGTGGAAAGAAGCTATTGAATAGCGTTCCAGGTAAAGGTGGTGATGGCATTTATGGCTTTGGAATTCCAGAACCTTATACTGCAGCAACAAGTCCTTTCTCCCATGGTCGTGATGGCTTTGGTGGTGGCGGTGGAGGAGACAACAATATTATTAAAGGTGGAGCCGATGGTGGTTCTGGTACTGTTGTTTTCAGATTGTCTAATCTTGATGCTGAAGAACCAACCCCTTATATTTTAACTCATGGGCTTGTTTCTGCTACTCCATTTTCTGCAGTGCTTTCTGCTTCTGTTTCAGCTTTTGGTATGGGTGCAGATACAGTTGCTTTGAGTGTAGAGCTGGCTGAAGATGCTGCAAAATTAGAAAATGGAGAAGGTTCTATAGTTTCTATTGGAACAGTAACAGCTGTAGGCGTCTATGATAAATTAATTACAGGACTTTCCCCTGCGAAGAATTATTATGCAAGGTTTGTTGCTGAAAATAATCTTGGTGGCACAACAGTTTCTGATATATTTTCTTTTTCAACGTTAGAGCAAATTGAGAACTCTATTGCTGTCGCTTACACAAGCCCTTATGCAGGGTTGTGGCAATATGTAAAAAGTGGTACACATGGTTTAGACTTTAATTTTGATGAAAATTCAGAAGGGATGACAAAGCAGCGAGGAACAGTAATTGCAGGATCAGGCTCAAAATCAGATATTGCTATTTATAACTCTGGATATGTTGATGAATCTGGTGTGAAATGGAAATTTTCCAGTAATACACAATACGGCTATATTGGATATATGTGGATGGATGCGGGACACACCTATCATATTGCAGCTGATTTGTGGGATAGCGAAAAACTTGCTGTTGATGATGTTGTGCTCTTTTCTATAACAGATGGTACAGGTCAGGGTGTGGTTGCCACTATTGATTGCAAGGAAACTGGCTGGCACAAAGTCCAGATTTGGTTTGGTGGTAGCGGCGGTGGTGCTGGTGTTCGTCCAGGGCATCAATATGGCTTTGCATGGAATAAGGATGGCACAGAATGGTTGCTTTCAACTCCAGGCGATGGATGGAATGTTTATGAAAATACAGAAACAAATGTATTTCTAGTCACTAGTTATCCATGGAGAAGCATTAACATGGCTCAATATAGTGCTAGCTCTGCCTCTGCTAATTTTACATTGTCATTGGGTGAATCTGAGGCAGGCCCAACAAAGCTTCTATGTGTTTATGGTAGTGCCTATGGTGCAGAAGATACAAATGCTTGGGAAAATGTTGCTGTTATAAATGATGGGCAAGAATATGATTCATCAAAGCAGGAGGTCTCTTACACATTAAATAATCTACCTGAGTCATGTCTTGTGCGTTTTTGTGCACTTCATGAGGATGGTACAACTACCTGGACACAAACAGTGCCTATCAATTCATCTATGGATGTTGATGTTTCTAATCTAGGTGTTGACCATGATGGTGACATAGGAACCTTCAAGGTTCGTGTGGTTGGTGAAAATCTAACAACAAAGCTATGGCTATCCACCTCTGCTACAATGGAAAACGCTAAGGAAATAGCTCTATCAGAGATTACTGCAACAGGAGACTATGAGTTTACCTCTGAGCTTAATCCAGAAACGACATATTATTATTACTATGAGGTAGAGGATGCTGAAGGAAATTCTGCAAAAACTACCATTGCCCAGTTTACAACAGAAGGTCAAGCGGAGCTTTCAAGTGATATTTCTTTTACGTCTTATCGTCATACAATTACTGTCTCATATATTCTAGATGTGTTTGGAGCAGGAAATGCAACGGAAGTATTTTTGATTTATGGTGACTCAGAGGAAGATTTGTCTCTAAAAACAACTCCACTTAAAATAACCAATGAAGGTAGCTTGAAATATATTGCAACAATACCTGGAGAAAATAGAAAAATATACTTCAAGCTTGTTATTAAAAATACTGCACCTCTTGGGACAACGTGGGAAACCTATTCTGATATTTTTTCCACTAAACTTACCGATGAAAATGTCACATTTAAATGGAATAGAGATTTTGTAGAGGGCGAGTGGAATTGTATTGAAAATTGGAAACACGATGCATCTTCAGATGATAATACCTCTGGATGGCCAAATTGTTTAAATATGGGTTGGAATTGCTTTGTTGCTTTTGAAAATAATACCAAAGCACGCATACATGTTGGCGGATCATATAAAGCATTTTTGAGATTAGCTTCCGAAAATAGCGATATAGTTATCTATGGAGATGGAGCAGATGTTTCGTATTTAGATTGTGGAGATGCGCATGGTGGAAAGATGAATGGCACCTCTGTAACTTTTGAAAGTATTCGCATTACGGAATCAGATATTTGGGATTACACCATTGGTGAATCTAATCACACTAATGCAGTGGTAAAATATAGTAAAGGAACTGTTGCAACACATGGTGGAAACAATATGGCTATTCAGGGAACGAACTCTTGCCTTATCGTTGAGGGAAATTCCTATGTGACAAATTCATATTTATTGCGTCTTTCCGCATCAGGCACATCTTTAGTTGTAGATGATTCTTATTATAGAGTTGGTTCAGTTGCTGTTACAACGCCAAATTCTGACTATGAACAAATAGTGAAAATAAAGGGTTCATCAGCAGTCTTTGAAGTGCTAAATGGTCGGTTTAGTGACTTGAAGGGTGATGCAGGTCATAAGTCAGGTTTATTCCAAAAAGATATTCCTTCTATAAATAGTTTAACAATGCTGTTTGAAGTACCTGCAACAGGTTGGACAAATGGGGTTCCATTTATCTACAGAGGACAGAATAATAATGAGCTTCCTTTTGCACAATATCAGCTTGCAGAAAGTACAGGTAAAATACAGATAAAGGTTGATGCAGCGGAAATGAAGCTGCTAAATTCAAAAACTGTCGAACAGCATATCCTTGGCTGGAAGTCTGGTATTTGTACTGACAATGTTGAATTGGTTGATTCTAAAAATGTTATATTGCAATATACCTATGGGTGGGATGAAACAACAAATACACCTGGAGTATTGTTCGAGCCAGAGGTTGCGGGCGATTTGCCAACAGGTATTTGGTGTCGTGCAGAATCAACTGCAGGAATGATGATAATCATAAGATAACTACAAAAAAGCGTCCTTCGGGGCGCTTTTAGCTTGTCTATTTTTTTCTATTAAGTTTTTATTAAAATTAAGGTGAAGCTATGCACCCAAAACCAGAATATCCACGTATGCAATTTCGCAGAACTCAATCTTGGGAAAACCTTAATGGTGAGTGGGATTTTGCTTTCGATTATAATCGGAGTGCAATCTCTAGCGAAAAGTGGAAAAAAGATGATTTTTATGATAAAAAGATTATAGTTCCTTTTGCTCCAGAAACAAAGCTTTCAGGAATTGAAGATGTAGATTTTCACGAGTCTGTTTTTTATAGGCGTAAATTAAAAATTCCAGTTGAATGGGAAGGACAGCGTATTATTCTTCACTTCGGTGCTGTAGATTATAGTGCACATATTTATATAGATGAGCGAAAGGCTTTTGATCATCGAGGAGGTTCTAGCTCTTTTGAAGTAGATATAACAAAATTTGTTACTCCTGGCAATACTCATAGCTTGGTTTTACACGCAGAGGATTTTCTTAGATCAGCAACCCAAGGTAATGGAAAGCAAAGTAAAATTTATCATTCCCAATTTTGTGCCTATTCTCGAACTACAGGGATTTGGCAAACGGTATGGATTGAAGCTGTACCGATTGAAGGCTTGAAAAATTGTAAGCTCACAACAGATATTGATAATGGCACAATTTCTCTTGTTCCTACATACTACTCCCAGCCTATTAACAAAAAATTAGAGATTATTATAAAGGGAGAAGGTGTTGAGGTTGCAAAGCAAACAGTTATTTGTGCTTCTGGTGCTACCACAACAATCAAGCTAAGTAATCCTCGCTTATGGTCAACAATCGACCCATACCTATATGATATTGAGCTACGTATGCTTGATGACTCTTTTGAACAATACGATTATGTTGAAACATATATAGGTCTACGAAAATTTGATATTCGTGGGAATCGCTTTTATTTAAATAATAAGCCAATATATTTGCGGTGGGTTCTTGATCAGGGCTTTTATCCAGATGGGGGTTGGACCTCTCCAAATGATGATGCTTTGCGCCATGATATAGAAATGTCGCAGGCTGTCGGCTTTAATGGTGCACGGTTACATCAAAAGGTTTTTGAAGAGCGTTTTCATTATTGGGCTGATAAGCTTGGTTATATTACCTCAGCAGAATATAACTCTTTCGGTGCAGACTGGAGAATGTTTGAAACAAAATATAATCTTCTTACTGATTGGCGTGCTTGTGTAGAGCGCGATGTGTCGCATCCGTCTATTGTTATGTGGACACCACTAAACGAATCTCAGGGAATAGGAGATGATGGGTGTGATTTATCGTCATTTGGGCACGAAAGAAATTCTATCCCCTACAAGGATTTTGTTAATCAGCTAGGAGCAATAACAAAGGCTATTGATCCAACTCGCCCTTGGCATGATGCAAGTGGATATCTTCATATTGATAATCCAGAAATCCTCTCTGTGCATTATTATGTGCCATCTGCAGAGCAACTGAAGGATATGATTCATCCAAACAAGGAACAACCAGAAAAATTAGGTGTGCAATATACTAGGTCATGTAAAATAGAGTATAATGGACAGCCTTATTTTGTTGACGAATGGGGTGGCTTTGGCTTTATTCCAAAGGCGAATAAGCTAGAAGGTTGGGGATATGGAGATCTCGATATTAAAACACCAGAAGAGTTTGCAAAATATATAGAGGAGCAGGCAGAGCTTATGCGCTTGGATGAATGTATTGCAGGACATTGCTATACTCAGCTAACAGATGTTGAGCAAGAGCAAAATGGTATTTATACCTATGAGCGAGAGGAAAAGGCACCCCCAGAAATGCTTCGTGCTATATTCAGTAAAAAGCCAGATTGGTCAGAATACTAAAAATAAATGGAGTTCTATACGAACGCCATTTGTTAATTTCTTTATGTATGTGCTATTGTCTCCGCCTAGCTCAAAGAGGAAGCGTCCAGCATAATTGCCTTCTTCAAGCACAGAAACAATTTTTTCCAAATTGTATATTCGGTTACCAAATTTTATCTCTAACTGCCGAATTTAGGGATAACAAGCACAATATTCGCATTAGTTCTAAAATCTGAAACCTCGCGAAGGTTAGAAGACCATCCAATTGAAAGCTCAACCTCTTTAATTCCTGCGCTAGCAAGCTTTTAAAGCTCATTGTTTTTGGTGGGATATATTGTCACGTTACAAAGTAATGCAAATAGTTAGTTTGTGTTATATCACTAGATAATTGTTGTTGACTGAGCAGGGGGATTTTATGCTATCATAGCAATACTAACAAACTGAAAATTGTTTTTTATTGGAGTGTTTATGAAGAAATTATTGTTTGTTTTGTTTGGTGTGTTATTGTCATATGCTGCAACTGCTGAATGGATATATGATAGTGCTGCAAAAACCCTAACTCAAGGCACTACTGTTCTGCAAAATGTAAGCATAATTGATGGGGTAAGACTTAAAATTGGTAATAATAAGTCAAATACAACAATTGCAGATTTGGATCTTTCAACAGGTGTTGGCGACGGATATGTTATTGAAGTTATTGACGATAATGCTTTTGATTCAAATCCTAATATAACGTCAATAACGTTTCCTGAAACACTAATAACATTAGGTGGAGGTTCTTTTCGTGACTGTCCTAATTTGTCTTGCGAAATTAAACTTCCTTCTTCTCTTACTGGGTCTTTAAGTAGGACCTTCAGATCATCACCAATTACAGGTGATATAGTAGTTCCCGATGGAATTACTTATATGATTGAAACATTTTATAAAACATCAATTACTTCCTTGATTGTTGGTAAGGGTGTAACACAAATTGCTGGAGGAGATGGCTTGTGTGGTAATGTTCAGACAATAACAAATGTTGTTTTTCAATCTGGTTGTAAAATGGGGCAGAATGAATTTATTTTTTGTGCAAACCTTCAAACTGTAACGTTTCATCCCGGTATGAGTGGTGCATGGATTCAAACCTTTAAGAGCTGCTCAAACCTTACAGGAGATATTGTTCTACCTGATGGTGTAACCGATATAAAGGAAACGTTTCATCGTACAAAAATTACATCTTTCACTGCTGGTGCTGGATTAAAGAATATGGGTTATACTGGTCATGGCGATGGTGATTTTGCCCATTGCACTGAGTTAAAAAAGATAAAATTGAATAATGGTCTTCAGGTAATTGGTAGAAATACATTTGTGGGTTGCTCTGCAATCACAGAATTAGTTGTCCCAGATACAGTAACTACATTTTTTACATCGCTTTCAGGTTGTAACGCTCTTACAAATATAGTGATGCCAAAAGGCTTGGAGACAATTACAAGTCGTGTTTTCACAGGTTCACAAAAGCGCGATATTTATTGGAGAGGCTATCCTAAAAATGGATTTACCTCTGCTGGAACGGATACAAATGATCCAATGTGGGATATGTATTCAAAAGGAGCATGTACAAACTGGATTCGTCCAACTGATACTGGATGGAAAACATTTGCTGAAACCTATCCAGAATATTTCTACCTTCCAGAGACAAAATATGGAGAGGGTGGCTGGATTGGCGGCTATAGAAGTAGTGCTTGGCAGATTGTTAAGTGGTGGCACGATTCTGCTTCTATAATTGTTATTAGATAGTCATGCCCTAATTAGGGTATAACAAATAGCCCAGATATAGGCGTGTCAGACAAATATATGTTTGCACGCCTTTTATATTTCTTAAGAGGAAATTGCTGGTGTCTCTTTTAAAAAGTCAAAACCTGAGGTTTATTTCTATATAAAAATAGTTAAAAAAGCTCTTGCAGTGAGGAAATTTTTTGTGCTAAAATAATACGAAATGGGATAATCATATTTAGGACAATCCTGAAAGGTATTATTATGAACAAGACTCAAATGCAGCATGAAATTTTTGATAAATGGATACACCTATGTGGAAAAATTATTAATTTGTATTATGAAAATTATAAGGGTGCCGAGCTTCCACGCTCATACCTTGAAATTTTAATGTATTTAACGAAGGATGAAAATATTTGCGAGCCTTCCGTAATAGCGGATTCGCTTTGTATCCCACGCCAAACTATGACTTCAATTATTGATTCAATGGTCAAGCAAAAGCTAGTTGAAAGAATCCCTCACTTATCGGATAGACGTAGAATACAAATTGAAATAACCGAAAAGGGACGCAAGACTGCTGTAGAATTTAAAAGTAGAATTGTTGAAATATTTCATCAATCAATGGATAGCTCAAAGCAAAAGGCTGTCCTTGAAAAAATATCAGCCGCCTTAACTCTTATCGAAGAGGTTGAGTTTAAGGCATAAATATTACCAAAGAAAGGAGATGAGAAAATGAATAAGCATCTACTTTTAATGACAGGTATAACAATGCTTTCCTTTGTTTCTGGCTGCGTAAGCTTTGATGCAAGGGAAGCACGCCAAAATCAAACAGATGAATTTCTTAAAGAATTAGAACAAAAACAAGCAGAACTTCTAGCAAAGCCACTTACTCTAGATGTTTGTGTTGCTATTGCTATGGATAACAATTATGATGTACGTCTAGCAGCATTAGATACTGAATTAGGACAAATTGCAAAGAATCTCTCTTTCTCTGCATTCCTTCCACAAGTAACAGCAGCTGCAGGATATACAGCATTCAATAAGGACCCAATAACATCTTCTGAAAGATTTGGTCATGGGTCGATAGATGTTGCGCTTCCAATCATTGCACCATCTTCATGGTATCTTTTTGATGCAGTTCAACACAGCAAGGAAGCGGCCGCATTGGCAGAGAGCTATGTTCGACAGGCAATAACACTTGATGTAACAACACGATATTTTGAGGTTCTAATACAAGATCAATTAGTGTTAGCAATTGTTGCGCAGGTTGAAGCAGTGGAGGCTGAGAATGATCGCATTGCTGGTCTATTTAATGAAGGTCTTGCCCGAGAATGGGAGCGTAATCAAGCAGCAGCAATGCTTAGTGATCGACGCTTTGCTTTAGAACAAGCAAAAAATCAATTACGAGTTGCTAAAGCAAAACTTCTCGAATCAATGGGCTTAAACCCTTTGGCTGAATTTACTATAGAGAAAACAGTTGCAGCTCCTGAAATGCCAGAAGGAACAGTAGAGGAGCTTGTTCTTAAGGCTTTAGAGCAACATCCAGAGCTAGCTATAGCCGACCGTCAGGTTGTAATAAAAGAGAATGAAGTGCGTCAAGCTTTTTGTGAATTTATCCCAGTTGTTTCCTTGTTCACTAGCTTCTCTTTTACTGGAAATGAAGTAGGTAACCCTCCAAGCAGTAATATTTCATATGGCTTTAATGGCGCTTGGACTATTTTTAAGGGCTTTTATAATACCGCTAACTATAAGCGTTCAAAGGTTGAACGTACGCGTAGTGAATATGAAAGGGAGAAAACCTTTTTATCAATAATTACTCGAGTTGTTGCTGCTGAAGCTGCCGTTCGTGAAGCACATAATAATAGTGAACTTGCTAGGGCTCAGCTTGAAGTTGCAAGAGCAAAAGCAGAGGATTATTCTGCTCGCGCAGGTGAAGGCTTAATAAAATATAGTGATGCTCTAGATGCAAAATCAGAAATGAATGTAGCTGAGGTAGCAAATATTAGAGCTAGCTTTGCTGAACAAATTGCAATTGAAAATTTGCGTTATGTAATGGGTGAGAATTTTCATGTAATTAATAATGCAGAGGAATAATTTATTTTTGGAAAATAATGGAGGTATATATGAAAAATATAGGTTTTTTAATTTGTGCATTAGCATTAGTAGGTTGCTCAAGTGAAAATCAAGTAGAGAAGCAAGAAACAATAGCTGATCGTGTGCTAAATGTTAAGGTTGAAGAAGCCGTAGAAATAAACTTCGAAGAACAATTAAAGGTTCAAGGAAGTGCAGAGGCAACAGATTCCGCTACTGTTAGTGCTCGTGTGGCAGGCCCTCTTCTTGAGGTTTGTGTAGATGTTGGTGATGCTGTTGAAAAGGATAAAACAGTCCTTTTTAAGGTTGATGCTGCAGAGCTAGAGAATCGTGTGCTAATCGCCCAACAGGATGTTGCTACTGCAAAGGCAGCGCTTGTTGTAGCAGAAGCAAATGATAAGCGTGCAAAGGTAGATTTTGATAAAGCAGAGCGTGATGCAGCTCGTTATACTCGCCTTTATGAGCAAAAGCTTGTAACTGATAATGAGTATGAGCAGGCAATCGTAAAGCGTGATGCAGCTGCTGCTCAGGTAGCAATTACAGAAGCAAATATTCTACATGCAAAGCAGCAAATTTCTCAAGCAGAAGCAATGCTTAAAATTGCGGAGCGCAACCTAGCTGATGCAACCATCTATGCACCAATTTCTGGCGTTGTAAGTAAGCGTTATCGAGAGCCAGGAGAGCGTGTAGATAGAGGGACTGAAATAGTTTCTATTACTGGCCAGGGAAGTGTAGAAGCAATAGCTTTTTTGCCTTCATTCTATTATTCTAGTGTTGTTGTAGGAGAAACAGAGGTAGCTCTTTCGATTGATGGAGTAGAGCTTGGTCGCTTCAAGGTTACGGCTAAAAGTCCTGCTATTGATATGAAGCTTCGTACCTTTGAGGTTCGTGCTTTAGTTGAAAATTCTGAATTCGCAATTCCTGGTGCCCTAGTGGAGTTTAATTTTATTATATCTTCAAAATCAGCAATTGGTGTTCCTGATTGTGCTGTACTTACACGCGCGGCAGGAGAGCTTGTGTATGTGCAATCTGGTGACGTAGCAAAGGAAACTATTGTAACAACTGGTTTACATAGTAATGGCTTTGTAGAGATAGTTTCTGGTCTTAATCCTGGGGATAAGATTGTTGTTGAAGGACAAACACAACTCTATGATGGAAGAAAGGTTGAGGTTGTACATTAATTTTGTACAATCGTTTTCTAGGTGAGGCAAGGATTTTGCCATTATATATTTTAATATTTTAGGATAGGAGGTTTGTCATGTTTTTAGCTGCTGCTTCAACAAAACGTCCAATTGCAATGAGCTGTTTAATCATTGCGCTAGTAATTTTAGGTTTTAATTCTTATCGAAAGCTTTCTCTTGAGAATTTGCCTTCTGTTGATGTGCCATATATTACTATTACAACCACATGGTTAGGCGCATCTCCTGAGGACATGGAGAAGGATGTTGCAAAATATATTGAGGATGCTGTTTCTGGTGTTGAAGGATTAAAGCATGTTAATTCATTGTGTATGGAAAATGTATGCAGTGTAATGATTGAGTTTGATCTTTCTGTGGATGTTGATGTTGCTTCACAAAATGTTCGAGAGAAAATCGATGGTATTCTTTCTCAGTTACCAGCCGCCGCAGATAGACCAGTAATTGAAAAGCTCGATATTAATGCTACGTCTGTTGCAACAATGTTTTTAAAAGGAACATATACTCGTGATGATTTATATGAGTATGCAGATAATAATTTGTCTGATCGTTTTGCAACAGTAAATGGTGTTGCAGAGGTCCAACTTACTGGTGGTAATGAGCGAGAGGTATGGGTTGAACTAGATCGAAATAAGCTTGCAGCTGCAGGCTTAACCTCATCTCAGGTTGTTGCTGCAATTCAGAGTGGTATTTTGACAATGCCAAGTGGTCGTATTCGAGAGCATGGTAGTGAATATTCTCTTCGTTTTGATGCTGAGTATGATTCTATTGAGGAAATTGCATCAATGGAAATTGTTGCAAAGGATGGCTCTCGTCGTTATTTGTCAGATCTTGGAAATGTTCGTAGAGCAACAGAGGAAATTCGTCAACGTGCTACTCTTAATGGAGAGCCAGGTGTTGTAATTAAGGTTGTAAAAAAATCTGATGGCAACACTGTTCAGGTTGTAAATGATCTTAAGAAACGCTTTGAGGAGCTACAACAGACTCTTCCAGAAGGTATGGAGCTTGTTTGGGTGTTCGATGATGGTGAGATTGTTCAATCAACGGTTGATTCAACTCTAAGTGATATTCTATCTGCGGTTGTGCTTTGTGCTATCATATTGTTTGCATTTTTGATCAATGTTCGTACAACCTTGATTGTTGCTATTACAATGCCTGTTACAATGATTATCAGCGTGTTCTTTATTTATACCTGTGGATTATCATTAAACACCTCAACAATGCTTGCTATTGGTTTGTCTACGGGTATTCTTGTGTCAAACTCAATTGTTGTTCTTGAAAATGTGGTTAAGCGTTTTGACTCCATTGAAAATAAGTGGGAGGCGGCTTATAAAGGAACAAGTGAGGTTGCAGTGGCTGTTTTAGCATCTGCAGGAACAAACGTTGTTGTTATGCTTCCTATTGCAATGATGAGCTCAATTGTTGGCCGTTTCTTTACACCATTTGCTATTACAACACTAATTGTTAATGGCGCATCTATCTTTATCAGCTTTACGCTTACTCCAATTTTGTGTGCTCTATTTATGAAAAAGCGTAGAGAAATGACAGGTCGCCTTGGTCGTTTTTCTGTTTCGTGGGAAGAAATGTTTAATAGATTAGGTAAACGTACAAGTAATTTTCTTGCTACAGTTTGCCGTAGTACAATTATTTCAACATTGGTTATAGGTGGAACAATTGCGGCATTTCTATTAACTATGAAATTTGGCACTCAGGGGCTTGGCTTTACGATGATTGAAAATGATGATTGGGGTAGAGTTTTTGTTCGCCTTGAGTGTCCTAGCTATTATGACTTAAATAAGACAACAGAGAAGGCAGAGGAGGCAATTGCTCGCATTAAGGATTTGCCAGATTTAGATTATGTGCTTCTGTCTGTTGGTAAGGCTGATGCTATGGGTGGTCAGGCAAATGAAGGTGTTTACCTTGCACAGCTTGAGCTTGTTTTTAAATCTGTGTATGAGCGAGATTGGAAGATAACCGATACAATCGTTGATGTGCGTAAGCGCTTATCAACGGTGACCGATGTAATTTCAACAGTATCTATTCCATCAACAACAGGTGGCACACAGAATACACTTGATCTAAATATTTCTGGTCCAGAGCTTGAGCAGCTCGCCATGCGTGCACAGCGTCTTCAACAGCTTGCCATGCACAACCCAGGCGTTGGCCAGATAGATACGACTGCGCGTGATGATAAGCCAGAATTGCTAATTACTCCAAAGCGGGCAGTGTTGAACGATATTGGCTTCACAGCACAGGGGCTTGGTACAATGCTTCGTGGCAATGTTGATGGCATTGAGGCGGCTTCCTATAAGGCGGGTGAAAAGACAATTGATATTCGCGTAAAATATGCTGAAGAGGAGGGTGCTGCTCAAGTAGATGCATTTGCAATCCCTGGATACACGGGCTTTCCTGTGCCGCTAACCACAATTGCAGAGGTAAAACGCAGTGCTTCAAAGATTCTTATTTATCGCGTTGATAAGGAGAGAACAGTTAAGGTTGTTGGTGCTGAAACACCAGGCTACGCCTCTGGAACAGTTATCAATGAATTGCAGCAAACAGCGGTCGAAAATGAGTTAGTTGGCTCAGATGGCTACTATATTCGTCCATCTGGTCAAGCAGAAATGATTGATGAGTCTGTTGCTGATTTTGGTGAGGCAATTCTTTTGGCAATTTTGATGACATATCTAACACTTGCTGCGATACTTGAAAGCTTTGTTCGTCCATTTATCGTGCTATTGACAATTCCGATGTCACTTATTGGAGTAATAATTGCTTTGCAGGTTTCAGGCATGAATATTTCAATTTTCGTGCTACTCGGTATTGTGCTATTGATTGGTGTTGTGGTAAATGCTGCCGTATTGATAGTTGACCGCATGAGTCAGCTAATAACCCAAGGAATAGGTAAGCGAGAGGCAATGCTCCAAGCGGTAGAGGATACCTTCCGTTCTGTAGTGATGGTTGTGGCAGCGTCTGGACTTGGAATGGTTCCAATCGCTATGGCAAGTGGTATTGGTGCTGTAAATCGCATAGGAATTGGCGCCGCATCAGTAGGTGGTATTATTGTCGCTGGAATATTAACAGTTATAGTTATTCCTGTTCTTTATGTTCGCTGCACTAAAGCTAAAAAAAACAATTAAACCATAAAATAGAAAAATAAAATAGCTTGAAGCCTTATACTTTTATGTTGGGATACTCCCCAATGTAAAAGTGTAAGGTCTTTGTTTTAAATAAAGCAATAGAAGTTGTAAAAAGAAATATGTGCTTCACAACTAAAAACATGTTTATCTTTTTAGAAAAATATACTATTATATAATGTATATTAAATGAGTGGTTTTTATTTATAAAAATACACCTATTGTTTTGTTTTGACTTGTGCTGGAATTAAAATTTTACTAATGATGTTTGAATCAACAAAAAAGAACATAAATTATCCTTTTCAACATTGTTGTACAAAGGATTGGTCTTGTTTTGTAAAATCAAATTCAGGGCAAGCTATGGTTGAATTTGTTGTTGCAGTTGTTCTTATAATGCTTGTTGTTGGAGGAATCATTACAGTTGCCAACTTGCAAAGAGCAGATGCTAAAAGTATGCTGGATGCAACAACCTCAGCAATAGAGGATTCTATGGGAGATGCTATTCCATCTAAATTTTCTCCTATAAGCGATTGGAATAATGGTCCAGATGGATATGAACAAACAAAGGATGATAGGCCAGAGAGTGGAAGCTTTTCTAATGTGCGCAATGATATAACTGGTTATTCTGTTCCTAATGATGATTGGAGTGCCTTTGATCGAGTGGATGGAACCAGTGCAATTTATGGTGATATAGAGCATTTTGATTCAAGCGGAGCAACCTCTACCTTTGGAATGGTTGAAGGTGAGGCCACTGAAACAGCAGAGATTCCACAGGTAATTCAAAGAATGCTGGGTGCTTCTAGTGAGGTAAGTGTTGAGAACCAAGTGTGGATGCCAAAAACTGAGGGTTTATATTAATGCTATGCATAAAAAAATTTATAAACATTTTATAGTATTGCTCTTGTTTCTTGCTTTTATCAGCACTGCAACTTCTGCTGTATTTATAAGGACAAGAGGAGGAATAAACAATTTTTTTGATAAGCTTGCTTCAACACAGGTTTATACAGCAGAGCTTGAAGTCAATGGTGCTCCAGGCACAATATCTATTTATAATTTCTACGAGCATGATTCTTTAGATAAACTAGTCAAATATCTAGGATTAGATCCGTCTCTCTTATCTCAGGATGGCTTCCGGGCAAAGCTAACAGAAGAGCAGGGTGGAGGAATGATTTTCGCGTTTGCAGATGGAGGTGTAGAAAATAATCACGCACCAACAGTAATTTATTTTTCTAGCCCAGAAAATGGCGCTCCAGTATGGCTTTTCCCAAATATTGCTTCTCCACCTCAATCTAATATACAATTTTCAGTGAGGGATTCATCAAGGGCAATGAAAATTTGTACGTATATAGATAGCCGAGGTGTATATGGTGCTATAGACAATGTTAGCTTCCAACTTTCTAATGATGGTTGGGAATGTATTACTCCAGGTCGTTCTTCAACTAGTGTTTTTTTTGTTAAAAACGATTCCATTACTCTAGTATCTGCTGTTCCATCTCCTGTTGTCGATGGAGGGTGTACTGTTTTAATTATGGAAAAAGAATAATTTGATTAATTATGAAAAAAGAATTCCTTTTTAAGAAGCTAATTTTGCCAATACTATTAATTGCTTTAGGTGCTATTTATAGCCTGATATTGCCTCCTTATACGCAATTCGATTTGGCATGGTTTGGTATGGTGCCATTATTAGTTGTTTTGAGATTTTGTAGACCAAAGGCTGGTTTTTCATATGGCTTATGCTTTGGAATTGGTTTTTGGTCACTAGGAATTTGGTGGTTTATTTCTCTCGGGAATAAAGGATGTCCATTTGCTCTAGTGATAATTTCTTATCTGCTACTTGTACTTGTGTGTGCATTGTTTACCGCAATATTCTCTATGCTAGTTGCTCGTTTGTGGCAGGGTGTAAAATATATTAGCTATCAATCATACATGGATGAGGTTGATAGAATTGAAGACCTTGAAGATTCTGAATATGAAAAGGAATGGCCATTATTTGAACAAAAAATGAAAGCTATGGGTAGAAGGTTGGCTTTTGCCGAAACCTGGAGAATACCCGTTATTGCAATTATGTGGGTTGGGCTTGAGTATTTCCGAGGATTGGTAGGCTTCCCTTGGAATACATTGGCAGTTTCTCAATATAAATCATACCCAATTGCACAAATGGCAGCTATTGGAGGCACTGCAGCAATTAGTTTTTTGATAGTCGCAGTAAATGCAGCAATTGCAGGTGTGGGTGTGAGGATATGGAGATTATTATATGCTCGAGACTATCCTCGTATTAGACGCCATTT
Organism: Kiritimatiellia bacterium; assembly: GCA_045589455.1. Lineage (GTDB taxonomy): Bacteria > Verrucomicrobiota > Kiritimatiellia > RFP12 > UBA3636 > RGIG990. Next base: position 123,651 of record JAZNPC010000066.1, read on the forward strand.
TGATCTTTGGTTTGTTCTTATAATTGTTCTTGCTGCAATGGTTTCTGGTGTGCGCCAATATCGTTATTTAGACAAGGAAATTAGAAGATTGGATTCTGCAAGTGATTTGCTGATTGTTGGAGCAATTAATAACCATGACACACCTTATTTGCAAGAAGAAATTGGATATATAAAAATATTTAGAAACCTTTTAGACACAACCTCTGACTTGTCTACTAATGGGGTTGATTTAATCGTTTGGCCAGAAACATCAGTTCCTGAATTTTTAACAAACAAAAAAATGAATGCCCGTCTGCAAAAGCTTGCAGACAATTGCAATGTTTATTTGATTGCTGGAGGTATGGAAAAGGTTTATCCAGATAAAATAGGCTTTGATTTAGGATACAATTCTTCGTATATGTACACACCAAACGGCACAACTGCGTCAATATATCGAAAGAGACATCTTGTTCCATTCGGTGAATATTTACCATTGGATGAAAAGATACCATATATTAGAAATTTTGCCCCATTTGGGTATAGCGTACGCTCAGGAAAAGGAGCACAGCTGTTCAACATAAATGGTGTTGAAACAGGAATGTTAATCTGTTTTGAGGATACTTTTTCTTGGACAGCACGAGAATCTGTCAATTCTGGAGCAAGGCTTTTAATATCGCATAGTAACGATATGTGGTTTGATTCTGATGTAGAAAAGCTACAGCATCATGCAAACGCGGTTTTTCGTGCGATTGAAACTCGGACACCATTGGTACGTGTTTCTAATGATGGTTATATGGGTATTGTTTTACCGACAGGAAAAACAGAACCTCTTTTGAATCCAGATGAAACAATTATGATAAGTGAGGTAATCCCTAGATTGAGATCTATGCCTCCAACACTTTATATGATTGTGGGTGATTGGATTCTTGCTATCCCATCATTTATTTTTGTTGTTTTGTTTGTTTGTTTTATGTATTACGAGCATCGAAAAGCAAAAAAACAAAAGCGTATTGCTAAGGAATAAATTGTAGGTGATAGTGAATGATTAAGAAAATTCAGGCATTGTTAAGCTATCTTATGCATGGAATTTGGCAGGAAGATATTGAATCGTTAAGTAAAAAACGATTTAGGGGCGTTCGTGCTTTGAGAATATTAATGCTAATAGGAAATGGTTTTTCAAAGGATCAATGTTCTCTCCATGCATCATCATTAACTCTTATATCTTTATTGTCTTTTGTTCCTGTTATAACAATATGCTTCTGCATTGCAAATATGATGGGCGCGACCGAATTGTTACATAAAGAAACCAAGACATTGGTCCAAAGAATTGTTTATGTGCCAATGCCATTAGAGGATAAGATTGTTTCGTTAGCAGGGAATACCAATAATTCGAATTCCACTAATGGTATTCCTGTTGCTTTTGTTGATGATATTGCTGTTACAGCAAGCAATGGAGAGCTTGTTCAAGAAGCTAATAACCAACTAGATGCAGGTTTGGATGAAGAGGAAGCTTTCAATGCGAACGACAATACCCCGCTGATGGAGGATACATCTGCGGGCACACAAAAAGAGGTTTTTCAAGAATTGTGTTCTCAGGGTGTTGTTACAATAGAAACAATAGAGAATTTAATTGATATATTTTTCCAAAAGGTAAATGGAATAAACTTTAATGCACTTGGTATTGTAGGTTTGGTATTTTTTGCCTGGGCGGTGTTTGGCTTGTTAGAAAACATTGAATTAGCATTTAATAGAGTTTGGAAACAGAAGCAACAGAGGCCATTTTTAAAAAAAATACGTGTTTATTCATCAATCCTATTAGTTGTACCACTATTGTGCTTGCTAGCCCTTTTAATTCCATTGGTAAATTTATTGTTGAGTCATATAAGCCGAATAGACGGTGGAATTTTAGAAACTGTATTAAATAATTCATTTACAAGATTTATAATAATAGCAGCATTACTCTTCAGTGCTTTTGCTATTGTTCATAAAGCCGTTCCTAATACTAAGGTTAATTTTAAACCAGCATTCTGTGGTGGCATTTTCACAACGTTAGCATCTGTTTTTTGGTTTAAGCTTTGTTTAACACTGCAAATAGGCGTTTCTAAATATAGCGCCACATTCGGAAGCTTTGCTATTGTTCCAATAATTTTGTTTTGGGTATATGTGAGCTGGCAGATTGTTTTGTTAGGGGCAGAGGTGACTTATGCATTTCAGAATTGGAAAGACTATAAGCCTAAAGATGCAAATGCTTCCACAAAAGATTAATAATTTTATGAGAGTGTAAATTAGACGAGGGGGTTATGAGCTTTAATAGAATGTCATCTAAAGATTTGTTTGCTGGGATATCAAACCTAGCCGTTAAGCTTTTTACAATTTTAGTTCTTTTGTCAATTATACCATTAACTATTTTTGTTGAAGGCTGTAGAACGTTATCTATACGACCTAATCCTGAAATACCTTCTCAATTGGTTATAATGGAAGTAACCGGTTATGATAGTGGTCCACGCTCTTGTGGCTGGGAATATAATTGGCAGGGCCGTCCAGTGTATAACTATGGTCCGAACAAGGGAAAGCCAAAGGCTGTTGGAATTACAGCTAGTGGTTCTCGTGCAAAATATGGTACAATAGCAGCAGATACAAAATATTATCCATTTGGTACAATAATGTATGTTCCTGGCTATGGATATGGTGTTGTTGAGGATCGAGGTGGAGATATTAAAGGAAGAAATCGAATAGATTTATGGTTTCCTACGGAATCTCAAGCCTTTGAGTGGGGACGACAGAAAAATGTTAGAGTTCAGGTTTGGTTACCTGAAAATAAATAATTTTAGAAATTTAATTGGTATGAAAGTATAAGGCATGGACAATCAAATTATACAAGTAAACAATCTAGAAAAGGTTTTTAAGGATTTTTGGATGCGTCCCAAAACTCGCGCAGTTGATGATGTCAGTTTTTCAGTAAGACGCGGTGAGGTGTTTGGATTGCTTGGCCCAAATGGTTCTGGAAAAAGCACAACAATAAAGCTTTTGCTTGGTTTATTAAAGCCAACAAAGGGCACCATATCTGTATTGGGAAAGAATCCAACTCACATTGCCACCAAGAAAAAAATTGGGTATCTTCCAGAGCTTTCTTACTTATACAAGTACTTAACTCCACGAGAAACCCTTCGCTATTATGCGGGATTATTTGGTATGCGCGGTAAAGCGGTAAAAGAGCGCATAGATCAGCTTATAGAAAAAGTGGGTCTTTCACATGCTGCAGATAGAGCCGTTGGTGAGTTTTCTAAGGGTATGGCACGCCGAGTGGGTCTCGCTCAGGCTTTGCTGAATGATCCTGAAATAATAATTCTTGATGAACCAACATCTGGTTTAGATCCGGTGGGTCGCTATGAGGTTAAGCAATTAGTTAAGCAGTTGTCCAAAGAGGGTAAAACTGTGCTGCTATCATCTCATTTGCTTTCAGAAATTGAAGATGTTTGCTCTAGTGTTATTATTTTGTCTAATGGCAAGGTTATTGCTCAAGGAGATCTTTATGAAATTCTTGCTGAACAAAATAGAGTTCAATTAGAAATTGAAGGAATGAGTTTGGATGCTTTACCAGAAATAGTAAATCGGATTACTGAGGCAGGTGGAAAATATAAGGTCGGTCATCCACGTATTCCTTTAGAGGAATACTTTCTTAAAACGCTTAAAAAAAAGTAAATAATTAAAGAGCATTTAAATGAAAACATCAATTTTTGCAATAACAAAATTGGCAATCAAGCAATGCTTTAAGACTTGCTTTGTATGGATATTGCTTGCTTTTTCCATTTTGTGTATAGCTGGCGCTATGGGCAAGGGCTCAAATCCTGATATGGTACGCCAAATAGCGTTTTGTTGGCTTCCTACAGGAATACTCACGATATTTGTAGTAGGTGTCCTTTGGATGGGTTGTAGTTCAATTGCCAATGATATAGAAGAAAATAGATTTATTGGAACTGCAGTTGCACCAGTAAGGAAGGGTGTTGTATGGCTTGGTCGCTGGTTAGGATTAATGCTTTCAACAGCCCTTATTTTGGGCGTTGTTTTTGTGCTTATTGGTATAAATGGATTGTATTCTTGTGGTTTAGAACGACCTCGAGAACAACTAGTATTACTGCCAGAAGCTAAGGAACAAACTATTCACGAGATTCATCAGCATTTACTTGCTGAAGAGTCAAAAGCCGCTGGTGGAGAATTCGTCCAAACACCAGAGCAAAGTGAAAGAACAATTAATGAATTGCGTAAAAGATTGGAAAGCCAATATTTCCCATTGCCAGTAGCTTCCTCTCGAGTATGGGATTATTCTTTGAATGGGTTTGATTTTGATGAAGGAGAAACAATTTTTCTCGAGATATCATTTCTCACGAGCTACGGAACTACTGGTGGAGCTAATGGGTTAGTAAAAGTCTACGGAATACCTAAAGAAAAAAACGCTTCGGTTGTGCATTTATATGATTATCCAACAACAAATGATGTCCATGGAAAAACATTTTTCAATATTCCTACAGAGCATATGGGTGATATGTCTGCGCTACGTATAGTTTTTGAGAATGCTTCAGCGGAGGCGGGTGGAGCTACTGTTTTTATTAACTATGGAGAATCTCTTTTGGCTTTTGCACCAAAAGGAACCTTTGGAATTAATTTACTTTATGCATATTTAATGAGCTTAGGTCTTCTTTCAATAGTAGCAGGAATAGGTGTTACATCAGGTATGCAATTTTCATTTCCGGTTGCGATTTTTAGTGCATTTGTTTTGATGCTTATGGTTGTCATAGCTAGTGGTGATACAATAGCAAGCTATAGTTATTATTCTGGTCATTCTCATGGGGAAAAACAAGAGCCAAGTGTTGTTACAGAGATTATAGCAGCAAATGCGAAGATAATATCAAAGGGTGTGCATTATACAACAGAATCATATCTAGAAGAGGAGCCTTTTGCAAAATGGGGTAGAAACCTTTTGATTCACGATAAGAATGTTTTTGAATGGGTTTTTGTGTCATTTGTAATATTGCCATTTATTTTTTGCTTGGTGGGAAGCTCGACATTGTCGCATAAAGAATTTAAATAATAAGGTTAAAAAATGAAGCTATTGATTAAAAAGCTTAGTGAAGAAGCAACCTTGCCACAATATGCACATCCAGAGGATGCTGGTATGGATTTGTATTCAATTGAGGCGCAAACTATTCAGCCAGGAGAGACGGCTCTCGTTCGCACAGGCATTGCAATTGCGTTACCTCCTAATACTGAGGCACAGGTGCGACCTAGGAGCGGACTTGCAGCAAAAAATAGCATAACAGTATTAAATACACCAGGAACAGTAGATGAAGGCTATCGAGGGGAAATTAAGGTTATAATGATTAACCTTGGTAAGGCACCCTTCGTAATAGAGCCCAAAATGCGAATAGCGCAGATGGTAATTTGTCCAGTTCTTCATCCTGAGATTATCTCGGTAGATGAATTAGATGAAACAGCTCGTGGTGTAGGTGGTTTTGGTTCTACAGGAGTTATTTAGTAATCTTGCTAAATTTTTTCAAATAAAATGTAAGAAAATTGATTTTAGTTCCGTATTAAATTACGGAGATATTGTTTTCAGTCGTTTATTAGGGGAAAAAATGCAATTAGAATGTCCATATTGTGATACCTTGCTAGAAGTAGAAGAAGAGATGGCAGGCATGAATGTTGAATGCCCAATTTGTAGTAAAATATTTCTTGTGCCAGCAGAGGCTAGAGTTGTGCCTGCACAGGAAAACGTTGTACCATCAGTCACACCACAAAACAATAATCAAGAAGATTTGACATCAAAATCTCGTGCGACAAGGACTGATTATTGGTGTATAACAATAGTTCTTTTAGTTTGGAGTTATTTTTTTAACCCATTAGATTATGATTCTATATTACCATTATTATTATTTGCTGGATGTAAAGGTTATTGGTATACAGTATTCTATGGAAGATTAAAAGATATCAATATTTCTGAAGAAGGATTTGATCTGTTTTGGGATAAACTATTTTTTATTAGTATATTAGGCGAAATTTTTACGTATGTTTATATTCTTACAGGTGAATACATTGATCCAGCGAAATTTAAAGGAAAGGCACTGCTATTAATTTGCATAGCATATTATGCCCCTTGGGTTTGCATGGCATTGTCGTTTATAGTTGGCTTTATTGATGGAACTGTAGGGAGAAATAGATATGGCGCAGATCCAAGAAAAAGAAAATAGTTATTGATATCCTACAAAATAATATATAGATACTTCAATTACCTAGAAAGCATTCTGCTTCTAGGTAATTTTTTTATAAATAGGTTTAATCCTTATTTCGGTATAAAATAGCTGAAATAAGTTTTTTTTCAAAATTTGTATAAAAACAACTTTTTGTTCCGTATTAATTTAGTAGGTCGTATTGACTATTTAAAAAAAAATTTAATCTAAATGATAAAATTCTAGAATTTGGAGATGTTATGGGAAGAATGAGTGGAATTAAGAGCTCTGATTAGAGAAATAATAGATTTTTTTATGTAATATAATGTATTCTATTCTTCGTTGTTCGTTAAATAGAAAATATTGATGTCTAATAAAGCATCAATTTTACATTTAGTCAATAATTTGACATTGAATGCGAAAATGGTTTTGGATATAATTTTTCTAAAATAATATATAAAGATATTAGTGTAAAATTTTTCATACCATTGCTAAAAATAATTTTATAACAACTTAATAATTAAAGATTCATGCGTTACTATACATACAAGAGCGATATAACTAGATCAAGCGTAATGGATGGCGTAAAAGAGGGCACTGAAGCTGCGTGGAGTAGATTTTTTGATTTATATGCTGGCTTTATCTTTGGAATTGCTCGCTCAAAAGGCTTACTAGAGCAAGAGGCCAATGATGTTGTTCAAAATGTAATGGTAGATGTTATTCATCATTTTGAAAATGGCTTTGTATATGATCGAAAAAAAGGAAATTTTAGAGCGTGGTTGGGAAATCTCGTTGGTTGGCGTGTAAATGATATTTTGCGCCAGCGTAGTCATATTAGCAATGGTCAAAGAGTGTCCTTTACTCCAATAGATGAGGTGGATATTTCCCATAATCCAGAATTGGATTCTATCATCGATGAGGAATGGCGTGCTGTTACAATAGGGAGAGCATTAAAGATATTACGAGAAGAGGTTTCACCGGAGCATTTTCAAATTTTTCACGCTCTTGAAATTGAAGAATGGCCAACAGATAAGGTCTGCCAAACCTTTGGAGCTACGAAAAGTAATGTTTATCAGATTCGTAGGCGATTAAGAGAAAAATTTGAAGCAATTTTAAAACGAGAAATAGATAATGACGGATTGCAATCTTAGCAAATATAGTTTCCTTAAGGAGATTGGGTCTGGTGCATATGGTAGTGTTTGGCTTGCAAAATCATCAGATGATACTTTTTGCGCAGTAAAAATAGTTAACAAAACATCTATTGGTGATGCTGCATATGCAAGAGAAATGCGCGGAGTTTCAACATATGGTAGGCTTCCTTGGCATAAGGGTCTTATACCAGTATATGATTTTTGGGAGAATAAAGAAAAAACCAAATTCTATAGCGTCATGGCTTTAGCTGATGATGAAAAGACAGGGCGCGAAATTAATCCCGAAACATATCGTCCAAAGACACTTTCTTCAATAATCTCTAGCCGTGTAGCATTGCCAATGGATGAATGTATTTCAATGGCACGTCTATTGCTGAATGGCCTAGAATATCTTCAAAATAACCATCTAATACATAGAGATATTAAGCCAAGTAATGTCCTCATTATAAATGAAGAACCAGTTCTAACAGATTTTGGCTTAGCTATCGATTATAGAGAAGCAAATTCGATCGTTGGAACACCGGGATATGTACCACCAGAAAACCATGGAAGCGTACAAGGAGATATTTTTAGTCTTGGTAAGCTTTTTTATTCTATAAGCACGGGGCGTTCTGTTGATGAATTTGGCTATGCTCCAAGAGCAGAAGCAGATATTTCTTCTCCATTATTTCCAGCTTGGATGAAGATTATTAATAAAGCATGTGCACCCCGTTTGGCGGATAGATATTTTTCTTCACGAGCCGTACTTGAAGATATTGAGAATATGCTTAAGAGACCACGTAAAAAGAAGCGATTTGTTGTTCTCTATATATGCTTTTTCATTGCCTTAATGGCTGCCTTATTCTTTTTTCTCAACAACTTGTTTTTTAATAACATAGATCAAGCACAACCCTCTAATATAAATAAGGCAGAAATAGGGGAAGGTCAAAATAACGTAGGAGTGCCTGAAAACGTTACTGATGATGAAGCCCATGCTCAACAGGTAGAGCAAGCTAAAGAGACTCTGCGACATTCGGTTGATAATCTTTCTCAAGCAATAGAAGAGCAGGTTTTAAGAAATGAAGCAGTTCGAGAAAAAATAGAAGAAAAAACCGAACAAGCGATAGAAGACTTTCATGAATCAGTAGGCATAGAATAATCCTAATTTAGACAGTTACATGCAAATTTAGGATAGGCAATGGGAAATAGAAAACAACGTATAGTTTAGGCTTATGAGTTTTGCTTGTACTCAATAGCGGCATAAAATTTAGCTGTCGTTTTACCCAACTACATCGTATTCATTGCATCAATATCAATTGCAATTCCGACATCGCTTGGTGGAGGTAGAACACGCTGGGCCTCCTTTAAATAAGCAAGCACAAGATTTGTCTTGTTTGTAAATATCGATATTTGGTGTCGCCAATATTTTTTGATTCGCTCCAGTGGTGCTGGTGCAGGACCCAATACGCGAAAGCGATTGTTTGCAATCGCTTCTAATTGGCTGGCTAGTTTTTCTGCATAATTGCATACTGCTTCATTTGACTCTGACCGTAGTGTGATGCAAATAAATTTTGAATAAGGAGGGTAGTCTAATTCCTTACGATCATCCAATTCCTGACAAGCAAAGGCATCAAAATTTTCTGTTGCTGCAAATTTAATTGCTGGTGCTTCAGGTGTTTGTGTTTGCACATAAACATCGCCTGGCAATAGCCCGCGGCCAGTACGCCCAGCCATTTGTGCAATTAATTGGAAGGTGCGTTCTCCTGCTCTAAAATCTGGTATGTGTAGAGCACTGTCAGCATTCAAAATTCCAGCTAATGATACATTAGGGAAATCTAGCCCCTTGGTTATCATTTGTGTGCCAATAAGAATATCAATTTCTCGTGCACGAAAACGGGCAAGAATTTCCTCGTGACTATATTTGCGAGAAGTAATATCAGCATCCATACGCTGTATTTTTGCATTAGGGAAAAGCTTTTGCGCAATTTTTTCAATTCTTTGTGTGCCGATGCCAGTGAAGCGATAATTTTCATTGCCACATTGAGGGCATACACTTGGGCAGCTGCGTTCAATACCACAAAGGTGGCAGCGTAACCGATTGTCATCGATGTGATAGGTCATACCTGTGGCACAATCTTCGCATTCCTCTGTGTGACCACATGCAGGACATGTAACATGCGGTGCATAGCCACGGCGATTTAAAAATAGCATCACCTGTTCACCGGTTCTAAGCCTTCGTTGAATTGCATCAATTAAATCCTTTGAAAACACAGGTGGCGCTGCTTTACCCATCGACTCCAAACGCATATCAATAATAATTGTATTTGGCTTACTCATCTGCTTTGAAGCGCGATTTGGCATGCTCGCAATAATGTATTTCCCATTCTTCGCATTGTGCCAGCTTTCTAGTGAAGGAGTGGCAGAGCCAAGAATTGTGGCAGCGTGTTCGTAGCTCGCGCGCATTACTGCAATATCACGCGCATTATAACGGGGAGCCTCCTCTTGCTTGTAGCTTGGCTCATGCTCTTCATCTACGATGATTAACCCTAGATTGTGTACAGGTGCAAATACTGCAGAGCGAGGTCCTACAACTACGCGAGCCTCACCAGTATAAATGCGATGCCATTCATCATGTCTTTCTCCATCAGAAAGCTTACTATGCAAAACCGCAGTTATTTTTCCGAAGCGTGAAGCAAAGCGTTGAATTGTTTGTGGAGTAAGAGAAATTTCTGGAACAAGAACGATTGCAGATTTTCCTGCTGCTAATACTTCCGCAATCGCTTGTAAGAATACCTCTGTCTTGCCACTTGCAGTTACACCAAAAAGGAGAATTGGCTTTGGAGGTTGTTCTTCTAAATTACAAGCTTGATTAATTGCTTCACAAATTATTTTCTTTGCATTGGCTTGCTCTTCTGTTAGTGGAAGTGGCTTACTTGGAAGAAAGTTTTTTCCAGCAAGAGGATCACGGCGCTCTGTTTTTTCAAATATTTTAACTAAGCCTCTTTCTTCGAGCTTGCGTAGAGTTGCAGGAGTTGTTTTTTGCTCATTAGCAAATGCACTAAGAGGAATTGCTCCCTCATTAAATAGAGCAGACAAAAGGGAGTGCTGGCGTTCTGTAAGCTTTAAATCAACTCGTTCGGTGAGCTCATCTTCATCTTCAATAAGAGCTTCAATGTATAGCCTGCTTTGAAAACCATCGCCTTTATTTGTATTTCGTATTGGAGCGGGAATAACAGCCTTAAGACAAAGCTCAATTGGTGCCATATAGTAGGATGCCATCCAGCTTACTAGCTTAAGGATATGCTTAGACATCCAAGGTCTATCCCCGATGACTTCCTTTATTTCGCGTAGCTTGCCATCGTATTCTGTTGTTTTTGTTGTTGCTAGAACATATCCTTCAAGTGTTCTCTTGCCAAATGGAACAACAACTCGAGACCCCGCCATTACTTTGTCTTCAAATTCTGGCGGAATAATATAATCAAACGTTTTGTCTAATGCGGCATCAGTAGCAACCTTCGCAAACATTTAAATATACTCCAACAGCAAAGAAAAGTAGACCATTATTGCACAACAAATATATAGCGCAAAAACCAAGGCAATGTTAACCTTGCTGATCCTCTATGCTTGAATTAGGATTAAATGGTTCATCTGAACGAGATCCATAAACGCGATTACTGAAGCGAGTAAATGAGTCCTCAAAGTTTAACTCTACTTCTCCAGTCGGACCATTACGATTCTTTGCTACATCAACGATTGCAAGAGTCTTATCATCAGAATGCTCAGAGCCCTCATACTTACATGGACGGCGAAGCATCATTACAACGTCAGCATCCTGCTCAATCGCACCAGAGTCACGTAGGTCAGATAGCTTTGGCTTACCGCTCTTATCACGCTGCTCTGGGCTACGTGATAGCTGAGATAGCACGATTACAGGAACATTAAGCTCCTTGGCCATTGCCTTGATCTGAGAAGAAATGTGAGAGGTTTCTAGCTGACGGCCTTGATGTGAATATGCTTTGCTGTTGAGTAGCTGCAAGTAGTCAATCATAATTAACTTTACACCAAAACGCTTGTGCATGCGGCGAGCGCGAGCACGCATTTCCATTACGTCTAAGCCACCAGTATCATCAACATAAATAGGAAGCTGACTTAAATCATCTGCAGCACGCATTAAGCGCTTGGTCATAACCTGCTTGTCACCAGTTCCCTTCATAATGCTTACAGCAGGAACGCCAGCAGCAGAGCAGAGCATACGTGTGATAAGTGCCTCTGTTGACATTTCACATGAGAAAATTAAAACAGGATTTGGCTCTGTATGTGTGCCACTTGTTGTTCTTCCTGCAGCAACATTCTCACAAATATTCATTGCAAGAGATGTCTTACCCATAGAAGGTCGTGCAGCAAGCACAATCATCTCTGTTGGGCGTAAGCCTTGCATGCGGTTGTCTAGGTCTGTTAATCCTGTAGATAAACCATTCAAGCCATCCGTATGACTCATTAATGAATTTAAATGATCAAATGTTGTCGCTACAGATGATGCCCAAGTAGGCGCCTTATACTTTTGCTTTTCTGAAATAGAGAGAACAGCTTGCTCTGTTTCGCTTAAAATCAAGTCTGTGCTACGATCGCGTGCATAACACTTTGTTTCTGCAGATAATGCCACGTCAATGATACGACGTAATAATTCGTTGTCATGTAATATTTCTACATAGTGTGCTGCATATCCAACAGACATAGTGCGTTCTGCAAGGTGCTCAAGTGTGGCAATGCCACCAATTTCATCAAGCTTACCCATGCGCTGTAGCTCGTCAGAAATAGATACTGGGTCAACCGGCAACCCCTTGTTATAAAGATCACGTGCAGTTGCAAAAATTATTTTATGAGAATGAATGTAGAAGCTATCCTCAGATATGTCTTCATTAGAGCATAAATCAAGGGTTCTTTCTGGATCTATAAGAATTGCACCAAGAATTGCGCCCTCTGCTTCAGGATTGTATGGCTGAATCTTTTGTGGCTGCTCTGACTCTATATAGTCTGTTCGTTTCCGTTTTGGTGGCATAAATTGTCTCGTAAATTTATTGTTTTTAAGTACTTAAAAAAACAAGGTGTCTTATTTGATTACAATGTTCAAATTTGTTTCCAAATTTATATCACGTTTTGCACCTAATTTTAAAGCAAGAGTATAACTCATAATTGCTGCGTCTCTATAGGTTGCAGGATCCATCATCAAAAGAAGATAAGCATAATTTACGCGAGCCTCTGCATAATCTGGATATTCTTCTATAATTTTATCTAACTGAAGCATCGCTTCCATGGGCTTCCCTTCTGCAATAGCTAAGGCAGCAGCCAAGCTACGCACAGAAGGATTATTTGGTTCCAATTCCTTTAGTTTGTTAAGCTCGGATTTTGCTAGTGCTCTATTACCCACAGAAATTAGTGCTTTAACATATAGGCAGCGTATGGAAATATCTGTCTTATCTCCCTCAATTTCAACGAGTTCGTCTATATAAAGAATAGCATCAGTTGTATATCCGTTTTTAAGCATGCTAGTTATAAGTTGAATTCTCTTCTCATTATTTGCTCCAGCAAGAGGATTATTTGGAGAAAATGCGATGCTATACGAATCTTCTGTAGAGTCATCCTCATTATCTTGTTGAGAGGATGTTTTTTTTACAACAGTTCCTTCTGAGTTAGGCATACCAATATTGATAGGGGCATTGTTACCTGTGGAACCTGCTCCTGCGAGAACTTCATCTGGAGATGGTACAGATATTTCACCAGACACTATGCCATCTTTAATGATTTTCATTTGATGTTTACATAAGCCCAATCTATCGTTTATATGCTCTGATTCAAAACCTGGATATGTATTTTTAATAGATGAATATTGGCTGTGGGCATTAGAAAAAAGAGCCATAGCATCATTTGCTCGGCCTTCTTCACAGGCAACAATAGCAGACTCATAGGTATTGTCTGCTTCCTCAAGAGCATCATCCTTTTCGCTGCCAAATAAAGACCAAGCATTAGCTTCGCTAGGCATTGCAATAAAAGAGATAAATGTAGCGAAGAATAGGATGCGTTTTAAAAAAATGGTTTTCATATGTAATCCTTTGTTTCTGTATCTGCGGAATATTCTAACATAAGAAGAAAAAAGTCGCAAGACTTGAAAAAATTCTTCCATAATAGAATAATGTTAATTGATAGTTGTATAAAATATAAGTTTTTTGCTAATAAATGGCGATTTTAAAGGTAAAAGTGTTTATAATTAAAAAATAATTTTTAAGTGTTGACTTGCCAGTCGCGGTTGTGGTAGAATATGCGCATTCTTTTGACATAAAAGAAGTTTAAGTGGCGAGATAGCTCAGTTGGTAGAGCAGGGGACTGAAAATCCCCGTGTCGGGGGTCCGATTCCCTCTCTCGCCACCATTTTTGTTTTAAGGCCAGTCGTTTGACTGGTTTTTTGTTTTTATAAGTTCTTTTTTTCGCTGTTAAATTTAATTTCAAAAACTTTATTCCTTGTTGTATCCAAATATGGTGTAGTATGCAAAAGTAAATGCAACTTTGCACGACTAAATGCACCTTTTCCCATAGAAAACTTTGTGTTTTTACTAAAACCCCTTACTTTTAAAATATTTATGCAACTCTAATCCCTATCGCACGACTAAACGCACCAAAACAGGTGCATTTAGTTTTGCAAATAACATTCTAAGAATTTGGGACTTTTATGTTTTCTTTTCTGTTTACAAATATTTTTTTGTTATGTAGAATGTAAGTCAACAGAGAACATCATACATAATCAGTTGAATAATACATAAGAGAGTTAGACGATGAATAAAAATGCAGAAATCGTTCCTTGTATGTTAAAAAAGGGAACAGAACCTACGACGAATAAAGTATGTCGCAGACCACAACTTAGGAATAATAGAATAAATTATCAGTTTGGGTGGTTTTTTGTTACATTCCAGGTGACAGAGAATAAGAGTGAACTAGGTGCGATAGTTGGTGAAAAATGTGTGTTGAATGCACTTGGGGAAGCTGTTGTATCACTCATTAAATCATTGCAGCAATATAATCCTGAGGTTTTTGTAGATTCTTTTGTTGTGATGCCAAATCATGTTCATTTAATTTTAAAAATAGAGAATAAACTTAGTAATGGTGAGCGGCATCTCAGTAAAATTATCGGCAAGCTTAAAAGCCTTGCTGCGTATGAATATCGTTTGCTTAGAAATAATGGGTTGGCACGTGATATTGGTACAAGTCTTTGGCAAGAGAATTATTGGGAGAAGATAATCTCTTCGTATAAGCAACTTGATGCGATTCGTGTTTATGTGGAGAATAATCCTAAGTGTTGGTCCATGGATAGATTTGGTCCAGTGACAGCATATTATCTGGGAAATATAGAGCTGTTAAATAAGCCATTCGTTGCTTTTGTGGCGAGTCAGGAATCAAGAGCTGATGAGCCTGTGTTTAAGTTGGAGCGGAGGCGTGGGACGAGGCGGGGGGCGACGCCCCCGCACCCCGAGAAAATAGATTTTTTGCATTTAGGGGAAATGGATACTTTGCAGTTGGAGGAATCTTTTTCAGGGGTGTTGGCTCCTGTTATTTCTACTTTTACCAGTCCTCAAGAGCGAGCTGTTCTACGGCGTATAATAATGAAGAAACGTCGTTTTATAGCAGTTTATCCAGGTGGTTTGCCAACAGTTTTGCCACTAGAGATTGCTGCCTGTGTTAAGTCAGGTATTGCACTTTTGCTATCTCCGGTTGAATCAGGCACAGGTATCAATAAGCAACGTGCAATTTGGTGTAATGAATATGTAGTTCGCCGTGCAAAAGAGGTGTGGTGTGGTTATATCAAGCCAGGAGGCACATTAGAATCAATTTTGAAAGCTCTAATGTAATAAATTTTCTTGTGGAGCAAAAATTACCTCACTCAAGTTTATCTCGGGGTGCAAAAATTGCCTCACTCAAGTTTATCTTGGGGTGCGGGGGCGTCGTCCCCCGCCTTTCCCGCCTTCCCCGCCTCGGATGCGCCCAGATAGTTGGAGACTGTTGTATGTTGTATTGTTTTCCAAAATGTGAATAATTTCCCCTAATCGCCAAAATCAAGATTAGGGGAAATTTTTTTAAGCCATAAAAAATTTCCCCTAAATTCAAAAAACGACTTTAGGGGAAATTTTATTGTTGTATTACCATGCGTAATTTTGTTATATTAAATGCTATAAAAAGGAGTATGGTCATGTTTATTGGTAGAGAAAATGCTTTGGATCAGTTAAATGCGCTGTTGCAAAAACAAACCGCATCGCTTGTTACTTGTAGAGGACGTCGACGAATCGGTAAGAGTACTCTTATTGAGGTTTTTGCAGAACGCTCTAAAAGCAGATTTATTAAATTAGAGGGGCGTCGTCCAGAAAAAGGACTAACTAACAATGACGAACTTGCTACTTTTGCTAAACAACTTGCTAACCAAACATCGATAGAATCAACACCTCCATCCAACTGGTTGGATGCGTTTAGAAGAATTGATTCACAAATAAATGATTCTGAGCGCACAGTTGTCTTGCTCGATGAGGTATCGTGGATGGCATATTATGACAAAAGTTTTGCCTCTGACCTTAAAATGGCTTGGGATAATTTATTCAAAAAACATAAAAAATTAATTTTTGTTGTTTGTGGTAGTGTCTCAACATGGATACGAGAAAATATTGTAGATAATGGTGCTTTCTTGGGAAGACGCTCCTTGGATATCGTTCTTAAAGAATTACCAATTTCAGATTGTGTTAAGTTTTGGGGTAAAGCAGCTTCGCGTATAGATGAAAGAGAAATTATAGATGTTCTTTCTGTCACAGGCGGTGTTCCTAGATATCTAGAGGAGATAAATCCTTCGCTTTCAGCTTTTGAAAATATTAGACGTCTTTGTTTTATGCCTAATAGTATTCTAAGAACAGATTTTGACGAAATGTTTAATGATGTCATAAGTAAAGAACAAGACTTTTCTGCTCAAGTTCTTAGATGTTTAGCGGATGGTTCTAAAACGGGTACGGAAATTTCTAAAATGCTTCGAGTAGATAAGGGAGGTAGAGTTTCTGCTGCGTTAAGACGATTAGAAGAAGCAGGGCTTGTTTCTAGTGATGTATCTATCAATCCTGAGACAGGAAAACCATCAAGAGAAATTCGCTTTCGTTTAAGAGATAATTATTCTAGGTTTTATATAAAATATATAGAACCAATGAAAAGAATTATTGATGATGGTGCATTTGATTGTGTTTCTTTAGAAGCATTAGAAGGAATAGAAACCGTACTAGGTTTAGCATTTGAAAATTTAGTAGTTAATAATTATAGAGAGCTAATCCCACTAATCAATTTAAAAGGGACTTTGGTTACATCTGCTGCACCATATAGACGTGTTGGTGGAAGCAAAAAAGGATGTCAAATAGATTTGCTTATACAAACAAGAAGAACCATTTGTGTCGTTGAGATAAAGCGACGTCAAGAAATTGGCAGAGAAATAATAAATGAGGTAGACAATAAAATAAGAGCGATAGAACGCCCTTCTGGAGTTTCGGCAAGGGCTGCACTTGTTTATTTAGGTCATCTTTCTCCAGTTGTTGAGGCCGATGGATATTTTGATTCGATTATTCATTTTAGAAAAGTACTTGGATTATCCTGATTTTTTATTGATTTTATTATAGATATTGGGAGTATAGATTATCAAATTGCTTTAAAGGAATAGCCTATGTCATTTTCTTTTAATCCTATTTTCACAAATTCTGCAGTATTTCCGCATTCAAAGCCAATTCGCATATATGGCGAAAGCATTGCTCCAGTCACTGTGTCATTTAATGGGGTAAAGCTAGAGGCTCAACCAGTTGATGGTAAGTGGTTAGTCACCCTGCCACCGATGGAATGTGGTGGACCCTATGAGCTTGTGGCAGAGTCAGCAGGGGAGTGCATTTGCCTAAAGGATATTTATGTTGGTGAGGTAATTCTAATTACAGGCCAATCAAATGCAGAAATGAAGCTTGAAAACACAAATGAGCCAAAGGAAAACTATGCTTCAGAAAATTTGCTTCGCCTTTTCACTATAGATTTTGAGCTCCATACTTGTGAGCATTTTAAAACAAAGGATGGCTGGCAAATCTGCGAAAAAGAAACTGCTAAGTATTGGACAGCAATAGGGTATTTTATTGGACAAAAGCTTTGTAAGGAACGCGGTGTTGCTGTTGGCATAATCGCATGCTATCAAGGAGCATCTACAATTCAAAGCTGGCTCGCATACGACCGTGCCACAAAGCCAGAGCTTTTTGTGCCAATGGAAGCACGACATCTTGATTCGATGCACGAAACCTATGGGGCGTGGAATGCAGATGGATATTTATATGAAAAGATGATGACAAGACTTATCCCATATTCTCTATCAAGAGTAGTTTTTTATCAGGGAGAGTCTAATACATCAATGTCAGATGCACAAGTATATGATAAGCTACTGCTAGAATATTTTGATCAGCTTCGCACAGACTTTCAGGATGCAGAGCTTCCAATAACAATTGTGCAGATTGCTAACTACATCTGGCGCAAGGATGAAGAATGGAAGGCAATCCAACGCGTGCAGGCCAAAATCCCAGAGCTTGCAAAAGGTGTTAATACAGTCCCTTGTGCAGATATTTGTGAAGAAGATGATATTCACCCTCCGTCAAAGCGTGCACTTTCTGAACGCATTGTAGATAGCTTTTAATCAATGATAAAAATAAATTGGAGATTTTACCTATGACCATTTTTGAGAAAACACCTAGATTTTGTAAGCTGACAATTTCAAGCACAAGCAGTGTGACAGCAAAAACCTATTCAATAGTAGCCTTCAATGTTTTTGCTTTTGTATTTGGACAGCTATTAGCATTTGCAGGAGTGTTTTTAATTTTTATTGCAGCATTTATTGGTAAGCCGATTTCTGATGTTATATTTTATGTGATTGCACTCATGCTGATTTCAACATTGTTTGGGCTTTATTTTATGTATTGCTTGCTCTTTAGTCCATCCATATCTTTTGATATGTTGAGAGGGACATTTTCTGTAAAGGGTAAGGGCTTTTTATCAAAGAAGCTTGTAGAAGGAAAGCTTTCTGAGGTTGAAGCAGTTCAAGTTGTGCCTGTATATATTGATAGCGTTGATTTAGCAACACCTTGGTATTCTATAACGCTTTCGGTATTGCAGCAAGAGGATATTACAATTTGTAGCTTTAAAAATAAACATTCTGCAGAGAAGCTTGCAAGAAAGCTTGCAAGGAAGCTTGGCATACAATTATCTTGTTAAAAATATGAGTATTAGAGAAACAAAAATTTGTCATGTTACATTTATAGGTGCAATAGTGAATATTGCACTATCGTTGGCTAAACTATGTGCTGGAATATTTGGTAATAGTACAGCAATGATAGCGGACGCAATTCATTCTATCTCCGATCTAGCTACAGATGTTGCAGTTGTGGTTTTTGTAAGAGTGGCATCAAAGCCATCTGATGAGGATCATGATTTTGGACATGGAAAATACGAAACACTATCATCTATTTTGGTGGGACTTGCATTGTGTGGAGTTGGATTTGGTATTTTGAAGCATGGAGTAGTTGAAGTATCCAATATTATAAATGGAAGAGAGATTGCAGGTCCAAGTATTATTGCGTTTGTTGCTGCAATCGTTTCTATAGTTGCAAAGGAGTGGCTTTATAGATTTACCATTAAGCAAGGGAAGAAGCTTTCTAGCCCTGCAGTGATAGCAAATGCTTGGCATCATCGGTCAGACGCATTTTCTTCTATAGGTACGGCAATTGGTATCGGGGGAGCTATCGCATTGGGAGATAAGTGGAGTATCTTGGACCCAATAGCAGCGATAATAGTTAGTGTTGTTGTAATTAAAGCAGGAATTGAATTTGTGTTACCTGGAGTTAATGAGCTTATGGAGCATTCTCTTCCTAAGGAAATAGAAGATGAAATGCTTGCTATTATCAAAAGCAGCAGCCCAATAATTTGTGACCCACATAATTTACGTACACGAAGCATTGGTGCAAATTATGCGGTTGAGGTGCATATACGACTACCAGAGGATATGCCAGTGGTAGAGGCTCATGAATTAACAAAGAAAATAGAGCTAATGCTAAAGGAGCGCTTCGGTAAGCGAACACACATAATTGTTCATGTTGAGCCAATAAAGTAGTAAATAAACACGCAAATTGCGTTGCCTATTTAATTATCTAATTTAATGAAATTACGAAAATACCGAGCAGAGATAGCGTAAATTTTATCGCTTGTGCTTAGCCTTCTGTGAAATACTTTTCCTAAGGATTTACGGGTGCAGATATAATTGTCTTGATTTGTTTTAGATATTTTGAGATATTATTTAAGTAAATGGTTTCGTTATTGTGTTGATTTGTAAGTAGTTAGATTTTTTATGCAATATAAATGAAACCGTTTTTATTCACCTAATGGGTGAAGTTAACAATTGAATTTATGATTAAGGAAATAACTAAGGGATAATTATGAAAAAGATTATATCGATATTGTTTGCATTTGTTACCGTGTTGTCTATTGATGCTTTTGCTGCATGGACTATTGTTTCAGAGGGTTCAAATCCTCAGGTTACAGATGGTAATTGGGTGATCGAATTAAATTCAAAGTATAAAGCCAAGTTTGTATCTAAGGCTGATGGCGGAAGCACTGTTCTTGATATGTCAACCTTGAATAGCGACTTGGCTGCTGCTGGCTATTCGTATACATGTACTGAGTTTGATGCAAATGGCTTCCGAGGTAACGCTTATGCTATTCTAAAAACAGAGCTTACGGAAATTTATTTCCCAGATGAGGTTACAAAAATCGGTCAGCAGTGTTTCCAAAATTGTAATGCCCTAGTAACAGTTGAGTTAGGAAGTAACTTCACCTCTTTTGCTAATACTCACGGCTTTTCACAGTGTCATTCATTAACGACATTATACACACGTGGAGAAGAAAAGGTTGTTGGTACAATTAAGCTTCCTGATGCGGTTACAACACTTCCAAACTACACATTTGAAGCCTGTAAATCATATACTAACATGATTGCTAGAGGTGTAAAAAAAATTGGTCAGGCAACATTTTATCAAAATGGAGCAGTATGTAGCATTGAGCTATCTCCAGAGTTATATTCTGTAACTAGTGGTAATAATAATGGAACAATGTATCAAAACTGGAACTTAACAAATTTTTATCCATCTGTTATGGCTTTAACAGATAATGTTGGAAATAGCTCCTTCCGTGAACTCCCTTTAAAGCACGGACTTGATTTTTCAAAATCAACCTTTACTGCTGTTGAAGAAAGTTCTTTTTATGGTATAGCATTGCCTAATGATAAAAAAATTATTTTGCCTTCAACACTGAACAACGTCGGCGCAAATGCATTTCGTCAGCAACAGAATGGCAGAACGGAGTATGTAAATCTTCGTTTTCTTGGTGAGGTCCCTGTAACTTTGGGAACAGACTGCTTTACTCCACGTAATAGTGGCAGACATAATGTATTATATGTTGATGCAAAGAAGTGCACATCTTGGACAGCACAAAATTTCACTCCTCTAACAGAGGATATGAAGAGCGAAGCCTCTTATCCTGGAGAGAAGACACTTGGTAAGTCAACAATTGGTGTGAACCAAAGCGGCTGGTGGAACTGGCTTGTTCAGGAGGATCTTCCAAAGGGACCAACTGAGTGGAATATCGTTTCAGAAAATGATGATGGCTCTATTACAATTTGTAATACTGTAGACACCTGGACCTTTAAGCTAATCCCAGATGGAAATGGTGCTTATCTTGTAAAATACGTTTCTGATGAGTTGGCTGCTGATGCAACTGTTGAGCTTGAGCTAGTAAAAATTTCTGATGACTTGGAAATTGAAATTGCAGGCTTGGCAGATGAAGCATTTAAGGGCGTGACAAAGATTAGTAAGCTTATTCTCCCTGTAGGTGCAGATTATATGGGTGATTATGCTTTGGAAAATTGCACAAATCTTAAAGAGCTAATTCTTTCTTCCGGCTTTAATTATAATGAAGCAGGTAAGGGTGCATTCAAGGGCTGCTCAAGTCTAAGTATTGTAGGTCTTTCAACTCAATCAATTACTGCAGGTGTTGTTGTGCTTCCAGATAGTGTTACATCAATATCTGAAGAACTATTTGCAGGTTGCACAAGCATCACACAAGTTACTGGTAAGGGAGTTGCCACAATTGGTGCAAATGCTTTTGCTAATGCTTCTGCTCTTGCACGTGTTGCATTCTCTAAGGATCTTGGTGCGCTAACCTTAGGTGAGGGATCATTCATGGGTACAGCACTTATTCAGACAATTGATTTAACACTAACACCAATGACAAAAATTCCAGCAAATGCATTTGCAAATTGCTCTGGAATTTCACTTGTTATTGTTCCTGCATCTGTAACTGAAATCGGTGCTAATGCATTTGCTAATATGGCAGGTGGCGCAAATATCAGCTTTGCTGGTTCTGTTCCAACGCTTGGTGCAAATGCTCTAATGCCTTCAAGTGGTGCCGCAGGTTCTCGTTATGTTATCCGTGTAGAGGATGAGTATAAGGCATCATGGCAGGAAAATAACTTTACAGCTATTACAGATTCTATGATGGAGGAGTCTGATTATTATTCAAACTTCTATGTAGGACAAACTACTGCTGGTACAGACGGTACTGCAAACTGGATGTTCTGCAAAGATCCTTCAAAGACTTGGTGGATCAGTGGTGTTGGTACATATACACGCCTAGATAACAATCAGAAATTTTCTACTCAGACTGTAACTGATGGCACTTACATTATGCATGTAGTTAAAGACGGAGGAAAGCTATATCTTGCTCCAAGCGTTTGTGTTGCTGGCGGTGTTCTTGATATGTCAACATTGGATGTTGATATTGGTCTTGAGCCAGTGTCACTACATGCAAGAGCTTTCTTTAAATTTGAAAATACACCTGCTGTTGTAAGACTGCCTGATAGTATGACATCTATCGGTTATCAAGCATTCCACGAAAATAAGAAAATTGTTGAGGTTGAACTAGGTGCTGGCATCACATCATTAGGTGATAGCCCATTTAGAGAGTGCGAGGCTTTCTCTACAATGTATCAGCGCGGAACAGCAGAGCGCATTGAGGGTCAGGTAAATATCCCTGCAACAGTAACATCTATTTCTGCTGGTGCAGAATTCTTTAATTGCGATGGCATTAAAGAGGTTATCGCTACTGGAGTAGTTGTTGTAGGTAATTCAACATTCTACGAGTGCAGCTATGTCACAAATATTGTTTTATCTCCTGATCTTTATGAATTTAAGGCAGGTGGACAAGGTGCTTTCTATCAGTGTAAGTCGCTAAAAACAATTAGTCCAAATGAGATGAAGCTTGTAGCAACAGGCTCCGGAACCTTCCGTGAGTTACGTCTTTCCCATGGTTTGGATCTGTCTAAGAGTACATTCACATATGTTGGCGATAAGGCTTTCTATGCAACAAAGTGTACTGATGAAAATGGCTTTGCATGCCCAATGGTAATGCCAAAGACTGTTACAAAACTAGATGGACAGGCATTCTGGGGCCAGAATGGAAATGGTAATCAGATTATCGTCTTCAAGGGTGATAAGCCAACAAGCGTTCAATCAAACTCGTTAGATACAAATAATAATGGTCTGAATACTCTTGTTGTTGATGCTGAGGCATACCCAGCTTGGCTGGATGCTGGTGAGTTTACACCTGCTTCAGAGCTTCCTGAGGCTGATGTTGCAAAGATTAATCTTCAGCTTAATTCAAATCCAAATTATCCTGGCGTAAAGCTTCTTGGTAAACTATCAACAGGAACAGCTGGAAAATATCTAAACTGGATTGCTCAGCTTGAACAGCCTTTGACAATGATTATTATTAAATAAAAGTTTACCATTTTAAGTAAAGAAGAATGCTCCTGCTACATAGAATTGTGGTAGGGGCATTTTTTTTACACTATTTGTCTTGTGGAGAGATTTGACGCTAGAGATTGCGTCAATTTGGATTCACGAACACCAATTGGGCATGCTATTGCACGCATGCCTATGGCGTGAACAAGTGTGATGCGTGAGCTATCATGTGCACAACAAATCCATCTTCTCTATTTTAGAAAAATGTAAAAAAGTTAAAAATCTAAAATAGGTTGTTGATTTTCTGCTTACAAAATGATATATTTCTATTTTAGAAAAACACAAAAAAGTTAAAAATCTAAAATAGAGACACCTATGAAAATTAAAAGAGACTTTTATTTGACACAGCTAATTGATCGAAAGCATAATCGGATGATCAAAATAGTGAGTGGTATTAGGCGATGTGGCAAATCATATTTACTGTCTGAATTATTTACTCAACATTTACTAGATGAAGGTGTTGATAGGCATCATATCATACATATTGATTTAGATACTAGAGACAATTTAGAATATAGGAATCCAGATGCATGTAATCAATATGTAAAATCATTAATTAAGGATGATAACATGTACTATCTTCTTTTGGACGAGGTCCAATTGATGGAGGACTTTGTTAGTGTTTTAAATGGCTTTTTGCATATTAAAAATCTTGATGTTTATGTAACAGGAAGCAATTCAAAGTTTTTATCATCTGATATTGTCACAGAATTTAGGGGACGCGGGGATGAAATAAGGGTATATCCATTAAGCTTTGCAGAAATTTATCCTATTTATGACAACAATTGGGAGAAAGCCTGGGGTGATTACACTGTTTATGGTGGAATTCCTTTAGTTTTTACCTATCAAAAGGAAGAAGACAAGGTTAAGTATTTGAAAAATTTGTTTAAAGAAACCTATTTAAAGGATATTATTGAGAGAAATAGAATTAAAAGCACAGAGGAACTAGAGGAATTATTAAATATATTAGCATCTAACATAGGTTCTTTGGTTAATCCCCAAAAATTGACCGCAACCTTTAAAAGTGTAAAAAAAGTAGACTTATCAGCTCCAACAATAAAGCAATATTTAGATTATTTACAGGATGCATTTTTTGTTAATAAAGTACTTAGGTATAATATTAAGGGGAAGAAATATATTAATACACCATTTAAGTGTTATTTTACAGATATTGGATTAAGGAATACTAGCCTTTATTTCCGCCAAATAGAAGAGACACATATTATGGAGAACATCATATATAATGAATTACAAATTCGTGGTTATAATGTAGATGTTGGGGAGGTGAATATAGGCGGCAACAGAATGACAGAGGTAGATTTTATAGCAAATCTTGGCAACAAGAGGTATTATATTCAATCTGTATTATCTATGCCAACAGTAGAAAAAATTATGCAGGAAAAGAAATCCTTACTAGGGATAAGAGACGGCTTTAAGAAAATAATTATTACAAAAGAGAATATATTGCGAGCATATCAGGATGAGGATGGAATAACCATTATGAGTTTAAAAGAATTTCTCTTAAATAAGAACAGTTTAGATATATAGAATCTATTTTAGAAAAATGTAAAAAAGTTAAAAATCTAAAATAGGGAACATTACTCCCCGCAGAACTTAGTACTCCACATTCGAGTATCCCTTAGCTTCCCTCTGAATATATATTTTTTGTGAGTCTGCAAAAAAAATGCAAATAACACATTTTTTATTGTAGAAAGAATAGCACTAGTCTTGACAAATATGCAAGATAGATGATATATTTATTATTAAATATATAAGTGGTTAAACCATTGATATATAGAATTTTGTAATCAAATAAGGACTTTTATGAAAAAATCATTGTTCGTTTTGACAATCGGTGCTTTAACAGCACTATGCTTCGCAGATCCAGTTTGGACAGAAACAGCAGATTCAACATCCTCAAATCGCAGGGCTACGGACGGAAATTTCGTTGTTGGTTGGGATGGCACAGGTGGTTCAGCATGGCGGCTATATTATGTTTCTCATGATGCTTCTGTGAGCACTGTGCTTGATATGACAACACTTTGCTCTGATATGGATGCAGCAGGAATAAAATATCCTAATACAGTAAATGGATCTGGATTTGCTAATAAATCTGGAATTACAAGAATTGTTTTCCCTGAGGAGATTATTTATTTTCATCAAAATGCTTTCTCATCTATGTCAGACCTAGAGTCTGTTGTAATTTCTTCTAAGACAACTTGGTCGCCTAGCTCAAATCCTAAGCAGTGCTTCAGTAGTTGTACTTCTCTTTCTATGATTACACCTCGTGGTGTTGCAGAAACGAATGGTGTTGTATATCTTCCTGAGGGTTGTACCGCAATCCCAAACAATATGTTTCAGTTTTGTTATGATGCACCAATTAAGCATGTTATAGCTCCTTGGGTTGTTTCTATTAAGGAAGCTGCATTTTACACCATGTCTAAACTTGAAACAATAACAGTTTCACCAGATATACATACTATTGGTGGTAATTACCCTATAAGCGACTGTGCCTCTCTTACAAAAATCATAGCAGGAGATAACTCTTTTAGAAACTTATCTTCATTGGATGGTAGTCAAGTTTTTAAAAATTGTAAAAATTTTTCTATGCCATTAAATTTTTCAAAGTCAACTTTTACCTCTATCCCATATAGATGTTTTTGGGGTACAACTGACAAGGTGCCTGAAATACATTTGCCAGCTACATTAACTTATGTTGGGAAGAATGCTTTTCGTATGGACAATACTATAATGCAAAATTTATTCTATTTCTATGGCATGCCACCAACCTTTGAGTGTGATGAGGATAATATATTTGGTAAGCATGGATGTTCTTCTTCTACTCACCCAAGGCGTATTGTTTTTATTAAAGCTGAATACAAGACGGAATGGTTAACAATGTTTGGGGATAAGTTAGCTCCTATAACAGATGCAGATAAGGCAAGAGACGATTATCCAACAAAGTCTGAAGTTGTAAAGGTTGTAGGTGCAAACGTTTTAGGTGTATCTACATATGAATCTCGCTATTGCCCATACTATGTTTGCACATTTGTTGAGCCAAATATGCCTCTATCAATCATAATAAAATAAATCGCCTTAAACAAAGTAAATTAACATATGAATTACTTGTTTTAAAGAGGACTATGTAATATGAAAAAATCATTGTTTGTTTTGACAATCGGTGCTTTAACAGCACTATGCTTTGCAGATCCAGTTTGGGTAGAAACAGCAGATTCAACATCCTCAAAGCGTAGAGCTACTGACGGAAATTTCGTTGTTGGTTGGGAAGGCGGAAGACTGTATTATGTCTCTCATGATTCATCAGTAGGAACAGTGCTTGATATGACAACACTTTGCTCTGATATGGAAGCAGCAGCAATAGGATATCCAACAATTGTTAATACGGAAGGATTTCTCAGTAAATCTGGAATTACAAGAATTGTATTCCCAGAGGAGATTGTTACTTTTTATAAGAAAGCCTGCTCATCTATGCCAGACCTAGAGTCTGTTGTGATTTCTTCCAAGACTGCGTGGGATAAAAAATCATATCCACAGCAGTGTTTTTCTTCTTGTACAAATTTATGTTCAATTACACCTCGTGGTGTTGCAGAAACAAATGGTGTTGTATATCTTCCAGAGGGTTGCACAAGTATTGCAAACAATATGCTTCAGTCATGTAATAATGCACCGATAAAGCATATTATTGCTCCATGGGCTACAGCTATTACGGAAGCAGCTTTTCAATATTGCTATAATCTTGAAACAGTAACGGTTTCAAAGGATTTGCAAACTATAGAATCTTTTGCATTTCAGAATTGCTCATCTTTTACAAATCTTATAGCAGGGGATAATTCTTTTGAGAAGCTTTCATCAATGGGAGGATCAAGATCCTTTCAAGGATGTTCTAAGTTAGCTCAAAAGTTTGATTTTTCAAAGTCAACATTTACTTCTATAGGATCTCAGTTTATGTATGGAGCAGACAATGTTTCAGAGATTCATTTGCCAGCGACATTAACTCAAGTATCAGGACAAGCTTTTCGTGCAGATACCCGACCAGTGCAGCGCTTGATTTATTTCTATGGTGCTCCTCCAACATTTAATGATGGTGAAAAGCTTGCTTTAGGTAGTACAAATAATAATCCAACGCCTAGATTTATTGTATTTATCAAAGATGAGTATAAAGAGGAATGGTTGGAATTATTTGCAACAGATTCCTTTAATGAAATAACCGATGCAGATAAGGCAAGAGACGATTATCCAACAAAGTCAGAGGTCGTAAAAGTCTCTGCAAATCGCGTTTTAGGTACTTCAACATTTATGGCTCACTTTAATAATGGAAATAAACTTTCTACATACTATGTTTGCACATTTGTTGAGCCAAACCTACCTCTTACAATTATAATTAAATAAAACAAAATTATTAAAAGATAAATTACCCATAGGAAATAGAAAATGAAAAGAGCACAAAATATATTTCTAGCATTTTTTGCTTTATTTCTGATGGCACAAGAAGCAAATGCTACTGTGTATAGACCAGGTTTCCAACAGTTCAGATATAGCTGTGCTAAGGACAAGGAAGCTGATTTAACAGTTACCTATGATTCTATTACAGATGCAAATAAACGTGATATTACAGCCACAACACTCATGGCAAGCATCAATGGCACAGGTAGTGTTGTTAATCCACTTACTGGTAAAACTTGGAATTGGTCAGACAATACCACCTTTGGCTATGAATCACAAATTTGGTTGGAGCCAGGTACTTATACCTTCTGGGGACGCTATGATGATGGTGGTGCAGTTCTTATCAATGGTGATGTGATTTATACACATGGTGCAAAATCAGGTTATAATGAATCTCCAGCTTCAGGAGATTTTGTTGTTACAAAAGCTGGTTGGTATGATTTCCGTGGCTATGTATGGGACTGGTCTGGTGGTAAGAACCCTATGGGAGAAGCTAAGAGTGCTATCCAAATGAAAAAGGATGGCGGAGCCTGGATTATCAATATGGAGGGTGTTCCTGCTCGTTATGCAACAGGTGTAGAATATTTAGAAATCCAAAAAGCTGTTGCTTCTGAAACAGAAGGTTGCTTTGATGTGACTGTTGCTGCAACATTTCCAAGTGGAACAACGGCTCAGGTTTGGGCATTAGCTACAAATGGTAATGTTGGTCATTTACCTAAAGATAAATGGAGTTCTTCTTCTGAAGCACAGTCTATAACTAGTGATGGAACAACACAAATTTTAACTTTTACAGTCGATGCTTCTGCTCTCGGAAATCCATATGTTGTTGCATATTCAGAAAATGTTTATACAGATATTTTGACAGAGGAATCTGCAGCAAATCCAGATTTTAATTTAGAAAAAGCATATTCTTCACTTGTTCCTGTGGCTACCGCTGCAGCAGGCTATATAATAATTGATGAAGTTAAGTATTTAGATGTTGATATATTTACAAATATTGATAGTTTTGGTGTGGGAGCAACTGGTGTTGAGGGAACAATTGAGGTTAGTACTTCAGTAGATTTCTCTAATCCTATAACTGTAGAATTAGGCTCTTTAGCTTTTGGTGCTTCACTACATACTATCTCGGGTTTAACAACGAATGTAACCTATAATATTCGCCTTGTGATGGTCAATAGCGAAGGAGCAACAACATATACAGATCCTGTAGAGTTTACAACATTGAATCCTCAACCTGCGATTATTACTTCTACGCTTTATACCACAGAGTATAATGTGTTTAAACCAACTGTAATACTTGAGTCTTATGGTGCTGGTTCTACCACAGCAACAGTCAGCTATCAAGTTTCTACAACAGAGGATTTCTCTGATATTGTAATAGAACAAGAAGTTCCAAATGCTATGCTTGGGCAAGGGGTAGAGATTAAAATTAACAAATTAGATGACGGTTCACCACTTGTTGGAGCAAGTACTTACTACTTCCGCCCAGTTGTTGTTAATGAGTGGGGGCTTGTCACCTATGGTGATACAATTAAAGCACAATTGGCTGATACTATTATTACCTATAATGGATTTGGGTATAATAAAACCGATGCTGGTTTAGAGCTTGTTGCCTATGTCACATACGTTCTAGAAGATGCAATCTTTGATGCAACCCTAGAAATCAACAATGTTGTAGTTAAAGAGTGGAATGGTATAAATGCTGCAACTACCTTAGCATATACTATAGAAAATGATTCACTAAAATCTCAAAATACTGCAAAACTAACATTTGATATCACAACAAATAATGGCCAAACCGTTGAAGTGCTGGAGGAAGAGTTTATCAAGAATCAGCAACGTGTTATGGCTTTTAGCTCAATTGCAGAATTGGATAATAATGATGCAAGCTATACAATAGCTAAGATTGGTGATGTGATTAAGATGCCTAAGCTCATCGACGATAACGAAAATTATGTTGCTGGTGATACTCGCGTGGCAAGGCTCTTAGAAGATGGTAATTCTATTGAAATTATCGGTCATGGATTCACTAAGATTACAAAGCGCATAGTTGATCCTGCCTCTGGAAATATAACGCTAGAGCGTGGTCTTGTGGTTGTTCCTCCAACTCCAGCAGGTGAGGGCAATGTTTATATGCTAATCATTCCTCAGGCAGATAGATATTGGGATACAACTCACTGGAAAAACTTAACCAATCCAGAGGCTGGTGGCTATCCTTCTAAGAAGGATGATATCGCTATGATTTTTATGTATGGCACAAAGAGTATGTTTGTTAATACTGATATTACAGTAGGTCAGATTTGGATTGGTGTAGAAGGAGGAAACTTCTACTTACGAGGACAACAAGGCGGCGAAGGAGCTAAAACAGTCACATTTGAGCGTAGCGATAAAGAGATGCCTCTTTTCAGAATTTCTGGTTTAGAGCAGACAGATGGCGTTGTTCTTCCTTGGGCATTGCCACACTTTTATATTCAACCAAGCTTAAAAACCCCTCTAATATTTGACTGTTCAAATGATTTATTATTTGATGCAGGATGTCCTTTTGATCCTTTAAGTAGAGATGATGTAACAGGTAAGTCTCTTCAGAGAGTTTCATTAGAAACAGGATTTATTTTAAATATACCAAAGGGAGCAAGGGTTGTTTTTGATGGAACAAATGCAGGCAATAGAGATGGTGATACCCAAAGAGGTAATGTAACCTTCCGTTTTTCGAGTAACGCTTTTGTTGGAGAGGGAACAGTTGATTATAATGGACCAAGTAGTGTGTGCTTTACTCCAGATGCATCAGATTTTAATGGTGTATTTGATTTGACCCACATGAATAAGTACGATTCCTTTGGAATTGGAGATCGTGGTGGTGGTGTATACATGCTATTCTGGGAGGGCAGTCAACCAGGAGCAAATGCTTCTCAGCGTCTTGAGGGGCATATTGGCTTAGGGTCTTCTTCTAATGTTTATGCTTGGAATGATTCCTTTGGTATTATTAACTGTGGATCGGCTCACGGATATGGTTCATATGGCCCAGTGCCTAATCACTTTGCCCCTAAAGCATTCTATTCGCGCGGTGGTGGTATAAATATTAATAATCAGAATAATGGAGATTGGGCAGCTAAGGGAATTCTAGATTCTATCTATGCTTCTGAGCAACTTGTTCTTGAGGATGGTTTATTGTGCGCAAATTCAGAACCAACAGATGCGGCTAATTATCCAACAAATTCTCTATTATTTGCAGAAGTAAGCAATCCAGACGGAAAAGGCGTTTTTGCTGTTAATTTCAGGCATATTAGAGAGTCAAGCAACCAATCTACTGTTACTAATGGTGTTTCAAAATATAAGGGAAGAGTTCAAATTGGAAACTTCCAAGATATAGCAATTGGTGAAGGCTCTTCAGAAAATGCAAAAATTGTCCCTTGGATAGTAAATGCTATTGGTGGTTCACAATTTTGGTATTTTGCAAAAGCAGACGAGGATGGATTCTTGCTTCCAGCAGGTTATCCTTCAACAGAAAACCTAAGAAATTTCGCTTCAACTGCCAATGCATACTGCGTAAATGGAAACTCCTTGAATCTATTGCAAGATAAGACTGTTAATTCTCTAGTTCTAAAGGGGCTTACTGGAGATAGGTCAACATTGGGTGAGGGTATGACTGCAACAATTACCTCTGGTGGTCTAATCTTTACTTCTGATATTTCTCATATTGATTCAGAAGAGGTTTATAATGCTGGAACACGAGGTAATCTAGTATTCCCTAATCGAGCATTTATCTTCGCAGGTATAAAGTCAACAACTTCACCATCAGAGATTTGGGCAAATATTTCTGCACCAAAGGGTATGACAATTACTTACCCTGGAACATTGTTGCTTGGTGGTGATCAGACTGGTATTGATAAGGAAATACATATTTCCAATAGTAATCTAATTCTTGGTAAGAATACAACTCCAGCAGTGATTGATGTGCCAATTTCTATGCACTCTGGTGGTTCTTCATTAACTATTGCTAATGCAGGTTCTTTGTGCAAGCAGGAGATTGTATGTACAACAGCAACTCGCCAGTTCCCTAAAATCAATGTTGCCTTTGATGGAACAGAAAATTGCCAAAAGCTAACAATTGATGGCGAAACTCTACCAAGAGGTACTTATGGTGCAACAGGCTCAGGAGCTGAATTTATCAACGATAAAATATTTACTGGTGTAGGTATATTGAAGGTCTTGAGCGACGATTTACTACAGCCTACAATAATTTTTATTAGGTAAGTAGTAGGTAAGAGTAAAGTTTATAATTAAAGCAGCTATGGACACATAAAGTCTGTAGCTGCTTTTATATTTAATATCGTAATTATGCTAAAATATGTAGCGAAATGAGTTTTTTCATAAAAAATGCTTGCGTTTTTACCCAGTTATATGAGAAAATTAACGCCATGAAAACAAATATTACTTTTAATCAATTCAATTTACGACTTACAAGCCTTACATTGCTTAGCTAATGCGGGGATTGTGCGTATTGTATTTGTGTTAATAGTAGTAAGAAGA
Source organism: Kiritimatiellia bacterium (assembly GCA_045589455.1). Lineage (GTDB taxonomy): Bacteria > Verrucomicrobiota > Kiritimatiellia > RFP12 > UBA3636 > RGIG990. The sequence continues at coordinate 155,922 of JAZNPC010000066.1, forward strand.
GCCCCGCAGGATAATTTATTAGCTCCTGGGGGTTTTTTAGTAACTCCGTCAAGCTCCTTGGAGTTGTTGGTTATAGACGGAGAAAATAGTAGGAAAGAAGATATATGAGTACCCAAGATTCAAGAAAAATTCGTATTTTTGATACAACACTTCGCGATGGTGAGCAATCTCCTGGTTGCACAATGAACCTACGTGATAAGCTTCTTGTTGCTGAGATGCTCGAAGCAATGAAGGTAGATATCATTGAGGCCGGCTTTGCTATTGCTTCTACTGGTGACTTTGAGTCTGTTAATTCCATTGCAAAGCTTGTTAAGAATTCTACAGTTGCAAGCTTGAGTCGTGCATTGGTAAAGGATATTGATTGTGCATGGGAGGCAGTAAAGGTTGCTCCTCGCCCACGCATTCACACATTTTTGGCAACATCACCACTACACATGGCTGCAAAGCTACGTAAGACACCTGATGAGGTTTATGCTCAGGCAGTAGAGGCAGTGAAGTATGCACGTAATTTGTGTGATGATATTGAGTTCTCACTAGAGGATTGCTCTCGCAGTGAGCGTCCTTTTATCTACAAGGTTGTTGAGGGCGTAATTGCAGCAGGTGCAACAACAGTTAATATCCCAGATACAGTTGGCTATGCAATCCCTGAGGAATTTGGTGCATTGATTCGTGATATTCGCAATAATGTTCCAAATATTGATAAGGCTGTTATTGCTGTACACTGCCACAATGATTTGGGCTTGGCTGTGGCAAACTCATTGGCAGCTATCGCAGCAGGTGCAGGTCAGGTTGAGTGTACTATCAATGGTATCGGCGAGCGTGCTGGTAATGCAGCTATGGAAGAAATTGTTATGGCTCTAAAGACACGCCATGAGTGCTTCCATGCTCACACTGATATTGATACAACAAAGATTTATGCAGCAAGTCGCTGTGTTTGCAATGTCACAGGCAGTCGCGTACAGGCCAATAAGGCAATTGTTGGCGAGAACGCATTTGCTCATGAGTCTGGAATCCATCAGCATGGCGTAATGGCAAATCCGTTGACCTATGAGATTATGACACCGGAGTCAATTGGTGTTCCTCGCAATAAGATGGTATTGGGTAAGCATTCCGGTAAGCATGCATTTGCTCAACGTCTTGAGGATTTGGGCTTCCATTATGATGACGATTATGTAACCGAGCTATTCACAAAGTTCAAGGCATTGGCAGATCGTAAAAAGACAGTGTCTGACGCTGATATTGAGGCATTGGCAAGCAAGGCTGGTGTAAATGAGGTTCAGCTAGCAAAGCTAGATCGCTTTAGCTCAATGGCAAGTAATGCAATTACCTCAGTTAGCACAATCCGCTTAGCAGTCGGGGATCGCTTGATTGAGAAGGTTGCAACAGGCGATGGACCAATCAATGCTTCCTTCCGTGCAATTTGCGATATTCTGGGTGTGACCTGCCGTTTGGAGGACTTCCAGCTTTCAGCAGTCACAGAGGGTATGGATGCACAGTGCGAGGCAAGTGTTCGCGTGCTATTTGAGGACGGCAGAACATATCGTGGTAGAGGTGTTTCTACCGATATTGTTGAGGCATCTATTCTTGCATATTTGCAAGCTATCAATACTGCAATTAGCGAAGGTGCTCCAAGTATTCTAACTCACTAAAATTAGCTTTTAGCCCATGCTTGCAAACAAGGCTTGCATGGGCTTCTTTATGAAAAGGAGAAAAAATGAATGTTTTAATGATTGGAAATAGTTTTTCAATTTGCGTTGGCTCTCATCTGCCACAATGCACAAAGTCTGTGCCTGGCAATGAGTTAGGTTTAACCTCGCTATATATTGGTGGTTGCTCTTTGGAGAGACATTGGAACAATATAGTTGAGCTTGAAAAGGATAGCTCATTTTGTCCTTATGGAATCCGTGACTGGGGCTATGCTGAGGGCGAGGGACCTGTTGCGAAGCTAGGTATAGAGGCAGCAAATGTTGTGGATATGCTAAAATTCTGCAAATGGGATGTGGTGACCATTCAGCAGGCAAGCCATGAGAGCTGGGATTATACAAAATATCAGCCATTTGCTGATAAGCTAATTGCAAAAATTAAAGAGCTTTGCCCAACCGCTGAAATTGTAATTCAAGAGACTTGGGCATATAGCACAGCAGATTGGCGAATCTCCGATAAAAGCGACTGGGGGTTTGGTCAGGCAGAAATGCACACTCGCTTGCGAGCTGCTTATAAGAAACTTCAAGAGGCTACCGACTTCCGTGTAATTCCAACTGGTGATGCTGTTGCACTCGTTCGTGCAAAGACAAATAGTGACCCTGCATGGGAGCCAGTGAATAGTGGAGGCCCAGATGGCACTGGCGATACCTTCCACCTAAACATGAAAGGTGAGTATTTGCAGGCTTGCGTTTGGTTTGGCGCATTGTTTGGTCAAGATCCAGAGCTAATTAGTTATTTCCCAGAGGAAATGACTGAGGATGAAGCAAAATTCTATAGAGCCTGTGCAAAAGAGGCTCTAGCTAATGGCTATTGGAAAATATAGTTTTATTAATCTAAAGAACTTTGTGTTTATAACAAAGGATTTGCATTTTATAATAAACCTTAGAACTGCGGCAGTATTGTCGCAGTTCTGTTTTTTCTAACAATTTGTTGATATGCTTGCTCTTAATCTAAGGTTTTTGATAAAATATAAATGTAAAGTTGAGAATCGTTAATTTAATATTATTATGAGCATAGAATCTAATTTTAAGGTAGCTACTCCAGTTTGGGAGCAGGGGACAACAAAGCAGATGAATCGTAGTCTAAGCTTTTGCTGCGATGTTCCAGGTCTTCCATCAGCAAAGCTTTCTCTAACAGCCTCCTGTTCGTTCATAGTTTTAGTTAATGGAGAATTTGTTGCTCATGGCCCAGCACGTTGTGCTCATGGCTTCTTTCGTGTAGATGAATATGAGCTTGCTCCATATCTAACAAAGGAACAAAATCGCGTAGCGATTCGTGTAGTAGGATATAATGTAAATTCATATTGCTACCTTAATCAGCCATCATTTTTAGTCGCTGAAATTGTTTCAAATAATTCTATTATTGCAGCAACTGGTGCCGATGGCTTTTATTGCTTTTTAACAAATGAGCGTGTAATAAAAACGCAACGCTTCTCCTTCCAACGTTGCTTCGTAGAAGCATATAATTTTACTTCAGAAGCACCTTTTGTTTATGAGCAAGAGTGTGGTGCCGTTGGTACAATGGTAGAGCTTGCTCCAGCAACTGCCGGAAAATTTATTGCCCGTGAAATTCCTTATTCAGAAAACGAGAGTCTAAAGCCAGTAAGCTTATTCCAAAAAGGAAGTGTCGCATATTCAGAAAAAGGAAAATATTATGATGGACGCGAGCTCTTCCCTTCGCCTGAATTTATTACTTATAGCCTAGATGAACTAGACATCGCCACACACATTGAAGCAGGGAAAATAGATTTTTCCGAACCAATAGCTACCTCCAATTGTGATACTGAAGAAATAGCAATTGAAACGGATTCATATGTTGATATAGATTGGGGAGTAAATTATTCTGGTATATATGATTTTACTGTTGAAGCAGCTGGTGATGGCGAGCTATTTGTTATCTTTGATGAAATTCTATCTGATAATCAAATCTACGCAAATCGCCTTGGTGCTTCGCAGTTAATTTATTTTAAGCTACAAAAAGGACAATGTCATTTTGTTTCAGCGGAGCCTTATGTTATGCGTTATACTCGCTTAGTTGCAAAAGGCGCGAATATTAAAATTAGTAAGCTTTGTCTTCGCCACATAGCATTCCCACAAGCAGAGATAAAAACACGCTTTGTTGGGGCTGACGAAAAGATGGCAAAAATCTATGCTGCAGCTGTTGAGACGTTTCGTGCAAACGCTGTAGATATTTACATGGATTGTCCATCTCGTGAGCGTGCAGGCTGGTTATGCGATAGCTTCTTTACTTCGCGTGTTGAATATGCTCTAACAGGAAAATCAACATTAGAAAAGTGCTACCTTGAGAATTTTCTTCTACCAGAAAGGTTTGAGTTTCTTCCTAACGGAATGCTCCCAATGTGTTATCCTGCAGATCATAACGATAAAACATTTATCCCTAATTGGTCAATGTGGTATGTGCTAGAGCTAGGCGAATATTTTAAACGTACAAGAGATAGAGCATTGATTGATAAAGCAAAGCCAAGAATGTTTGCTTTATTAGATTATTTCAAAGGCTTTGAAAATGAGTATGGCTTATTAGAGAAGCTACAGAGCTGGGTGTTTGTGGAGTGGTCTCGCTGTAATTCTCTAGTGCAGGATGTCTCCTTCCCAAGCAATATGATTTATGCGCTTGTTTTGGAAACGATGGCAGAGCTTTACAATGCACCTGAGCTAGCAGAAAAAGCATCAGCAATTAAATCCACCATAAATAAGCTTTCAATGACACCATCTGGATTTTATTGTGACAATGCAATCCGTAAAGAGTCTGGTGAGCTAGAGCTTAGTGGTGAGCGAACAGAGGCATGCCAATACTATGCCTTCTTCTCAAATGTCGCTACACCAACAACCCATCCAGAGCTTTGGAAAATTCTAGTAAATGATTTTGGTTATGATAGGGCAGAGAAGGGATTATATCCTGAGATTTGGCCAGCCAATGCCTTTATTGGAAATTATTTGCGACTTGAGCTACTTAATCGCTATGGCTATAAAGACGAGCTTTACGATAATATCAAGGGCTACTTCTATTATATGGCAGAGCGTACAGGCACACTCTGGGAGAATGTTGGCACAGAAGCCAGCTGCAACCATGGCTTTGCCTCTCATGTAATCTATTGGCAAAAGCTTCTCGGTCTTTTGGTAGATTGTTAATGTAGTTTTATGATATAATCAAAAGGTAAAATTAATTAAGAAAGAAAACTTATATGAATTTTGTTAATCCAGATACAGCACCAATTTTTGAGAAGAAGCTTTATATTTTTGATATGGATGGCACCATATATCTTGGAAGCAAGATATTTCCATTTGCTATTCGCTTTATAAATAATCTTCGGGCAGCAGGAAAGAAAATTTTGTTTTTCACAAATAATGCTTCTCACACAACAGATTTTTATGTGAATAAATTGACTAAGCTTGGCTTTTCTCCAACTCGTGAGGAAATTATGACATCAGGTGATGTTACAATTGAATTTCTAAAGCGTCATCGTGAAGGAAAGAGTGTATATCTCGTTGGAACAGATGAATTGGTGGAGAATTTCCGTGAGAATGGAATACAAATGCTTTCTGGCAAAGAGGAGTGTGGTGATATTGTTGTAACAAGCTTTGACACAACTCTTACATATGAGAAGTTAGATAATGCCTGCCGTATGGTTAGAAATGGTGCAGAGTATCTTTCTACACATCCAGATTACAATTGCCCAACAGAGAGCGGCTTTATTCCTGATAGTGGAGCAATTGCTGCATTTGTAACAGCATCTACAGGTAAGACCCCAACATACTTTGGTAAGCCACATAAAGAAACAATTGAAATGATTTGTGAGGCAACCGGCTTTGATTGTAGCGAGATGTGTATCTTTGGTGATCGCCTATATACAGACATCGCCGTAGGTAAGCGTCATGGCGTTACAGCAATTCTTGTGCTTTCTGGTGAAACCACAACCGAGGATGTTGATGCAGCAGCAGATGCAGATAAGCCAGACTATGTTTTTGATTCACTAGATAATGTAGATCAAATCATGTTTAAATAAATTTTGATGCACCAAGATGGTTGTGCGCAAATAGTATGGAGAAGCGACTTCTAGTCGCTTTGCGTCTCTGCGTCCCTTCGGCGTCACGTGCATCATGCTCGCTCTGCGCTTCTTGTTGATTGTTTTTTCCCGCTCCTTGTCTCAAAAGCCTTGGTGGGTCGTACACATTAGCGCTTGGCAGTTGCCTTATTGCTTCGCCAGATTTAGCAATAATTAAGGCAACAACAAGCGGTAATGTGCGCGTCAGCGCCCCATCACCACACCCATCACACCAGCCCAGCGCCCTCCGCGTCCTTTGCGTCTCTGCGTCCCTTCGGCGTCACGTTCACCATGCTGTTGATTGTTGGCTGTTGTATCGTTTTCCCGCTCCTCGTCTTAAAAGCCTTGTTGTATATTCTAAAGCGAGGTCGTTGGTTATATTAATGCAACCGGGATAATATAATTTTGTTTATCAATTGCTGATAGAGATTCTGCCATGCAAATGATTGCCCCATTCCCCCTTGGGATTGTTGTTTTATCCAATACTTTAAATTGTCTTGTTAATTCTGTGCCTGGGTTCGAAGTACGCTTAATTTCAATTGGATGTAATTCTCCGTCGCTTTCCATTACTAAGTCAATTTCGTTATTATTTGTATCTCTATAGTACCACAAAAGACAGTCTTTTGCATTGTTATGATATGTTTTAATAATTTCAGAAATTACAAAATTTTCAAGTATAGCTCCGTTCATTGCTCCATTAGCAAGGATTTCTGGAGAAGAATATCTAGTGAGATATGCTACAAGACCTGTATCGAAAAAATAAAGCTTTGGAAATTTAATAGTCCTTTTCAATAAATTGTTTGAGTAGGAACGTAAGAAAAATATGATATCCGATTTTTCTAGAATCTTAAACCAACGCTTTGCTGTGTCAACGGATATGCCTACATCTTTTGCAATGTCTGAAAAATTAAGAATTTGACCCACTCGACATGCAGCAGAACGAATGAAGTCTGTGAATTGTAGTACATCTGTAATATTCGCAAAATCTCTAATATCTCGTTCAATGTATGTTTGTAAATAACTACTGTAAAATAAATCTCTATCAGTATATTTTCCGCTTATATGACCTGGCATAGAACCATTCCAAATACGTGTATAAATTTCTTTAGTATCTGCTTTTTTATTTGATTTGTTTCGGTTCTTTAGGTTTTCTAGGTTAATGGCAAAAGGTTCGGTTGGGCCCTTTCCAAAAATTTCATGTTGTGAAAGTGTGGGTAGGTGAATTACCGCAATTCGTCCAGCAAGTGATTCCTGTGCAAGCTCCATTAGTTTGAATGGCTGAGAACCAGTGAGCCAAAATGATGATGGTGCAGCACCATTATCTATTGCCATTTTTATATATGAAAAGAGTTCGGGTGCATACTGAACCTCGTCAATTAGAATTGGCAATGAATGCATTTGAAGAAATAGTGCTGGATCGTTAGCAGCAAGATGTCTTTCTTGCAAATTATCTAGAGAAACAACAGTCCTATTCTTTGACATTAGTTGTTTAAGCAATGTTGTTTTACCAACTTGACGGGCACCTGTGATAAGAATACAAGCATATTCTTTAGAAATAGATTGTATTTTTTTTTCTATATCTCGAGTAATGTATCTCATAAAATCTCCTTTTTTTGATAAAACTATATATAAAACGTTTTAAAATTTCAAGTAAAATTTACGATGCAATCGTAAATTTTACTAAAATTGTGTGCGCTTATTCCTTAATTCAGTAGTTAGATTTTAGTGCGCGTTAAAGCCACAATGAGCATTGCGAGACCTTAAAATTGCAATAGTAATTTTTCTCGCGCTAGACCAAATGATGGAGGAGCAGATGTTTTGCATTGCAAAACATAGGTGAGAAGTAAGAAGTAAAAGGTAAGAGATTCGGTATGTGCGTGCGCGGGCGGCTAACGCATGCGCACCGCTCTCGCCTACGGGAAGATTGGAAGCTGGGGAGGATGGGAGGTTTGTCTGATGGGTGGTGTGGTTGTGGCGCTAGCGCGTACATTTGTGTCGTGTGCGCTGTAAAATGTGCGCCAGCCAAGCTGCACAAAAATGTAATTATTTCTATCATTATAGGTTTAAATGGTTTGCATAAATTATATCGGTATTTTGTTTGACTGATTTTGTTAAATAGTTGTAAAATATCAATAAATTTAAATAAAGTTATTTTGGAGATTCTTATGAAAAAATATTTTTCGTTGACGATATTGTTGTTTGCTTGTCTTGCTGTAACATCTTATGCAGATAGTGAAGGTAAGGTGAATATAGAAATTATTTATGGTGTTGAATGGGAATATACATCCTGTGATAATGGTGTAGAGATTTTAGGTGCAAATGCAGAGGGAGATGTTAAAATACCTTCTAAATTAGGAAATCTTCCTGTAACATCCATCGGCGAAGAAGCGTTTTCTGATTGTGGTAGTTTAACCAGTATTGTAATTCCAGATAGTGTAACATCCATCGGCGACGATGCGTTTTCTGGCTGTTATAGTTTAACCAGCATTGTAATTCCATCAAGTGTAACATCCATCGGCGACGGTGCGTTTTCTTACTGTGGTAGTTTAACCAGCATAGAAGTTGCAAAAGGCAATCGAAATTATGTTTCAGTAGATAATGTATTGTTCTCTAAAGACATGAAAAAGATTATTTGTTGCTCTAAGAACAAAGCATCATATTCTATTCCTGAAGGTGTAACATCCATCGGCGACCATGCGTTTTCTGTCTGTGATAGTTTAACCAGCATTGTAATTCCAGATAGTGTAACAACCTTCGGCGAAGAAGCGTTTTCTGGCTGTTATCGTTTAACCAGCATTGTAATTCCATCAAGTGTAACATCCATCGGCGAAGAAGCGTTTTATGGCTGTCGGAGTTTAACCAGCATTGTAATTCCAGATAGTGTAACATCCATCGGCGATAGGGCGTTTTCTGGCTGTGAGAGTTTAACCAGCATAATACTACCAAGAAAATTTTCAGAAGACCGAGAGCGACTTGCTAATGAAAATTATGGAGAAATCATACCGAACGACTAAACTATAAATTAAAACGAGAGAGGATAATCGCTTCTCTCGTTTTAATTTTAGGTAATAGTTTCGGTAAAATTATAATTTGCCTGATTTATATCACGAGAGCCCTGCGTATCCCTCTGTGCCTCCCAAACCACCGTCCTGTCCACCGTCCTGTCCACCGTAGTTTTAACGCAGGTGGAAGTTTTAACCTAGGAGGAAGTTTTAACGTAGGAGGTTGCGTCCCTTCTTCGTGCGCATAGTCATCACGCACGCTGGCAGCTACCACAGTAGCATTACTGTGGTAGCTTTTCGCAGATGCTGTTGAAGGCATCGCGGATTGGAGATGGTGTGTCTTCGCCTGCAATTGGATTACCAGAATCACCACCCATGCATACGATTGGATCAATTGGAATCTGACCCAATAGAAGTGTGTTAAATTCCATTGCTAGCTTCTTACCTGCGCCCTCAGCAAAGATGTTTGTTAGTTCACCACACTTTGGACAAATGAAGCCACTCATATTCTCAACAATACCTAGGATTGGGAATTCTAGCTTTAAGCAGAAGTTGAGTGATTTACGTACATCATTTGCCGCAACCTCCTGTGGAGTTGTAACAATGATTGCGCCGGTTGGATCAGGAATGCGCTGACAAATGCCTAGAGGCTCGTCACCTGTTCCTGGAGGGCAGTCGATAAACAAATAATCTAGCTCACCCCAAACAACATCAGAAATGAATTGCTGGATTACGCCATTCTTTGCAGGACCACGCAAGATGATTGCATCATCTGGATTAGGTAGGAAATATCCAATAGAAACTACCTTGATTCCGTGTGTCTCGTGAGGAATTAGCTTGCCATTCTCAGAATAAACATCTGCACAAACATTACCCAACATTTTTGGAATACTTGGTCCATTGATATCAACATCTAGTAGGCCAACCTTTTTACCTTGCTTTGCAAGTGCAATTGCCAGATTTACTGCAACAGTGCTTTTACCTACGCCACCTTTGCCAGACATAATAGCAACCTTGTGCTTAACATTTGCTAAGCAGCTGCGGATTTTCTTCTCTGAATCATCTTGGCAATTTCCTGAACCCTTGCAATCGCCACAAGCATCTGTCCTATTTGGACAAGTATTTTCCTCTGACATTTTATAATTTCCTTCGTATATATTTGTGTTTTAAACTTTAATTAAATTTGTTGAAATTGTTTTTTGTGTTTTTGCTACAAACAAAGCTTCACTATTCTTTACAAGAGTTGCTTCATTATTGGCAATTTTAATTTCTAGCTGCGCATCAGCATCGCGTGCTTTCAAAATGGTTGCAAGCATGATTGCTTGCTCAAGCCCATCGCCACACTGATAGTTCCAAACTTCGTCTGGTTGCGAAAGTCTAAATGCTTCCTCGTAAATTGATTCGTTAGTAATCGATGAAGCAATTGCTTCGCATAGCGCATTCTCGTCAGTAAATTGCTTGGTTTCTTCAATGCAGACAGGATTGCGCTCAAGCGCAGCCTTCATAAATGGCTCTAGCTCTGTATTGCTTAAATCGCGCCAAGCATAAAGAGCCATCTTGCAGTATTCGTTCTCTTCTTTGAGCTCATAGACGCGCTTAATAATTTCCTCGCGCTCCATTCCAGGTGTAATATCTAGTGGTGTGCCTTGGCTAACAAATTGTTTGTCGCTATGCTTAGGAAGGCGAGGAGTTGTTTTGCAGAAAGCAATCAGATGCTGAAGTGTTTCCTTAATATCTATGCACTTGGTGCAGAGGCGTTGCTCAAGTCGAGCAATATCCTCTTGTGAATTTATATCAACAGGATATTGGCGAAGATAGCTTTCCAAATCATCAAGAACAATGCATTGGCTACAAATAGCGGAATGCATTTCCTCCTGGTCAATTGTTGCTAGCAATTGAGGGCGTGTATTATCAGTAACCTTAAATGGTGTATCTCGTTCATAAGCGAAGGCTCTTGATAGAGGTAGATAATGGAGATGCCCATTGATTACATATTTTAATACAAAGCAATTTTGTGCATCAGGATATTGGCGAAGGAAGTTACCAAGTATCTCAGGTGTGAGGCTTGTGGCAAGGTAATCAGTAAGCTTTGTTGAGAAGCTCTTAATTGCATCCTTTGAAATTGTGGCAGTGTCATAAATTGTATGAATCCAACCAGAGCAGTGTGTGACAAAGGTAATGTTTTCATGTTCAATAGCACGACGTGCCTGAGCGGAAAGCTCTGTTCCATTGAACCACATGTTCTTTGTAACAATGCGGCGATTGTTTGTAATTATGCCTTCTCCTAAATCAATAAAGTTTTGTGAGTGAAGTGGAGTTGCCATCAAATATATCTGCTCAAGAGGAATGTCTAGCACAACAAATAGGGCAGCAGCATAAAGAGCAGCAAGAGAAACACATTCTCCGGCACCGGTGCTATAGCCTGGCTTTCTTGAGAATGCGGTCATGGCCTCAAGGGTTTCTGTCTTCCAATATGGGATTACATTTGTATTATATTTATCTAGACCAAAGTGTCTACGAATGTCAATATCAAAATAATACTTGTCTCCCTCATAGCCAAACAATGCATTTGATTTTGAAAGAGTATCTCTATCAATAAAGCTATTGAAGCGTGCTAGCTCTTTCTCTTGGGTTGTAAGTCCCCATGTCTCAAGATCAAGATTAAAGGTATAGTGATCCATTATGTATTGCTTGAGACGATTTATTCGAGCCACAGTGCCACGCTTATTAAACTCAGTAAACCAAGGGTCTTCACGCCAGCGCCAAAGGATTGGCGACATAATATTTGCCAACACAAGGCTAAATATCAGATCTGGAAAAATAAACATTTCCATATCTGATAGGGAAATTGCGGAGGATTTCTTTTCAAGCTCGCGCTGTTGCTCAGGAGTTATTTCTTTCATTAAAATTGACCGATAGATGCGATTAGCTCTGCTGGGGTTGTGATGTGGTCGCGTAGCTTTTGTGCTGCATCGTCCTTCATTGCACACCAGGTTTGCTCGTTTGCTACAATTTCACGAAGCTCATTTGCGGAAAGTTTGCCAGAGTGAATTGCTGCTGCCACATTTGGAGTGCATGGCATAAATTCAAATATACCGATTCGACCGATAAAGCCTTCGCGACACTTTGGGCAGCCCTTTGCGACGGCAATTGTTTTTGCGCCTGCGGCTTCTGCGATTGCTGCCTCGTGTGGTGGCAGGGTGGAGATATCTGCAACCTCGTGGCAGTGTGGGCAAACGCAGCGTACTAGGCGCTGAGCAAGTACACCGCGCAAGCACGATGCAAGCAAGTATGGTTCAATGCCCATATCTGTTAAGCGCATAACTGCAGCAGGTGCATCATTTGTGTGAAGTGTTGTTAGCACAAGGTGACCAGTTAATGATGAGCGAACAGCAATCTCTGCGGTCTCAGCATCACGAGTTTCACCAACGAGAATTACATCTGGGTCTTGACGCAAAATATGGCGTAAGCCAGAAGCAAAGGTTAGTCCAATTTTTGGCTTAACTTGAATTTGAGCGATATTTGGAATGCGATATTCAATTGGGTCTTCAATCGTAAGAATATTTCTACGAACTGAATCCATTGTGCCAAGTGCAGAATAAAGAGTTGTTGTTTTACCAGAGCCAGTAGGACCAGAAACAACGATTATACCATTTGGCTGATTCAATGCATTTGAGAAGCCCTCCAGCGCATTCTCTGGCATACCCAAATGATTTAGAGGGAGAAGAGAGCGGTCACGGTTAAGTAGACGCAATACCACGCGCTCACCAGCTGCAACAGGAATTGTTGAAACACGAATATCTACAATGCGATTTGCCACACGAACCTGAGTCATGCCATCCTGAGGAAGTCTGCGCTCAGTAATATCCATGCTAGACATAACCTTGATGCGTGAAACAATCTGGAGAACTTGATTAGGCTGTGAGCTTTGGTAATCATAGAGCTTACCATCTAAGCGATAGCGAATACGCACAGCACCATTTTCTTCTGGCTCAAGATGTATATCTGAAGCATCTCTACGGATAGCCTCAAGAATGATGTTGTTGATAAATTGTGTGATAGGCTGATTATCGGAATCAGAAAGCAAATCAGAGAAATGAGTTTGTGCTGCTGGTGTAGTTACTGTTGCTTTTGGTGCTGTTTGTGGCAGAGTGTCGAGCGTATCCTTTGAGGTGGCACCTGCGCGAGGAATGTCTGCTGCAGCACCGAGCTCTAGCTTTTCTAAAATTCCAAGAATGCACTCCTTTGGAGCGAATGCAGGTTCCAACTCTTTACCCAATAATAGTCCTGCTTGTTGAATAACAGAAATGCTTTCTAGCTTTGACATTGCTAGATATAGCTTTTCTTCAATAAGAACCGGTATAACACAAAAGTCCTTTGCCCATGGTAGTGGCAAAAGAGAAAGTAGCTCTTTAGGTAGCTGGTCCACGGTAATCTCAGGAAGATATGGTAGCTCATATTCTTCAGCTAGCTTTTCTAATGTGCTATTCATAAAAAATCCTTTTGTGTTAATTATTCTTGTTTTTGTGCAAAGCAGATGTGATTAGCTCCGGAGGAAGTGAAATGGCATTTTCGTGATGTGTAATTTCAAAAGTGTCTGCGTTTGGTGATGTCTTAGTTACCTCAATGATGTCAAAGCGTATGGCATGTGGCTTAGAAAAATTTTTCTTCATATAGCCTTTTGCTGCTCTCGTAAGAGCCTTGCGCTTACGTTTATCAACCGCAGCCTTACCTCCACCAAATAAGTTCGAGGAGCGTGTTTTTACCTCAACAAATACAAGCTGCTCAACCATTGAGTTTCTAAAATCAATTGCGATTAAATCTAGTTCATCAATCCCTACGTGTACGCGCTCACCAATTATTTTGAACCCTTTTGTTTTTAAATGCTCTGCTGCAAGTTTTTCTCCTCTAATACCAAGAGCATCTTTATCAAGGATTGCTTGGGTATTAGCCGTGGATTGCTTTCTTGGGAAAAGCTTTACAAGGAGTTCTCTAATTGTCATTCTCTATGTGTTTAATCCGTATTTCTTAATTAAACGCTGGAGATATGTTCTTTCAATATCTGCTTCGCGGGCTGATTTAGAAACATTACCATTGTTGCGTGCTAAAAGCTCTTTGATATATTGGCGTTCAAAATCGTCGATTAGGCGATTCTTCTCATCCTTAAATGGCTTGGTGGTGTCAACATTATTTGAAACAGAATTTTCGTCGTCGTTTGAACCGTTGTTTGATTGCTTTAATAAAGTGCCACCTTGTTGGCATTGAAGGATATCAACAGGCTTTTGAATGTGGTAATAAGCGCGATCAATAAGGTTGCGGAATTCACGAATATTACCTGGCCAATCGTAACGCATCAATGCATTCATTGCATTGTCAAAGTCTTGAATTTCATCACGTGCCTTAGCATTATGCAAGCGCTTCATAAAGGTCTCAGCGAGAAGAGGGATGTCCTCTTTGTGTTCTCTAAGAGGAGGTAGCTCTATATTTACAACAGATAGGCGATAGTATAAATCTTCACGGAAATTGCCTTCGCTAATTTCCTTTTTGATATTTCTATTTGTTGCACAAATTATTCTTACATCAATTTTGCGAACCTCATTAGAGCCAACACGTTTGATTTCACGTTTTTCTAGTACACGCAATAGCTTTGGCTGAAGCTCTTGAGGAAGCTCTCCAATTTCGTCAAGAAATACCGTGCCACCATCAGCGCTTTCAAAGGCACCAGGGCGGTCGCTTGTTGCGCCAGTAAATGCTCCCTTAATGTGGCCAAATAATTCACTCTCCACGATATCACGAGAAATTGATGTGCAGTCAATAACAACAAATGGTTTCTCAGAACGCTTGCTATGTTTGTGAATTTCCTCTGCAAGAATTTCCTTACCTGTGCCTGTTTCACCAGTAAGCATAATTGTTGCATCAGTTGGTGCATAGCTTTCTGCTAAATAGAAAATGCGACGCATTGGGTCACTAGCACCAATAGCATTACCAAAGTGATCGTTTTGGCTTAATGGAATATCTGCAAATTCTAGAGAAGGAGAAAATAGTAGGCGAGTATTGCCTAGGCGAAGCTCTGAGCCTGGGGTGAGATATGCATGCATGATGCGTAGCCCACAAAGGAATGAGCCATTTGTGCTATTAGTATCTTCAATAGAAAAGGTGTGACCATCAGAGTTGATGATGCAGTGCTTGCGTGAAACTGCTGTGTCTTTTAGCTGCAAATCACAGCTGTCACTAGAGCCAATTGAAAAAGGAGTGTTTTCAATAATAATTTCTTTTCCTTGCTGTGGACCAGAAAGGATTAGTATTGATGCTTTTTTCTTAATGAGAGGACGCTCTTCATTTTTTGCTGGTACAACAAAGGTTTGATGTGCTTCTTTCATAAGATATCCATTGATGAAATTCAAATTTGCGCAATCAAAAATTAGGCATTAACAAAAGGTGAAATTTTGCGTAGCTTATCTACGATTCCAGGCATTACTTCTATAACCTGATTGATATCATCCTCTGTGTTGTAGCGGCTTAGGCTAAAACGTAGGGATCCATGAACTGCGGTGAAAGGAACACCCATTGCACGAATAACATGTGATGGCTCAAGAGAACCAGATGAGCATGCAGAACCAGATGAAGCACAAATTCCTGCATCACTTAGGTGATAAAGAAGTGCTTCTCCTTCGATAAATTCAAAGCTGATATTAAGTGTATTTGGAAGGCGCTTTGTTAGAGAGCCATTGAGGCGTGCATCTGGAAGCTTTAGTAGCTCCTCTTGAAGCTTATCGCGCAAACGAGCAATACGTTCAATTTCATCTGAGGCAAGATCTGCCTTTGCGAGCTCAGCTGCTTTACCTAGACCAACAATGTAAGGAACATTTTCTGTGCCTGCGCGGCGGCCATTCTCTTGGTGTCCTCCAAGTAGGAAAGGATTAATATGTGTACCCTTACGTACATATAGCGCGCCAATGCCCTTAGGTGCATGTAGCTTGTGGCCAGAAAGTGAAAGCATATCAGCAGGAATCTCTGCCATATTTACTTCAGAGAGCTTACCCATCGCTTGGACAGCATCTGTGTGGAAATAAGCTCCTGCTGCCTTTGCAAGCTCAGCACACTCCTTGATTGGGAAGATAACGCCAGTTTCATTGTTTGCCCACATCATGGTAACAAGCTTTTTGCCAGGAGCAGATAGTGCTGCCTTATACTCGTCCATATCAAGTGTGCCATCGCCATGCACGCCAATCTCAAAAACCTTGTAGCCCATTTCCTTTAGCTTGCGGCAAGGCTGAAGTACAGCAGGGTGCTCAACGCGAGTGGTAATGATTGTTCCGCCAGGGCCAATTGAATTTGCTGCGCCGAAAATTGCTGTGTTGTCAGATTCGCTACCGCAGCTTGTGAAAATAATTTCTGATGGGTCTGCGTGTACAAGGTCAGCTAGCTTCTCACGTGCTGCATCAACCTTCTTTTGTACAACGCCACCAAAGGCATGCATACTAGAAGGATTGCCATAATACTCCTTAAAGAATGGTAGCATTTCCTCTAGCACCTCAGGTGCCACCTGAGTTGTTGCATTGTTGTCTAAATAAGCAAGTCTGCTCATTTTTATGCCTCGCCTTCCTCTACAACAGTAATTTCAGGAGTTACAAATTCCTTTAGCTTTGCTTCAACAAGAAGCTGCTTTGTAATGTGAGCAGAACGGCAGCCTGCGCACATGCCACGGAATGCAATTACTACTTCATTGCCACGAACATCGACTAGCTCAATATCACCACCATCGCGCTGTAATAGTGGGCGAACTTCTGTATCGATTGTTTGCTCAACAAGCTTAATCTTTTGTAGCTGAGTCATAGCGCGTGGCTTTGCTTCTTCCTTTGGCTCTGGAGCAGTGTGAGTAACAGAGTTTAGAACCTCTTGAATGTCTGCCTTACATTTGCCACATGCGCCACCAGCTTTGCAGTAGTTTGTGATTTGCTCTACTGTGGTTAGGTGATTCTCTGTTGCTAGGCGCACGATTTCAGATTTATGAATATCAAAGCATTGGCAGATTACAGGGTCCTCACCAACAGAGCGCATAGAGGTTTCACCAGTCTTGTAATTGTGAATTGCTGCCTCAAGAGCTTCACGACCCATAACGGAGCAGTGCATCTTTTCTTCAGGAAGTCCACCAAGAAATTCTGCGATGTCTTGGTTTGTTACATTCTGTGCTTCCTCAAGAGTCATGCCCTTAATCATTTCTGTTAGAGCAGATGAGGACGCAATTGCAGATGCGCAGCCAAAGGTTTGGAACTTAACATCGGCGATTCTTCCATTTTCGTCGAGCTTAAACATAAGAGTAAGTGCGTCGCCGCAAGCGAGTGCACCAACCTGGCCAATGCCATCTGGGTTTTCGATTTTTCCTACATTGCGTGGGTTATGAAAATGATCTAAAACTTTATCTGTATAATTCCACATAATTAGCCTCATAAAAAAGCTTAAAAACAATTCGTTTACTTAAGTTATAATTATAACATAATTATACGGAGGAAAGCAAATAACAAAATGCGCAAGAAAAGTGCACATTTCAAGAACACGGACACACGGATGGGGTTTTTGGGGGTGCTTGTGTGATGGCTAGGCGTGCGAGGATTGGCGTGCGGGGCACGCGAGTGCGCTCTCGCGCAGGAACAGGATTGGCAGGATTATGCAGGATGGTCATGATTGCTTGGGTGTGTGCGTAGCGCACGACACTAGCGCTTGACGTTGGACATGGTCTTGCTCTCGTTGTCGCAAGGCCAACTTACAAGCGCTAGTGTGGGGGCAACCCATGTGCTTGTGTGGTGTTTCTTTTGACAGGATTAACTGGATTTGTGCGGATGCTGGGCTGGTGTGCTATAGGATTCAAGACACTAGCGCTTGTTGTTGCCTTAATTATTGCAAAATCTATGAAGCAATAAGGCACCATCCAAGCGCCAGTGTTTTGGATGCACCAAGCTTGGTTGTGCGCTGCGCCGCGTGCGGCGCAGTTTGAGCGTAGCGTATGTGCAAAACTCTCTCGCACCAGAGCGGGCACTGAGCACTGCGAGACACAAAATGCTCTTGCATTTTTGGCTCGCGCCAGACAAAACGATGGAGGAGCCCTGTCACTATTGTTCTCGGCACCTCCATCAACCGAAAGGAGTGGCGCGCGGCTTACCACACTGCCAATTGTGGCAAAACTCTTAAGACTGCTATTAATGAACTAGCATCGTAGGAATAATGCTAGGAGGATTTTATAGGAGAGTTAATGGGTTCATCCCGCATTATCTTTCAACAATTTTTAAAAAAAACAATTGCTAACTGTTTGCTCTTGTTTTGCCTCTCTTATTGGGTTCTTGTATAAAAAAATAGAAAAAAATGACAAATTTCTAAGATTAAATCTTCAAAAATTAAAAAAAACATTATATAATTATTGATAAATAAAGTGTTATTCTATGTTTTGTTATAAAATTGGGGTCCAATATGACTTCTGAAATTAAAAAATTTGTAAAAATGCTTATTGCTGAAGCTAATGAGCGAGAAGAAAAGCTCACCCTTAAAGCTTGGGGTAAAGAGCGTACATTTGTTGCTTTTGATTTGTTTGATGATACTTTTATTTTTGAGGAAGGAATTTGGGATAATCTTGAAAATAAAGATTCTGTAATTCTTGTACCAAAATCAGCATTTTCACCTCCAAATCCAGAAGGGAAAAAGCGCCGTACCTTTGGTAATATCATGACAATTAGCTCTGGAAACCATGCTGTTACGTCTATTCCATTACTTTCTGGCCAATTTTGGGATATTCCTGGAGTGCCAGAGGAGCAACGCTCAGATACGCTTGTAAAACGTCTTGTATGTGCAAATGTTGTAGGAAATACAATTGAAATATCTCAGCGTGATGTTGCCACACCTGATGTTGTAGAAATGGATGATTGGTTGCAAGCACTTGGTTGCCCTATGCGTAGTGTTGTTTTAATTGACCGAATTGATTCAACACTTCAATACTACAACAAGCGAGGACAAGAATGGCGCATCAAACCGCTTGCGTGGACATTTTCTGAGATGAATGCTGCTATACGCTCTTCAATTAGCCATATGCATTCTTGCATTAAATATTATCACAATGTAAAAGGTGTTCATTTTTTAACATATAAAAATTTCTGCACATGGGGTGAGCAAATAGAGGAAAATTACTCTGAATTTTTAAGTGGTTTGACAGAGCTTGCTGGAACAAGTGAATTAACCCAAGTGCCTAATTTGCTATTAAGCAAATATCGTACTCATCACGAGGTTGAGCTATTTGGTCTTCCTGATGGTGTGGCAGAGCGTATAATTATTCCTGAGCTTCTTGAGCTATACAAAGAGGTTAATGAGGAAAAATATCAGCCTCGTGATGTACGAGAGCGCTTCAATGCAATTGAAAGTACATTTAGAGCATCTTTGTTAGAGCCAGGTTTGTTGGAAGAAGATAGTCCGGATTTTATACAAAATCTTTATCGTAATATTACTGGGCAGATTTATTTTGACGAGACATATGGCTTAGTATCTAGTGCTTTTGATGACATGCGTACTGCACTTCCTGGTGCAACCTATATGCTTGGTAATCGCTTTATTCATGATGGTGCAGATGCTCGTACAGTTGCAATACTTGACGTTTTAGAGCGTGAAATTAGTCATGGTGATAGAATTGAACATGTAAATATTTACGAGATTCGCTCAAACAGTGAGAAAATTCACCTCGGTGAAGGTAAGTCCCGTGAAATCGTGTTCAAGACAATGTGGAACCCAAAGGATACACGTATTATTGAAAAGCGTTTGGCACACAGCTCAACTGGTTATGGTGCATATACACTTGCTCGTGTTTCTGCATTTCGTAGCCTTGGTATTTCATATGGTCGCCATCGTTTGATTGCCCGTAATGATGGTGCAGCTGGTGATATTCACTACTTTACACGTGCACGTTATCCTGGAATACCTTTTAACAAGATTCCAAAAATGCTTTTCTGTAATCGTGATTTAAATACAGGTAAGTATGATTTATCAAAGGAATCTGCAGATATTGTTCGCGCATTGATTCGACTTCTTGGCGGATCTGCCGCAGAGGCAATGATTCTTAAGAAATATCGTAAAGGACAGGAAAATCACTATTGCGATAGCAAGGAAATTATCGAATTTGGCTATGACGTACGCTACGGAAAAGAGATGCCAATTGGGCTACATCTTTGCTCAATCCGCGGAACAATGGGTTGGGAGGATACTAGCCTGACTGAAGATAATCTTCTTAAAATGTTTGACTTTTTTATGAGTGAATTTGTTAAAACTGTAAAAAAATATGCAGAAGATCATCCTGTGCTTTCTCGTTATGATATAGCAGATGCTTTCTTCGAGGGATTTTCTGCAAAGACTCGCGAGGTGTATTGGAATTACATGAATAGGCGTGATCAATTCGATAACTATTCTCCACGAGTTTATGGCGATTATCGTTTTACCGAAAAATGGTCATTTGTGCTTTGGAGCCTTCAAGAGCAGCGCAAGCGTCTAGATTATCTTTATGATTTATTCAATGAGAAATTGGCTCGTGAATATCCAGAAGAGCTAGAAGGCTAAACAAAATTGTTTGTTGTTATATAGGCGAGGAATTGTTATGAAAGCATTACACACAACAACAATATATGAACTTGATAGAGTGACATCCGCTTGGAATCGAAGTGGTGTAACACCTGATAACTTGGCATTGATGAATGATGCTGTTGTTGGTATTTCTGATTTCATAATAAATCAAATTTCTGCAAAAGATAAATTTCGACACATTATTTGCTGCATAGGTGCTGGGAATAATGGCTTTGATGCTTTGTGGAGCGGCTGGATATTAGAGCAATCAGGATATACAGTAGATTATTTTGCTATTGCAGAAGAGGAGAAATACTCTTCACAAATGCAAGGATTTATGGGATTTCTTGATTCAAAAGGAATCTTTGTCCATTATGCAGACAAGGAGGGGAAGTGCTGGGAAGAACGCCGCCATATGTCTTTCCCCAAAAATCCAATTATTTTAGATGGTATTCTTGGCATTGGCTTTGATCCAAGCCGTAGCCTTTCCACAGGCACAGCAAAAGCAATTGATTGGATTAATTCGTGGCAGGGTCATGCTCAAATTGTAGCGATAGATATTCCTTCTGGTTTACCAGCTAATGTGGCAGGGTCAGATTATAAAGAATTTGTGCAAAAGCATGATGCAAAGATTGTTCATGCATCAGCAACTCTTACTATGGGTTGCCCAAAGCTTGTTATGCAAGAGCCTTCTTCTGCTGAGTTTTGTGGCAGTGTGTATGTTATCGATTTAGGTTATCAGCCGCCAGCTCCATCTTCTCCAATTGATTTTGTGACAGAGGCTGCTGTCCAACCATTTTCTATGATGCAACAACCATGGAATGCACATAAGGGTAGCCTTGGCCATGTTGCAGTAATTGCTGGCAGTGAAAAATATTCAGGAGCAGCGGCATTGGCTTCTCTTGGGGCATTGCGAGGTGGGGCAGGGCTATGCACCTGCTATACATTGCCATGTTGTACTAACCGTGTTGGTGCTGTGGCTCCAGAGCTAATCGTACAATCCGTTACTCAAGAACAAGCAGCTGAATGGAAGCCAAATTTTATCGAAGCATTGCTTCCATCTCTTGTTGGTAAGACAATTGTTTGTGGTCCTGGTATGGGTAATACACCGGCTGTGGCAGAGTGTGTGAAGCTGCTTCTTCAAGCACGCTGCAAGGGGCTTATATTTGATGCAGATGCACTTAATGCCATTGCTTCAAATCCATCTATTTTGCGTGAAGCATCTGTTCCTGTAATAATTACACCACATCCTGGTGAGGCTGCTCGCTTGCTCAACTGTAGTGTAGCGGAGGTTGAAGCAGACAGACAGACGGCTGTTAGAAAGCTACGAGAGCTTACTGGTGCTATAGTAATCCTAAAGGGCGCTCGTACATTGATTTGTGGCAATGAATTACATATGCTAATCAATGGTAATCAAGCTATGGCTACGGGTGGAGGAATGGGGGATGTTCTTGCGGGACTTTGTGCTGCATATTTTGCTCGTTCTAATGGTGATGCAGAAGGTGCTGCTTGTGCTGCAACGTGGGCTCATGCACACGCTGGTGATTTAATGCATTGGTTGAGTCCACATGCACCTGTCCGTGCTAGCGAATTAGCCAATTTAATCTAAAGATAAGGTTTTTATGAAAGAAATTAAACTAAATGAATTTGCAAAGCTGGAATGCTTTGTAGACGAGAGTTCTCAATCCCAAGCTCCTGCACCAGCACTATTGATTCTTCCTGGTGGCGGCTATGGTTGCATCTGTTACGACACAGAGGGTGGCCCAATGGTAGACCGCTTTACTAAGCTAGGGCTACGCTGCTTTGTTTTGCATTATCGTGTAGGTGAGAATCAAACCTATCCTGATGCTTTGCGTGATGGAGTGGAGGCAATTCAACTTATCCGTAAAAATGCAGCTGAGTGGGGTGTTATCCCTGAAAATCTTGCTGTAGTTGGTTTTTCTGCTGGCGGACATCTTGCTGCAGCATTGGGTACTCTTTGCACAAAGCTCCCTCGTGAGCTTCTAACGGATGATGCTTCAACGCCATATATTCCTAATGCAATGCTACTTTCATTTGCTGTTCTTTCTGGCTCAGAAATTGGTCATGTTGGCTCTATGAAATCATTCTTCCACACAGAGGAGCTAACAGAAGAGCAAAAAGAGCTTTTCTCACTAGAGAAGCAAATTACGGACAAGACTCCACCTGCATTTCTTTGGGCAACAGTAGAGGATCAGGTTGTGCCATTTGAAAATTCTTCACGCTTCCATCTTGCAATGGTTAAAGCAAAGCGTACTGCTGAGCTTCACGTTTACCCAGTTGGCGTTCATGGCATGCAATTTGGCTATGGACGTAATGACATTGTGCGTTGGCCAGAGCAAGCCGTTACCTTCTTAAAGGATACATGTGGCTTCAAGTTCCCATCAGAAGCACCAAAAAAACGCATTGTGCTTTCATTTGATGATGCTGTAGTAAATCATTGTACATTCGTTGCTCCTGTTCTTAAAAAATACGGCTTTAATGCAACCTTCTTCATTAGTGGTTTTGATAAGAAATGGTATGAGGAGCATAATGCAGAAAATCTCATGACTCCGGAGCAGATTCGTTCACTTCACGAGCAGGGCTTTGAAATCGGCAACCACACTGCCACACATAATATGGGAACAAAAGAGGAGTGTGAAAAAGAATTGGATGCAATGACAGAGTATTTGACAAAGGATTGCGGTGTTCCTGTACCAATATCTTTTGCATATCCTGGTGGTCCATATTCTGATGAGATGGCAGCAGTTCTAAAGGAGCGTGGCTATAAATATGCTCGCACCTGTGATGAACGCTTCTATCAGCCAGCAACTGATGATCCTTTAAAGGTCCCTGCATTTAATATTTGCTATCAAACATACTTCGGTTATTTTTCAAGAATAAATAAAAATTTGCCTTCATTAAATTTTGATGAGAATGTTCCTGTTTTTGTATTCCACGGAATACCAGATGTAGAGCATCCATGGGTAAATATGGATCCATATCATTTTGAGCATTTTATTGCTTTCCTAGCAGGAAATGGCTATCAAGGCATTGCTTTTAAGGATTTGTAAACACGGATGAGCACGGATGGGTGGTTTTCAAGAACACGGATGGACACGGATAGTCACGGATGGGGGCTAGGGTTGCTTGTGTGGTGGTGTAAAGTGTGGGTTCAAGAACACGGATGGACGCGGATGGACACGGATAGTCACGGATGGGGGCTAGGGTTGCTTGTGTGGGGGCAACCCATGTGCTTGTGTGTTGGCTAGGCGTGCGAGGATCAAGAACACGGATGGACACGGATAGTCACGGATGGGTGATGGGGATGCTTGGGTTTATGGGTAGTTTAATGTCGTGGCATGGTAGGCTCAGCCCTATCATGAAATTTTGAATGGTTTTGTAAAAGAGGATGTAAGAATAAGATGAATCCAATGATTTCTACTGAGCATAAGTTCTTTCTCTTCGGTATGGGCGATAGAGAAAAATTTATCTACATGAATGGTAAGCTCATCCGGGTAGTAGATGGAACAACAGCCTTTGAGTGGGACGTTGCTAATGAAGAGTTTTTACTTGCAGAATATACAGTAAAGCTTCAGTTGGCATCTGGTGCTAACCTTATTCTCCGAGAGGATGAAACGGGCTTCTACATTGATGAAAAGTGCATCACAGCTTCTTCTATAAATCTTCCAAGCTTTGCTGGATATAAGTATGCTGAGCAGCTACGCATTTTGCATCAAGAGATACTGTTCAATATAAAGGATGGAAAGCCTCTTCCAAATATTTTTGTATATGACAAGCCATGGTATCGTGATGGAGCAATGGTTGGTATGGTGTTAAAGTATACCAATAACCTACATCTTATTAAGGATTGGATTCTTGGAATAACTGAGCTCTACGATAGAAACAATAAAGGAAATTGCGAACCAGATAACCTTGGACAGCTACTATATTTAATTTCTCTTGTTGCAGATAAGTCTCATCCAATAGTTAGTAAAATCATTGATGAGGCAAAGCGTATTACAGAGGGTGGACTTTTGCGAGGCATAACAGATTATTCCAAGCATGAGATTTATTCTTCTCTTTGGCTTGATTATGCATTACAGCAACTAGGTATTGATAACTCATTTATTTGCATTCCTAATGAATTTGATAATTATTCACGAATGTTTTGGATGGATAGAACAAAGGTTGAACGCACAACACTTTATGAAAATAAATATAACGAAAAGTATCCTTATCTTTGGTGGGCAGTAAAGCATTTTGAAAATGAGCCAATTGATGAAGAGTATCTTCAAATTACTTATCCAATGAGTTGGGAAATTTGTGCTAGCGAAGCTAATTATGAAGGAAGCCGAATTATTTCCGATAAATATGTAGAGAATAGGGTTGGTGCACCACACACGTGGCACGCTGCAGAAATGTTTCTCTACCTCATCGAAAAATAAAAAATCCCTCATGCAGAGTGGATGCACATACACGGATGTGAGATTTGTCGCTAGCGCTCAAGCCTTCGGCGAAACACGGAGCACACGTAGTGTGATTTTCCTGAGAACGGAGGCACGGAGAGGATGCTAGTGGTATGGAGAAGCGACTTCTAGTCGCTTTGCGTGCGGTAGCACGCTTTAAAAGTGCGAAAAAGGGACGCAGAGACGCAAAGGACGCAGAGGACGCAGAGGACGCAGAGGACGCAGGGCTTGCGTGATGGCTTGTATGGTGGTATCGATGATAACACTACCGCTTGTCGGTGCCTTGTTTTGCTCCTGTTGTTGCAAAGGCAACTTCCAAGCGCTAGTGTGTTCGCCCACAAGAATGCAAAGACGCGGAGCTTATGCACGTGATGGCTAAAAGTGCGAAGAAGAGACGTTAGACGCGAGACGGTTAAACGACGTTAGACGTGAAAATGGAGAAAAACCAATTAACTCTACCTAAATTCTTCATTTTTCATTCTTCATTCTTCATTTATTATAATGCGTTGCCTCCGCATCTTAATAGGCTTCTAGGCGAGGACACTAGTGGATGAGATTTGCCAAATTGCTTCGATAGATAAAGCAATAGCCAAGGCAAAGTTCATTCCGCTAGTGTATTTGTTGCGTCACGGCTCTGCGACCTCTGCGACCTCCGCGTCTCTGCGTCCCTTTGGCGTCACGTGCATCACGGTACACGGATTTGACGCTCCCGCTGTAGCCTTCGGCGAAACGCGGAGAATAAAGAGAACGGAGACACGGAGGGGTTCTGGGGGTTATTGTTGATGGTTGCTAGCATAGTTCTCCCTTGTCCTCCGTGAAAACCACACTATGTGTGTCCGTGTTAGGCGAAAGCAATATGTGCGAAAAAGGGACGCAGAAACGCTAAGAACGCTGAGTGAGCATGGCTTGCGGTAAGCGAAATCCGGATAAATACCGATTGGCTTTCCGGGGTCTCATAAAGAGTGCGTCATGTGCGTGGCGTAAGTGTCTTTATCCATGCAAATTGCGTTATACAATTTTACCATATTATTAGGGTTTAAATCATTGATTTAGAGCGAAAAAAATCATATAATATGGGCATATCTTTTAAATAGAATGATTTGTTTTTCTTTTTTAGAGATATATTACATAGGTATGCAATGAAAGTTACATACTGTTGAACTAATCGCTTTTGAATGTAAAAGATTCAAAAGGAATAGTGTTAGTACGCAAGCTTGCGTATTTAGCTTTGATTGAAAATCGCCAATTTCCCATCTAACTAAGCTGAATATGTAAGGTGCGCTACGTGGTATTTTCCCGCGTGGCGTGTCTTCTTTTCATGTTTAGTTAGAGGCGTTTGGCGATGCCCCAATCAGAATATGAAAATTATGGCACGCCACGTCTTTTTTGTGCAAGACGCTTCGTGTCCAATAAATGCACAAAAGGTATTATATGAAAAAGTTATTGTTGGGTTTTATAGTTGCAGTTACTGCGATTCCATTGTTTTCAGACATTGCCATTATTGATGGTATGATGTGTCACTATCAAGTAAATGATGGCCAAGCTAGTATTTATAATGGTGGTTGGAGTTCTGCAATACCATCTACAACTAAAGGGTCAATAACAATCCCATCAACCATTGGTGGTTATCCAGTAACTAGCATTGGAGATAGGGCGTTTTCTGGTTGCAGTGGTCTTACGAGCATAACGATACCCGATAGCGTGACGAGCATCGGAAGTTGGGCGTTTGAGGATTGCAGTGGTCTTACGAGCATAACGATACCCGATAGCGTGACGAGCATTAGGGTTGGTGCGTTTTCTGGTTGCAATAACATTAAATCTGTGACTGTGGGTCAGTATATATGTAGCAAAGGATTAGATGTATTTCCATCCTATCAATCAATAATAAATGTTGTTATTTCGGATGGTGTAACGAGCATCGAAAGTTGGGCGTATGAGGATTGCAGTGGTCTTACGAGCATAACGATACCCGACAGCGTGACGAGCATTGGATCTGGTGCGTTTTCGGGTTGCAGTGATTTACTATATGATACCACAACAATACAAGGTGTGAAGCTTGTTGATGATTGGGTTGTTGGTTATACGGATTCTTGTCCATCAGTTCTTGATTTAACAGATATAAGAGGAATTGGAGATCGCGCGTTTTCAGGTTGCATAGGACTTACAAGTATTACAATTCCAGATAGCGTGACTAGCATTGGCAATTCTGCGTTTGTGAATTGCAGTGGTCTTACGAGCATAACGATACCAGATAGCGTAACGAGCATTGGCTCTTCTGCGTTCCAAAATTGCAGTGGTCTCACCAGCATAACGATTCCAGATAGCGTAACTAGCATTGGCTCTTCTGCGTTCCAAAATTGCAGTGGTCTCACGAGCATAACGATACCAGATAGCGTGACGAATATTGGCTCTTCTGCGTTCCAAAATTGCAGTGGTCTCACAAGCATAACGATTCCAGATAGCGTAACTAGCATTGGCTATTCTGCGTTTTGTTATTGCGATGGTCTAACAAGCATAACAATACCGAATAGCGTGACGAGCATCGGAAGTTGGGCGTTTTCAGGTTGCATAGGACTTACAAGTATTACAATTCCAGATAGCGTGACGAGCATTGGCAATTCTGCGTTTTCTTATTGCGATGGTCTAACAAGCATAACAATACCGAATAGTGTGACGAGCATTGGCTCTTCTGCGTTCCAAAATTGCAGTGGTCTCACAAGCATAACGATTCCAGATAGCGTGACGAGCATTGGAGATAATGCGTTTGATGGGTGCAGTGGTCTCACGAGCATAACGATTCCAGATAGCGTGACGAGCATTGGATGGGATGCGTTTGTAGATTGCAGTGGCCTTACCAATTTTATAGTAGATTCCAATAATCCCAACTATAAGTCAGTTAATAGTTTGCTACTTTCCAAAGATGGTAAATCTCTTATTGCGGGTATAAATGGTAATGTCGTAATTCCTAATAGCGTGACTAGTATTGGCAATAGTGCGTTTGAGGATTGCAGTGGTCTCACGAGCATAACGATACCCGATAGCGTGACGAGCATTGGAGATAATGCGTTTGATGGGTGCAGTGGTCTCACGAGCATAACAATTCCCGATGGCGTGACTAGTATTGGCAATAGTGCGTTTGAGGATTGCAGTGGCCTTACGAGCGTCACGATACCTAATGGCGTGACGAGCATTGGCGATTATGCGTTTGAAGGTTGCAATGATTTTATATATGATACCACAACAATACAAGGTGTGGAGCTTGTTGATGGTTGGGTTGTTGGTTATACGGATTCTTGTCCATCAGTTCTTGATTTAACAGGTGTAAGAGGAATTGCCGATACTGCGTTTTATGATTGCAGTGGTCTAACAAGCATAACTATACCCAACAGCGTGACGAGCATTGGGTATAGTGTGTTTACTGGTTGCAGTGGCCTTACGAGCATAACAATACCTGATAGCGTGACGAGCATTGGCGATTATGCGTTTGAAGGTTGCAGTGGTCTTACGAGCATAACGATACCCGATAGCGTGACGAGCATTGGAGATGGTGCGTTTGGTGGTTGCAGTGGTCTTACGAGCATAACAATCCCAGATAGCGTGACGAGCATTGGAGATGATGCGTTTGGTGGTTGCAGTGGTCTAACAAGCATAACAATCCCAGATAGCGTGACGAGCATTGGAGATGATGCGTTTAGGGGTTGCAGTGGTCTAACGAGCGTGACGATCCCCGATAGCGTTACGAGCATTGGATGGGATGCGTTTTGGGGGTGTGATAATATCAAGACTGTAACTGTAGGTCAGTATATATGCAGTAATGGTATATTTTCGTCGCATCAATCAATCACTAATGTTGTGATTTTAGATGGCGTAACTAGCATTGGAGATGAGGCGTTTAGGGGTTGCAGTGGTCTAACAAGCATAACAATCCCAGATAGCGTGACGAGCATTGGGGATGAGGCGTTTGCTTGGTGCGATGGTCTTACGAGCGTGACGATCCCCGATAGTGTTACGAGCATTGGCAGATGGGCGTTTGAGTATTGCGATGGTCTTACGAGCTTGACGATAGGAAATAGCGTAACAAGCATTGGAAGAGGTGCGTTTGAGTATTGCTATGGTCTTACAAGCATTACCATTCCTAATAGCATAACAAACATGTACATATATGAATTTGAGCATTGCGATAAAATCAAGAATTTAATAATAGGGCAATATATATGTACAAATGACATTTATCGTATGTTTCCTGAGTCATTTTCAATAATAGAAAATATTGAAATTTTAGATGGTGTAACGAGTATAGGTGATTGGACATTTCAAGGATGTTCTAGCATTACAAGTATAACAATTCCTGATAGCGTAACGAGCATTGGTAGAGCTCCGTTTTATCGAAGTGGTCTGACATCATTTTCCGTATCACCAGGCAATTTAAACTATAAATCAGAAAATGGGCTTTTATTGACTAAAGACGGAACAACACTTATCGCAGGAATAAATGGGATTGTTGTGATTCCCGATGGTGTGACGAATATTGGCGATTATGCGTTTTATGGTTGCACTGGTCTAACAAGTATAACGATACCGAATAGCGTGACGAGCATTGGCGATTATGCGTTTCGTTATTGCAGTGGTCTTACGAGCATAACAATACCCGATAGCGTGACGAGCATTGGAAGTAGGGCGTTTGAAGGTTGCAATGATTTTCTATATGATACCACAACAATACAAGGAGTGAAACTAGTTGATGGATGGGTTGTTGGTCATACGGATTCTTGTCCATCAGTTCTTGATTTAGCAGGTGTAAGAGGAATTGGCGGTAGTGCGTTTTCTGGTTGCAGTGGCCTTACGAGCATAACGATACCCGATAGCGTGACGAGCATTGGAGATAATGCGTTTGATGGTTGCAGTAGTCTTACAAGCATAACGATACCCGATAGCGTGACGAGCATTGGAGATGGGGCGTTTTCTGGTAGCCGTAGTCTTACCCTGTTTATAGTAGATTCCAATAATCCAAGCTATAAGTCTGTTAATGGATTATTACTTTCAAAAGATGGTAAAACTCTTATTGCTGGAGTAAAAGGTGATGTCACTATACCGAATAGCGTTACGAGCATTGGCTCTTCTGCGTTTGGAGGTTGCAGTGGTCTAACAAGCGTAATAATTCCAGATAGCGTTACGAGCATTGGAGATAATGCGTTTTTTGATTGCTATGGACTTACGAGCATAACCATTCCAGATAGCGTGACGAGCATTGGAAGTTATGCGTTTTATTGGTGCAGGGGTCTCACAAGCATAACGATTCCAGATAGCGTAACGAGCATTGGAAGTTATGCGTTTTATTGGTGCTATAACTTAAAATCTGCAATTTTCCTTGGGGATGCACCAAGGAATATCGGAGATTATATTTTTGATGATTGTGCCGATGATTTTACAATCAAGGTTAAGAAAGGCACTAAGGGCTGGAATGGCGATCCAAATTCAACGGAATTACCAGAAACTTGGTATGGCTATCCTATTGAATATGCAACTGAGGATGATTTATACCCAGTACTTGATGCTAATGCAACAGCTGAGGATGTAGCAAATGCTTTGTCTGGCTCAGTGGATGAAAACCTAGCTAAAAACATTACAAGCGTTGAGATGTACAATAACTATCGTGAATGGGCATTGTCTGTAAAGGCTCCTACAGGTGATGATGCAGCTGGCGTTGAGGCTGTTATGGCATCAACTACAGCTTGGATGTCCTTCGCTCTTGACCAGTCACGGCTTATTGCTAATGAGCCAGTTGAGGGTGATGTTGCTATCGCATCATTGGATGCAGTTGCAGCTGATGGCTCCTTTGAGTTTACTGTAAATATCAATCAAATTGATGTTGGTGATGGGGCAGTGGAAGAAAATCTGAAAAAGCTCTTCAAAATTGAAGGTGCAACATCACTCGGAAATGATGCGAACTTCTCAAGCGAAAATGTTGAAATTGAGCTTGCAGAGCCAGTTAATGGTGATGTTAAATTCAAGATATTACCTAAGAATTCGCCAGATTCCTTCTTTATAAGAGCAAAACTCTTGAAATAATAGGGGATAACTTTGTGGTTAGGCGTGCAGACAAGAAATTGTTTGCACGCCTAATTGTTTGCGGTGGAGAGAATTGCCCTCAGTGTTTCTGCGTCCCACCAGTATCATGGCACACAAATTTGTCGCTCTCGCTCTAGCCTTCGGCGAAACACGGAGCACACGTAGTGTGATTTTCCTGAGAACGGAGACACGGAGAGTATTCTTGGGTTATTATTGCTTGCACTTTCCCTCCTTATCTCCGTACTCCGTGTTAAGCGAAAGCAATGAGTGTAATAATTAGCATAGTACTCCTTTGTCCTCCGTACTCCGTGTTAAGCGTAAGCAATAAGTGTAACGATTTAAACGCTTGCGCTGTGGCCTTCGGCGAAACACGGAGGTAAAAGAGAACGGAGACACGGAGGGGTTCTGCGGTTATTGTTGATGGTTGCTAGCATAATGCTACCTTGTCCTCCGTGAAAACCACACTATGTGTGTCCGTGTTAGGCGTAAGCAATGAGTGCGAAGAAGGGATGCTGCGACGCGGAGGACGCAGCGGACGAGATTAGACGCGATAGCAAAAAACAATTAACTCTACCTAAATTCTTCATTCTTCACTCTTCATTCTTCATTTATTATAATGCATCGCCTCCGCGTCTCTGCGTCCCTTTGGCGTCACGTGCATCACGATCCGCGTCACGTGCATCACACTAGCAGATGGGTTGCAGAGCACTAGCAACAAATATCAACGAGGGGGATTACTTATCCGTGAATGTGCAGCTAACAGTTTTATTGCCTGTTAGTGCTTCACTGCGAGCGTCTGGTTGAGAGAAGCCTGCGTAGATTGTGAAGGTGTTGGAGCGGATAGCACGCTCGCCATTGTCATCAACTGTTGTGAATGAACGTGGGGCAAGGTCAATCTCTACCTGTTTTTCTTCTCCAGCAGCAAGGCTTACACGCTTAAATGCACAAAGCCTATGGTTAAGAACATCACAGCCACTCTTTTCATCCTTAATGTAGATTTGAAGAACATCCTCTGTGGCAAAGTCGCCTTCATTTTTAACTGTAACAGTGAGCTTTGCATTTGATGTATTGCCAGAAGCAGTGATAGCTGTTGCCTTGCAATTTCCGTATGTTAAACCATAGCCAAAAGGATAGAGTGGTTTGCCTTCAAAGTACCTATAGGTCCTATTCTTCAATGAATAATCATGGAAGTCTGGTAAATCTTCATCACTATTATAGAATGTAATTGGAAGCTTTCCTGAAGGGGATACTTCACCAAACAAAATGTCAGCAATGTCCTTGCCAGCTCTTGCTCCAGGGTACCATGCTTGAATAATTGCTCTTGCTTTTTCGTCGTGAATGCGCATGTCCATTGCACTACCAGTCATATTGATAACAACGACTGGCTTGCCACAAGCATATACAGCATCTGTTAGTTGGCGTTGAGGTTCTGGGTATTGAAGAGATGTTTTATCTCCAATGCCAGCATCACCTTCCTCACCTTCAATTTTTTCATCAAGTCCTAATACGAGAAATACAATATCTGATTCATCGCAAACAGCTTGTGCTTCAGCTAATTGATCAGAAATTCCCTTCTTGGATAGACCTTGAAGTCTATCCCACCAAACGTGGCAACCCTCTGAATAGAATACACGAGCAGAGTCACCAACATAGTCTTGGATGCCTTCGAGAACAGTGGTGTATCTAGATGATGTGCCATGGTAGTTACCCATTAGAGCAATGCGGCTATTTGCATTTGGACCAATTACACCAATCTTCTTTATTGAATCCTTCTTAAGAGGTAGAATGCCATCATTCTTAAGCATAACGATGCACTCTTTTGTAGCACGTTTTGCAACATCTAGGTGTTCCTTGCATTCAACTACATCAAAAGGTATTTCGTCTAATTCTGTTTTATCAAACAAACCAAGAAGGAATCTTGTTGTGAATAGGCGAATGCATGATTGATCAATATACTTCTCATCAATTAAGCCTTGTGCATGAGCATCAAGAATTCTTTGATATGTGCAGCCGCAATTTACATCACAGCCCTTTTCAAGAGCTAGCTTTACAGATTGCTCAGGTGTTTCTGTGATTTTGTGGGTCTCGTGGAAGTTTTTGATTGCCCAGCAATCAGAAACATAATGACCTTGGAAGCCCCATTTGCCACGTAGGTATTCATTCATAAGAACCTCGTGTGCGCAGCATGGCTCTCCATTAGTTCTATTATAAGCTCCCATAACAGCTTCAACATTTGCTTCTGTTACACATGCTTCAAATGCTGGAAGATATGTTTCTTCCATATCCTTTTTGGAGGCAATGGCATTGAAGTGATGTCTTTCTGGCTCTGGACCAGAATGCACGGCAAAGTGCTTTGCACAAGCAGCAGCCTTAAGGTATTCGCCATCGCCTTGTACACCCTTTACAAATTGCACACCAAGGCGTGAGGTTAGGTATGGGTCTTCGCCATAAGTTTCTTGACCACGACCCCAGCGAGGATCTCTAAAAATATTTACATTTGGTGACCAGAAGGTTAGACCTTTATAAATATCTCTATCACCACGAGTGCTTTGCATATTGTATTTAGCACGACCCTCTATTGCAATAATCTCGCCAATTTTAAATAGTAGGTCTTCATCAAAGGTTGCAGCAAGAGCAATAGATTGAGGGAACATTGTGGCAGTTCCTGCACGAGCTACACCATGAAGAGCTTCATTCCACCAATTGTATTCAGGGATACCAAGTCTTTCAATAGCAGGTGCATCAAATCTTAATTGTGATGCTTTTTCTTCGAGTGTCATTTTTGCAACAAGCTCGGTTGCACGTTTTTTTGCTTCTTGTCTATTCATGTGTAGATTCTTTTGTTTTAAGTTATAATGTTGAAGCTTGAATTTAAGAGATTAAATTTGTTTTTTTGATCTATTAAAAAAGATAATTATTCCTGTAATAATAGCCCAAATTACAAGCATGACACAGCTTACGATAAATACCTTAACCCAACCAATCGTAAAGACTAATGTTAAAGCAAATGCTGTCCATAAACCTCCACCCATAATTGGCTCGTGAATTAACTGTTTATAACCAAAGGTTGCTACTGCATCTGTTTTATTCTCAGGATCTACCGTGCGGAGTAGCATCAAGCCTGTAGCTGTAACACCTGTTGCTTGGCCAAATTCAGCAATTGCTTTTTCAAACCAATTTTTCTTAAATAACTTTGGAGATACAAAAATTACCATTAGGATACAGAAAATAGCACCAGTTGCAACCATAATGATAAGAGGGATGAAATTATCTGCAACAACACTTAATTGAATTGTGGCAATAGCAGCAACCACTAGAAAATCAAGTGAAGCACCAGAAAGACGTTGCATTTGTTCCTTGTTGATTAGATTGCCAATATTAACTTTATTAAGCAATATCTGAAGTATAACGCCACCAATCATACACAAAGGGAAGAGAGGAAAACCACTAAAGAAACGTATTTTAGCTTCTGGGAAGAAATAAATTTCTCCAAATTGTAAGCCTTTTAAAATTCCAAAACCAATTAGAATTGAGATACCAATTAATGAGATGTGGAATGCAAGTGAGTCAATGGAATCAGGGAATACAGTTTGTAAGCCTGCAGAGGGGCGTTGGTCTGACTTGTATACACCGATTCGCTCCATAAAACTGCGATCGTTGTAGGTTCTGATTTCTTTAACATGTCCCTTTTTTAGTGCCCAGTTGACCATAGCCATTCCTGCAATAATACCGATTATCATGCCAAATGTTGCAACTGTAAATCCTAGGGCTACACCATCCTCCCAATTGAAATTTTGAAACACCTCAGTTACACCGCCAACAGTGCCATGTCCACCTTGAAATCCAATTTCCAATAGGTTGCCAAAAGCAGGGTTAAGGTTGAACATAGGTAAAAAAATGAAGCCGGCTAATCCAAGACCTATTACATATTGACCCCAAGCGAGGAGTTGTCCCATACAAATTTGTGGGAATGCAGTTTTAAAAACAGTTTTAAGTTTTGGAGTAACTGTCCCAAGAAATAGGGTAGCAAAGATTACATTAATCATAAAACCAGGAATTTTCTTTGTTCCTGCAATGATTTCATCGTACGTGATTGGATTTTTGTTTGAAGCTCCAATTTTATTCTTTGATTTATTTGCAATGCTTTCAGATTCGTTACTAGTGTTCGACGTTTTTACTTCCGGTTCAATTTCTTTAGCTGGTTCACTAACCTTCTCAGTAATTGAGCTGGCTTCTATTACCTCGTTGACGATGTCATCATTGTTTGATTCGTTGGCGATATAATATCCCCATATAGAAAACAAGATAAGTCCAAGAATTCCTCCAATTACAGAACTAGGTAGATATAACTTTTGGAGCAATGGTATTGTTGTTCGTAATATTTTTCCTAATATAAGTAGTAGGGAGAGTATGCAAAATATTATAATAGCGGTCATAATTTCTTTGTTTTATTTTAAGTTATGAAAATTTTCGTTAATCATACTAAATAATTCTATTTTTTTCAATTAAGTTTATGCAATTTTTAGTACATTTTGCATTCATAATATCCCATTATCTCATAGTGTCATCATTTTTGAAATATGGGCATTGAACTTATTTTATTCATTTTTCCTTTCGGTGTCTTTTATTTTGACACATTACGACACATTACGCGTAGTAGCTTATCTTCAATTATCGATTGCGAAATTCAATGTATTGTGATATAATTTCGCACAATTTTTAACAAACTTTTGTAAAGGCAAACTATGTATACAATTATTTTAAGTCTAATATGTGGTGTTGGTACATCTGTAGCTCTTCGCTATAGTGAGATATCCGATATATTTTGGAGTATTTTTTTAGGTCTTCTTGTTTTTATCGTTGTTGTTGTTGTCATAAATCTTTCTTTGAAAAAGAAAATAGGCAATGTTATGATGGGTATGCAGCTTTTGCTAACTGAAGGTCAAAAGGTTATTCAAAATCGTGTAACTCAGTTTCAGTCTCGCCCAAATGGTGATCCAAAGCGTTTTATGGCAGAGATAGAGAAGAAGCAGCACGATTTGATAAAGAGTGCCATTGACTATACAAAGAATTTTGAGAAATTCCGTAATTGGACTCCATTATTCGGCAAACAAATCAATACAACAAGAATGCAATTCTATTATCAGCTTCAGGATTTTGAAATGGTAGATAAGTTGCTACCAAATTGCTTGTTTATGGAGCAAATGTCATGCTCAATGAGAATTGCTCGTATGTTCAAGAATGAGAAACCTCTTGCTGATATAGAGAAGCAATTTAAGAAGTTTTCAATGCGTCTACGCAGAGTAAATAGTCATTTGCTTTATTCTCTAATGGCATGGATTTATGTTCAAAAGGAAATGGTGGATGATGCTCATAAAACACTTGTTGAGGGTTGTAAGGCTAGTTCCCACGATACAATGAAGAAAAATCTTGAGCGTTTAGCTAATAATCGTATGCGTGAGTTTTCTAATGCTGGTTTGGGTGATGAATGGTATGCTCTTTTCCTAGAGACGCCAAAAATGCAGATTAAGCGTCAGCAACATCCAAGTAAGTTTGGAAGACCTTTCTAAGGTTATCGTAGAAAAATGAATTTAGAATAAATTCTTGATAAATGGGATTTGTGTGAAAATGCAATCCCATTTTTTTGATTTTATGGATACGCGTTGATGAACTTTTTGCTTTTATGAGTCGTTTTGATTTATATGAAACAATGAAGGATTATGTTGCTACTGGATTTATTGATTCAGTGAAGAATAATAATCAGGAAGAGATTGAAAAATTAATGAAATAATAAGCCAAAATATTAAGTAAAGTTGGTTTTTAATTAGTTTTTGTTTAATTATGAAAATTTTTGTGAGAATAATGGGCGTATTGGCTACAAAGCAATCCAAGCTCGTGGGTGGACTTGGCTTACTCTGTAGCTTTGTGTTTATTAAATTACTAAAGTATGAGCTATGTTTTGATCCTGCATGGATTACAATAGTATGCTGCGGTATACCTATTTTGTATGGGTCCTTGCGTAGACTTATTGTGATGAAGCAAATTAAGGCAGGGTTGCTAATTTCCATTGCCATGATTGCTTCCATTATCCGAGGACATTTGTTTGCTGCTGGTGAGGTTGTTTTCCTAATGGCAATGGGCGGTTTGTTAGAGGATTTTACAATTGCTCGTACACAAAAAGGTCTTTCAAATTTAATCAAATTAGTGCCAACAGTGGCACGTCGCCTCATTAATGGATTAGAGGAGGAATGCCCTGTTGAAGCATTGCAGATAGGTGATGTTTTACGTGTATTACCAGGAGAAGCATTCCCGGCTGATGGTGTCGTTTGTAGTGGAA
This sequence comes from Kiritimatiellia bacterium, assembly GCA_045589455.1. Taxonomy (GTDB): domain Bacteria; phylum Verrucomicrobiota; class Kiritimatiellia; order RFP12; family UBA3636; genus RGIG990. The sequence continues at coordinate 193,155 of JAZNPC010000066.1, forward strand.
GCACAACAGTAAATCAAGCAATTATGACAGGAGAAAGCTTACCTGTAGATAAAAACGTAGGCGATGCAGTCTTTTGTGGTACAATCAATTGCTATGGTGCTGTTGATATTGAAGTAAGCAAGGAGCCAAAGGATAGCTCTTTACAAAAGCTAATTCAGCTTGTCCGTCAAGCAGAAAGCAAGAAGGCTCCAATGCAAGGGCTAGCAGATAAATGGGCTTCATGGCTTGTGCCTGCTGCTTTGTTGCTAGCTGTAATTGTTGGTGTTGTAACAAAGGATTTAGATAAAACAGTAACTATTCTAGTTGTATTTTGTCCTTGTTCATTGGCGCTTGCAACACCAATATCAATTGTTGCTGCAATTGGTCAAGGTACACGTAAGGGTGTGCTAATAAAGTCTGGCGAAGCACTTGAAGCAATGGCTCATGTGGATATTGTTGCTTTTGATAAGACAGGAACTCTAACTAATGGCTCATTAGTTGTAAGTGATATTTACCCAGCATCAAGTAATTCTGAAGAAGTGCTCGTTGGCCTAGCTTCTGCAGTAGAAGCATATTCTGAGCATCCAATTGCCAAAGCAATTTGTGCTAAAGGCAAGGAATTTACTACTCAGTCATATTCTATAGAGAATTTCAAGATGACACCAGGTGGCGGAGTAGAGGCTCTTGTTGATGGAAGCATTGTACGCTGTGGCACAGCCAAATTTGTTTTAGACGATAAGACTCTACCACAAGATGTTGCAGAAAAGCTTGATGGCTTTAGCGAGCAAGGTAAAGCAACATTGGTGGTTGTACGAGCTAGTGAGGTAATTGGTGTTATCGCTTTATCAGATACTATTCGAGAGGAGTCTGCAGAGAGTATTTCTGCTTTAGCAAGCATGGGCATGAGACCGGTTCTTCTAACAGGTGACAATGCGAAAGCAGCACAATTTGTTGCAAATACCCTTGGTCTAGCAGAGGTGCATGCACAGCAGCTGCCAGAGGGTAAAGTACAGCGAATTCTAGATTTTCAAGCAGAGAAGCATGTTGTTGCAATGGTTGGAGATGGAGTTAATGATGCTCCATCAATTAAAGCAGCAAATGTAGGTGTGGCTATGGGTTCGTTTGGTAGTGATATTGCTATTGATGCTGCTGATGTTGCATTAATGGGAGATAAGCTATCGCTTGTTGTATATCTACGTAGACTTGCTATTGCAACAATTCGTACAATTCGTACAAATATCATTATCTCAATGACAGTTAACGTTATTGCCATTGTTTGTAGCATCTATGGATTATTGAATCCTGTTACTGGCGCATTAGTGCATAATGTTAGCTCACTACTAGTAGTGATTAATGCAGCGCTTCTATATGACCGTGAAGCATAAGTATGCATAATGGCTAGGAGTGCAATGTTGGATTACCAGGTTTTGGGCCGGATGCTGTGCCTTGTGTGACACATGATTCACACACTGTCGCTTGTAGTGGTTTTTATATTTTGTTGCTTTGACTTTTATTTTGTAAATATGGTACAATAGCCGTTCAAAGATAACTTAAACTTGGCACCTTTTGGGTGCTAAAAGACTTGTTGCTTTCTGTCCCCGCACGCGGACTGTCCCGTTATTCTAACCTACGATTTTTTAAGGGATCTTGAAAACAGAGCCGACCACATGCCTTCTTTGTGTTGGACTTGGAACGTTTTGGATATGGAGCCCACCTTCATTTATGAGGGTTCGAAAAACTTGGACAATACGGCGGGGACGGTTTTTTTTGGTGCTGACTCAAAAAAATATATGCGCTATAATTAACATAATCACTAAATATGTGGGATAACCTAGTTATAACCCAGTGCCTATCGAATTACTATTATTGTTCCAACTTCGTTAAGCACAGAAAGCCAGCTTGTTACAGGAATATCATATTTAAGAGATGTAGTAGAAATTAAACCAATTACTCTGCTTTCATCTGATTTAGGGAAGTAGTAGGTATCAGTCTTTTCTGCGTCCGGTACATCCTTAAGTGGTGTAAAGACAATGTCATTAACAGCATTTGTCCATGAATTTATATGTTTTTCTGTTATCACAAAAGATAATCTATTTTTAAAGTTATTAGATGATGGCCAAAAGATTTCTGTGGTATCGTAGGATGGTTTTGCTCCTAAAAAGACAATTTCGCACTTGCCTAACTTTGAAATAGAATTTCTAGTTAGAGAGGAAAGTGTTTCTGGTAAAATTAATCTTTCAAGAGCAGGCATTTGACAGAAAACTTCACCAGGTATGCTTGTAAATGTTGATTTGCTAAAATCTAATACCCCTTTGAGGGATTTTGCTTGGTTAAATAATCCACTTGGGATTGTTGGTATTGAATATTTTGTGGTTCCGAGATTTTCAATTTTTGCCGCACCAAAGGCATAGCTACCAATATTAGTAACAACAGGTCCTAAGGTTATATTAGTTGCACTAGAATTATAAAATGCAGATTTACCAATGCTTGAACACATAGGTAAATATAATTCTTTAATTTGTGATGAATGAAAGCATTCGCCTGGAATTGATTCAACCTTTGGGAAGGAAAAGCGAGCAACCTGAAGCTTTTTGCAATTTTTAAAAGGAGCACCTTCTATATGTGTAACCTCGGGGAATTCAGTAGGTGAAAACGATTGGAGCTGTACGCAATCAGAAAAAGAGGTACCGCTAATGCTTGTAATATCCTTACTTAATACAACTGATGTTAAATTTGAGCATCCATAAAATGACCAAACAGGTATTTTGCCGTATATGTTTGGAAAAGAAACCGAGGTGATTTTTGTCATAGCAAAAGGGTCATTTGAAAGTAATTCTATAGGAGAATCAGAGGCGAGATCGCCACTTAAAGACGATTCTCTAAAGGCTCTCCGTGATACTTGAATTGGCTCACTTGGAAAAACAACGGTAGTAATAGTTTGATTTCCATACAACAGGCTATCCCCAAGTATCAGACCAGAAGTATCAGTATCTTTACAAATATTGGATAAATCTAAAACATCGGCACCAGATTTGTAGTTTGTGAGTTTAATTTTCTCATCTGTTATTTCATACACAAATGACCAATTTCCATCAGAAACCTCTTTGTCATTTATTACCCACTCTGCCTTAGCGATTAATCCAAATCCCACTAAGATTAAAAGAGATCCCAATTTTTTTAATGATAAAATATTCATTTTCTATCCCTAACATTTTAAATAAAATAGGCATAAAGATTTGCCTAACTTGTAGCTATATTCTAATATAGGTATAATGGATTTTCAAGAAAAATAAATTTTACGAAAAATTTCGCTTCACCTTTTTTTAGTAAAATTTTGTCAAACAATTGTCAAGTAATTAATTTTTTGATAAAATCAAGTATGTAAAGCGTAATTTTCACGATTGTAAGTTTTTATAGAAGGTTATTTTTATGAATATTAAAACTTTATTTGTTTTGTCAAGTCTGATAGGTGCGTCATTGTCGTTAAACGCAGAATTTGCCGCTTCTCTACAATTGAAGACTTCTGGCTACACTGGAGAAGAGACTCTACAGAGTTTTCCTCTGCTTGTACGCCTTTCTTCTGAGAAAATTGATGGCTTTGACTATAGTTTTTTTCAGGCGGATGGCAAGGATATGCAGTTTACAAATGAGGATGGCTCTGTCATATATAAGCATGAGATAGATACTTGGAATGTTAATGGTGAGTCTCTTGTTTGGGTGTTGGTTCCTGAACTAACAAAGGATACAACTATTTGTATGAATTTTGGTGATGAGTCAATTACAGAAGCTCCAAGCTATTCCTTAGATGGCTCTCTTTGGAGGGATGCTGGCTACACTGCAGTTTGGCATTTGGGTGAGCCAGACCCGGATTCAGAAACAGACGGTGGTACTTCCTATGATGCCACAAAAAATAATTTAAATGCCAAAAACTCTCTTGTGTCATCTCCTGTTCAAGATGGTGCTCTTGGCGTTGCCCGAAATATCGGTTCTGCAAATAATGTTGCAGGAGGAGGTGGCTTGATTGTTGAAAATTGGTCAACTGTAGCTTTTACAAATACATTTACCGTTTCCACATGGGTGCGCCATCAGGTTGATTCTGTACGCTATGATACACTTTTCTCCACAAAACCTTCAACTACAGATGATGTTAATGGTTGGGGTGTAGGAACAAGCATCTCTTCGTATTTTACTCTCTATACCTTTGGAATGGGTAAATCTCATATTGATTTTGTAACACCAGGAAGTGCGTCTGGAGGAGGATGGCAAAAGCTTGATATAATCTATGATGGATCAAATCGTTCTTTTTATACAAATGGTGTGTTCTCTAAATCAGTAATAAATGCCTCAAGGGCAACAGAAAACACAGAAACAAAAGTGCTTGCTATTGGCTCAAATACAAATAATGGACAAATTTGGAAGGGCGATATAGACGAAACTCGCTTTGCTTATGGCGTTATTCGTTCAGCAGATTGGATTAGTGCAGAATATTCTTCGCAGTTCTCTGATGATTTTATTTCCTATGGCAGTATTGAGTTTGGTCAGGGTTCGCTTTCTATTTCTGGTGATATTGGAAATTATGGAAATCCAACTCCAAATTATGGAATTATGTCTAGCTTGTCTTCAGGAGATACCTTTACAGCTTCTTTAGATGAGATTATTGTTATAGAGGAAGAAAAGGAGCGCTACGTCAATTTGGGCTATTCACATTATACTATTCTTGACTTTGATACAGGAGAGAAAGAGCTTGTTCAGAGTGGAGAAGAGAACTCCTTTGAATATGTTCACCAAAATATTGATGAGTTGGTTTGGCATTTGCGTAAGGAGTATTTTGTTACTATAAATGTTGTTGGGGATAATGGAACTGCCTCATTTGATGAAGGTTGGTGTGCGGATGGCTCAACCTTGACATTTACAGTCAATCCAGTTGAGGGATATGAATGCTCTAGCTTGCTCGGTATTGATGAGCAGAGCTATGAGATTTCTGGTAATACGGTTTCTGTTCAAGTTGCTTCTGCAATGGATTTAGAGATTATGTTTGTTCCAGTTGGTGCAAACGTATTTGTGCGATATGTGTCTACTCAAGGCTCTGATGAAAATGATGGTTTTACACAAGAGACAGCCAAGGGAACAATCAAATCTGCAATAGAATCTATTGATATACTTTCAGCAAAAGGCACTGTTTTTGTCGCACCAGGTAGATATGAGCAGGCTGAGACAATAACAATATCAAATGCTATCGATGTTGTTGGCATTACTGGAAAGCCAGAGGATGTTGTTTTGGCAAACACTGCATCTGGTCAAAAAATATTTATTCTAAATAATTCTGAGGCAATGGTTGCAAACTTGGTTGCTGAAGGTGGTTCGAGAACATATGCATATAATTCTAATTTTGGTGGTAATATTAGAATCGATACAGCGGGTGGTGTTGTTTCAAATTGCGTTATTCGTAATGCTTCATGTACTTCTCGATATCCTCGTGGAATTGGCATATATTTAGATAGTGAAGCAGCTTTAGTTACACAATGCGTGATTACAAATAACTATATTTCTGGTCGATATGACAGTGAGCGTTATGGTATTGGTGTCCACATTAAGAATGGAACAATAGAAAACTCTCTTGTTGCGGATAATTATTCTAACAATATAATAGAAAGTGAAAGCTTAAGAGAAAATATTTCTACTGGCGGTATATATATAGAAAATGGTGCAGTAATAAATTGCACAGTTGTTAGAAATAAAGGACACCAGAATGGTGGTATTTATGCAACAGCAAATGCATTCATTGTAAATACAATTGCTGTTGGCAATGAGCTAACAGGTCCTACAGATGTAGTGACACAGGCATATGATTTTGGAGGTAAGCTAGAGAACGCAACTAATTGTGTGGCTCAAGTATTAACACGAGTCGAAGAAGGGGCTGAGGCTGTTGTATTCCCAGACACAAATTCATGCCTTGTATCAGATGCTTCCTCTTTGTTTAGGGATTATGCAGCAGGAGATTTCTTCCCTAAGGATAAATCGATATTGATAAATAAAGGAACAAACCTTGTAAAGCCAAGCTCAGAGGTTGACTTAAAAGGTAAGGCTCGTATCAGCTATAGTATCATTGATATTGGTGCTTATGAGTATTCGGAGAACCAAACTATTATCATTATTCGATAATAAACAAAAAGGTTTTTTTATGAAAATAGCACTATTTTCCGTGGGACATCATCCATACTGGGCACAATTTCCTGGTCTTTTGGAGCTTCTTAATGAAAAAACAACTGCATTAGAGCAAGAGCTGAAAAAACGCAACGCAGAGGTTGGGTGCTTTGGCTTAGTAGATAGTGCCGAGCTCGCAGCTGAGACTGCCGATAAAATTGCTGCATGGATGCCAGATATAGTTATGGTGCACATGGCAACCTATGCTTCTTCTGCAACCTTTGCTGCAATTGTGCAAACAGTGCATTGTCCATTTGTGCTTGTTGCTTTGCAGCCTGATGAAAGGCTAGACCCTGCCACAGCCACAACCTTCCGTCAGCTCTATAATGATGACATTTGCTCTGTGCCTGAATTTACTGGTGTAGCCGAGAGGCTTGGTCATCCAGTTGCTGGTGTGATTGTGGGTCGCACAGGGGATGACCCACATGTGGCAGCAGAGTTAGACGATTGGTGCCGTGTGGCAGCAGCTCTTGGTGCATTGAAGCATGCACGTATCGGACTAATGGGACACGCCATGGAGCATATGTTTGATATGCAGGCAGACCCAACGACTGTTGCGGCTGCATTTGGTGTGCATGTGGCAATGTGTGAGCCACACGAAATCCTGCGCGAGCTTCCTGCGGTGACAGAGGAGCAAATTGTTGAGCGTGAAAAACTAATTCTTGAAAGCTTTGATGCACCAGACCCTGGTGTTGATACGATTGCGGAGAAGCTCCGTGCTGATGATTTAAGAGCTTCTGCACGTGCTTCATTAGCACTTGAGCGCTTTATCAATGCTCGCGCACTCGATGGCTTAGCATATTATTTTGAAGGGGCAGAGGGTAGTGCAGAGCGCGATTTGCCGGGACAGATGATTGTTGGCAATTCTCTCTTGATTGGTCAAGGCTTCCCAATGTGTGGTGAGTTTGACATTAAGACATGTCTTGCCATGTATATTATGGATCGCATTGGAGCAGGTGGCTCATTTGCAGAAATTCATCCGATAGATTTCTCTCGTGAAACAGTGCTTATTGGTCACGATGGTCCACACCATATCAAACTAGCTCAGGGCAAGCCGATAGTGCGTTCCCTAAAGAAATTCCATGGCAAACCAGGGCATGGTGCAAGTGTGGAGTTCTCCATTAAGCAGGGTCCAATTACAATCCTTTCTATGGGATTAACACGTAAGGGATTCCGCTTTGTTGTCGCAGAAGGGGAGAGTGTTGTAGGCGATTTGCCAAAGACTGGTAATACAAATACGCATGCTTCCTTTGGCCCTGATATTCGTGGATTCCTGGAGCGTTGGTCAATGGCTTGCCCAACACATCACTTCGCACTTGGAGTAGGTCATACTGCAAAAACCTTGAAGCGTATTGCTGATGCTCTTGGTATTGAGTTTGTTTACGTTTCCTAATCTTCCCAATAGCTGTAGAAGCATAAATTCAATACTAAAATAAACCGATTATTCTTCCGTTGCGAGAGGTGTGCGAGCGATAGCGAGACGCTCCTCTCGTTTATTCCGCCTTGTATTCAAAACGGGCCTAGCGTGCTTTGCACGCACGCATTGCGTGAAAACTCTAATTCAATAATGACGATTAGACAGTTAGACGATTGAATAGGTAGTTTAGCGCTTAGGGGACAATGGGGACACAGGGGACCTTGAGGACAAATTTACTTAAGCGCCAGAAAACTTGCTCTCCCGTCGCCAATGTCCCCTATGTCCTCAATGTCCCCACATAAAATAGAGCAACTTGTGTTCAATTTAGTCTTTTTCTTAAAAATGACTAAATTGAACTTGACAATGACCAAATTAAATGATACTTTTTATTATAAAAATATGACTTTATATTTAATTTATGAGGTAAAACATGAGAAACTATAATTATATTGATGATTTGGAAAAGTTTTTGACACCAGATGTTGTTTCCATGCTTACTCAAATTTATGAATTTAAAGGTAAGCAAAATATTTTTACTGAGTCAAATATAGATGTACTTACAGGTCTCATAGAAATAGCAAAAATACAAAGTACAGAAAGCTCAAATAAAATTGAAGGTATATATACTTCTGATGAGAGAATTAAAAAACTGATTCTCTCTAAAACTAATCCTGTAAATAGGGCAGAAGAAGAAATTGCCGGATACAGGGATGTGCTTAACACAATCCATTCTAGTTATGAAAGAATCCCAGTAAAACCTAATATTATCTTGCAGCTTCACAGGGATTTATATAAATTTAATGTGTCTTCATCCGGTGGACAATATAAAAATAACGATAATGTTATTTCTGAAGAGGATGCTCTTGGGAATAAATTTGTCAGATTTAAGCCTGTTGAAGCATGGGCAACTTCTATAAATATGGAAAAATTGTGCGAAGCATTCAATGAGGCAATCTTAAATGAAACAGTAAACCCTTTAATTATTATCCCAATGTTTATTCTTGATTTCTTGTGTATCCATCCTTTTAATGATGGGAATGGTCGCATGAGTAGGCTTCTAACTCTTTTGTTGCTATATCGCAGTGGATTTATGGTTGGTAAATATGTAAGTTTGGAGAAGCTGATAGAGTCAACAAAAGAAAATTATTATGAGGCTTTACAAGAAAGCTCAAAAGGTTGGCACGAAAATAAAAATGATTATGCTCCTTTTGTTAAATATATGCTTTCTATTATTATTGCAGCGTATAGAGAATTTGTTTCTCGGTGTAATGTGATAATGGATAAAAAATTATCAAAGCCGGATAGAGTAGCAAAGATTATAGAAGATTCTTTTGAAAAAGTAACAAAACAATTTATTTTGAATAAATGCCCTGATATTAGTGAAACTACAGTACAAAGAACATTAAATGAATTACTGAAGCAGGGTAAAATCATAAAAAAATCAGGCGGGAGATATTCTTCTTATATATGGAATAGAGAGGATTAAAAATGATTACAGGTGAACTTAAAAATAAAATAGACGGACTTTGGGATGTTTTTGCTGCAGGTGGTATTGTAAATCCACTAGAAGTTATTGAGCAAATTACTTATCTAATGTTTATTCACGATTTAGATGATACAGATAATCTAAGGTCAAAAGAAAGTGCTATGCTGGGACTTCCTTACAAGAGTATTTTTGCGAATGAGGTTGTTATTGGGAACAGAACAGTTGACGGAACACAGCTTAAATGGTCAATCTTTCGTGATTTTCCTGCATCTAAAATGTATTCTGTTGTTCAAGAATGGGTATTCCCATTTATTAAGAATTTGCACCCGGAAAAGGATAGTGCATATTCAAAATATATGGGAGATGCTATCTTTAAGCTTCCAACACCGCTTTTGCTAGATAAGGTTGTTACCAGTCTTGATAGTATTTATGATTTAATGAAAAATTCCAATGACAGTGATGTCAGGGGAGATGTTTATGAATATCTTTTGAATAAGATAGCAACATCAGGATTAAATGGACAATTCCGCACACCTCGTCATATTATTAAAATGATGGTTGATTTAATGCAACCAAAAGCAGATGATACTATCTGTGATCCTGCTTGTGGAACAAGTGGATTTCTTGTTACCGCAGCGGAGTATTTAAAAGAAAATCATAAAGAGGAGATTTTCTTTAACAGACAGAAAAAAGACCATTACATGAATTCTATGTTCTTTGGCTATGATATGGATAGAACTATGCTCCGCATCGGTGCTATGAATATGATGGCACACGGTATTGATAGTCCTTTTATTGAATATAGAGATAGCTTATCTGATCAAAATTCTGATAAGGATAAATATTCGTTAATTCTTGCAAATCCGCCATTTAAGGGTAGTTTAGATGCTGACATTGTGTCTGCTGACTTGCTAAAATTATGCAAGACAAAGAAGACAGAACTTTTATTCTTGGCATTATTCTTACGTACCTTAAAAATTGGTGGCAGATGTGCCTGCATTGTTCCTGATGGAGTTCTTTTTGGTTCATCAAATGCACACAAAACAATTCGTAAGGAAATTATAGAAAATAATCGCCTTGAGGCTGTTGTTTCTATGCCATCTGGAGTATTTAAGCCTTATGCTGGTGTTTCTACTGCTATACTTGTCTTTACAAAGACAGGTCATGGCGGAACAGATAAGGTGTGGTTCTATGATATGAAGGCAGATGGTTTTAGTCTAGACGATAAGCGTTCTCCAATTTCTGAAAATGATATACCTGATATTGTTGAAAGATTCCATAATCGTGATAAAGAAACAGAGAGAGCAAGAACAGAGCAGTCATTCTTTGTAGAGAAAGCAGATATTGTAAGCAATGATTACGATTTATCTATCAATAAATATAAGCAAACAGAATGTGTACGAGTAGAATATGCACCGACAAAGGAAATATTGAAAGACATACAAAATTTGGAAAGAGAAATTGTTCAAGGACTAGCTGAATTAGAGGAGATGCTCAAATAAATGTTTTTTTGAAATTACTAAAGATTTCAAAAAACAACTACTTTGAAAAGGGAAATGTAAGGGAGAGGAAGGCTTGTAATAGAGAGAGCAGCATTTAGTGGTTTTCGGGGGCAGATTTATTTAAGTGGTAAATATTTTTGCTCTCTTGTCGCCAAAGTCCTCTATGTCCTCAAAGTCCCCAAACAAAAATAGAGAGCAAAAAAGAAAAATTCATTTAGGAGATTTGAAAATGCAAAAAGTTAGATTAGGAGAGTATATAGGTCAGATAAGAGGTGTTTCCTATAAACCAACCGATTTGCATAAGAGTTTGAATAATGATAGTGTTATATTACTTCGTGCAAATAATATAAATGAAGGTGAAATAAATTTTGATGATGTTGTGTATGTAGATAAATCAAAAGTCAAAAAGGAACAGTATTTAAAACAAGGAGATATTTTAGTTTGTGCTTCAAGTGGTAGTAAAGAGCTTGTTGGGAAAGCTGCTTTTATTAAAAAAGATATTCCGGTAACATTTGGAGCTTTTTGTAAGTTAATAAGACCAACAGGGTGTTGTGCAGAGTATTTAGGACATTATTTTAATAGTCAAATATATAGAAAAAAAATATCAGATCTAGCCTTAGGTGCAAATATAAATAATATTAGAAATGAACATATTGATGAACTTTATTTAAATTTTCCAAATGATTTGGCTCAAAAAAGAATATCAGAGGTATTAGACAAAATATCTTTGTTAATTGATAAGCGTAAGAAGCAGCTAAAGAAATTAGATGAGCTTGTGAAATCGCGGTTTATCGAACTGTTTATCGGAAAAGGATATCCCACCAAAACGGTCGATGAGGTGTCTCTGAGCAAGGGTGAGTATGGCGCACAATCCGCATCTGCCGAATATGACCCAGCCAGACCGCGATATGTACGAATTACGGACATAAATGATGATGGAACGCTTAATGAAGATGTAGTAGCGTCCATCAATCCTGATGATGATGATCAATATCGTCTAGAATACGGAGATTTTATGTTTGCTCGAATGGGTGCTACAGTGGGCAAAACATATGCCTTCATTGAAGGAAATCAGATTTTTGCAGGATACCTTATCCGCTATAGATTGAACCGAGAACTTATCAATCCCCGGTATCTGTATTGGTATACGAGATTGGACGAGTATTGGAACTGGGTAAAACTAAACCAAAGTGGTGCGGCACAGCCGGGTATTAATGCTAAAAAGTACGGTTCTCTGCAGATGCCACTTCCTCCAATTGAGGAGCAAAACGCATTCGCCGCTTTCGTAGAGCAAACCGACAAATTAAAATCTAGGGTACAAAAATCTCTTGAAGCTCTTGAAATACTTAAACAAGCTCAAATGCAAAAATATTTTGGGTAAAGGAGAGTTGAATATGTCAGAAGCAATAATTATCGCGATTATAAGCGCTAGTGGTTTTGTTTTAGCAGCGTTAATCGGCGGGATTTTCTCTGTTGTGAAAAATAACAAAGATTCTAAAAGCAATATCAAAATTAGACAGAAGCAAAAGGGTAAATACAATACACAGGTTGGAATTCAAAATAACTATGGAAGCGGTGATAAGTAAGTTATGCATGAAATTATAAACACGCAAAAGGGTACAAATAATACTCAAATTGGTGAGCAAAATAACTGTATTGAGAATAACAATACGGAAGTTCATGTTGAAACTCATCATAATACATATATAGGGGCTTCTTTAGAAGAGGTAACAACTATTGTAACAAATTTGTTTTTAGACAACTTTCCTCGTATGCAAAAAGTGGCAAAAGATGCTGCAGAAGCAAGAATAAACGAACTATGGGAAAATATTGTGAAAGAATTACCTCGTAAAGATGTTAAAAATCTATTGCCATTTATGGAGGTAGATGTTCAATATGTTTTATATGAAGCTCAAAAGGGATATGCACGATTTGCAACGAAAGACCTTTTGTCAAATTTATCATCTTTAATAATTGAGAGGGTTAAGCATAATGAAGATGACCTGTGTCTGAGGGTTGCTATTGACAAGGCTATTTCAGTTGTCCCGATGCTTTCGCAAGAACATTTAGATTATTTGTCTTTAATGTTTTTTTCGAAATCTGTAAAAATACAAGGGATAGAGAATATTCAAAAATTAAAAGAATTGCTTGATTATTTAGATGATACTTTTTTCTATTCATCAGATCCAATTGTTCATTTGAATAATTTGGGATGTTTACAACTGGCATTGGGAGATAGCTGGGAGATATTAAGCAAAGCTTATGGAATAAACCAGATGGAAATTAAAGAAATTTGTCCTGATAAAATAAAGAAGCTCCATAGTGATTATAATACATCCTATGTAGGGACAATACTTGCTATAGTCAACGCTGAACGAAAAACAAAATATAGATTTAATCCCAAAATATGGATACACGATTAGTAGGTGAATACAAATGACCAACTTTGATTTTTTGAAATCTTATCCGCAATTAGATGCTTTTGCAGATGTTGCTATCGCGGCAGAGAAGATATTGAATATTGATGCAGGTGCATCAATATTTAATTGTCGCAGAGCAATGGAGTTTGCTGTAAAATGGATGTATTCTGTCGATAAGGATTTAGAGCGCCCATACGATACTTCTCTTGTGACTCTTATGAGTAATGAGTATTTTAGAGAAGTTGTAGGAAGCGATATTTATAAGCGAATGGATTTTATTCGCAAGGTTGGTAATATTGCAGCCCATGAAGGAAAGAAAATTTCAATAGAGCAAGCAAAGCTTTGTCTTGAAAATCTTTATTATTTTCTTGATTTTGTTGCATATTGCTATTGCGAGAATTATCAGGAAACTCATTTTGACAAAGGTCTTTTAGATCATGTGTCAAAAGAAGTGGCTCCATTTGTTCCTGAGAAGACAGTAGAATTAGAAAAACTAATTGCTGAAAATAAAGCTTTGAAGGATGAGCTTACTGCTCGCCGAGCTGAGCAGAAACAGACTTATGTTCCAAAACCTCTTGATCTGTCCGAATATAGCACAAGAAAAATCTATATTGATACAATGCTTGTTGATGCAGGCTGGGTTGAAGGACAAAATTGGATAAATGAATTAGAACTTACCGGTATGCCTAATAAGTCAGGAGTAGGGTATGCTGATTATGTTCTGTTTGATGATACAAATAACCCTTTGGCAGTAATTGAAGCAAAACGTACTTGTGTAGATGTGTCAAAAGGACGCCAACAAGCGAAGCTTTATGCGGATATTCTTGAAAGAAAGTATGGACGCCGCCCTGTAATATTTTTGACTAATGGTTTTGAAACACGCATTGATGATGGTCAATATCCAGAGCGTAAGGTGGCAACTATTTATTCTAAGCGAGATTTAGAAAAAATGTTTAATCTTCGCCGAATGAGAATAAGCCTAAAAAATGTAATGATAGATGCAAATATTGCAGGAAGGTACTATCAAGAAGGTGCTATCAAGGCCGTTTGTGAAGCTTTTGATGCAAAAAATCGTAGAAAAGCATTGCTTGTTATGGCAACAGGTTCTGGAAAAACAAGAACAGTAATTGCTCTATGTAAGGTTCTTTTAGAACATTGTTGGGTTAAAAACATTTTGTTCCTTGCTGATAGAACTTCTCTAGTCACTCAGGCAAAGCGCTCTTTTGTTAATCTTTTGCCAGATTTGTCTGTAACAAATTTGTGTGAAGAAAAAGATAATTATTTAGCTCATTGCGTATTTTCAACATATCAAACAATGTATAATTGTATTGATGAGGTTAAAGATGATGAAGGTAAACTATTTACCAGTGGCCATTTTGATCTTTTGATTTGTGATGAAGCTCATCGTTCTATTTACAATAAATATAAAGATATTTTTAACTATTTTGATGCTCCTTTGGTTGGTCTTACTGCTACTCCTAAGGATGAGATAGATAAGAATACATACGAAATATTTGAATTGGAAAGTGGTGTGCCAACTTATGGCTATGATTTGGCACAGGCAGTTCAAGATGGATATTTGGTTGATTATATTTCCGTAGAATCAAAACTGAAATTTCTTGAGCAAGGTATAACATATCAAGAATTGTCGGATGAAGAGAAAGAACAATATGAAATTCTTTTCGAGGATGAAAATGGTGAAGTACCAGAGAAAATCAATTCTTCTGCATTGAATGAATGGATATTTAATGCTGACACTATTCGTCAAGTAATCAATGTTTTGATGAGCGAAGGAATTACAATCAATTATGGTGATAAGTTAGGTAAAACAATAATTTTTGCAAAGAATCATAGGCATGCAGAAAAGATTCTTGAGGTTTTTAATTCAGAATATCCTCATCTAAATGGTTTTGCAAAGGTTATTGATAATAAAATCAATTATGCACAATCTTTAATTGATGAATTTTCAGAACCTGATAAATTACCACAAATAGCAATATCGGTAGATATGTTAGATACTGGTATAGATGTGCCAGAGGTATTGAATCTTGTCTTCTTTAAGAAGGTGATGAGTAAGGCAAAATTTTGGCAGATGATTGGTCGTGGAACACGCCTTTGCGAAGGTTTGCTTGATGGTGAAGATAAAAATAAATTTTATATTTTTGATTTTTGTGGCAATTTTGAATTTTTCAGAATGAATAAAGGAAAGCCAACAGTAAATCAAATGGCTCTCCAAAGTTCAATTTTTCATTTGAAGGCACAAATCGTTTTCAAACTACAAGATTATATTTATCAAACTGCTGAACTAAAAGAGTTTCGTAAGTCCCTTGTGTCGGAAATGGTTGCAAAGGTAAGAGAGTTAAATAAGGATAATTTTGCAGTAAAACAGCATTTAAAATATGTTGAATTATATGCAAATGAGTCAAATTATACGACTTTAACTTTTGAAGATACTTTAACTATTCGCAGTGAGCTTGCACCATTGATACTTCCTGATATAGATGAAGCAAGTGCTGTGCGCTTTGACGCTTTAATGTATGGAATTGAATTGGCTTATATTGCAGGAAGTGCATATCGCAAATATAGGCGAGATTTGATTAAGAGAGTACAGGGTGTTGCCAGTGTGGCAAATATTCCTGAAATTGCTGCAAAATCTGAGCTTATAGATAAAATTCTGAATACTGATTATCTTGATAATTGTGGCGTTAATGATTTTGAAAACATACGAGAATCTCTTCGTAATTTGATGAAATACATACCTAATAATTATTCAAGATATGATACTAATTTTGTCGATGATATTCTTTCTATGGTTTGCAATGATGCAGAACTTGAAAATGATGATTTGAGGAATTATAAAGCTAAGGCAGAACACTACATAAGACTACACCTAGATAATGCAGTAATTGATAAGCTTAAGCGCAATATCCCTCTAACAAAGAATGATATTTCAGAATTGGAAGATATCCTTTGGAAGGAGGTTGGAACAAAAGAAGATTATAAAGCAGAATATGGCGAAAAACCACTAGGTGAATTAGTTCGTGAAATTGTTGGATTAGATATGAATGCAGCAAAAGAGGCATTTGCTACATTTCTCAATAATACAAGTTTAGATTCAAGGCAAATCTATTTTGTTAATCAAATCATTGAGTATATCGTTAGAAATGGTGTTTTAAAGGATTTTTCTGTACTGCAGAGTACGCCGTTTACCGATAAAGGCAGTGTGGTTGAAGTCTTTACAGATTTATCTGTATGGGAAAATATTCGCAAGATTATTGAACAAATCAATTATAATGCCGCTGCATAATAGACAATACTAGATCATGGTTAAAAAACAAAATTCTAATGTTTATTTATGCACAAGAGTAGGTTTGTTAGTGATAGCTGTGCTTGATTGGTAGTATTGAGGACAAAAGATTAAGCACTAGAGCATAGATTGTTTTGAATATAGAACTTGACCAATTTCTACGTGTAGATTGCAAAAGTAAATGCACCAAAAGAGGTGCATTTACTTTTGCAAATTGCAGACCAAATTTCTACGCTCAAAAATACTCTAAAAATCTTGACAGAATAAGGTGCTTTTGTTATCTTTTAATGTAGATGGCAACGATTTTGTTTTAGCAAATTGTTGGTTGATATGTGTTTAAATGTTATTTAGCAAAAAAAATGACAATTGGGTTTTGGGGGAGGAATCGATATGAAAATTAAATATAGTGCTCTATTTAGTGTGCTTTCTGCTTTTGTAGCAACCGCTTTTGCAGCGGATATATATGTCGATTCTAGTTTTATTGGAACAAGTGATGGTAGCCAAGCTGCTCCATTTGTAACGATTAAGGACGCTGTGACCGCTGTTGACGAGGGTGATACAATTTGGGTTTATGGCTCAGATACTGTTTCATACGTAATGGAAGATGATAGTGCCGCTGTTGTTATTGATCCAGACAATATTACCATTCGCGGATATACTGACAATGGTGAGGCATCCGATTGGTTTGAAACAAATAAAATGACAAAGGTTTTCATTCCAGATGGATATGCAAGCCGTTCTTTTGAAATTGATGGTAATACTCAAACTCCATTTATATTGAATGGTGCAAATATTAAAATTCAAGGCATTTTCTTTGATTTTGGTGGTAAGTCATTTAGACAGCAAGATAAAGGTGGTAACAATATGATTGTTGTTACAAATTCAAATTTTGTTTGCGAAAATTCTTTCTTTTATTCTAGTTCCGAAACTGGTTATGATGGCTCATTGATTCCTATATCTGCGAAAAATATAAAGACCCCAGTAATGCATAATATGGTTTTCAATCGTTGTGGTTTTAAGTCTGTTCATTCATTTCGTAATAGTTGTGCTGTTTTTGGTCATTGCCAAGGTGTGTTAACAGTAAAAAATTGTTATTTTGAGCGTATCTTTAAACTGGCTAATGGTGGAAGTGATGATATAAGGAATACTACACTAAACGTAGTTTCAAATATATTTTATAATTGCTATTCATCTCAAGAAAATGGATCATATGAAGAGGCATTGTTTGGTAGGGGTGGTAACTATTTTCCTAAAAATGGAAAAATATCATATAATCGCATAATTCGCGATGATTTTGATTCAAAGTATGGGAAATATAGATATAATGCAGTTTCTCATGGAGGAATGTATGGTGGATGTTTTGATAAAGAATTCGAATTTCATCATAATACAATTGTTGGGTTAGATAGCGCATTTATTTCTATGCGTTATAAACAAGGTAATGAGAGTTTTGATTTATGGACTCCTGCTATTCACAATAACTTATTTGTTCTTAATGATGGAGGCGTATTTATTAGAGAGGATGAGGGGACGATACAAGGACAAATGTTTAATAACGATAGAACAACAAGCTTCTTGCCAGGTTCATATATAAGAAACAATGCTATTTTGTGTGATACTTTTGTTACAGGAGCTGCTACTACTAATTCTTGGTACAAGCTTGAATATGAAGAAGGAGCTAATTCAGGAGTTGAGCTTATCGACAATATAAACTTGGAGGAAGCCCTTACCTTTATCAATACCACAGATCCTTTTGATGAGAATTTCTACCGATTGCGTCTAGAAGATTACGAATGGGTTCGCAAGAATGCATGGACAGGAGAAAATGGCGAATATCCTCGCTATATTGGTGCCTTGGAGCCTCTTCCAATTTCTTGTTTTTTGATGATTTTAAAATAATGCTAGAGATAATTGCATTCTGATTGTCGTAGTTCAATTTGTTGGCGAAAAGCCAAAGTAAATGCAACACTATTTTGAACTAGGTGTTGCATTTTTCTTTATCTAGTGCAGTTTGTAGATTGCAAAACTAAATGCACCAAAAGAGGTGCATTTACTTTTGCAAATTACAGTATTGATAAAATTTGTCTATTTTTGTCAAATAATTGTAATGTAGATAATTTTATGGTAAAATAGGGATACCAAGTAGGAAAGTGGTATTAAACTTTTTCCTTCATTACGTCAACTTACAATGAATAAATAGGGATAATTTAGGTAATATAATTAAGGAATAAATTATGAAATCAAAGCTAATAGCATTATTGTTGAGCGCATTATTCTGCACAGCAGCATTTGCTGGAGTTGCAGAATTGGATTGGGTGACGATTAAAACACCTGATGTAGTTACAGATACTTCAGGATATGAATTTGAGGTCACACTAAAGAAGCAATTTCCTGCGGAAACTCAAATTAAATGTGATGTCCATATGTATGATGCAAATGGTAAGCGCATTGGCATGGGTGGT
Source organism: Kiritimatiellia bacterium (assembly GCA_045589455.1). GTDB lineage: Bacteria > Verrucomicrobiota > Kiritimatiellia > RFP12 > UBA3636 > RGIG990. The sequence goes on from JAZNPC010000066.1 coordinate 211,932, forward strand.
TATATCCCCGCAAAAACAGCTCTTGCCCCTGGTAAGCCAATGAAGTTTACTCGTTCAAAGATTAAAACAGATTCAAATCTCCATCATTATTGTGTGCTAGTATATGCCTCTCCAGATGGTAATTACAATAATGCTATTGCTACAGGTACAAGTAAGGATTTTGTCTATGAAAAAGCTAAAACTAAGGCGACTCCAGAGCCAGTAGTAACAAAGGATGGTCGGACAATAACTGATATTGGCTGGTGCACAATCGACACACCTGCATCTATCGGCACACAGGGCACCTACGATATTATTGTTACACTTAAAGAGCCAATGCCAGCAGATCAGACAGTAAATTGTCATGTTCGTATGCTAGATGAACGTAATCGTTATCTAGGCATGGGTGGCTGGAAGCCTGGTCAAAAGCCTGCTGAGGTTGGTAAGCCAATGGTTTTCCGTAGATATAAGCCAAAAGAGCATGAAGAGCTAAGCCACTATCAGGCTCTTGTTTTCGTTGCTCCTAATAGCGATTATAGTAAAGCAACAAAGGATGGCTTTAGTAATAACTTTACACTTCAATACACAGATGCTGAAATTAAGGCTAAAGAAGAGGCTCGCATTGCTAAGGAAAAGCGTAATCGCCGCCCAGAAGGCTTGCATCTAAAGAAATCAATGTTCGCAATTCGCCCATTCATAAAGGAAGATGTGAGAAATGGCGATACATTTGAAATGGTTATTGATTATGTCTTGGATCCTACAGAAACATGGGGCGATGGCACATATCTAGAGGTAGAGCCTCTTGGTCCATGGATTGATAATCCTGATGGTGTATACAATAAGAAGCGTCGTCACATTTCAACCTCTGGTCTTAAGATTCAGCGCTCAGAACCTTTAGCACCTGGTAAAGGAACGGTTCGCTTCAAGTTTACTCCAAAAGATATCCCTCGTAATACAGGACTTGCTTTCCGTGTACGCTTCTTTGGTGCTGATGGCAAACCATTCCCTTGGGAGCATCGTTGCGGTGCACCACGTCTTGTATATTCACCAAAGTACTTTGATGTACACCCAGCCACTGCTGGTGGACTATATACATATGATGAAAATCCAACTTTGCGTATTACATGGGGTAATAGTGTTGGTGATGTTGGTAAAAAAGTCCCTGTTGCAATTACACTTACAGCAACTGATGGTGTTACGAAAAAGAATATTACAGAGGAAGTAACAATTCGTTATGAGGGAGAAACAACAGACATTCCTCTTGGAAAGCTTCCAATTAATGGAGTTTATGCTGTTTCTGTAACAATTGGTGAATTTACACAAGAGACATTTATAGGAACAATTCCAGATGTTCCTAAGTTCCTAAATGGTAGAAAGACTCCATTTGGATGCACAAATGTTCGCTCTGAAAATACAATTAAGGCTGCACAAAAGTTAGGTATGAGCCATTGCCGTCTATTTGAAAGCTGGTCAAATATGGAATCTATTCCTGGCCGCTGGAATGTTGGTCATCTTGATTTTGCAATTCCTATGCACAATAAGCATGGAATTTCTCCATGGATTTGCTTGATTGGTGCTCCAGAGTGGGCTATTGATAGTGATGACTATCATTCGCCTGGCTATGCACCATATCCATTCCATGATGAGATGTGGATTGATGCTGTTACATTCCTTGCAACTCGCTATAAGGGCCAGCTATGGGGCTTTGAATGGCTAAATGAAATCGTTCCAGGTTCTTGTCCAGATCCTGTTCAGAATTATGTTCGCCTTTGCAAGCTAGGTACAGAGACGGCTAAGGCAATTGACCCATCCTTCCAATTCCAGATGGCTGGTGGTTTATGGCCACGTAACTACCGCATTGACCTATTAAATGCAGGTATTGGTAAGTATGTTGATTTGACTCCTGAGCATTATGCAGATTATCATGAGCTAATGAATTCTGCTGCAGACTCACGTGCAGGTGGAGTTACTCGTATCTGGGACAATGAGACAGCTCGTGGCTATTCAATCTTTGGAATGCCAGCTGTTCATGCTCTAACAAATAGCATGCTTCAGTCTCGCTGGGTAATGCGCTCATGGCCAGGTGAACTAATCGCTGGTGCAGAGGGTATCACATACTTTGGTGGTCAGGCTGATGTTTGCGGTAACTGGAGCTATCTAATTAGCGATTACGAGTGCCGCCCTGTTGCTGCGACACTTGCTGTAATGTCAACAAAGCTTGGTACTGCACGTCCAGTTGGTGCTGCTTATATTGAGCCAGGCGCAATTATCTATGTGTTTGAGAAGGAAAATGGCGAGGGTATTGCAACCCTTATGTCATACTCAAAGCAAGAGGTTGAGGTTTCTCTACCTGTAAATGTTAAGCAGCTCACAATTACAGATAATCAGGGCAATGCCTCTGTTTATCAAACTGAGAATGGTGTTGCAAAGCTAACTGCGGCTGATATGCCTGTATTTATTGAAGGCTTTGAACTAAATCCAATTGCTGCGCTAACAACAATTACCATTGGTAATTATGACCCAATGGCTCTTGCGCCAGTATTCCGTCATGTTCAAGGTAATACACTAAAGCTTTCTGGTAAGGTTAATAATCCATTAACCACGCCAATTTCAGGTAGCTTTGAGTTGCTAGTAGATGGTAAGGTTGTAGATCAGAAGAGCATCTCTTTAGATGCAGGCAAGAGCATTCGCACAGCCTTTGACTTGAAGAGTGAGCCAGCAAATGGCGCAAATATGACTATGCGTGTCACTTGGCAGGATGGCACAATAGCAAGCCGTAGCTTCAAGTTTACTCTAATTGATCCAGCTATTCTTGGAAACCTACTTTCAAATGGTGGTTTTGAGCAGCCTGGAGATACAAAGACAGGTCTTGAAGGCTGGAGCGGTAATGGTAGACCAATAGCTCTAGGTGATAAGCCAGTTCCTGGTGCTCATGGTACAGCACTTAAGATGGAAAATACAAATGGTAGCTATGATCATACCTCACAGCATATTACATTGCCATCTGCTCCTGCAACCTATCTATACACAGCATGGTTGAAGACAGATGATATGTCTGCTGGTTCAAATGTAAACCTCTATAAGCCAGGAACAGATTCACGCTTGGGTCAGAGATTCTTGATGCCACATATTTGGACCGCTGCTGAGACAACTGAGGGCTGGAGCTTCCTAACTCAGCGTATTTCAGCAAATGCTGGCAATATTAGCGCTGACTTTACTCCAGTATGTAAAGGCGATGGCACAGTGCTTTACGATAATGTTCGTGTAACTCTCTTTGAGGGAACAGACTATGTTGCAGAAGCACAGTATGAAGAGAAGAGCAAAAAGAAGATTGACGGCGATATTTCTGATTGGGATATAGACTATTGCCCAATCCCATTGCTATCCTCTTCTCAGCTATCAAGTGTTCCTGCTAATGCAATGCAGTCTTGGAAGCCATCCGATTTGCAGGGTGAAGCATTCTTCTCATGGGATGATGATTCACTATACTTTGCAGCACTTGTTCAGGATGATAAGCATCTTGCTCTACGTGGTGCTGATGCAATTAAGGGCGACTCAATTCAGCTAGCAATCAATCCTGCTGGCCGTGATCAGACAGACGAGGCCTTTGCAATGGAATGGTATTTGTCTTCAGTATCTCCAGGCACAGGCTCGGGTAAGTTCACTCTATATCGTCCGGCAGAACATAGCGCAGGACGCAAGGCGGAGCAGCTTGCTCAGGATTCCTCTGCATACTCAATCGCAATTAAGACTGTTGGGGATATCACAGTTTACGAGCTACGCATTCCTTGGTCAGAGCTAGGCATTAAGCCAGAGATTGGCGTACAACTAGGTGTAAGCCTAAAGCTTAATGACTCTGATGGTGATGGTTCAATCACATCAATGTCATGGGGTCAGGGTATTTCACCTGTATGGTCGCCAGCATCATTTGGTTCTCTAACTCTCACAAAGTAGTGTTGGCAAAAATGCCAACACTGGCTTCCACTTTCATCAATAGAGAGTGGAATATTTCAAAGGTTGTGCAGATAGTGTAAAATATTGTCTGTAAATTCAATCTATACTATGTAGAATTATACATTTTTCCACATAAGTAGGAATACAGCCAAAAGGCGTGTGTTGCTGACACTTCAGCCTTCGGCGAAACACGGAGCACACGTAGTGTGATTTTTCTGAGAACGGAGGCACGGAGATTTGCTACGCAATATTTTCATAAGACTTATAGGACTTATAGGTCTTATGAAATGGCTTGTTAGCACGCACACTGATTTAAACGCTCTCGCTATAGCCTTCGGCGAAACGCGGAGAAAACGGAGAAAAAGAGGCACGGAGGTTTTTTGGGGGGATTTGGAATCACGAAATGATACGAAATTACACGAAAAAATTTTTGTGGTTTAAGTCTCTGTGTCTCTGCGTCTCTGCGTCTCTGCGGGAAATAAAATCTAACACAACAACATCTGTGAGTAATGGTCGCTGTCGCTGTGGCCTTCGGCGAAACACGGAGAAAATGGAGAAAAAGAGGCACGGAGAGGTGCTGGGGTTTTGGGAGAAAGCGAGAGGAGGCAGAGCCACCCTCATCTTCTCTCTCAAACTGTCATACTGTCAAACTATAAATAAGGGACTGTTTAGGTGTTGAGGCTTGGAAAGTTTGACAGTTTGCGAGTGGGCGAGTTGGAAAGTTTGACAGTTGGGGGTCTATGGCGGCAAAGCCACCCTCATCTTCACTCTCCAACTATCTAACTGTCATACTATCATACTGTCATACTGTCAAACTATCAAACTGTCATACTGTCATACTGTCAGCACGGAAAGGGCTGTAGCCCCTTTCTCCAATATCTTCCCAAACCTCTCCGCGCCTCCGCGTCTCCGTGTTAAGCGTAAGCAACAAGTGTAACGATTAGAACAATGCTCCATTGTCCTCTGTACTCAGTGTTAAGCGAAAGCAATAAGTGTAACGATTTAATCGCTATCGCTTGAGCCTTCGGCGAAACACGGAGGTAAAAGAGAACGGAGACACGGAGAGTATTCTGGGATTATTATTGCTTGCGCAATTCTCCTTTGTCCTCCGTACTCCGTGTTAAGCGAAAGCAATAAGTGTAACGATTTCGACGCTCCCGCTGTGGCCTTCGGCGAAACACGGAGAATAAAGAGAACGGAGACACGGAGGGGTGCTGGGGTTATTGATGGTTGCTAGCATAGTTCTCCCTTGTCCTCCGTAAAAACCACACTACGTGTGTCCGTGTTAAGCGAAAGCAATAAGTGTAACGATTTAAACGCTTGCGCTGTGGCCTCCGGCCAAACACGGAGAATAAAGACAAGGGAGACACGGAGAGTATTCTTGGGTTATTATTGCTTGCACTTTCCCTCCTTATCCCCAGCCTCCGTGTTAAGCGAAAGCAATGAGTGCAACGATTTAAACGCCGATACTTCAGCCTTCGGCGAAACGCGGAGCACACGTAGTGTGATTTTCCTGAGAACGTAGGCACTGAAATTTGCTACGCAATATTTTCATAAGACTTATAGGACTTATAAGTCTTATGAAATGGCTTGTTAGCACGCACACTGATTGTCGCTTGCGCTCAAGCCTGCGGATCGTACACGGATTAGCATAAATTTGCACGGATGAGTGCTGGGTAATTGAAACTGCGAAATGATACGAAAAGGTGCTTTATTTTGTGGATTAGAATGCAAATTGCACACGATGAATAATGTATGTACATTTTGCCCCTCTCATGATATTATATAAAAGTAATGCTTTCTTAAAGTGGGTTTTAGTTTAACCATGTTATCATTTAATTAAGTGAATTTTATCCAATTATTTGGAAATAAGGAGACTATATGTCATTCCTCGCATCACCAAAAAAGTTTAAACGTTTTAATATAGAGCTTTCATTAAAGCCTTTCTTTGACAATATGCCAGAAACGCGTACTCGTGTTTGTGAGAAGCTATTTGAACAATGGGTGCCTTTGTGCCGAATTTCAGACAAGTTCTCTATTCTTATTTACGCTAGTGAAGGAAGCCAGATACTTGAGTATAATGGCGATTTATCTCAAAGCTTTGAATGGGATTATTGGCTTGGAGCGGCAAATTATCCACTACGTAACCAGGAACCATTGCCTCCAGAGGATCCAGAGAATCGTACTCTATTTCGTGCTGCAAAAAAATATCGTGATGACCCAATTCCAGAGTTTACCTACCAGTGGTTGAAGGACTTGGTGGCAGAGCTAAAGGAGATGGCAAAAAAACATTTAGGTCCTTCTGTAGAGATAGATGTTGGTTGCTTCTTTGATCCAGGACCAGAGTTTGCAATTTCTGATTTTAAATACAATCGTCATAAAGAAATTCTTACAGTTGGCAAAATTTGGGGCTATACTTTTGTTGGGGCTGAGTCAAAGCTACATGCAGAGAAGCGTGCATACGCTGCATTCCCTAATGGAATAGAGGAGGGACTTCCATTTGGTGAGTTTTTGGGTCGCCAAGCTTCTGTTTTTTGTAAGGATTTAGGATTTAATTTTATATGGCTTTCTAATGGGCTTGGATTTGGCCGAAACCCATGGTCATTTGATGGAAATATTTTCCAGCCAGATGGCTTCCATGAGGAATTAGTTGATGTAGATAGGGACGAAGCATTTAATTTTTGGCCAACCTTCTTGAAGGCAATGGATCCAAGTATTGGTATTCGTTTAAGAGGCTCAAATATGCCAGCAGGTATTGAGGCTTGTTCAGATGCAACTCCTTGGAAGCAAATTCAAGAATATGCAGGCGAGCGTATTGAAATACCTGTAAACTCTCCTTGGGCAGCTTTGGACGGCTTATTTGGATTAGAGCTCGGCGGTTGGATGAGTAGAAGTCTAGGCTCGCTAAAAGAGCTTAATTTCCGCTTTTATACACACGACCCATGGTGGATGAATAGCCCATGGATAGATCGCTATCAGCGTATGCCACATGATATTTATATGCCATTGGCTATTTCGCGACTCCTACCAAATGGATCTGTATTATCCACAGAATCGCTTGCTATAATGTCAGCAAATGATTCCTTGGGCAACATGCCTGACCAGGTTCCATATGAGGTTACTGCGCATTTAGCACAGGCACGAGAGAATGCACCTGATCAAGCTGCACCAGTGCTTTGGGTTTATCCATTTGATGAATTGTATGAAGATTTGGCTTCACCATCCAATGAAAAGCTATGCCGGCGCTATTCCGATGATTTGTACATTTGTGGCTGCATTGATTCAGGCGTGCCAATTACAAGCTTTACTAGCACTGCAGATTTGCTTCAGCTTTCCGTAGAGCAGACCCTGCCACATATTTGGTTTATGCCTGTGCCGGCAAAAGGTTCAGCAATTCGTGAGCGACTCTTTGCTCATGTTGAGGCTGGTGGTAAAGCTGTTCTTTATGGTGCAATCCCTTCAGATGATGAAGAACTACTAGAGTATTTTGGTTTAGCACCACTTGCTCCTTACGACATTAAGATGACAGAGCATGCAATGCTTGGTAGTGGCTATGTGGGAATAGACCCTATACCTCCTTACGAAGGCGACCTCGCTCTAGCCATAGATGGTGACTTAACAGGGGAAAAGCTATGCCACGCATCAATCTTTGGTGCAGGCCCATTAGAGCTAATTGCAGCAGAAGAGTCAGCCAAAGCGCAGGTTTGGGCGCAGGGCATCACTCCAGAAGGAAAAGCCTTTGCTCTAGCATCCACACACCCTGCCACAAGCTCGGGTGGCTCAGCAACGTGGCTTCGTGCAGGAGCATCTTATGATGCGAAGAAGATAGGACGCTACCTCTCTCATTTAGCAAAGAGTGAATACAAGTGGCAGGAGGATTTGGCAGTTGAAGCATTTGCTCGCATAGGTATCCGCTTAACCTTTACGCCAGTAGAAATGCCAGATGGCGAGCCATCTCGTCCTGCAATTCACATGGTGTCACGTTCACGCAATGGCTGGTTCTTTAGTGGCTATAATCGTGATTCTGTGCCTGAGCTACAGCTATCACTACCAGATGGAGCTCCAATTACAGTAAACTCTCGTACACGAGTAAAGGATAGTGTCGCTTATTGGCGTCATCCACCAAAGTGGTGGCACAAAGAGGTACGCATTTTTGTTAAGCAAGAGGCAGACACAGAGGTGCTATGCGATGAAATAGCAGCTCTTGGCTACAAGAAGAGCCGTCGCTTCCAGTTAAATGGATTGAAGAATGCAGATGTAATTTTCTATCCAGAAACAGGAACAACAGCGGCTGTGACGGGTGTACAGCGCCATTATGCATCAATGCTGGCTGGTGATTGGGTGACCCCAGAGCCATATAGCACACCTTATGGTGAGGCACTTCGTTTCAGTAACATAACTGGCGATTTGTTAATCAGTTGGTAGAGTTGTTGTGCGAGTGTGATTCTTGTCGCAGTGGCGCGCAAAGCGCGCTCTCATGATGGCTAGGACGATGGCTAAGCTCCCGCCTAAGGGAAGGTTGGGAGCTGGGTGTGTGGAGGTTAACGTGATGTCTATAAGAGCGAGGCGTAATGGGTGAATAACTCATATGCGCCCTAAATTTGTTTGTTTTTATCAAAATGATTGATTTTGCCGAGTAATTTATAATAGACTATTAAAAAAAATTATAAGGGGATTATATTTTTGTGAAAATCAATAAATTCATTTCTGGTATAGTAGTAGCTGCATTGTTTGGTAGCGTAGCAATGGCTGGTAATGAAATGGGTGACTTACTAAAAGTGAAAAAAGAATTACGTTTCAATGAAGATGGCACGTTTCGTGTACTTGTTTTAAGTGATATTCATGCCACAGAGGCAACTGTGCCACAAAACGTTCAAGACAATATTAAACTACTTGTTGATCGAGAACAACCAGATTTGGTGATTCTTAATGGCGATAATACTCGCGTGATGGATTCTGAGGAAAAGCTTCGCTCTTGTTTGACTTCAATAATGGGATATGTGGAAGAGCAAAATATCCCTTGGACGCATGTATATGGAAATCATGATCACGAGTATGCAATTTCTAAGGAAGATCAGCATAGAGTTTATGGTAGCTTCGAATGGTGTGTGTCAAAGCGTGGCCCAATAGATATTGATGGTGTTGGTAATTGCGTACTTCCAGTTCTCTCTTCGAAATCAGATAAAATTGCATTTAATGTTTGGTTATTAGATTCTGGTCATTATATTGACAATAAGATTTATAAAGGAATTGCTTTAAAGGTGTTGCCATTTAATGGCTCCAAAGCAGCATTTTATGACTTTATCAAATTTAATCAAATAAGGTGGTATGTGGAAACCTCTGAAAAATTGGAGGAGTATAATGGTGGTCAAATACCGGGCTTGATGGCTTTTCACATGCCTCTACAAGAGAGTTACTTTGCATGGCAAAATAGGGAAGAGCTTGAGCATACAGGCACTTTAGGTGACAATGCAGTTCATGGACCTGCGCTTAATTCTGGATTGTTTACTGCAATTTTAGAACGTGGTGATATAAGGGCTATTGTAAATGGACATGATCACAAGAATGACTGTATGGTGAAATATGTAGGAGTAAAGTTATGTTTTTCATCAACACCGTCTACACTAGGTTATCATAGTAAAGAACAATTGGGTGGCCGTGTTTTTGTTGTCAACGAAAACAACCCTGATGAAATTGAAACCTTTATGTCATACATTAATCCTCAACCTCCTGTAGAAAAGAAGGAAGCTGGTGAGAGTAATTAAAAATAGGCATTTTTAATGATTTAAGCCTTTAAAATCGTGATTTTTGAGTTTTTTTTGCAAGAAATGTTGCTTGAATGCACATGCATATTTTGGTAATATAATACACATCTTAACGGAAGGAAATATTGATGTCTAAGAAAGTAAAGAATTTGGAGCATGCAGAAGCTGCTCCTATTGAAGAGTTAGAAGAGCTAAAGGCTTTTTGGTCAAAATATGGTAACTACATTTGTCTTGGATTGCTTGTTGTTGTAGCAGTATTTTATTATCTAAAATGGAACAACAATAAGAAGTTGGAGGATTCTATTGCTGCTCAAACACAGCTACTAAATGCTACTACAGTTCAAGATCTTAATGCTATAGTTAGTGAGGATCGCTCTTCATCTGTAACTCCAATTGCAATGCTTAAAGCTGGTGCATTACACTTTGAAAACAAGGAATATGATGCTGCAATTGCTACGTTTAATAGCTTTGTAGAAAAGTATGACGATCATATTTTTGTTCCTAATGCTAAATTTGCTCTTGCAACGACTTATGAGGTTGTTGGCAAATTTGATGAGGCTCTAGCTTTGTATGAAGAATTAGCAAATAATGATGTATATACTTCTGATGCAAAATTAGGTAAGGCACGTTGCTTGATTTTCAAGGGCGATAAGGTTAATGGTAATGCAGTTCTAGATATGTTAATTGCTGATAATGCAGGCAAGCCAATAGTTGTTCGTGCTGAGGCAATTAAGTCTTCAATTGACAGTTTTGTTAATCCTACAGTTGCAGCAGTTGATGTGGCAGCAACACTTTTTGATACTCCAGTAGTAGAGACAGCACCTGCAGTAGAAGCAGCACCTGCAGTAGAAGCAGCACCTGCGGCACCTGCAGAAGCAGAAGCACCTGCAGCTGAGTAAACAAAGGTTGTTTTAACGCGGCGGGTCACAATGTGGTCCGCCGTTGGTGTTTTTATATGGCTAAATCAGTTAACGATACAATTAATTCTTTAATCGCAGTAATTGCTGATGCAGTTGCTGTGGTTATTGCTATTTATTTCTCAATATGGATTCGCTTTGATAGTGGCTTATTAGAGGTCCCTTTTGGCCGCCCTGAAAATGTTTATTCTAAATATTCTCCAATTTGTATAGTTGCTATATTTGCAATGTATTTTGTTGGACGCCATATAAAATTATTCCATCGTCCTCAAAGAGGAACATATGTTAGTAAAATTCCTCGTTTTTTGAGATATTCTTTAAGTGTTGCTGTTCTAATTTTACTTATAAGTAGTGTTTTTAGAAATTATAGTGAAATTGATTTTTCATCTGGCGTAATTTTAATTTTTGCTTTTGTTTTCTTCCTCATTTTGCTTTTTGAGCGAGGAATCATATTTGCAGTTGAAATTATGATAGCAAAAAGAATTTCACCTGATAACAGTATACTTATTATTGGTGCAAATGAAACTGCTGCGCATCTAATTAAGTGCTTTGCAGTAGATCCTCGTTTAAGTGTTAGGGTTTGTGGTGTTTTAACCATTCCTGGGAAATATGATGTTTCTGATAAAATTTCTTCGGAACACATATTGGGTACAACTGACGACTTTTTTAAATACTTAGATCAACTTAAAAATGTAACTCAAGTTATTGTTGCTGATCCAAGTGTTGATAAGAGATTTCTTCGTTCTGTCATTTTTGAATGTGAAAATCGCTACATTCGTTTTAATATTGTTCCAGATGTTTTTTTCATGCTTACTTCATCAATAGAAATTGAAACAGTTGATGATGTACCTTTAATGGGATTGAAGCGTAGTCCATTAGATAAGTTTTCAAATCGAATTGTTAAACGTGTTGAGGATATAGTTTGCGCGTTGTTAGGATTAATTATTGCAGGTCCAATTATTCTATTGTTTGCAATTTTAGTTAAACGTAGCTCACCTGGTCCGATTTTCTTTAGACAAATTCGTTGTGGGTATGCAGGAAAGCAATTTACCATATACAAACTCCGTACCATGAAGCAGGATGCAGAGGCAAGTACGGGTCCGGTATTTGCTCAAGAGGATGATCCTCGTAGAACAAAGCTAGGTGCATGGATGCGTTCACATAATGTTGATGAGTTACCACAGCTTTGGAATGTTCTCATCGGTAATATGAGTATGGTCGGCCCAAGACCAGAGCGCCCTGTTTTTGTAAAGCAATTTACCGAGGAGATTAATCATTATATGCGTCGTCATGATTGCAAGCCAGGTATTACTGGATGGGCCCAAGTACATGGATTACGCGGTAATACATCTATTGAGGCAAGATTATATCATGACCTATGGTATCAAGAAAATTGGTCTTTAGCTTTAGATCTCAAAATTATGCTTAGAACTATTTTTGCAGTTCGTAATGCATATTAATTTAAAAGGTTATAGGTTTAAAAGAATATGGAATTAAATTGGAATTGTTTTCCCGAGTTTCTTTCAAATATTTGTTTTTTCTGTGCCTTTTTTTCATGGTGTACAGCTCAGCTAATAAAGCTAATAATAGATTTTGTTAAAACTCGCAAGATAGATTTGCACTATTTTCATAGTACTGGCAGTTGGCCAAGTGCACATTCTGCTACTGTTTCTGGCCTTGCAACTTCTATTGGTTTGAAGGAAGGTTTTGATACGGCAATTTTTGCATTTGCTTGTGCCTATGCAATTATCACAATGTTTGATGCTTGCACATTACGTTTGAATTCTGGCAAAAATGCTGCAGCAATAAACAAGTTGATTAAAGATTTAGGTAAAGAAAAAGAATTCCCAATCTTGAAAGAAAAGCAAGGGCATACTAAAAGCGAGGTTTGGGGTGGCTTATTTGTTGGATTGATATTTAGTCTCATTTCTATGACTATATGGGCAAAGTATTTTGCTGGCAAATAGTGGCAGTTAATTTTTTATATAGAGGATTTGCTCATGGTTTTTCCTTGTGATATAGCACAGTTCTTAGATTTAGAGTTAAATTTAGAAGCCTTTAAGGTAGACCCATCCAATAATGGTCTTCAGATCGATGCTCCATACACAGAGGTTAAGAAGGTATGTGTTGGCGTAGATGCTTCTTTAGATTTCTTTAAAGAAGCAAGGGCCCGTGGTGCAGATATGTGTATTGTTCATCATGGACTTAGCTGGGGAGATTCATTAAAGCGTATTACAGGTGTTAACTATAAGCTTGTGTCATATTTAATTAATAACAATATGGCTCTTTATGGTGTTCATTTGCCATTAGACGCTCATCCGGTTTATGGAAACAATGCAACTCTCGCTAGAGAATTGGGCCTAACCAATGTTCAACCTTTTGGTGATTACCATGGTATGACAATTGGCTTTAAAGGTGAACTTCCTACAGCTATTTCAATTAAAGATTTTTGTATGAAGGTTAGAGAATTGCCACATAGAGGTGATTTTAAAGCTCTCGGATTCGGTAAAAAAGATGTAAAAAGTGTTGGCATAATTAGTGGTGGTGCTGCGGATTGTGTTACACAGGCAGCTGATGCGGGACTAGATGTTTATCTCACTGGTGAGGTTGATCTTCAAACCTATAATGAATGTAAACACCTCGAAATGAATATGGTTGCTGCAGGGCACTATGCTACAGAATGCGGTGGTGTTAAGCAATTAGCTGCATTAATTCGTAATAAATTTAATGTAGAAACTGAGTTTGTTGATTTTTCTTTAGATTTCTAATTTAGATAGGGTGATTATAAAGATGAAGAAAGCGACTAAAGAAAGTTTGTTGGAATGTGCTGCAAAAGCCTTTGCAGAGAAGGGGTATAATGCTACAAAAACCCAAGATATATGTAAAGAAGCACACGCTAATGCTGCTGCAGTAAACTATCATTTTGGTGGCAAGGAAGAGCTCTACAGAGAGGTGTGGAGTTATGCCGTAAAACACGCTATGGAAGATTATAGCGTTGTAACCTCACAAAATGAAGATCGTGAATGGCTTTACAATTATTTGCGTGTATGTGTACTAGCAATTTTTGATACTGGTCCTAGTGGATTATTGCGTCGCCTTGTTGCTAATGAGATGAATGATCCTTCGCCTTATGCTGATGAGATGCTTTCTGAGCACTTGTCACCACGAATTCATGATTTGGATTTGCATCTTCGTCGTATGCTTGGTCCTAATGTTACTGATTTTCAGGTAGAATGCTGCATATTGGCAATTCATAGTCAATTCGCAACACTTACCATCAATAAGTCCACAAGGAGAAAGCTTTTTACAAAGCAGACCCCAACAGAGGAAGAGGCTGCCCATTTCACACGCGAGATTTGTGCTTTTGTAATGGGTGGAATTCGTGCTATGCGCACAGTTCCTCCTCAAGCACGTAGACCTCTTGTAACATCATCAGATTCCAAGAAAAAGGAATAAAAAATGAGTTTAGATGATGTTCCTTCTACAATTATTGCATCAGCAGCAAAAGGGAAGCGCGTTGCATTAGGTCATGATTGGCTTACAGGAATGCGTGGTGGAGAACGCGTACTTGAATTTTTTTGTAAGGCATTTCCAAATGCAGAGATTTCTACCTTAATATACAATTCTAAGGCAATGTCTGAATGTATAAATTCACATAAGGTAAATACTTCATTTCTTAATAAAATTCCTGGCATTGAAAAAAAATATCGAAATTTTCTTCCTTTCATGCCTGCTGCTGCTCGTAGTACAAAGGTAAATGATGCTGATTTGCTTATAACCACAAGCCATTGTGTGGCAAAAAGCTTTAGGAAACCTAAAGGATGTAAGCATATTTGTGTGATTTTTACACCTATGCGTTATGCTTGGACATTTTTTGAGGAATACTTTGGTAAATCTAAAATTAAAGGGATGCTTATCAAACCATTGCTAGCATGGCTACGCAGATGGGACAAAGCGACGGCTCCACGAGTTGATATGTATGTTGCAATAAGTCAGCATGTTGCAAAGCGTATACATGATTTCTATGGTATGGATTGTGAAATTGTTTATCCAGCAGTTGATACATATCGTTGTACACCAAATCCAGATTTACAACCTAAGGGTGATTATGCATTAATAGTTTCTGCATTAGTTCCATACAAGCGTGTTGATTTAGCAGTACGCTTATATGCTCGTAAGGGTTGGAAGCTTAAGGTTGTTGGAGTTGGAGGCGGATTAAAGGAGCTTCAGAAGATTGCAGCAGGTAGTTCTGTCGAGATTTTAGGTGGTCTGTCTGATGATGAGGTTCTTGAATTATATCGCAATTGCACAATGCTATTGTTCCCAGGAGAAGAGGATTATGGTATTGTTCCTCTTGAGGCGCAAGCTTGTGGAAGACCTGTTGTTGCATATGGCAAGGGTGGAGCACTAGAAACAGTTGTTGATGGCGTTACTGGTGTCTTCTTTGAGGAGCAAACAGAAGAGTCTCTTGAAGCTGCTGTAGAACGCTGTTCAAAAATAAATTTTGATTCAAAAGTAATTCGTGCGCATGCAGAGAAATTTGGTCCAGAGCAATTTGCAGAAGGCATGGCTCGCTGCATTAATAAGCTAATGGCGGAGTAGTTTGATGAAATTACGCTTAGACGAAATACTTGTGGCCCGTGGTTATTGTGAGAGTCGCAGTCAAGCCCAACGCATGATTATGGAGGGTAAGGTACGCGTTAAGGGCGTTGCGGCTCCTAAGGCTGGTAATAAGTATGATTCTGAAATTGAATTAGAGCTAGCAGAAGAAAATAAATTTGTTAGTAGAGGCGGGTTAAAGCTTGAAGGCGCATTTAATGAGTGGGGCTTTAAGGTAGATGGCTTTGATTGCTTGGATGTAGGAGCATCTACAGGTGGATTTACCGATTGTTTGCTTCAGCATGGAGCAGCTCGAGTTGTTGCTGTAGATGTTGGGCATAGTCAAATTCATCCACGTCTTTTGCAGGATCCTAGAGTGATCTCAATTGAAAAATTTAATGCGCGTAATATGACGTCAGATGATTTGCCTTTCGTGCCAGATTTTGCTGTTTGTGATGTTTCGTTCATCTCTTTACGCCTTATTTTGCCACCAATGATGAATGTATTAAAATCCGGTGGAGAAATGGTAACTCTTATCAAACCACAATTCGAGGCAGGCCGAGAGCAAGTGGGTAAGGGTGGTGTTGTACGTGATGAGGCTGTTAGACTTCAGGTTGTTCAGTCTATTCGCGAATTTGGTGAATCCATTGGTTTGGAGTGGCTTGGTTATTGTACATCACCAATTACTGGTCCTGCAGGTAATGTTGAATATACAGCATGGTGGCGTAAGCCATAATTTGAATACCAAGGTTAAGATTGGTGTATAGATTATCCGTTTTTAAAATTATAGCATGGTGAGTGAATATGACATGTTTTAGTCTATCTTTCATGCTTTAACTTATATCATCTGTTACGTGTTATTTTTATTATCATTTGAATTGAACCATTATTTACAATTGTGGTACAATACTAATATACGATTTAAACTAACACTTCCACATTTCACGGAGTAATATTCTATGGACTATATTAATAAGCCCAACTACCATTGCTACGATGGTAAATTTATTGGTTTCGCAGTACAAAAAAAAGCTGGAAAGATTGCTTACCTAGGCATTGATGCTGGTGGTCGCGATGTGTTCCGCAAGAACACATATAATTTGCTAAAGCCAGGCCTTGGCGGATGGGTTCCTTCCTTCACAAAGAAGGGTGTAACACCAGTTGTAGAAGCAGATGAAAAGCAAATCAAAACTACAGCTGGCGCAGATACTCTTATAATTAAGCCTGAAGAGAAGACAATCACTTTTGACCTTAGCTCTACCTCTCCAATTAAGGGAACAGTATTTGAATTTTGCTTAGCAATCGAGGTTGCACCACCTTCTATTTGGGCAAAAACAAATTTCCCTAAGAAGGATGAAAGCCCTCTTAAAACTTCAAAGAATCCTTTAGTTCATGCAGAGCGCAATTATCAGCTTCCTATGTATATTCACTTCCCAGACTATGGTACAGTGAAGATTGAGGCAGAGGGTGCTCCAGTATATTGCCACGAGGAGCTAACACGTTCCTCTGAGATGAATGGTCTTTGCTTGGGTCTATTAAATCATGGTGGTCACGTTGCAGAGCGTCAGCTACATAGCGGCTATAGCAAGCTTTCATTTAAGCTTCGTAAGGCAACAGACAAGGTTACTTTAAAGCTAACTGTCCTAGAAGAGCAGTTCCCAAAAATTAAGGGTATTGATTTTAACGATCCTGCTTGGAATGGCTTTAAGCGTTGCTGGTTGAACAACTTTACATTCAATCGTCAGACTTGCTCAATGGGTGACAATATCTACTTGCATGGAATGTCCCACCTTGTAATGCACAATCGTGCAGATACTCTCGCTGTAATGGATCCAAAGGATGAAATTACAAAGCTTATTCGTGGTGTATTTGAATATACACTTGATACATCATGGGAATGTGGTCAGGCTGAGGATGGCGAAGTAAATATGGCTTACTTCGATAAGTGCAAGAAGGAAGGCCCATGCGCAGGCTTTATTGATTCAACTCCTGCAGCTATTATCTCTTCATGTGTTATTACAACCTGGAAGCCATCACATGCAAAGAAGAATATCGACAAGATGCTTAAGGCTTGCGATTTCTTGATGGGCTTGGATTCTGATGGCGATGGTATTATTGAGCTACCATTCTCTGGTAATCGCATGGATGCAGAATATCCTCACAAGGGTGCTCGTCCACGTATTTGGTGGGATAACTTTGCTTGCGGTCATAAGGATATCTTCTTTAACTGCTTATCACACCGTGCATTGCGTGGTACAGAGAAGCTTGCTCGTAAGCTAGGTCGTATAGATGGAGCAAATAAGGTTGCTGCATTCCTAGAGAAGATGAATAAGAACTTCTTTGATACATTCTATAATCCAGAAACAGGCGTAATGGCTGGTTGGATTAGTGCAGATGGCAATGTACATGACTATATGTTCACATATGCAACAGCTAATGCTATTGATGAGGGTCTTGTTGATAAGGCACGTGGACGTAAGATGATGGAAATCTTACTTGCTAAGCTTGATGAGCAGGGCTTTGGTGGCTATCGTTATGGTGTTCCTGGTCCAGTAATCCCTGTAGATACTGAAAAGGATACATTTGGTGGCTTTATGGGTGACTGGCCTCTATACGAGAATGGTGGCTGCTGTGGTATGACAGCATATCACTTTGTTAATGCATTGTGCTATGTTGGCCTAAAGGATAAGGCTGAGTTTATTCTTAAGACAATGCTCAACACATTTGATAAGGGCCTAACACACTCCGGCTTGATGCCTGGTTATACTCATAGTATTGATTGGCGCACAAAGGATGGTGTGGCTTGCGGTTACAACTATCTAGCAGATAACTACCTATTCTTGTTGTCTCTATCAACAGGTATTGCAGGAAACAAGCATCCTGGTGTTGTACGCTAAGTTTAGCTGTTTGATAATAAATAGAAAGAGCGCGTCATTAATGGCGCGCTCTTTTATGTATGACGGGCATGTCATAGTTCTATGGTGAAAGTCCAACGGGGGGTAGTTACCGACCAACCCAATAGCGACTCCCAAGGTTTATGTTGTGAGGCATAGGCGAGAAGAAGGGATAGCGAAATCGTAGCCTAACGAACAGA
>JAZNPC010000067.1:0-10073 GCA_045589455.1 Kiritimatiellia bacterium
AAACAGCTCATCATCAATATAGATCTCCCGCTTGCCCGTCTCGTCGGTGGGAGTAATCTGTGTAATGCGCATTATTCGAAATCGTCGGCCAGTACGTCCAGATCGATCTTACTGCTCTTTTTTGCCTTGGGGGCGGGACGAGGAACGTCCCGTAGCCCGAGGCCGCACCGGCGACGTACGCTCGGTGCGCCAGAAGTGACGGTCTGGAAGACCGTCACCCCGCAGTCAGTGCACGCGGAGAACCGCCTGCACCCCGGATATGTGGGAATCGGAGACGACTGCCGCCCTCTTTCGCTACGCTTGAGGGTTCACACCCGTTTCCGAGAGCAAGCCGTGCTCTTGTGCAAAAGTGTGGGGGCAACCCATGTTTCTTATGTGATGGCTTGCGTGATGGCTAGGACAATTGGACGATTAGACAACCTTGACGAGAGACGATTGGACGATAAGACAACAGCCAACAATCAATGTGATTAAAACGCGGTCGCTCTAGTTTGGGTCTTCGGCGAAACGCGGAGCACACGGAGTTTGTTTTTCCAGAGAACGGAGGCACGGAGGGATTCTGGGTGAAAAACTGAAAAACACAACATCTAAAATTAAAAACGAGAGAAGGATTTCTCTCGTTTTAATGTTTAGTCTATCGGTATGATTTCCACATCATTATCAATGCCAAGTCTTTCTCTATCCTTCACAAATTTTCTTGGGATGTCTAGGCTAGTTAAACTCTCACAACTCAAAAACGCTCTGTCGCCAATTGTAGTTACACTTGATGGGATGTCTAGGCTGGTCAAACTGAGACAATCCTCAAACGCACTTTCGCCAATTGTCGTTACACTTGAGGGAATGTCTAGGCTGGTTAAACTACCACAGCTAGAAAACGCCTAATCGCCGATGGATGTTACACCTTCAGGAATTACAATACTGGTTAAACTACCACAGCTAGAAAACGCCCAATCGCCGATGGATGTTACACTTGGTGGGATGCCTAGGCTAGTTAAATTGCGACACCAAGAAAACGCACCATCGCCAATTGTCGTTACACTTGATGGAAGTTTGATGCTGGTTAAACTGCTACACCACGAAAACGCACCATCGCCAATTGTCGTTACACTTGATGGAAGTTTGATGCTAGTTAAACTGCTACAATCCTCAAACGCACCATCGCCAATTGACGTAACACTTGAGGGAATGTCTAGGCTAGTTAAACTTGTACACCTATAAAACGCACCATCGCCAATCGTCGTTACACTTGGTGGGATATAACAAGATGTTTTACCATTTGGACAGCAGATTAATTTCTTCATATCTTTAGAATACAAAACGCCATCTTCAGATGCAAAATTGAGATTATCTTTTGAGACGTTTATACTGGTTAAACTTTCACACCAATAAAACGCACGGTCGCCAATTGTCGTTACACTTGAGGGAATGTCTAGGCTAGTTAAACTGAGACACCCATAAAACGCACCATCGCCTATTGTCGTTACACTTGATGGGATGTCTAGGCTAGTTAAACTGTGACACCCAGAAAACGCACTGTCGCCTATCCTCGTTACACTTGTAGGAATTTCAATACTGGTTAAACTCCAACAATTATAAAACGCCCTGTCGCCTATCGTCGTTACACTTGATGGGATTTCTATACTGGTTAAACCGCGACACCCAGAAAACGCACTCGCGCCAATTGTCTTTACAGGAAGTCCACCTAATTCTGATGGGATTTTAATATCTCCTTCTACTTCTGTTTCTATTATTTCAACACCATTGCCTCTACGAATATATTTCCATTCAACACCATCAATATTTTCTATGTACTCTTTCCCTTCAATACAACATGATGTAACTACAAAACACGTAAATACTAGCATCAACAAAAGTAAATATTTTTTCATAAGAGTCTCCAAAACAATGTTATTAAAAACATTTTAATTCTACAATTTTGTAGACAAATATGTCAAATATAATGTGAGAATGAATCTTAATAGGGTTTTATGGTGGCAACGCGCGGAGCGCGCGAGTGCGCTCTCGCGCAGGAACAGGATTACAGGATTTTGCAGGATGCTCAGGATTGTGTTGGGGTGTGCGCAGCGCACGACACTAGCGCTTGACGTTGGACATGGTCTTGCTCTCGTTGTCGCAAGGCCAACTTACATGCGCAAGTGTGGGGGCAACCCATGTTTCTTGTGTGATGGCTAGGATGATGGCTAAAAGGAATGCAACCTACAACATCAAGGCTATTAAGATTGTGAGATAGTCTATATTTCTCTTGAGCTAGTGGGCGGGTTGACTTCACCAAACGGGTGTAAATCCTTCACGATAGATGAAGGACGAGAGCCGTCCCCGGTTTTCACGACTCTGGGGTACGAGTGGGCTCCGCTCGTACTGACTTCGGGGTGGCGGATTTTTAATCCGACACTTACGGCGCAAGGGCGTTCACCGCCCTATGCGGTCGCGGGAGGCAAGGCGTCCATCGCCTTGTGGGCGGGACGAGGAACGTCCCGTAGCCCGAGGTCGCACCGGCGATGTACGCTCGGTGCGCCGGAAGTGACGGGCTGGAAGCTCGTCACCCCGCAGTCAGTGCATGCGGAAGCCCGCCTGCACCCCGGTGTCGTGAAAATCGGGGACGACTACCGCCCTTCTTGCTATGCAGAAGGGTTCACACCCGTTTCCGAGAGGAAGCCGTGCTCTTGTGCAAGAGAGTTTTTGTTCATGAACTATCGCGCCTCTGCGCCGCACGCGACGCAGCGCACAACAATCTTTACGCCCCCACGCAAACATCCCCAGCATCCATCCGTCTACATCCGTGTATCCGTGTTCTTGAAAAAACCATCCGTGTATCCGTGTTCTAAAATGGCACATAATTATAGCCATGAATGCCCAATTTTTGTTTGCCCGTATTTATTTTTTGTGATAAACTATACTATATATATAAAAGGAGCAATTTTGGATACGTTAATTTCAGCAATTGATGATGTAATAAATCATGTAAAAAATGAGCTACAAGCAGGCCGCCGTTATGTCCCAGTAGATAAGGATATAGCTGCTGCTTTTCTTGCTGCTTCCCCTACTATTGCTCCAGCTCCCGTAGCTACACCAGCCGCACCTTCATCCCCTTCTATACAAGCTCCACACTCTGCCACAAAAACTACTAGTATGCAGCCAAATGTCTCATCGCAGACCATACCACAAAATGGTGGCTCAACCTACAAAAAGTATCGTGGCACAAATATTGCCCCACTTTTTGCATTTATTGGCTACGAGCCTAGCTTTAATGCAACTGCAGAGGATAAAGCCTTTTCTGGAGAACAAGGGGCTCTATTGGATAAAATGATTGCGGCAATGGGCCTAACTGAAAAAGAATATATTGTCCTCAATATCTTTGAGGAGCCTGCTCGTAGCTTTACTGGTCCTGCAATTGAAAATCAGGTCAACAAGCTTAAGGAATTTATAAGCACAGTTGACCCAAGAGTTATAATTCTTATGGGAGATGAGGCTTGTGGTCTTTTGTTGAAAACAAAATCACCTGTTGCCAATATCCATGGCGTTAGAAACCAACTATTCGGCAAACCATGTATACCAACCTATCACCCAAAGAATCTATTACGCTTTATTGCTGCAAAAAAATCTGCTTGGGCAGATCTTAAAGCCGCTCTCGCTATTTTAAACCGTCAACCACCGAAAACTCGATAAAAAAGGATTGCTTTATTTATGGACGACAAAAAAGATAATAATCAAAATTCTGAATTTCCTTCCTTCTATCAAGAGCCTCCTATTGATCCATCATATGCACCTCAGCCAATGATGCCTATGCCATACCCTCCACCAAAGAGTAAAAAAAATCTATTCCTTTGGTTGTTTGGTTGTAGCTCTGGCTGCTTACTTTCTGTGCTAATACTCATCATGTGTTTCTTTTTCACAATTAGCCTATTTTCTGGCTTGGGAGAAACTCCAAACGAAGAAATTATTGATTTTCAGCATAATTTTAGCAAGATAGCCATCCACGGAGCCAGTGAAACAAGCAATATGTTTGTTGCACACATTAAGCTAGATGGACCTATCATGCTCAATTCTGATGAAGAAGATTTCTTCAGCACAAATTTCTCCACAGCCAATAATGCTTTAAAGCAAATTCAAAAAGCAACCAACGATCCTAAATGTGATGGTATTATCCTTGATTTAACCACTCCAGGTGGTGGCGTAACAGATAGTGATATCATTTGGAAAGCATTAATGGATTTCCGTGCTACAACGGGCTCCTCTGGCATTAAACGCACAGTTACTGTTCTCATGGGTGACACAGTTGCCTCTGGTGGATATTATATTTCCACTGCAGCAGATTATATTTTTGCTCATCCTACCACAATGACTGGCTCTATTGGCGTAATCATCTCAAGCATAAATGCCACCGAGCTTGCTCAAAAGCTAGGTATCGCTCCAGTAACAATCAAATCTGGAAAAACAAAGGATTTTCTAAACCCACTTCGCCCTCTTACTGCTGAAGAAGAAGCAATGCTTCAAGCAATGGTTGACGAGCTAAATAATCGTTTTATTGACCTAATTGTAAAGGGTAGAAAGCTTAACGAGGAAGATGTTCGTGCCATTGCAGACGGAAGAGTGATGCTTGCAAATGAAGCGCTTGAGCATGGTCTAATTGATGAAATAGGATATTTTAGTGATGTAGTTCAGTGGATTACAAAGGAAAACAGCAAAGAAGTATGTGTTTACCAATATGTTAATGATAGCAGCTTCTTCTCAATACTACACTCACCAGGCTTTGTAGGCAAATGTGCATCAGAGGCAATAAACGAATGTATTGAATCATACTCTTCAGAAGGAGAAATGCTAGTTCCTGCCTATAGATAAGGATTTTTGAAAAAATGTCTAAAACATATACAAAAATTGCTGTCCTTATGGGTGGCAAATCAAGCGAGGCTGAAATATCCCTTCGCACAGGCAATGCAATTGTTAAAGGTCTTTTAGATGCTGGCTATGATGCTATTCCAGTAGAGCTTTCAAAGGAGGACAACTCTTTTTCTCTACCTGAGGGCACTGAAGCAGTATATATAGCTCTACATGGTGACTTTGGTGAAGGCGGAGATGTTCAAAAGCTTTTAACAGAAATGAAGGTTCCCTACACTGGCTGTAATGAAGTAGCCTCAAGAATAGGCTTTGACAAGGTGCTATCACGTGAAGCCTTCAAGGCTGGTGGTGTAACCATTCCTAACGGCTATGTAATCGAGCCTGATGCTGTAGATTATGCAAAGCCACGCCTCCAGCTTCCTCTTGTAGCAAAGCCACCTCGTGAGGGCTCAAGCGTGGGTGTTTCTATTGTAAAAACAATTGATGAATACGAGTCTGCGATTACTCTTGCTCGCCAATATAACCCAGAGGTACTTGTAGAGGAATATATTCCTGGCCGCGAATGGAGCATTCCTATTGTTTGTGGCAGGGTTCTACCTGCTGTAGAGATAAAACCAAAAACAGAATGGTATGATTGGAAGGCTAAATATCAATCTGGTGGCACCACCGAATATGTATTTGTTGACGCCCCTGAGGATAAGCCAATTCTAGAGGAAGCAAATCGCCAAGCACTACTCGCCTTTAAGGCAATTGGTGCTCGCACTCTCTCACGTGTGGATTTTCGTATTTCACCTGAAGGAAAGCCATATTGCTTAGAAATCAATACAATCCCTGGTTGCACTGAAACCAGCCTACTTCCAAAGGCTGCTGCCCGTGCTGGTATTTCCTTTAAAGAGTTATGCTCTATGATTATTGAGGAGGCTCAATGCAACTAAAACAATCAACAAAAAATATTATTGGTGCATGCCTCTCCATATTATTCATTATTATCGTAATTGTTGTTTACAAAATTCACATTGTGAATGGCAAACAATTTCAAATAAAGAATATTGTTATTGATGAGGACAAGCGATACCTACTTAGTTTGTTTGCCTCATACAATATAGCTGAGGGGAAAAACATCTTCAGCTTTGATGCTAAAGAAACATGCAATACCATTGAAGAAAAGCTTCACTTTATTCGCAATGTGAAGATAGTAAAAAGACTTCCTGATGAGGTTATTATAGACATTTCTCATAGAGTCCCAGTTATGCGTCTTTCTAGTGATTTACTATACGTCACAGACGACACTGGAAAAATCTTTATGTCCACAAGAAAAAACACAGAACCAAAGGTGTTTGATTCAATTCCAATCCTACTAGATCATGAGGCGGCCCAGCTTCGCCCTGGTGACACATTAAATAACAAGGCAGAACAAGCGCTCAATATTGTATGCACATTTAATTCTGCCAACAACCCTAATTTCAAAATCACCCACATTGATACATCTGATAAAATTTATATAATTTTGTATACAAACAAAAATAAGCGCATATACATTCCTTGGAATCATATTGAAACAAATGAAAAGGTAGCATTGGCTATTGATATTGCTGTTGATGCTATGGATCGAGGCCTGAAAGACCCTCACTCAAATCTAGTCATCCTTGTAGACCAAAAACGCTGCTGCTTCACAAATATGTAAAACCAAAGAGCTTACCGATTAAAACATTTTTACGATAATTTATAACCCCATTTAACAACCAAAAACAAACTTTAGATTATGGAACGCTGTGTAATTATTGAGGTCGGCACATCCTATACCCGAGGGATGGTCATACAGCCCAACGAAAATAACACCTATGAGATTCGCTCTATTTGCGAGGAGCGTAATACTGGTGTTAAAAAAAGTGAAATTGTAAATCTAGAATACACAAATGCATCAGTAAGAAAAGTTATTGATTGTCTTGCACAAGAATCAGACACAACAATTAACTCTGTTAATATTATTTATTCTGGTGGCAATCTTCAATCTGAAACGATTTCTGGCACACACACCATCAATGCACGTGACCAAATTGTTGAAGAAGTTGATATAGAATGCGCCACACAAAACGCTAAAGAAACAAAGCTAGCTGGAGATCGTTCATTAACAGAAGATATCCTTCTTGACTATATTCTAGATGGTTCACGCAAGGTTGACAACCCAATTAGAATGACAGCAGCATCTCTCACAATAAACTTTATGCGTCTTCATGTCGACAAAAATCGTCTTGATACAATCTTCAATATGCTAAGCGATAATTCCCTCGATTATGAAAATGTATATATTGCTGGCTTATGCTCTGCTCTTGGAGCAACAACACCAAAGCAGCGTGAGGATGGCGTTCTTGTAATCAATCTAGGTGGAGGTAGCACAACCTGGACAGCATATATCGGCAAAAAGCCTCGCTGTGTTGGCAGTATCCCTATAGGAGGAGACCATATAACAAACGATATTCATTGCGCATTCAAAACAACCAATGATATCGCAGAGAAGCTAAAGCAAGCCTACGGCTCTGCCACTATTATTACAAAGAAGCAGCAGCTTGTTTTTGATCAAGACTTTGCAAAGAAAAGCATCCTTTTAAGTGATTTATCTCGTGTTACTAATGCACGTATTGATGAAACCATTCGCATTATCCACGAGCAAATTGTTAATGCAGGCATAACAGAAGCCCTAAGCGGAGGCATTGTTCTATGTGGTGGTGGAGCTGCACTTAAGAATATAACCACATTAGTAGAAAACATATTCCAGCTTCCATGCTCTATTGCTAAGCCAACATTACCAGTCTCTATGGTTAAGGAGGATTATCCAACAATGGCTTATGCCGCTCTACTCGGTGCTGCTATGCTTTGCACAAAGCAAGCCATTGAGGATGAGAACATAAAGCGCTCTAAAGGCTTCTTTAGAAAGTTTTTTGGTAGCAATTAAGACTATAATCGCATTATCGTTGTATACTCAATTTAATTTCATAATAAAAGCTAAAGAAATCCAAATTTTATGCTAGAAAAATTCATTACCTTTGGTATAGGTGGCTGTGGCTGCACAATTGCACATCGAATGTCAATGCAATCTTCAATGAAGGCTATTTGTATTGACACAGACTCCATATCCTTAGAAAACAAAGAAAGCGAAAATTGCTCCACAATACTTGTCGGAGAGGATCGCTTTGATGGCATGGGAACTGGTGGTGAGTATGAAACCGCAAACCAAACAGGAAAAGAAATCCAGCCATTGCTTAAGGAACACCTAAAGGATTGCTCTCTTGCTATTGTTGTTGCAGGCATAGGTGGAGGTACAGGCTCAGCTATTACTCCAGCTCTTCTTCAGACAGCCCATTCAATGGCCATTCCAACAATGGTTTTCATGGTACACCCTTTCTCTATTGAAAGTGGTGATAAAGCACGCATTGCTGCTCGTGCAATTTCAAAAATAACAGATTCTGCAGATGCATATTGTAGCTTCAAAAATGATGATCTTTGCGGCTCAATTTTCTCTACCACTGACTTATCTCTTATTGAAGCCTTTGAGGAATCAAATGACAAAATCATCTCTGGCATTACCATGCTATGGCGTATGTTTACCCAAGCTGGTTATGTCAAACTAGATTTAGCAACTCTACTAGCTTGCACAAAAAAGGGTCGTGGACAGTTCCATCTTTGCCATGGCTATGCAGCTGGTGAGAGCCGCACACCAAAAGCAATAAATCAGCTCATTAATTCAAATAATGGTGTTAATGCTTATGCCAATAGCACAACTCATGCACTTGTTGGTGTATTTGGTGGTGAAGATTTGCGTCTAGCTGAGATAAGCGACACTGTTGCTAATTTAACAGCAATACTTTCACCAGACACACAGATAGAGCTTGGCACAGCAATAGACACAGCGGCAACAGGCTCATTAGAGCTATGTGCTCTACTTTTTGAGAACTGGGTTGTTCAGTATACTAGTGTGGCTACACCTACCCCATTAAATCAACAATCCCACACATTAGCAGCAGCAACAGCAACACCATCAAGAACGATTTCTCCACAAACAATTTCAACCTTTAATTCTCCAACAAAATCAGTTCCTATTTCTCCTTCTGTTTACGAGAAATTTAGAGGCACACAGCCATTAATCTATAAAGGAGAGAATCTTGATGAACCAACCTATCTAAGAAAAAGAATTCCTATTTCTTAATTTGGAGGGAACACACTATGGCAGCATGGACACCAAAAAAAATTACAGCCCTTAAGGGCAATGGTAAATTTGCTACGATCACAGCATACGATGCTATTACAGCAAGCATTGCAGATGCAGCAGGCATTCCTTTAATTCTTGTGGGAGACTCACTTGGCCCAACATCACTAGGCCTTGAGACAACTGTTCCTGTTACAATGGAGATGATGGTACACCATACAAAGGCTGTACGCCGTGGCTGTAAGAATGCAGTTGTTGTGGCAGATATGCCATTTCTTTCTTATCAAATCAATGAGGATGAAGGCATTCGCAATGCTGGTAGACTTATTCAAGAGGCAGGCGCAGATGCCGTAAAGCTCGAGGGGGGCGTTTGCCGAGCTTCCTTGATTTCTAGGCTTGTTGAAAATGGCATTCCTGTTATGGCTCATATTGGAATGCTACCACAAAATGTAAAGCAATCTGGCTATGCTTACAAGGGCAAGACAGAGGATGAGGTTGCTATGATTATGGCTGATGCAAAGGCTGTTGCTGAAGCAGGAGCATTTTGTGTTGTCATTGAATGCGCCACATCAACACTTGCAGCAAAGGTTACTGAGGCATTGGACATTCCTGTAATAGGTATTGGTGCAGGAGCTGCAACTGATGGTCAGATTATTGTTATCTCTGATATGCTTGGCATGAATTCTGGTAAGCTACCAAAATTTGTTAAGCAATATGCCAACATGCGCGAGGAAGCTATTGCAGCAGTACAGCAATATATGTCTGAGGTAGAAGGTGGCGCCTTTCCCGCTGCTTCTAACATCTACGAATAGACATTAAAAATAATCAATAGCCAATAATTAATGATTAGCTATTTTCTCTTACCTATTACCAAATCGAGTAGGAGGAGTTTTAACTCCTCCTCTCACACCACCGTACGTGCCGTTCGGCATACGGCGGTTCAACCCATTTTTTTTTTTTCTTTTATATACTTGATGTCATAGCTACTTGTCTTTCAAGATAGTAATCTAAA
>JAZNPC010000068.1:0-30881 GCA_045589455.1 Kiritimatiellia bacterium
ATACAGAATTTTCAGAATAAGAGCTTCTCAACCATGCTTCCGCTGTTTCAATACACTTATATAAATCTGCTACTACCGCATTTATCATAAATGCAAATAAAACCACACTTAAAATTAATGTTTTTTTATTCATAACTTCTCCTATTTTGCACTATTGATTGTTGTATGTTGATATCTAATTGTTGATTGTTGTATTATTTCCTAAGCTGCTTTAGTAGTGCAATTTCCTTTGCATAGCCATCAAGCTCATTTGGTGTTTCCAAAAGAAATGGAAGGTGGCGTAGCTTTGGATGATTAATTACACGAGCAATTGCATCTAAAGGAAGCTGCCCCTCGCCAAGCTTTGCGTGACGGTCCTTATGAGCAGCAAGCGTATTCAAGCTTCCATTAAGATGAATTGCCTTCAGCCGATTAAGCCCAATTACATTATCAAATTCTGCAATCACGCCATCAAGGTCCGACACAATATCGTAGCCTCCATCCCAAATATGGCAGGTATCAAGGCAAACACCAAGCTGCTGAGACAGCTCCACTTTATCAATAATTGTGCGAAGCTCCTCAAAACTTCTTCCTATCTCACTGCCCTTACCCGCCATTGTCTCTAACAAAACAAGTGTGCTTTGCTCTGGAGAAAGGATGCGATTCAATAAATCACAAATTAACTCAATGCCCTTTTCTACACCCTGCTGCACATGGCTACCAGGATGAAAGTTATAGTAACTATTTGGTGTATATTCAAGACGCTTTAAATCGTCGGACATCACCTCAAAAGCAAAGTCACGAATGCGCTCATCTGCAGCGCACGCATTAAGCGTATAAGGAGCATGTGCAACAATTGGTCCAATATCATTCTCTTCTGCCAATTGTAGATATGCATCAATATCCTTTTGAGAAATAGGCTTTGCGGCACCACCGCGTGGATTGCGGGTAAAAAATTGAAATGTATTTGCACCTATCTCAAGGGCTGTTTTACCCATAGCCAAATAGCCATTGGAGGAAGATAAATGACAGCCGACCTTAAATACATCACCATTACTCATAGCACATCCTCACTGGAACATTTAATTCATGAAGTCTATCCTTGATGCTCTTGATGGTATATTCACCTGTGTGAACCATACCTGCAACAATCGCTGCATCTGCATGAGCAATATTAAAAGCATCTGCCAAGTGCTCTGGCTTTCCTGCACCACCAGAAGCAACAACAGGGATCCCAACTGCATCAGCAATTAGCTGAGTAATCTCTAGCTGGAAGCCAGCACGTGTGCCATCTGCATCCACTGAGTTTACAACGATTTCGCCAGCACCCTCGCCCTCTGCACGCTTTGCCCATTCAACAGCATCAATACCTGTGCGGTTACGGAAGCCACGTGTGGTAATCTCATAGCCTGATGGACACTTTGCCAAATCATCTGTTTTCACAGGATCCATACCAAGCACAATGCACTGAGAACCAAATGCACGAGCACCCTCACCAATCAAGGCTGGCTTTGCAACTGCTAGCGAATTAACAGAAACCTTCTCCGCTCCAGCAAGTAAAATCTTTGACATATCCTCAAGAGAAGAAACACCACCACCAACCGCAAATGGAATGCGAATAGCCTTTGCAACTGCTGCTACCATTGCTAAATCTGTTGGTCTATGCTCGGCAGAGGCTGTAATATCATAAACAACTAGCTCATCGCAGCCCTCAAGATAATAACGCTCGGCGAGCTCAACTGGGTCACCTAAATCAATGTTGTTTTGAAATTTCACACCCTTGGTTACACGATTCTTGATTACATCGAGGCATGGGATAATTCGTCTTGTTAGCATTTTTACTCCATAATAAAAATTTGGGTTTGTGATTAAATTATTAGCATGCAATCGCCATAGCTATAGAAGCGATACTTTTCTTGAATTGCTGCCTGATAAGCCTTAAAAATTTTATCGCTACCAGCTAGAGCACAAATCATCATAAGCAGGGTTGAGCATGGCAAATGGAAATTTGTTAGCATTATATCTACTGCCTTAAACTCATACGGTGGATAGATAAAAGCTGTGCTACGGGCCTTCTCTGCTGTCACCACGCCATTATGAGCTGTAGCGGAGGTTTCAAGAGTGCGCACGCTTGTGCTACCAACTGCAAGGACTCTGCCACCGCGTGCCTTACACGCTGCCACAGCAGCAGCAGTTGACTTTGGCACCTCATAGCGTTCTGCATCCATCACATGCTCTTCAACATTTGTTGCCTTAACTGGTCTAAATGTACCAGGCCCAACATGTAGAGTCACAAACTCGCGGGCAACACCCTTCTCTGAAAGCTTATCAAGTAGAGCATTTGAGAAATGCAAGCCTGCTGTTGGTGCTGCAACAGCGCCAACCTCGCGAGCATACACTGTCTGATAGCGCTCCTTATCTAACTCCACGCGTTCATCTCCACTTTCACGATGAATGTATGGAGGAACTGGTGGAACACCATGCTTGTCTAGAATTTCAAAGAAATCGCCCTCTGAAGCAACTGTTACATCAACCTTGCCATCCTCATATTTTGCCTGAACCGTTGCTTTAATCTCTCCATCTGCAAGCAGCATTACTGCGCCAGGACGCATTGGGCGTGAGCTCTTGCACATCACAGTCCATGCACCAGGAAGTCTAACTGATGGCTCAATAAATAGCACCTCCACCTTACCAGGTGTATCCTCCCAAGTACCAAAGGCGCGAGCAGAGAATACGCGAGTATCGTTGAACACCATCAAATCATTTGGTGTGAGATAATCAACAATATCAGCAATATGCTTATGCTCAATTTCTCCTGTGGCACGGTGTAGCACAAGCATACGAGAAATACCACGCTCTGCAGGTGGCTCTTGGGCAATTAGCTCCTCTGGTAGTACATAATCAAAATCTGAGGTTAACATAAATAATTTTTCTAATTTTTAATTCTTAACAGCTAATGCTTTCGCTTAGCGCTTTAACAATTTGCAAACAGCATCAAACATCATATCAACTGAAACAGCTGTCATGCACTCAATTGTTCCTTTAGGACAAACTCTCTTGCGACATGGTGTACAATTATTTGCTCGAACAACAAGGTTCCCATTTCCATATGGGCCAGTACGCTCTGGTGAGGTAGGGCCAAAAGGTACAGCAACTGGTGTATAGGTTGCCACACCCATATGCATTGGGCCAGAATCATTTGAAACAAGCACATTCATTTGCTTGAGCACAGCCATTGTTTGAGCAATAGATGTTACTCCACACAAATTTGTGCCATGCTTTGTTGCAGCGACAATTTGATCTCCTAGCTCCTTCTCTCCTGGACCACCGAGAACATAGATTGCAGCATTTAGCTCTCGCTCTAGCTTTTCAGCAAGCTTTGCGAAGCTATCTGCTGGCCAATTCTTTGTAACCCAGCGTGACATTGGTGCAATTGCTATACGCACTGCAGGAGTGTTTTCGGTCTGAGGCAAATCATATTGTGGCAGAGTGAGCGGATACATTGGCTCTGCAGGAACAGGGATACCAAGGTAGCTAAGAATATCATAGCACTCCTCCACTGCATGGCGATTCTTGTTACGCTTTCCTGCCAAAGCATGATAGAACATTGGGGCTCCCTCACGCGCAAAGGATGGGCCAATGCGTTTCTTTGAGCGAGCAGCTCTAGCAACTAATGCACTCTTCATTAGACCTTGAAAATCGATGACCATATCATATTCGTCTGATTTATGAAGTGCTCGTAGAGCTTTAAAATATTCACGAAGCTTTGATGGGCGTGGAACCTCAATAACCTTGTCAACACAAGCAAAACAGCGCACAATACTTGCAAAATTTGGCTGAACGGCCCAATGCACTTCGGCACCATAGTGCTGTTTAAGGGCAGCCACTGCTGGAAGAGCATGGAGTGTATCTCCAAAGGAGCTAAGTTTTACGACAAGTATTTTCATGAATTTAAATTATTATTGGGATAAAATCGGTTAAAATTGATAAAACAAAATTTATATATAAATTTTACCACGAATTAGCACAATAATCAACAATCAACGTACACGAACACATATGTAGAAAGCTAAATTCGTCAATTAGATTTTACATTTCTAGCGTGATGGCAAGGATGACGGCTAGAAGTGCGAAAAAGGGACGCAGAGACGCAACCTCCTACGCAAGGCTACGGAGGTCAGGAAGGACGCGGAGGGCGCTAGGCTTGTGTGATGGTGTGGTGATTGGGCGCTGACGCGCACATTACCGCTTGTTGTTGCCTTTATTATTGCGAAATCTAACGAAGCAATAATGCAACTGCCAAGCGCTAATGTGTACGACCCACCAAGGCATTTAAGACATGGTGCATGATGCAGATTGTTGTGCGCTGCGGCGCGTGCGGCGCAGTGCGCCCATCGGGCGCAGATGATGGTGGGTGCGCGCTGAGCTAGCATGATGGCTAATATGACGGCTAGCGTGATGCGCGTGATAACTAGCGTGGTGGCTCCCGCCTAAGGATTCAAAAGGGGGAAAGCAAATTAGTTTAACCCAGAGTATAATGACACGCCTTTGCTAAGGCATAAACAAATTCTAAAACTGTTGAATAACGGCAATCTTGTTCTACATGTGTCGCCTTTTCAAGTACAGCAGCTATATCTGCATTTACACCAGTAAATGCTGGACGAAGACCCTGGAAGAAATCATCAAGCTTTGTGCCAACAGGGAATGGAAAACATCCCGTAAACATCATATATGCAATAATTCCAATTGCATATATATCACCCGCAGGGCCTACGATATCACCACGAAACTGCTCTGGACTCATAAACTCTGGAGTGCCAACAATAACATCATTTTCATGAATTTTATTGTGCAATGTAGCTGTACCAAAATCAATAATTTTTACTTCTCCACTATCAGTAATAACGATATTTTCTGGCTTCAAATCCTTGTGAACAACATTATGGCTATGTACGTAATCGATAGGTCTAGCAGCTTGAAGTAAAATTTGCAAAACTGTCTCTACATCCATTGGTCCATTAGAAGCTAAAATATCACGCAAAGAGTCTCCATGTATAACCTCCATAACCATATAATAACAGCCGTTATAATTATTAAAGTTATAGAAGCGAAGAATACCTGTATGGCTAAGCTGCATTGTGATGCGTGCTTCATCTTTAAATGAAGCCATAACAGCCGGATCTGTCAACAAATCAGGATTAATAACCTTAATTGCAACATCCATCTCAAGGAATTTATCTCTAGCTAAAAAAACACTACCTGTACCACCAGTACCAATTAGATTTAACAAGGTATATCGAGAAGGATCAGGCCCAAGCATATCCTTACCAAGCTTCATTTTTTCATTGCCATAATCTTGGCTCGTTTTTTCTTCCTTTAACTGCTTGATTTTGACCTTCTTTTCACTTGATACAGAAGTTGCTTCAATATACTTTTTAACTTCGTCGCTAATGATTTTTTTAATATCAGCTGGTTGCCATGGTCGTGGAACGAATACAGAACCTCGGCCTGCTTGTATTAAATTTTGAGCACGAACTGCTGCACCTTTAGGACCAGTAAAAATGACTCGAAGCATTGGATTTGTGCAGTTTGCAATAGCAATTAGAGACTTAAAATCCATGCCAGGTGTTGTTATGTCACAAACCCACACACCTACAAGCATTGTTTGCAAAGCATGACGCGCTAATGATGGAGTTTTAACAGACACCACCAATCTATCAGGACCACTCAAATGCTGCCTAATATTCGATACTGGTTGCGGATCAAGCACCAAAATAGTAATTGGTGATGCCATTATTTAATCTCCTTATTTTGCCCAACTATATCAATTGCTACTCTAGCAATTACAGAAGGCTCTGGAAGCTTGCCTTTTGCATTAACACCACAAGCTAGTTCACCAGAATCAGGATCAACAAAACGAACTCCACGTTGCTCTAGCACCGCCACATTTGCTTGTGTAGCAGGGTTTCCCCACATATTCACATTCATTGAAGGAGCAATTAAAACTGGAGCAGTACAAGCTAAAAAAGTTGCAGTTAATGCATCATCTCCTATACCATTTGCAAGTTTTCCTAAAACATTTGCAGTACATGGAGCGATAACAAAAGCATCAGCAAAATTTGCTAATTCTATATGTGCAGGCATCCAATTTTCATCCTCTTGATTAAAAAGAGTTACTGCAACTGGATTTTTGGAAAGAGTACGGAAGGTTAATGGGGTAACAAATTCACAAGCGCTCTTTGTCATAACAACACGAACCTCATGCCCTGCTTTAACAAATTCGCGAACTAATTCGCATGCCTTATATGCTGCTATTGAACCTGTTACACCTACTACAAAATTCATTTTGATGCCTCCGAAAGAATTCCGCACAACTCTTTGTATGCACGCTCTAAATCGTCATTGACCACAATATACTGATATTCATTAGCACGATCAATTTCACCTTTTGCATTATTTAAACGCTTTTGGATAACCTCTGGAGCATCCTCACCACGCTTATTGAGGCGAGCCTCTAGTTCTTCTATAGAAGGAACCGTAATAAAAATATCTATAAATGAATCTTTAATTAAACTATCGTCTGGAAGTGCTTTAATGATATCACGAACCTGAGCAGCCCCAGCAACATCAATATCCATAATTATAGAATTACCCTGCTTAAGTGCTTGCTCTACCGTACTACGGAGAGTACCATAGCGATTGCCATGAACAATTGCATTTTCAAGAAAATCACCATTCTCTATACGAGCAACAAATTCCTCTTCAGTTAGGAAATGATATGCGACACCATCCTTTTCCTGTCCACGTGGCTTACGTGTAGTACATGAAATTGAATAAACCAAGCTCTCGGATTCTGCTAATAGCTTATTACAAAGTGTTGATTTTCCTGCACCTGATGGGGCTGAAACTACGATTAATAGTGGCTTATTAAAATTCATTTTATTCTCAATCTCAATGGGTAACAAAAATATGACTTTTTTGCGAAAATATTATATAAATTTTGGCTTTTCGTGTCAAGCGTGGTAATTCCAATACTCATAGCAGGAACGGAACTGAGTTTTTCAACAAATTCGTCCAAACTTCAGTAGCTGGAAACTAATTCTATTAATGCGATGACTAGGACCACGCCACCTCTCATCTAAGAAAGTATGGGAGAATGGATTGCTTATGCGATGAGACATGCACGACATGACACAAGCACTTATGGTTGCCTTGTTTATTGCAAAATCTATAGAGACAATAAACAAGTCAAATTCCAAGCGCTTGTGTGTACAGCCATCAAGGGTTCCGAAGGGGGAAAGCATTATGCGCATGATGGTTAGAGGTGCTAGGTTTTACCAAAATATATATAAAAAAAGGGCTGCCGAAGCAGCCCTTTTTATCAAAAGCTATTCAAAGGTCTTTTCGTCGCCTGCTTTATAGCTTTCAGGATAAGACACAACAATCTTTACAAATTTAGTATCATCAACAGATGAATCAACATCCAATACAAGAAATTCATCGCCTTCTGCTTTAACACTATCCGTTGCAGCAACCCATGTTGTCTCGCGTAGGTCTGTCACAACAAATGGTGTGTAGTAAGCCCCCTTAACTGGGTTTGTTATTGTGATAGAGAATATCTGGCTATCTCCGGCTCCAGCAAAACCAAGACCTGAACCAGTAGAAGAACCAATTTGAGGAATTGTTAGAACAATATCATCATCTTCTTCATCTTCAATTACGGTATCGTAATATAATCCACTGAAATTACCGATAGCACCTTTTCCTGTAAATCCTAATTTTGTAACACAATGTGCTGTGGAGCTAACAGGAAGCCAAATCGCACCTGTTGAGGCATCTTTATAAAGTTCACCATCAATAAATAGTTGTGCCTGAGGTCCTAAATCTGAAGAATAGTCAAACTCAATCTGATAGTCATACCATTTGTCTTCAGCCAAGGCAGGTCCAGTCAGTTGAATCCATGCTCCATTACAATAGACAAATGGATAAAGATTATCACCAACATATTTAAAAACAACAGCATATTGGACACCAGCCGGCGGCACTTCAAGTTTTGTTGCCGCAACAAACTTTGCACGACCAATTATGCGTGCATCCTTACCTAATTTAGAAGGCTCTGTTGGCTTATAGATTAAAGGAACAGTAGAACTATTATTAAGCTCCAAATACTTTTCTCCATTCACATTAACCAACTCAGTTGCATCCTCTGAAGATTTAATCCATTCACCTCCAGGGCTTGTGACCTCGCTAACATTTGTCCAAGAGGCACCTACATTGTAGCCTTCATCCTCAAATTTAACATCAAACCAGCCATCAACTGCTTGAGCAACGAAGCTACCAAGCTTTGTAGTTCTTACATTACTATCATCCGTTGCACTAAGAACAAATCTATATGAATACGTCTCACCTACTGATGTTGGGAGATTATAAGAATATGCCACTTTTTCAGAAACATTTTTCCATTCCTCGACCTTATTATCCCCTAAATAGAGAGCCAAATCGGCTGGCGAATCAATCCAATCCACACTAATAGAAATCGATGCATTATTACCATCATCAGAAACTGTTGTTGATGGAGCATCCAGTGCAAGTGGGAATCTAAATGTGGTAATTGAAATATTTGAGGTGGTTTGCTTTCCGTTTGACCCTTTTACAACAATCTCGCAGGTGTACTCTGTTAATTCATCAAGGTTATCAAATGAGAAGCTAAAATCTCCCAATTTATTAAGAGAAGCTGTTACTTTGTCACCAGTATTGAGTGTTGCAATAGCTGTAACAGAAGAAGAACCAACCCCCATATCGGTTAATGGCAATGTAAACGATATTGCATTATAGGTGATATCACTCACAATTGGAGATGCCACCACAGGTGCCGTATATTCTAATGTATTAAAAGAGGTCGTTT
Source organism: Kiritimatiellia bacterium (assembly GCA_045589455.1). Taxonomy (GTDB): domain Bacteria; phylum Verrucomicrobiota; class Kiritimatiellia; order RFP12; family UBA3636; genus RGIG990. The sequence continues at coordinate 8,885 of JAZNPC010000068.1, forward strand.
CTGTGGTAGTTGAGATAGAATTGTCATTTACCAATATAGCACGAACATAAAACACTCCATTATCGTGCAATCCAGAAACATTAATTTCACTTGTGCTATCAGAAACCGCTCCTACATCAATATCAGCAATTAAGGAAGAAAAATCGCTGAACTCAGAAACCTGAAGAGTTACATCAACAGCATTGCAATCGATACCAAAATCGGTAATAGACAATCCAATCCTTGCGGTAGTATATTCCGCATTTATCACATTTATTGATGCAGCTGGGGCTGTAGCTGCATTAGTTTTAAAGTCAACCTCTGCAGAAGAGCTTTCTGATTGAGCATTAGTGATTGTCACTACAGCCTTATAGCCTGTATTATATGAAAGCTCATAAGGTGTGGTAAAAGCAATTGTTTTTGTTTCTGTGATATTCTCCTCTATAGTATACGACTTGACCAAATTTCCATTTAAATCAAAAATCTCAAGCATAACATCAGCAGATTCTCCAGCACCAATAGAGCTTACAACTATAGAGAAGCTTGCATCGCGATAGCCCACTGAAGTAAGAGCAAGATTTATTTCAGGAGTAGTTAATGACTCTGCCACAGTATATGTAGCGACATCACTCCAGACATCATAGCCAGTGCGCTCATTTATCAAGCGTGCGATCACATAAATCTTTTCACCAGGAATCATATCAACATTTGAAACGATGCATTCTTGAGCTTGCTCACCAATTTGAACCATTGATGAGTAGCCCTCATTCGTCCATGCTTCTGTATCAAATGATGAAAGAGGGATATTTGATGAATATAGCTTTAGGACAGAGTCTGAATCTACCGCCTTTGTTGTCACATTAGCAACTAAATCTAGACCTACCCTGCTAACAAATGGATTCAATTCAACTAGAACAGGGACATTTGAGCGAGTTCTTAAAATATGAACACCATTATCAGGTGTACGAAGGGTTGACCAATCCGATTCATTGGATGTACTGGTTATGCCATTTGTATTCCACCCAAAGCCCATAGTATAGCTCTTCCATTGGTTATTGCCAGCCCCAGAAGGTCCTTTACCGCCAGTCCAATCAAAGACATAAACTTCAATTGGCAGCCAACCTGTTTCCGTTGGTGTAAAGCTTCCCGTGCCATATCTTGAATAGTTGCTATTTTCAAATATCTTTTGGTCATTGATAAACAAAGTTGAACCATCATCAATAATTGATGCAAAATTATATGTTACGCCTGCCTCAAAATACATTTCGCCAAAATAGGCATAAGTTGTATTATTGCCCCACTTCCATTCTTTACCTGAATATGGGTTCACATAGCGATTTGTAAGGGAGTTACTGTCCTGGATATCCGCCATAACAGTTCCAGGTGTTACATCTATTACCGATTGATCTAATGAGTTAAAATCACATCCATAATCTGGTAATTTACCTTGTGCACAAGTATATTTAACTTGAGTTAAGCCAGAAATATAAGAGCCTTGATTTATTCCTAACGACTCCAATGCGGGCATTGTGATATTAGGCATTTCAATTTTAGTAGAATAGCCTAAATTATTTTTTATTATTGCATCAACGCGATATGTTATTTCAGAAGACATTCCAAAAACATTAAACGAATGTTTTCCTAACGAAGAAATAACATCTGAGCTCCAAGAAATTGTGGGCAATGCAGAAATTGTAGGGGTTAGCACAAGGCTAATAGAAGCAGAAGAACATCCTTCCCCTAGATTAGAAACATCGATAGTAAGTGTTGCATTATTTTCATCAACAGGAACAAGCTCAGCCGTGCAATCTGGTGCAATAGGATCTATTTTAGTTGTGACAGATGCTTTACGAGTAATAGTGGACTCGCCAGCAACCAAAGTTACTTGGCAGTAATATTTAGTATTTGGCTGCAAGCCTGTAAAAATATTTGTAATAGTTGTTGGTGCTTCGGTAATAGTAGCCGTTTTCACATCAACAGGGTTTGAGAAATCTTCTTTATCTGAAACCACAATAGTTAGTTCTGCAGAATTAGATTCACCAATTGTTGGCACCTGCACAACAACAGAAGCAGAATTGTGGGACACCTCGTTAAAGCCAATAGTTGCATTAGCACTTTCAGGAGGCTCTGTGCTAAATGTAATCATTTCTAATGGCTGAATATCTACATCGATTGCACCAGAGGTTACAGCATATTTCTGACCACCTACTACACGATAGATTTTATCAAATTCAGAAGAATTATTTGTGAATTTAACATTTTGCTTCTTAAACTCCTTTGTTGACGTGTTGATAATTGCAAAGAAGGTTCCACTCTCCTCTGTATCCCAACGGCGAACAGTGAGCTCAGCACCCCAATATCCTCCAGAGACAACAGTACTTTTTGTTGCTGGCAATGCTAGAAAATTCTGATTAAACTCTCGCACAGGCTTAGCATTGTTTCTTCCTAAATCATAACCGAACAAATATCCAATCATTGTTGGATCACATATAGCCATAGACCAAAGCTCAGAAAGCATGCAGCCGCGACCTGCTTTTTCAAAATCAGCTGTATAATAGCCTAAGATGTGAGTGCCATTTTCATCTTTCAAAGCATTTTCATTTAGTGAATGATGGCGAACAAAGAATAGGTCATCAGAAGAGTTACGCCATGCTTTATCATAGCCACCTACAACCGTGTAAACGCGGTTGAACGGATATGTCAAACCAACATTCTTTAAATTTGCATAATTCTGTGGGTCATCTGTTGGAGTTGTATGGAAAAACTCATAATTACCCCAAGTTGGCCATTCTCTCTTCAAGCAATATTCATTATAATTCCATGTAGCATCACCCACACTGATAGCGGACTCACCTGTTACCTTTGCCCATGTATCATTATTTGCCACATTACCACCCCACCAGTTATATGCATACTCACCTGTTTCTGCAGGGCATGAGGTATAGAAGGATTTTGCATTTGCCACACCATTCTCCTCAAGATATTTTTGCATCTCATTGAAGAACTCTACACGCTTTAGATACCACCAAGCCATATATTCTTTATAGATATCTGAGTTCATTCCTTGATCAGCGATATAGCGACGTGTTACTGTGGCAGAGTCATACCCCTTTTCTTGGCAGAAAAGTGCAACTGTATTCTCATGGAAGCTAACAGGCATCTGACCACGAGAGCGTACCCATGAGCCCAAGAAATTTGCTTTATCCTTAAAGCGAATAATTGTGCAATCAAGAACCTTCTTAAAATCTGCTATTGCTTCTGCTGAAGTAATGTCAACTAGGCAATCCTCCTGGTAAGTTTGATTATTAAACTTAGCGTCAGACTTTGTATCAATAAACAAAGGCTTAACTAGTTTTTTATTACCCAAGCTATCCCATGCACCACGGCCACCAGCATATTCATAAAGAGGGAAAAGATTGTGTCCCTGCTCACCCATAACAGTTACGACCTGCTCCCATAAGCCACGCATTTCATAATTATAATTCATCCACCCATCACCATAATTATTGTAAGCAGGATCCCAGTATTGACAATAACCGAACTCTAGCAAGTCACGTGAATATGTATTGATACCGAGCACACTCATCAAGCGGCCCTTATTGCGATACCATTGAACAGGATCAGCAAAAGAGGCATGGCCACCATCGTCAGACATTTCTTCACGGAAGGTAACTACACGACGAGGTGTGTTACCCTTGGGATATGTAATTTTTGCTTTTAAATTTTCTTCATCATTGATGTGATAGAGCTTAATTGACTTTATTGCAACACCATGTGAAGCCTTTTGATCCTCTTGGGGAAATAATGCAAAGGCAATATCGAAGCCTTCAACACTTGTATCCATGCGGAAGCCTTGTTCATTGTATGTAACAGCTTTTTCAACAAGGTACATCACTTGCTCTATTTTTTCGAAGCCCTGAGTCAATGGAATTTCATAGCTCTCAGGGAAATTCATCACATAAGGAGGAGAAAGAGCATCACCTACTGTGATACCAGTGTGAAAACCACGTCGTGTTGGTGCACCACGATTTATGATAGTTGAAGAGCGTGGAGCATCATCTGGATATTCTACAACAAACAAATATGGATCCGAAGGAACAAGATTTTTCCCTTTACCAATTCGCCAAGAGATATAAGCACTAGACTCATTACCATTTGATGTCTCGCTTGTTTTTACATGGTGCATCACAATACATGCTTGCCCAAGAATATTTGACACATAGGAACGCCCTGCGGGAAATTCACGGAAAGAATGTGTTGTATCTGTGGCACATTCAATTGAATCAACAAGAGTTAAATCACCATAGGTTTCAAGACCAGGAACAATCTCTGCTGTAGCAAAATTAAAAAAGATAGCACTTACAACAAGTGACAAACAAATCTTAAGGTTAAGTTTCATATATAATGCCTCCAAAACAATGTAATCAAATAATATCAAATTTTGACTTATTTCAACAAGAAAAAAAACATACACAGATTTTCACGGATTTGTGTGTTTCAAGAACACGAATGGACACGGATTGGGTTGGGTTGTAGAGGGTGATGGCTAGAAGTGCGAGGTTCAAGAACACGGATGGACACGGATTGGCACGGATGATGGATTGTGGGGAGGCTCACGCCCCACGCAGAGACGCAAAGACGCAGAGATTGAATGAGGAACGCTGGCGCTTGGGTTCTAGGATATCGGAGCAGCGTGCTTTAGCGCGCATTGTGCGGGGTGTGGTGGGAAAATGCGGGAGGAGCGCAATGCTATCGCAATTGCTAATGCATCCCCCGTAACCGAAAGAAGTGAGCGCGCCAAATGGGCGCTGTCTTTTTGAAATCCGATTAGTGCTGGATTAATTTAATGTCTTTCCACTTTTCATTATGCCAACGAACCATGAAAATTATACCAAGAGCGGCGATATAAACAGCCATCCATGCCCAACACCAAACAATACCTAAATTGTACTTGAAAATAATGAGTTCTCCTGGCATCCAGAATAACCATGCACACAAAAGCAACCAAACCATGACAAACTTTGTGTCGCCCACACCCTTGAGGCTTCCAATAAAGATGATATTGGCAGTATCAAAAACACCCCAAATAGCCATGATCAACATCAACTGACGGCCAAGTCCAACTAACTCCTCAAGTGTAAAACCACAGTTATTTGGCATAAATAATCCAATCAATGGGCGTGGGAAAGATATAAAGACAATTGCCATTATTGTCATATAAATTAGACCTAGTCTCAAGCCAGACCAGCCACTCTTTTTAGCTACCTTATCATTGCCCGCACCTTTGTGCTGTGCAACAACAATTGATGTGGCATGACCAAAGCTCAACAATGGAGAAAATGCCAAATTATTTAAGCTAAATGCCACATTATTAGCAACTGCTTCTACCTCAGGAAGCTTTGCTATTAGAAGCAAAAACAAAGAGAAGCAGGCATGATCCAAAAACATTTGAATGCCAGATGGTGCACCAAACTTTAATAAGCTCTTAAAGGCTTGTGGTCTAAATTTAAATACTTCACGAAATCCCAACTCTCTCACAAGCTTATCTGTTAGCATCCATACAAACTGAATTACACAAGGGATAGCACTAGCAATAATTGTTGCAATTGCAGCACCACGAATACCTGTCAAATGCTCAGGGATACCACATTTACCAAAAATAAAGATATAGTCCAAAATAATATTTGCTGTGCAACCAATTACCTGAGCAATAACATTAGGCTTAAGGCGACTCTGTCCTGTAAAGTAGCCACCAAGAGCATAGTTTAGGCCAATAAATACACCACCAAGCATCATCCAGCGGAAATACACCTTAAAGGCTTTCATTAGCTCTGGACCATAGCCAAACAAGGTAATAATATATTCACCCAAAGGAATCATTAGCAAATAGATAGGCACTGAACCTACTGCTAGCCACATACCTTGCACTGCTGAAAAAATGCAATTCTCTTTTCTACCAGCACCAAAGTTTTGCGCCACAAATGTATTGGAATATGCCACAACAAAGGTTATGATGCTTAGCAATGTGAATGACAATACAGCACTAGGCATTGCAGCATTGATTGCTACTGTGCTGTGCTTAGACAAAAACAATCTATCCGAGAACTGCATAATTGTTATTGCAGAACCATTAATAATTAGAGGCAATGCAATTGCCAATACCTCGCCAACGCTGCCTGGCTTATGTTCTTTTTTCTTAAACAAGCTCATAATTTCCTAAATATTCCTAAAATCACACCCTAAAACACCATCATCTATTGGTTGTTGATTCTTGACTATCGTATTGCTGATTGTTGGCTGTTGGATGTTGATTGCTGGTTGCTGTATCGTTTCTACTGTCTGTTGGTTGTTGTATTGTTTTAAATAAGATTTCTTACTGTTCTAGAACCTATGGCACAAAGAACCTCATAAGGGTGAGTACCCTTTAAATTAGCCCAATCCTCAATGGTTATAGAATGTGCTCCAGATGTGCCGATGCAAACAACCTCATCCCCTGCTTTAGCCGTAGGAAGCTGCTCCAATGAAACCATTGTATAATCCATACAAACTCTTCCAAGCACAGGACATAAAACTCCATTAATCAATAAAGAGCCACGGTTTGACAATGCTAAAGGCAACCCATCTGCATAACCTGCTGCAACCACACCTATAAGCATATCGCGTGGGCAGGTATAGGTGCGACCATAGCCAATTGTACTACCAGCCTTTACTAATTTAACCTGACCCAACTGTGTTTTAATAGAAAGAACTGGCTTTAAATCTAGTGCTCTCTTACCAACCACATCAAAGGAACCATATAAATTTATTCCTGTGCGTACATGCGTAAATGGAGCTCGGCACGCCTCTGGGAGATTGTTGATAGCATCGCTATTGGCAATATGACGCCATGCTATATTTATGTTGTTCGCTTCAAGCTCTAAAAGCACCTTCTTATATAGCTCTATTTGCTCTAGACTCCCCTCATCCCCTTCATATGCCTGTGGAAAATGGGAGAACATACCTACGAGCTCTATATTCTCAAGCTTGGCGCAACGTAAGATATCTTCTACACAGCTTCGTGCATCAAACCCTACACGGCTCATACCAGTATCAAGCGCAATGTGGCAGTGTGCCTTACAGCCTAAACGCTTTGCAACAGCATCATATTGCTTTGCCTGCTCATAATCGCACAATGGGATATGAAAACCATTTTCTATTGCAGCTTCAACTTCATCAGGAAGAAGCGTTCCTAGAATAAGCTTTATGCAAGGTAAATCAGCAATTGCCACTGCCTCCGCTAACTCTGCAACCGCAATTGCACTTGTCCCCTCTTGAACTAATAGCTTTGCGATTGCTTCAACGCCAAGACCATATGCATTTGCCTTAAGCACGGAAATTACCCCAAGTGGAGCAACAGCAGAACTAATCTTGTGATAGTTCTCCTTTAAAACATCCGATGATATATCAACACGTACTCTTCCTTGCACCAAACCAGCAGACATAAAGCACCTATTAATTAAAGCTTATTAATTTTGATAGAGGAAACTTTACCCTCTGAAATAAAGCTATCGCTCTTTTCCTTTAACAAAGTCTTTTCTTCTTCATTTATTCCTACAGAAAGATTGCGTACATTACGCACAAATAGCACTGGATTATCTGGCATAACATCTGCAGTTGCAGAGCGTTCAAAGCCATTGATTTCAAAGCCATCTGTCTGCCCCTCACAGCAGATAAGTGGATTTTCTGGTCTCTCTGTTGAAGTAAAATGAGCCTTAAAATTATTTAGCTTCACATTCTCAATGCAACCAATACCTTCTGGCTTATCTTCCTCCTTGAAAAGAGGTGTGCGACAATAGCGTGCACCATCCATGTTGATTGCATAGCAGCGGACACCGACCTCCATATTATCAATAGTGATATTGCGGATTGGAGAATCTACACTTAGCAAGCGTACACCTGTGTGGCAATCCTCTGCATAAATATCCTTAAAATAAATATTCTCAATTGGACCACAATCTAAATCAAGATTCTCCAATCGAACGATTGAATCGTCTGCATTTAGGGCTAGCATATCATCATTAGTTTGTCCCTTGCTTAGTGCACGAACATTCTCCACATAGCCATTATTAATATAACCAGCAAAATGTAAACCATCCTGATTAAATGCTAGCTCATCACTCTGGAAGAAGATATTGCGAAAATCAAAGGTATCGATTCTACACATACGCAAATTATAAATAACGGAATTTGCGAAAACCATATCACGTAATTTCAAATTCTTCACACGGAAGAAATTCATTGTTGAGCCAGACCAAGCATTTGGGTTAAATAGGTCAGGATCCTTTGTGTTATACTTACCCTGATTATTTCCATCCCAAATACCGCCCTCTATGGTGATATTCTCATTACCATTAATGTGGTCGCTATTATCTAAAAGAAAATCACCTCTATATTTTGGTGTATCACCACAAAGATATAAGCGAGCATTCTTATGTGCTTTTACATGTGTGTTGCTATTAATTTTCAAGGTTGAGGTAATGCGATATGTTCCCTCTGGAATAATAACCTCACCACCCTTATCTAAAAGCGATTGAATATAAGCTGTTGCATCAGTATTTGATGAATTCATAACAAATCCTTATTATTTGTGTGTATTTTAGGAAATTATACCACAACAAATATTATTTTAAAATAGCATAATTAGATTAATGCGTAGTTTATAAAAAAATTGGGCTGTTGCCTTTCACCGCAACAGCCCAATGCGAAATATTTTATGCGTATTCTGCAACCGATATTATTCTGCTAATAATGAAACTAGCTGCCATGGCTCCATCTGGATGCTTACGCTTCCATCTGCCTTTAGAGGAACCTCCTGACCAGAAAGAATAATCTTAAGGTTTTCTGTTCCAGCAGGGAAACGAACATCTACTGTCTTTGCTGTGTCACCAGTGTGAACAAGAGCAAAATATGTTCCGTTATTCTCTGTTGCTATCTTGCGTAGAACAACCTCATTATCATCACATGCATCAGCCACAACCTCAGATGGAAGTGCTGGAAGTGCTAGGAAGTTACGGTTGAACTCACGTACAGGCCCAGGGAAACCACGTGTAAATGTTGAACCAATCAAATAACCAATATTGAATGGGTTACCATTTGCCATTGCATATACTTCAGACTGCATACAAGCACGGCCTGCACGCTCTGAGTCATGAATTGCATAGCCACATAGTCTCTCTCTCATGAGCTCACCCTTCTCGTTCTTTTTAGGAGCATAGTTCTCGTCTCTTACAAACTTAGTTAGGTTATTCTCATTTAGACCATAGTGACGGATTAGTGTCTGACCACCATTTGCATTCTCAAACATCTCAAAGCAGTATGGATCAATAACTGAGAATACACGATGGAAGGTCATAGAAATCCATACATTGTCTAGTTCATGATAAGATTCTGGATCTGCACCTGGGCAAGCATGCTGCCACTCCCAATGACCCCATGTGCCTGCAGGACGCTCCATGCCCTTTAGGAACCAATGCTGATCAACAATTGCTGGGTTGTTGATATCTGTTACATTGTCATTTAAATTGTTGTAGTTAAATGGAGCCTTTGAGAAGATTTCCTTCCAGTACTCTGGATCATCTGTGACAACACCGCGCTGATTGTCCATACTAACACCTGGCTCAGAAGTATCACCATCAATGAAAACAATTGGATCCTTAACGCCATTCTCTGCTAGGTAATCACGCATACCAACTAGGAACTCTGCACGCTTCTCACCCCACCACTTGATGTAACGGTCATAAAGTACTCTATCTCTACGTAGGTCATCACGAGAAACAGCCACGCCATTGTTTTCTTCCTGAGCAAAGCGCTCACGTGTAGCATCTGCAAAGCCAACAGCCATCTGTGCTGGACGAGGGCGAACCCACACGCCTAGCATATTATCCAACTGGTCTGTATATTGAAGGATTGTTCCATAAATAACATGCTTAAATTCTGCATATGTGGCAGGGTCTGTGATATCAACACGTAGCTTCTCAGACCACCAGATATGTGTGTAGCAATTTTTCATTTCTGGCTTGATATCTGAATTTAGTGGCTCTGCCCTACGCTGATTACCAAGAGAATGAACTCCATCTCTATCCATATAATTTGCTCCACCATACTCGTAGTATGGAAGGATGTTTAGATCATATTCTGCAGCCTCTTTAACAATTTGACCCCAGACTGCACGGTCTGCGCTATCCCACATATATAGACCAACAGCTTGTGGATCCCAATGCTGAACGTGACCAAACTCTAGTAGGTCTTTACAATATGTGTCCATACCCATCATCTTTAGCTGACGGAACTTGTGTCTAAAGTAACCAATTTTTGGATCATTACGGTCCATTGCACCGTCGGACATTTCTTCACGCCAGAATAGGTGACGCTGAGGTAGACCCTCTGGAGGTAATACTAGCTTAGCATAAACAGCCTCCTCATCAGGAATCTCATAGAGATAAATCTTACTTAGTGCGACACCATGTGTGTTTGGATCGTGCTTACGATCATACTGAGCAATGATTAGATCAAAACCATCGTTGTTTGCTGTAATTCTACGATTTTCACCTGATTCATTTAGGTCAACTGTTTGATCCATGATAGACATATATGCTGTCCACTGCTCAATCTTACCTGACTGAGGGATATTGAGTGATTCAATATTGTGGTTTACATATGCAGCCCCCCAGCAATCGCCACCATTGCGTCCTGTATAGAATGAACGCTTTGATTCCATTGCATTGTTGCGTATTAGATAGTTACGAGGCAAATCATCTGGATATTCAATTACTAGGACATATGAACCATGTGCCTTTAGATTTTTACCCTTACCAACTCTATACTTAACATATGAACCTTCTTCATCTTGAACTTGAAGCACACGATGAGGAACTCCTAAGATAGTCTCAATTTTAGAAGCACCTTTTGGATATTCTTCAAACTCATGTGTTTCTTGAGTACAATCGATTGTATCAACAAGAATTAGCTCACCAAAAGGATTCTCTTCAACTGTCTCAGGTACAATTGTTTTTGGTGCTTCTGGAGCTGATTTTTCTGAAGCAGATGATTTTACAACAGAATCTGTGTTCTGAGGATTACAACCGCAAATTACAGTTGCGGCGATGAATGATAGAAACAAGCTTGCGCATGTTAGTGTTTTTTCTGCCGCAAATGCGGAAGTATGTTTATGTTTCATATTATCTCCTTACCATATTTGAAACTTTATGCGAGTATTTTACCATATAAAAATAAATTAGTTAACTATTTTTTTATAAAATATCCACAATCTATAGTATAGTATCACCCTTGAAATTAGCATAATATATGCCACAAAACGGCTGTTGGCAATAATACAAACATATATTTGACTTTTTTTGATTTTTTGTCATAAAAATACAAGTGCCATGCACTTATCATTGCATACAACACAACACATTCGCATACAACAACCTACAGCCAATAATAAAAAAACGTGATGCCAAACGTGACGCCAAAGGGACGCAGAGACGATGCATTATAATAAATGAAGAATGAAAAATGAAAAATGAAGAATTTAGGTAGAGTTAATTGGTTTTTTCTCCATTCTCGCGTCTAATCGTCTTTGGGTCTCTTGTCCTTGTCTCATGTCTCATGTCCAAAGTGGCGTGTCAACGCCTGCAAGAGCGTGTCAACGCAGCGGATGGTCTCGCGTCTAATCTCGTCCGCTGCGTCCTCCGCGTCGCAGCGTCCATTTTTCGCACTCATTGCTTTCGCCTAACACGGAGTACGGAGGACAAGGGAGGGTGAATTGTGCAAGCAATAATAACCCCCAAACCTCTCCGTGTCTCCTTACCTCTCTGACCTCCGTGTTTCGCCGAAGGCCAGAGCGCCAGAGACCATCAGTTCTCTGCGTCCCTTCTTCGCACTTCTAGCCATCACGTGCAGATGCTCTACGTCCCTTCTTCGCACTTCTAGCCATCACGTGCGTCAAACAAGATTTTGTTTGTATCTTAAATAAATTTAAGTTAAAATTATTGCATAATAAAAATCAATAGTTTATTTGTTGATTGTTGTTTCTTTTTGAGAGGATATTTTTTATGAATGAGATTTTTACAGTTTCAAGTTTAACAAATGTTATCGCAGGAGCCACCTTAAAGCGTGAGACAAAGGGGTCAATGCTAAAGAACGAAGTGTTTTCGTTTCAAGTGGTTTATCGCTATGATTGGTGTGCAAGAGAAATTGACGTAACAATTGACAGCCCTATTAAGAAATTTGTTTCTGTTAGAATGGAAGAGATTGTTCCTGTCACTACACCTAATACTTGGGCAGGCGATGATTTTGTATTATCAAAAGAACCATTTCTGCTTCCAGATGTGCTTGTGCCAATTGAGAAGCGCCGCCCAACCGCAAGATATAATACGTATAGCGTATTGTGGTTTACGGTTAAGGGTGATTTACCTGTTGGCACTCACGATATTGTTATTACACTTGATTCTGGAGGCAATAAGCTAACCTGCAAGTATAAGCTAACAGTTGTTGATGCTAAACTTGAAGAGGTAGATTTTAAATATACACGCTGGTTCCACTATGATGGCATAGCTCAGTATTATAATTTGCCAGTATTCTCTCAAGAATATAATAAAATAATGGATAATTTTATCAAGTGTGCAGTAAATCATGGTCAAAATATGCTTCTTGTACCAATGTTTACTCCTCCTCTTGATACAAGAATAGGAAGTGAGCGCTTAACTGTGCAGCTTGTTGATGTTGAGGTTAAGAATGGAAAGTATGTATTTGATCTTGATCGACTAGTTGCCTTTATGAAGCATATTAAAAAGCTTGGCATAAAATATTTTGAGCTTAGCCATCTCTTTACCCAATGGGGAGCAAAGGCTGCACCTAAAATTATGGCAAAGAAAAATGGTAAGCTTGTTCAAATAATGGGCTGGGATACACCAACAACTGGAGCAAAGTATAAAAAGTTTTTGAGCGAATTTTTGCCAACACTAAGAGCTCGCTTAATCAAGGAAAAGCTTTTCAAGAGTTGCTATTTCCATTTATCTGATGAACCAAATGATAAAACAATAGAGGATTATTCCATCGCGTGGGGAATTTTTAAGAAATATATACCTGATGGAATTATAATGGATGCATTGAGCCATTATGATTTCTATGAGCGAGGTCTTGTAGATAATCCAATTTGTGGTTCAGATGCTGTTCATGTGTTTTTAGAGAATAAAGTTCCTAATATGTGGACATATTATTGTTGTGCTCAATGTGGAGGAAATTTGTCTAATACAATTATGACATTCCCATCATATAGGAACAGGGTATTTGGAGTGCAGCTTTATTTAAATGGGATTAAGGGCTTTTTACATTGGGGCTACAATTTCTATAATTCTGTTTTATCTGACGAACCAGTTAATCCATATTTTATTACAGATTGCGGTGGTGGGTTGCAGAGTGGAGATGGTTTTATAGTATATCCAGGAAATGGAGGGGCTTATGATTCAATTCGTCATGAGATATTTTATGAGGCACTTCAGGATATGCGACTTTTCTGCACGTTAGAGAAAAAGATTGGGCGTGAAAAGACAGAGGCACTTTTAATGAAATATGGCTTTAAGAAGAGCTTTACTGAGTATCCTCATGAGTCCGAGGCTTTGATGGGTGCAAGAAAAGAGGCTCAGCGTTTGCTTGCTCGAAAAAAGTAAGCACTTTGCCTTAGGTAATCTTGTTTTATAACGGCAATTTAGGGCAATTTTATTATGCAAGAAAATCTCCCATTTGATAAATCAAAGTTCATTTGGTTTGAAAATCAAAGTCAGAAAAATACATATGGTGAGTTTCGTGGTGCATTTACTGTGGCTGGCAAGCAAACCATTATGCGAATTAGCTGCGATGGTGATTATATTCTATATATCAACGGAGAATATGTCGCCTCAAACCAGTATGGTGATTTTGAGCACTATAAGGTATATGATGAAATAGATATTTCCCAAAAGCTTCGTGCAGGAGAAAATGAATATTTTATCGTGGTTTGGCATTTTGGTGAAGATTCCCAAAGATATGTTAGATATATGCCTGGAGTAATCTTTGAAATATTGTCTGATGGTAATATTGTTGCTTTTAGCGATAAGAGAGTTGCTGCAAGAAAAAGTAAAGCCTACTTTAGCGGTGATTTTAGGCATTTGTCTGATCAACTAGGCTTTAGCTTTAGCTACGATGCCACAAAGGAAGAAAATTTAGATGGCTTTGCACCAAGTGTTGAAATATCAAAGCAATGCGAATTTTTTAAGCGCCCAATAGAAAAAGGCGTACTTGGTGAGTTTGTAATGGCAAAGCAAATTTACGAGTCTGATTCTACTCGTTATGTGTTTGATTTGGGGAGAGAATATGTTGGATTATGCTCCTTTGAGCTTGAGGCAGCAGAGCCAACACAAATTAGCGTTGCCTATAGCGAGCATTTGCGTGATGGCTTTGTCCCTTCCAAAATAGGTAATCGAGATTTTAGCTTTGATTATAAAGCAAAGGCAGGCGCAAATAAATTTGTTGGCTATATGCTTAGACTTGCCTGTCGATATTTGGAGGTTATCTCGGATAGCCCTATAAAGATACAATCAATCGGCATAATTCCGCAATATTATCCAGCTAAGGTTAAGCCTGTAAAGCTAGAGTCTGCTTTGGACAAAGCAATTTATGATGCGTGTGTGAGAACGCTACAGCTTTGCATGATGGAGCATTATGTGGATTGCCCATGGAGAGAGCAGTGTTTGTATGCATTTGATTCAAGAAATCAAATGCTTTGCGGGTATTATGCTTTTGAGGATGGAAACACAAGCTATGCTCGCGAGAATTTACGCTTGATAAGTCAATCTCGTAGGGATGATGGGCTTCTTCCTATTTGTTCTCCATGCGGTTTGCCTTTTACAATACCATCGTTCTCTCTACACTTTGTTGTTGCCGTGTATGAGTACTATATGCACACACATGATGAGGCATTTGTTAAAGAGGTGCTTCCTCGTATTGAGCAAATACTAAATAGCTTTGTGAATAATGCTAGTGGGGATGCTTTGTGCAAATTTAAGGGCAAAGAGCATTGGAATTTCTATGATTGGTCAGCAGGGGCGAATGGTCGCTTATTTGAGGATGAGGCAGGAGGTGTTGATCCAATGGTTAACTTCTTGTTTATCAGAGCATATAAGGCATATTTAAGCCTTTGTGAGGTAAGTGGCACCGATACGAAGATTGCTTTTGATATAGAGAGGTGTATAGAGGCCGTTCGAGAAGACTTCTTTGATAAAGAGAAGGGCTTATGGAAGATGTCTGACTTATATACAGAGCTAATAAATTCTCAAGCAATATTGTCGGGAGCATCAAAGGGGCAAGAGGCGGAGCTTATAGCAAAGAGTCTTGCTGATGGTGCTTTAGAGGAATGCTCATTAAGCATGAAATGCTTCAAGTATGATGCTATGTTAAGCGTTAGCAAAGAGACGTATCGAGATGTTGTTCTAGATGAGATTCGCAAAACCTATACTCCAATGCTAGAGACAGGTACCGTTTGGGAAACTGCAATAGGTAGAGATGATTTTGGCAATGCCGGCAGCTTATGCCATGGCTGGAGTGCCATCCCAATTTACTACTACCATACGCTTGCGTGACGCGCTAGAAGTGCGAAAAAAGGGACGCAGAGAACTGATGGTCGCTTGCGCTCTGGCCTTCGGCGAAACGCGGAGGTCAGAGAGGCTCGGAGACACGGAGAGGTTTGGGGGTTATTATTGCTTGCACAATTCTCCCTTGTCCTCCATACTCCGTGTTAAGCGTAAGCAACAAGTGAAACGATTCAAACGCTTGCGCTCTGGCCTTCGGCGAAACACGGAGGTCAGAGAGGCTCGGAGACACGGAGAGGTTTGGGGGTTATTATTGCTTGCACTTTTCCTCCTTACCTCCGTACTCCGTGTTAAGCGTAAGCAACAAGTGAAACGATTCAAATGCTTGCGCTCTGGCCTTCGGCGAAACGCGGAGGATAAAGAGGTAAGGAAACACGGAGAGGTGCTGGGGTTATTGTAATTATTGCTTGCACAATTCAC
This sequence comes from Kiritimatiellia bacterium, assembly GCA_045589455.1. GTDB lineage: Bacteria > Verrucomicrobiota > Kiritimatiellia > RFP12 > UBA3636 > RGIG990. The sequence continues at coordinate 24,952 of JAZNPC010000068.1, forward strand.
CCTCCCTTGTCCTCAGTACTCCGTGTTAAGCGTAAGCAACAAGTGAAACGATTCAAACGCTTGCGCTCTGGCCTTCGGCGAAACACGGAGCACACGTAGTGTGATTTTCCTGAGAACGGAGACACGGAGGGATTCTAGGATAATTGTAATGATTGCTTGCACAATTCTCCGCGCCTCCGCGTCTCCGTGTTAGGCGAAAGCAACAAGTGAAACGATTTAAACGCTAACGCTATAGCCTTCGGCGAAACACGGAGGATAAAGAGGTAAGGAGACACGGAGGGGTTTTTTGGTGTTGTAATGGTTGCTTGCACAATTCTCCGCGCCTCCGCGTCTCCGTGTTAGGCGTAAGCAATGAGTGCGAAAAAGGGACGCTGCGACGCGGAGGACGCAGCGTACGAGATTAGACGCGAGACAACCGATAGACAATTAGACGATAGACGTTGAACGGACCAAAAGACAATCAGACGCGAGAATGGAGAAAAAACCACTTAACTCTACCTGAATTCTTCATTTTTCATTCTTCATTCTTCATTTATTATAATGCATTGCCTCCGCATCTTAATAGTCTTCTGGGCGAGGACACTAGAGAATGAGGTTTGCCCAATTGCTTCGAAAGAGTAGCAATATCCAAGGCAAAGCTCATTCCGCTAGTGTTTTTTTCGGCGTCACGGCTCTGCGACCTCTGCGGTCTCTGCGTCTCTGCGTCTCTGCGTCCCTTCGGCGTCCCTTTGGCGTCACGTGAGCAGCTCACTGAGTTACCAGCGAGCAAATAGCTCCTTGTTTTTCTCTATCTTATATGAGCCAGAAGGGAGAATCAATGTACCTCCGTCTATAGGTGACTTAACAGTCACGCCATCCGGAGTTGCGCGAACAAAGATTTCACCTGCTGGGCATGGGACCTTGCCTTCAAAATCGCCAATAAATGCCATCTTATTGGGGCGTACCTCATATTTTTCATAACCAGGTGCTGTTGGCTTTACCCCAAGAGCATACTTACCTAGCAAATAAATTGGTGAAGCTCCCCATGCATGACACAAGCTCTTTTCATACTTTCCGCCATACATTTCATAATGCTCAATACCTTTTTTCTTTGGATCAAACTCTTCCCAGATTGTGGTAGCACCAAGCCGTAGCATTCCACCCCAATATGAATCAAGCATATCTGTCATATACTTAAAATCGCCAATCTTACACATTGAGTCCAATTCAAAGAACTCAAAATATGGAGTTGTGATTGGTGTGATTTTTTTATTGTAAATTACATTTTTAATAATGCTCTGCTCTCTCTCTTTCGTTGTATAGCCAAAGAGCAATGCCAAAATATTTGCATGACGAGTTACATTATTCTTACCAGATGTATATGAATCAACAAATGCACCTTTTTTTTCATTCCAGTATAATGCATTTACCTTCTTCTTAATTGCAGCACAACGCTTCTTACAACGCATAGCCTCCTCTAGCTCATTATTTAATGCTGCACACTCTGCCACGCTCTCATAAGCACGAGCTAAAAGTATTTGCTCCGCACAAATTGGTCCATCAGAATCAAAGGTTGACCAATCAACAAATACCCAATCATCAGGTTTGCGCTCAAACATACCATCCTTAGATAAGCGCCCCTCTACAAATCCCAAAACCTCCTTCATATCTGGGTAGATATCTTTGATAAAATCTTTATCGCCTGTATAGAAATAATACTCCCAAATTGAAATCAACCAAAAGAATGTATAATCTGTGATTGTATTAATATGCTCAATGATTGGATTTGCTCCACGTAGTGCTCTAATCGTACGTTTAACAATATCCTTATCAAAGCCTAAATAATAATTTACCAAATAGCTTTGATATGCATCACCACTCCAAATCCAGCGATCACGCTTTATCCCGTCAAAAAAGCCCTCGCGAGAATTTAGAAGCATCGTGTATGCACAAACATCCCACAGCTTATTAACAAAAGCATTTGCTGCCTTAAAACCACCTCTATTTTCTATTGGGAGATATTCCAAACGAGCTGAAATTGTAAGCTTTTTTGTTGATGGTACAAATACATATCTAAAAGCAACTGCATTTGATTTATAAGCACCATTTTTCAAATCTGCATTTACTACAATTTGAGAAAAGCCTGTATCAAGTGCTTCCTCTTTAGATTCACCTAGAAAAAGTGTAATATTTTTTAGTGCTGTACTTTTGATTAAAAGCTGAGCAAATTGCTCGCGACCAAAATCATAAAGAACACCACCATTTTCTTTTGTAATTTTTAACGGTTTTATTGGTTTATATTTAAACTTAAAGACTTCAACCTTATCCTTCTCACTTGTGTAAAGGCTACTTTCTCCAGCATGCTTTCCTCTACAACATTTACTCAAAGCTATGTAGCTTCTATCAGAAGCAAAAACATCGCCCTTAACATAAAACGCAGGGAAAGACTCTGCCTTGAAGCCAGATACAACAATTCTATGAGGACCCTTATTAAGCTTTATTTTTACATTTGGAGGATAATTTATGCCATCTACATTGATAGCAGAATCCTTGGTATTTGAAAACAGTTCAATGATTTCCTCTTTTTCTAGGACAGCCTCCTTTTGCAGAATAGCATTATGCTCTGGACCTCGAACAGTCCACATAGGATGATAAAATATTGCCTTTGACTCTCCATTTAACTGGGAAGCATCATCCATATATCTACGTGCAGAGGTTCGTCTATTATGAAGTAGCATACTATGATAAAGTTCAAACGAGCCCGGTAACCAAATCCATTTAGCCATAATTAAATATCCTTATAAAAAACAACTATCAACAAACAATAATCCACAAATGAATTATTGAATTTTATTATGCAATAATTTTAACTTAAATTTATTTAAGATACAAACAAAATCTTGTTTGATGCACGTGATGTCTAAAAGTGCGAAAAAGGAACGCAGAGACGCAGAGGACGCGGAGAGCGCTGAGCTTGTGTGATGGGTGTGGTGATGGGTGTGGTGATGGGGCGCTGACGCGCACATTACCGCTTGTTGTTGCCTTTATTATTGCGTAATCTGACGAAGCAATAATGCAACTGCCAAGCGCTAATGTGTACGACCCACCAAGGCTGTTGAGATTGGGGGCTAGTGAATGAATTGTGATGCGCAAGCGAGCGCAAGGCGGGAATCTATGATTTGTGAAAGACTAAAAGGCTTACACCCCAGTTAAGCACACATATATATTGCTCTCAAGTTTAGGTGGGGACATTGAGGACATTGGCGACATTGGCGACAGGAGAGCAAGAAATTCAAGCGCTTAAATAAATTTGTCCTCAAGGTCTCCTGTGTCCCCATTGTCCCCTAAGCGCTAAAACATTTTATTTTCGCGCTTTCGCTTCCGTCCGGGACAATTAGACGATAAGACAGTTGTACGACCCAAAGACGATAAGACGATTAGACTACCACCGCCAGACGCTTAGACCAATAGACGTGAGACGAGAGACGTTAGACGTTTAGGCATCACGCTTACGTCAAACCTGTGCAGCACGGGGACGTACTGCACCCCAGTTAAGCACACACCTTTAAATATTTTTACCTGATCTATTCATTATTCATTATTCACTATTCACTAATTCAGCGTACGCTCCCATACTCAATGATCTTGTGGGCCGTACACACAAGCGCTTGGAAGTTGCCCTTACGACAAAAGGAGTAAACTCGGGCAACGACAAGCGGTTGTGTTTTACGCCAAAGCCACCACACAAGCCACCACAAGAGCCCCGCGTCCTCCGCGGTCACGGCGTCTCTGCGTCCCTTTTTTGCACGCATAAAGAGCGCACTCGCACGCCTACAACACAAGACCTTGTTCAACGGCATCGCGGAGGGACCAAGCAACCTTACTTGAGTCTTCAATTCTATAGCTCCAGAAGAATGAACCTAAAACATTTTCTGCAAAAACTTTTTTCTGGGCATCGTAAAAAGCTTGATGTTCAGCCATTGTTCTAGGGCCTCTGCAGCCCAAGCTCCACTCACCTACTATTGTCCAATAGGTTTTCTGGATTTTATTTAATTCTTTAGCCAATGGGCCTTCTGCATCTGCGATATTTCCTTTATTATCGAGAGAATTATGATAATCATCGAAGCATTGATATCTATGTGCATCCAAAACTACATTTTGATATTCTGGTGGACGCATCATGCTACCAAACACATCGAAAATTCGTTCAGCACGGAAGCCATCGTGGAAAACTACAGCACAATTCTCGTATGAGCAATGCTTACGAATTGCATGATATGCACGCTTATTAAAATCAACGAGAATTTCATCAGGAATATCCCAACGAGGTTCATTGAGAGTTTGGATACCCCAAAGAGCTTTTCTATTGCAATATCTTTCTGCTAAGCGCTCAAGAGTTAGGATAGCAAAATCTATATACTCAGGTTTAGTATGCCACTCAAAGACACCAGAGATACCACCATTATCAAAAGCATTTTGGCAGCCAGGAGCGCAATGTAGATCAATTAGCACTTTGAGGTTATATTTTTCTGCCCAATCAAAGGCGCGGTCAAGGCGTTCAATTCCACCATCAACAAATGGGTGAGGGTTACCATTATATTTAGGGTGATAAGGATAACCTGAAGCGGAGCCAAAAATCCAGAAGCCAACAGGGATACGGACAGCATTAAGGCCATGAGAAGCAATCCATGCAAAATCTTCTTCTGTGATATAGGTATCCCAATGCTCTCTAAGTCTACGGGAAGCTTCTTCGCAGCCTAGATGTGCGCAATACGTTGTTTCATCAAGTGCAGGAAGGCCTTCAAACAGGCTTTTTTTCATCCACGACTCCAGAACCAGCCAACCACCGATATTTACACCTTTGATTTTATTAAGTCCGAAATTTTCTTGAAAATTATTGCTCATAATACATCCTTTTCTTTAAACAAAAGCATTTTACCACAAACAAGAACAAGAAACAACAAAACACTTTCCCTCCCCAAAACCCACACCACGCGCACACAGCACCTAGCCACCAAGCAAGCCACCACACGCACACAGCACCTAGCAATCCTGCCATCCTGCACAATCCCGTAATCCTGTACCTTTTTTCGCACGTTTAGGCATCACGCTTACGTCAAATATGTGCAGCACTATTTTATTTGTTGCTCTCAAGTTTAGGTGGGGACATTGAGGACATAGGGGACATTGGCGACAAGAGAGCAAGACTTTCTAGCGGTGACGTTTAGGACAATCATCTAACGTCTTTATAGAAAAAGAGCTTTCACGCTAACGCGAGCGTGAAAACCCTTAATTTATAAGGACATTAAACTATTTGACTAATAGATGTCTATGTAAAAAAATTGGTTTTTCAACCCTTAAAGCGGGTTGAGAAACATTTTTCGGAGGCTTGCTTGCGGTGCTTTTTATTTGCACCGCTTGCTACGCCTCCTCTTTTCTTTTAGCACAGTTAATAAACTGTCCTAGAGGCGACGAGGCGGAAGCCGAGGTCGTCGAGCCTGCCAACGGGATCGAGCCAACTCCTGAAATCCGACTCGCAGCGAGACGCATCAAAACAGTAGCTACCACCACGGCTAATACGGTCAGAACCATTAGCCGACGCAGTCCACTCCAACACATTGCCATGCATATCATACAAACCCCATGCATTTGGCTGCTTTTGCCCTACTGGATGTGTCTTATTATTAGAATTATCCCAATACCAGCCCATCTCGTCTAGAGTGCCTTCTCGTCCATCTGCAAGCAAACCATATTTACCAGTACTTCCTGCTCGGCAAGCATACTCCCACTCCTCCTCTGTTGGTAAACAGAAAACAAGTCCAGATTGCTTCACTTCCGGCAATGCATTTAATTTCTTTATGAACTCTTGGCAATCATACCACGAAACACACTCTACTGGGCGAGTTAAATCTCCTTTAAAAGACGATGGATTATTCCCCATCACGGCTTGC
>JAZNPC010000069.1:0-42823 GCA_045589455.1 Kiritimatiellia bacterium
TCGTTAGGCTACGATTTCGCTATCCCTTCTTCTCGCCTATGCCTCGCAACATAAACCTTGGGAGTCGCTATTGGGTTGGTCGGTAACTACCCCCCGTTGGACTTTCACCATAGAACTATGACATGCCCGTCATACATAAAGAACAAATTCCTTTTTGTTTTTGAATTTGTATTCAATATATAATATTATTATTCTGTTGTCAAGTGATTATTCGCTTTTTACAAAAAAAATAGAAAGCAAATGACATTATTCACTTGCTTTCTATTTATATTCATTTTACATAAAATAAATATTTACATATGTAGTAACTATTCTTCTGTATGCTGCTTATAAGGAGAATCAGCTATTACCTTCTGAGCAATATTTGATGGGACTGTCTCATAACGAGAGAATTTAACCTCAAACATAGCCTGACCGCTCGTTAGTGAGCGTAGCTCTGCAGAATATCTTGATAGTTCACTCTGAGGAACCTCAGCAATGATAACCTGCATGTCGTCTTCAGCCTCATAGCCTAGGATACGACCACGCTTATGAGTCAAATCACCAGTAACTGCACCCATATATGTATCTGGGGTTGAGATTGTTACACTCATAATTGGCTCAAGTAGTGTTGGTTTGGCATTTGCTAAAGCCTCTCTCAATGCGCCAGAGCCTGCAATCTTAAATGCGATTTCTGAGGAGTCAACATCATGATAAGAACCATCATATACGCGAACCTTCACACCAACTACTGGGTAACCAGCGATGCAGCCATGCTCCATACGCTCTAGAACACCCTTCTCAATACCTGGCATATAACCAGAAGGGATAGAACCACCAACTGTTTCGTTAACAAACCAATGCTCATCACCCTCTTGGATTGGCTCAATCTTTAGGTAAACCTCACCATACTGACCATGACCACCAGATTGCTTCTTGTGCTTGTAGTGACCCTCACCTACTGCATTAATTGTCTCGCGATAAGCAATCTTTGGTGTGCTTAGAGTTACGCTTACATTACTCATCTGCTTTAGTAGATGAACAGTTGCATCAAGATGTACGTCTCCAAGACCCTTAAGAATTGTTTCGTGAGTTTCAACATTGCGCTCAATCTGTAGAGTCTGATCCTGCTCAAGTACGCGCTGAAGTGCTGGACCTAGCTTATCATCGTCGGCTTGGCTAGTAGCTGTAACTGCGGCAAACATTACTGGACTTGGGAACTTAACTGGGCGAGCATGTAGCTTGCAGCCAATTGAGCAAAGTGTATCGCTTACCTTTGTTGCCTTTAGCTTAGGAATTGCAACGATATCACCTGTTGTTGCTGATTCAACTGGTGTATATTTCTTGCCGCAAGGAACAAGAATCTGACCGATGTGCTCTTTACCAATAGATGAGGTTGGATTATCAACATCTGTCTCTGGCTTCAATGTACCAGATAGAACGCGCACGTAGTTCATCTGACCAACAAAGTTATCAGAAACCGTCTTAAATACTAGGCCAAAGAATGGACGATCTGTTGCTGTATCAATTGCAGAACCCTCAAAGTCTGTTCTCTGCTTCTGATGTGGATTTGCTAAATACTTAACAACGGAATCGAGCATAAAGTCAATACCAACGCCTGATAGTGGGAATACTGGCATAATTGGCACAAATAGACCTGTAATAGAAGCCTTCTCAAGACCCATTGCAATTTCTTCCTGAGTAAGTGTTTCTTCCATTAGGTACTTCTCTGTAAGAGCATCATCACTCTCAGCAGCACGCTCCATTAGCTCACTACGTGCCTCCTCTGCTGCATTCTTATATTTATCTGCAATATCATCAGAGAAAACATCTACTAGTGCAGTATTGTCAGCATTAGGGAATGCAATAGGGATACAACCAATACCAAAAGCTCCACGAATTGCGGCAATTACCTTTGCGTAGTCTGTATTATCCTTATCAAGACCTGTAACCACGATTGCACGGGAAACAACATCTGTCTGCTTGAAGCAGCGCCATGCTCTACGTGTACCAACCTGAATTCCGCCTGCTGCATCAACTACTAGAACACCAGAATCTGCTGCACGGGAAGCAGAACGTAGCTGACCATAAAAATCCATATAACCAGGCGCATCAGTAAAATAAATAAGATGCTCTGTGCCATTTACAGCATACTTTGATGAAAAGGTTGTTGAGAAAAGAGAAATTTTACGAGCCTTTTCTTCCTCTGTAAAATCAGAAATACTTGTTCCATTAGCCGGCGAGCCTAAACGATCATTTAGACCTAATTTATATGCTAGGGCATCCGTAAGTGCCGTCTTACCGGAGCCGCTATGTCCACCGAGCACAAAGTTTCTCACATTTTCAACCGGAATGTTATACATAATTATTTCCTTTTTTTATTTGTTCACAATTTCATAAAAGCCATATATGGTTCGGCAACCATCAAAAGGTAGGATATGTTCATCATACAATTTGCATACGCTATTTTTAACAGGGCGTGCCTTCCCATATTTATTAATACAAAGTATTACACAAAATGCAAACTAATTTCAAGCAAAAATAATTACATGGGCACAACTATGTTATTCACACCCGTTAAACATTGCACATATAGCCACCAAGTGCACAACACAACGCCAGCAGCTACTATCACCGCGATATGAAGACACAAAACAAGGCTTTTAGAAAAATCTTTTTGATGCTACTTTTATGATTCTGAATCATTAACTGCTGCCATAGGAGTTTTACTCCTATGATTCTAGCTCTCTTTCAGTGCTCAAGCCCGCCTCCAAAAATTTCTAGAGAACGCAAAAAAACAAACCATCAATGATAGCGACAAAATGCAGCTTATCCATATTGCTAATTACATACAGCTATGGCGATAATACCGTAGCACAGAATTAATCTTAGGGCATCCCAAACACACCACCAAGCATTACCACAGATGTTGTGTCTTACCTATTCCTTAATCTCTACTGACACGTATAAGTGGTCTGAAGATATTGTATCAGAATCAGTATAGGTATCTACATCTTTAATATCAAAATTTGAATCCTTAAGCTGTAATATATAATCTATACAAATTTCTGGTTTTGCAGATGGAAATGTAAATCTTGTTGTATCAGAAATTATATTAAAGCTTTCTCTAAAAGACTCTAGCACACATGAAGCTGGCTGTGCATTAAAGTCTCCCATCAAAAATACAGGTTTATTATATTTTCCAACCAATACTTTTTTAATTATTTCTACGGAAGTAATTTGATCTTGCTCAGTTAATGAAAGGTGTGTACAGCAAACCACTATATTTTCGAATTCACAAACGAGTAAAACTCTAACCTCTTCTCTTCCTGGTAGTGGAAATTTGCTCACACTTAGAGGCTTGGCTTTTGAAAGTAAAGCAATTCCATACTCACCACCATCAAATTCTATTGCTTTTGCAAACTCATAATGCATATCTATTGCTTCTGCAAAAATTTTTGCTTCATCTAGTCTTTGTGATCTAGATATTCCTTTATCCACCTCTTGTAGAGCTATAAAATCTGCAGGTATAGAAGAAAGCTTTTTCGTCAAACGTTCTATATTAAAAATTCCATCCATACCCATACCTGCGCGAATATTAAATGAAGCCAGCTTTATCATATTATAAATCCCCCTTTTTTTGAAAAAATTAATTTTTTAAGACACAAAAATTAAACGCGAGCTTGTTTCCAAAGATAAGTAATCATCAAACTTAATTATTGTTCCTGTTTGAACAAATTTTTGCTTTTTACCATCAAGTTGAATTTCTTTGATTTGCTTATTTAATCTAAAAGTATTCAATTTTAATTTTCCATAATCTAACACAAATTTAATTGTTTTTTGACTTTCAGAAACAACACCCCATGCGGTGCCAACACTCCAGAAGCAATTTAATTCTTTTACGTTCTTATTTGGTGTGAAGCCAATCATCCCAGAGGTTAAATCAAACTGAAAACCACTCCAAGCTAATAGCAATCCATACGAAGCCATACTTCGAGCATAATTGCTTCCACATTCTAGCTCATTCCATGGATTACGCTTTTCTCCATCATATCTATCACGAATAGATTTTACAACCTCTTGTGCTTCATTAAAAAATCCTTCTATCAATAAATGAACAGCAAAGGTCCACTCAAAGCCGTGCATCGTTTCTGTATGGTATGGAATTGGAATTTTGGGTCTATTATTATTTGGCCATGTGCAAATCTGCACACCTCCCTCATCATTCAAAGAATAAATGCGCCAAGGATTAAAAACATTTCGCACTGATTTATGAAAATTATTTTTATAAATTGCCTTTAATGTTTTTCTATTTTGTTTTTTATCAAAAATTTGAGGTAATCCATATAGTGAAGCATAGCATTGGGCTAATGTTGCATCTATTCCACAGCCATTTGCAATTTGATATTTTATCTCTTTTGTTTCATCATTCCAATAATTTATAGCACCAAAGCTTTTTACAAGCTTTTTATTTTTCAAATTTATGTTTTGACAATAGTACTCTCCATTAAAAAGATTCTTATCAACAAAGCACTGCCCTTTTTCTTTAATCACATCACATTCTTTAGAAAATTCGTTATCACCCATAATTGATGCCATTTCTGACATCGCGGATAATGCACCTAGGTAGTGACCTGTGAGCCAACTGTTTGCACCAAACAGCTCCATATCCAATGTGTGGTGTTGTCTTCCATGTAACACACCTGTTTTTTTGAGGTCCCATTTATCGGGATTATTTTTACTCCAAGCATATTCCATCATTGCTTTTAGAGTTGGATACCATTGCTTAAGCCAAGCATTGTCCCCAAATATTTTCCAATCGCGATAGAATTTCATTATGTCGCCAAATTGACCATCAGCACATGGTCTAAATGAATCCTTAGTTGCACGTATTCCCAACGGTAGCTGCAAACGGAAATGCGCGCCACCAAATTCATCCACACTATATTTGAAATGACTCTCTCGCATAGAGCGCTCCAAATCTGGGAACAAGAATGGCAATGCTTGTGCGTAATTCCACACATGTGTGCATGAGCCCTCACAAGAGCCCCAAAAGGAACCTACGCCTTCCCACCCCCAGAAGGTACCGTCCTCTAATCGCAAGCAGGTTGGACTACGTAGTACTGCAAGATTAGTAGAAATACTCTCTTTTATGTTCTCTGGTATATTTCCAAAGAATAAGGCATCATGAAATTTTTTTGTCTCCGCATAGAACCTCTTATAGTTTTTTGCAAGATATTTAGCAGATGTCTTGGAGTCTGCCCATTGTGTGGCGTAATAATTTTTCCATACATTTTTAATATTATTGTCGGCACAAATTTTCTCTGCATTCCAATGCCAATCATTCTTTCTCAAAGGAATGTTCCAGGTTAATGAAAATGAAACCCTTTTTATTTCACCAGGCTGCAATGTAAAATGTGAAGCCAACAACCCATGGTCAAATTTCTTTTTAGGGCTATCGTTATACTTTCGGTTTTTAAAAAGACCGCCATTCATTACATCATTATAATATGCTTCCATGTGGTCAATCCATCCACCGCGCATAAAATATTCTTGTCCTGAAACCGCTGTATTTGAATTTAATGAAAGCGTAATATCGCCATGTGTTAAATCTTCTTCTGGAAGTCCACTATTAACAGTTAGCTGTTTTTTAGTTAAAGAGTTGAAGCTTTCTTGGTTGCTCCAAGGATTACTCAACACGCCTATGCAGGTATAATTTAACGCTTCATGAGTTGTGTTTTTAATTTCTATTTCAAAGCAAGCAGCTGGCATGCTACTATCTTGTGAATTGCCTGGAATAAATGGGCTCCATGCTTCCATATTTACTTTGCCCGGAAAATGAGAATCCTCAAAAAGAATTTTTGCAAAGGGAAATTCTCCGATAAAGGTATGATTTTTAAAGTGTGGCCACCCACACAACAATTCATTAACTGGTCCCCAGCCATAGCCACGAAATTGTCGATCATCACCTGGAGCATATACACCTTCAAAGGAAGAAACCTCATCACCATGGCAAAGTCTAAAGTCTATAACCTTACCATCCCTTTCAGCCCGCACAGCAAAGTGGCTTATCCCATTAAAGCTACCTTTTGCTGATTTATTAAAGATTTCCCAATCCTTAAGATGTCCATTTCCTGTAAAACCAATACACCCAGAACCAATACCACCTAGTGGAAAAGAAACCTTTTGTGTGCTTTCTTTTTGTAATTTCATAATAAAAACCTTCGCGTTACACGGATAGTATAGCAAATCTTTAGGTGCAATTACACAACTAACTCGAATAAATTTGAGTACACGGATGGGTTATTTTCAAGAACACGGATAGACACGGATTGGCACGGATGAGTGTTGGATATGTTGGTGTAGTAGCTAGAAGTGTGAGGTTCAGGACCATGAGTACACGGATGGGTGATTTGGGATTGCTGGGTGATAGCGAAAAGTAAGAGACGTAACGAATGAAAAACTCAGATACACCCAATTTTCCTTTCGGTGTCTTTTATTTTCACACATTATGAAACATTACGCTGTGTTTTTATAATAAAGATTTTCTTGATTTTTTACCTCTAATTATTATAAGATTAGACAAAAAATTTATTTATAATTTTATTAATTATTAAATTAATATTTGAAGGATCGTTATGAACGAATATACAAAATGTAATGAAACAGTAGTACAAGAATCAAGAAGTGTATTGACTTCTATTCTTTTTAATCGTGTTTATTGGTGGATGTGTATTGGTTTACTCATCTCGGGCATTTGTGCTTGGATGGTTGCTAATAATGATGGCTTATCTTATGCATTCTACTCTTCAATCGGTCCTATGATATTTTGTGGAATTTTACAACTCGTATTAGTTTTCTCGTTAAATGCATGTATTCATAAAATTTCTTCACAAACAGCTACGGTTCTTTTTGTAATATATTCAATCGTTTCTGGAATTACACTATCTTCTGTTTTTCTTGTATTTGAATTAGCTGAAATTCAAGAAGCGCTATTCCTTACTGGAGGAATGTTCGGTGGTTTAGCTCTCTTTGGTACGATTACTAAAAAGGATCTTTCTGGTATTGGAACTTTTTGTGGAATGGCTCTTTGGGGGCTAATTCTAATGGGAATAATTAATTTATTTACTGACAGCCGTTCTTTTAATTTTGCTTATGCCTTATTTGGTATAATAATATTTACAGGACTAACCGCTTGGGATGCTCAAAAAATTAAAGAATTGGCTGCAAAAGAGCATACATTAGATGCTGAAACTATAAAAAAGTTAAGTATTATTGGTGCACTAGAATTATACCTAGATTTTATTAATTTATTTCTTTTTATTCTCCGCCTATTCTATAGTCGCGATTAATTTATAAAATTTAAATTCAAACTTTCTTTTAAAAAGGCTATTCCAAATCATAATATTGGAATAGCTTTTTTATTTTATCCCAAATTCAGGCAACACATGCTGCTTGATCCCTTTCTCAAAAGCCTTCATTCCTCGATAGCTCCCAATTACTTTAGGCGAGAGCTTGCATTATCCTAGCCATCACTATAGTTGAATTCTGAATTGATCCAGTGAATAATTCAGATGCTCACGTCGGGCATATAACCATCGAATTTTGATTGAATTCTTAAATATATATATGAGATAATATCAATAAATGTGGTAATGATACATTTGAAAACAGCAAACCATAAAAACAACAAGCCATGAACTTCAAAAACTACTCTTCTCCATCTATAAAAGCAATTACCGCTAATGATTCTATCTTTAAAGCTAGAATCGAAGCCTGCAATAATGCAACTATCCCTTCCTCTCTAAAGCAATGCCACGAGACGGGTCGTGTTGAAGCATTTAAATTAAATTGGAAGCCTGGCATGGATAAGCAGCCTCATATCTTTTGGGACTCAGATCTAGCAAAGGTTCTTGAGGGTGTAGCAAATATTCTTGCTCTTTATCCTAATGCTGATTTGGAAAAAGAGTATGACGAAATTGTTTCTTTAATTGCTTCTGCCCAGCAACCCGATGGTTATCTCAATACATACTTTACTATTGTTGAACCAGAAAAGCGTTGGACAAATCTTTTTGATTGCCATGAATTATATTGCGCAGGTCATATGATTGAGGCTGGTGTAGCAGCGTATGAGCTACTTGGTAAAAAACAGCTACTTGATGTGGTATGCAAATATGCAGATTACATTGACTCTGTATTTGGTGAAGAAGAAGGTAAGCGTAGAGGCGTTCCTGGACATGAAGAAATTGAGCTAGCTCTTGTTCGCCTATATAAAGTAACAGGTAATGAGCGCTATCTAAAGCTTTCAAAATATTTTATTGATGAACGTGGTCGCGAACCAAACTTTTATACTGTTTTTGAAGACAAAAAACATGAATGGTTGCTTAAGAGACATCAAGCACACATGCCTGTACGCGAGCAACCTGTTGCAGCTGGTCATTCTGTTCGTGCTGTGTATCTATATAGTGGCATGGCAGACGTTGCCACATTGACAAATGACAAAGAACTATTTGCTGCATGCGAAAGACTATTCAAGAATTTGTCAGAGCGCAGAATGTACATCACAGGCGGAATTGGTTCTTCCTTTGAAGGAGAACGCTTTACAGAAGATTATGATCTAACAAATAGCTCACTCATGTATGCAGAAAGCTGCGCAGCTATTGGTCTAGTACGCTTTGCTTCACGTATGCTTAATGCAACTGGTGATGGACATTATGCAGAGATAATGGAGCGCTCTCTATTCAATGGTGTGCTATGTGGTATAAGCCTTAAAGGAGATACTTTCTTCTACACAAATTATCTTGAGATGGATGACAATACGGTGTTCTATAATTTAGGTGCACGAGATCGTCAGCCTTGGTTCACTTGCTCTTGCTGCCCTACTAACTATTGCCGCTTTATTCCTGAGATGCTTCAATATATTTGGAGCGAGGATGATGACGAAATGCTATTAAATATTCCTATTGCAAATTCGTTTAATGGAAAGCATGGAAATATTGAAGTATGTGGTGGTTATCCATATGATGGAAATATTTCTATTTCTGTTAAGGATATTGCAAAGGAAGAATTCACATTAGGCGTTAGGATTCCTGAATGGTGTAAGGCTTATACTTTAACATTAAATGGAGCTGCTGTTACAGAAAAGCCACAGGCAGGATACGTAAAGCTAATGGTAAAGAGAGGCGACAAAATTGATTGCAATTTTGAAATGAAGGTAAAATTGATGCGATCAAATTTGAAGATTACAAATAATGCAGGACGTATTGCTCTTATGCGTGGTCCTATTGTTTATGCTTGCGAATCTATAGACAATCCAAATGGTATTTCTAATATGGTAATAGATTCTACTTCTGATTTTGAATTAGTTAATATTAACAATTTACCAGCAGGAACCATTGGTATCAAGGGCAAAGCTTTTTATGAAAAGCCTGCTTCTAAAGAAGCACTATATTTTGAGGAAGATTTCGAACGTAAGCCTGGTGAATTTGTTGCTATTCCATATGCTTTATGGAATAACCGTGGTACAGCAAATATGGCTGTTTGGATTCGCGCAAACTAGAAAGGTTTTGTATGCTACACAATCTAACACTTAAAAAGGATGTCCGTACATTTTCTGTTTCTCCAGAAAATCTTACTGGTGAAAAAGGAAAAGGCGGAATGGCGATTGAAGGCTCTGCTTCCAATGCTGCACGTGAGCTTGGTCAGGGCTGGAAGGTTAATCCATACTTAGTAGTTAAGCCAGGAGAAAAAATCACTCTTGCTGATATTAAGGGGCAAGGCGCAATTAAACACATGTGGATTGTTGATAGCAGTCCTGCTGGCCGCTTGAGCATTTTAAGAATGTTTTTTGATGATGCAAAAAATCCTTCTGTTGAAGCGCCACTATACGATTTTTTCTGCAATGCTGATAATTTTGAATACGCCCAAATAAGTAGCTTACCTGTGTGCTACAATCCACGCCGTGGAATGAACTGTTATTTTGAAATGCCATATTTTAAAGGCTTTCGAATTGAGTTAGAAAATATCCACAACGAAGATATAATGGTTTATTACCAAATTGATTGCGAGGAAAAAGAAATAGAGCCCAACAGTCTCTATTTCCATGCTCAATTCAGAAGAGCAAATCCTTTGCCATACAAAGAAGCATATACCATTCTTGATAACATCAAGGGCAATGGCGTATATGTTGGAACCTATATGCATTGGGGTGTTAAGTCCAATGGCTGGTGGGGCGAAGGAGAAATCAAATTCTATATTGATGGAGACAAGGATTTTCCAACAATTTGTGGTACCGGCACAGAGGACTACTTTGGTGGTGCATACAACTTTGATG
The DNA here is from genome assembly GCA_045589455.1 of Kiritimatiellia bacterium. GTDB lineage: Bacteria > Verrucomicrobiota > Kiritimatiellia > RFP12 > UBA3636 > RGIG990. The sequence goes on from JAZNPC010000069.1 coordinate 10,313, forward strand.
TAAATGGAAAATATGTTCCATTCACCACTCCATATCAAGGGCTTTCAAAGGTAAATCACACTGATGAAACATATAAAGCACAAAGATACTTTGATATGTATCGTTGGCACATTACCGATCCTGTATATTTCAAAAAGGATTTAAGAATTACTATTCAAGCACTTGGCTGGCGCAGCTATGGAAGATATCTTCCTTTGCAGGATGATATTTCTTCTGTAGCTTATTGGTATTCAGATAATTTAGATGATGAATATCCACCATTCCCATCTGCAAACGAGTTAGAATTAGTCTAATTCCTAATAATTAAATACAGCGTATAAGCTTTGGGCGAAGATGCTCAGCTCGCCAGCCAATATTTATTTTATTGGTTGGCGATTCTGTTTCTGAAAACCATGCAACCAAATCCCGTTTTGATGCGATATGCTGTGAAGCAATGTGTAGTTCTTCTGAAAGAGTATCAACTATAGGGCGTGCATTTTTAACAAAACGCTCTATCGCAAATCCATCTGGTGTCTCCGCATCCTCAAGCTCTTTAGGAAGCTCAGCGTTTGAAATATCAGAAACTATTTCCATATAGTCTGCTAGATAATTGTGCTTAATCCCTGCTGCTATTGCAGCATCTTCTGTCTTTGGTAAATGCAAGCTCGCTGCAACAATTGCCCCATTTTCTGCAACACGAACTCGAGGAATGTCATATTTACGAGCAATCCTCTCTCGCCATGCCATAAGTGCACAATATCGTGCTGTTGCTTTTTTATTTTTTATTAGCTTCGGACTCGGATTAAATTTTTTCCAAGTCTCTTCTATAGGAAGCTCAGCATATAATTCTTCTTCATCTAAAAGTTTTAGGTCTTCTCTTAAAAACTCATATGTTCCTAATTCTTCAGAACGCTTGCAAAGCTCTTGAACGGCTAAAGGTAGTAAAGCAACATCATCTATTGCATATTCAACTTGATTAGCAGTTAAAGGACGACGACACCAATCAGACTGAGTTTCTGTCTTTGGTAGCTCTACATCCAAAAGCTCTTTAAATAGTTTTTGTAATGAAAGATTTGCACCAAGTCCGCAATATGCTGCTGCAATAGATGTATCAAAAATATTTTTTGGTAAAGCGCCACTCCAAATATGTAGATGCTGTAAATCCTGAGTAGAAGCATGAAGTAGTTTTATTATATTAGGATTCTCTAATGCAGCAGCCAATGAATCAACATATGCTTCAAACGGATCTATTAACATCAACTCTTGTGTATCTGATATACGATTAAATGGTATTAATTCAGGTAACGAATAATTAAGAATATTAGTATTTTTTGGAAAGGCTGCTTGTATTAAACCTAGTCGCGCATAATAGGTTCTATTCCAAACAAACTCTGTATCTAATGCTAAGTATAAATCTAAATTCATAAAATCAATTAAAAAAATTATAAGAAAACAAAAACAGCTACCATTTTATCGGTTCTAAACCTTTATTTACTAAATATTCGTTCGCTTTCTTAAAATGTCCACACCCTATAAACCCTCGAAAAGCAGAAAGTGGCGATGGGTGAGGCGCCTCTAAAACAAAGTGCCTTGTGCGATTTATAAACGCACCCTTTCTCTGAGCATAGCTTCCCCAAAGCATAAACACTAAATGTTCTCTACGTTCTGCTAGCAATCTTACAACAGCATCGGTAAAGGTTTCCCAGCCTTTTCCTTGATGACTTCCTGCACAGCCTGCATTCACGGTAAGTGTTGCATTTAACAAAAGTACACCTTGATCTGCCCAATGTCTAAGATCCCCATTACGATTTAAAAAATTGGTTTTATATTCTTGCTCCAGTTCTTTATATATATTCACTAGTGAAGGAGGAACTTGTACCTCTGGTTGAACAGAGAAGCATAATCCATGTGCTTGATTAGCGCCATGGTATGGATCCTGTCCCAATATAACAACCTTTGTTTTATCGAATGGGGTTCTATTAAATGCCTCAAAAATTTGTGAACCTGGGGGATATACTATTCCACTACGATATGCATTTTTTACAAAGGCAACAAGATTTGCAAAATATGGCGAATTAAATTCTTCCTTAAGAATTTCTTTCCATGTTTCATTTATTTTAACATCCATTATTTCACCACATATTTAATTTTAAATCGATACTTCTTACAAAAAGATTGCTCCTAAAATTGCACTTATAAAAATTACTGACATAATCGACAAACGCTTTCCTTTTTTTGTAAGAGCCCAAGTAGCAACAATAAACAATAAAAATGCAAATGGGCGAAATCTAAAGGATTCAGGTAGAACTGTTCCTGTTACTAATTCCTTCCAAGGAATCCCTTCTGTGAAAACAGACATTTCTATAAATATTATCATCGCAACTATTGTTAAACCAACAGTTGCCGGACCAACTCCCCACATAATGCTCTTCATTCCACGGCCTTTTTCATGCTTATCCAATGTCTTTAAAATGACCATCATTAGCATAAAGGAAGGAAGAAGAAGTGAAAGAGTCGCAATGGCTGCTCCAATTAATCCAATAAGATTATTATCTGTGGCGACAGTATAACCAAAAAAAGTTGCTGCATTAACACTTATTGGACCTGGCGTCATTTGTGCAATAGCAAGCAAATTACCAAATTGCTCATTACTTAACCAGCCTCGTCCTTCTACAAGTTCTTCTATATATATTGGTGTTAATACATTACCTCCACCAAAGCATAATAATCCAAACTTCACAAACACTAAAAAGAGTATTAAATAAATATGCATTTTATTTACCTCCTCTCTCTCTGGGAGATTCGTTTATATATTGGGACCATTATTAACATAAAAACAACACCAAATAAAATTCCACCTATTAGGAAGTAGGCTGCATTAATTTTTAAAAATAAAATTCCTATTAAACTAATTGGCATATAAAGCCATGCCCAATATCCATGCATTATTTTTGGCCATGATTTAATAACCGTTGCTGCAACAACTCCTGCTAATGCTGAGCGTACTCCTATAAATGCGCCCTGCACATATGTATTATCAATTGGTAACCAGCTATAACCGACTGCAACAAATGAAATTATTATAAACGAAGGAAGTGCTACTGCTATTAACGAAACAACTATTCCCCAAAAACCAGCAATTTTATAACCTACATACATTGCTGAATTTCCTGCAATCAATCCAGGTATTGTCTGAAATATAGGAAGATGATTTATCAAATCTCCATTAGGTAGCCACTTAAGTTTTTTCTCAAAAATTTCTTCTGCTGCAGCAATAATGGCATACCCACCACCAACAACACATAATGCTATTTTAGCAAATAAGTAAAACAACATTAAAAGACGCTTGCCGATTGGTATAGATTTAACATCAACAATTTCTTCCTCTGTGAAATTGTTTTCTGTTGGTAGAGGAGGAGGTAATGAACAATCTGTCATTAATTACCCTCTTTCTCTTTTTCTAAATATTGCTCTAATGCACATGCTAATTGATCTGGACAAGAGGTAGAGCCCTGACATTCAATTCCCTTTAATAAAGAAATCACTTCTATCGCAGAACGGCCAATTACCATTTTTGAAAGTCCTTGAGTGTTTCCTCTGCATCCACCTATTATTTTACAATAGGTAACAATGCCATTTTCCACTTCAAGTTCAATACTTTTAGAGCATACTCCTTGCGGTTTATAAACAAACATTTCTACTTCTCTTTTATTTTCCAATATAGTAGACAGGATCTGTTAGTAACTTTCCTGGCGCTTCAATTGTTTTACCAAAGGCATCAACGACCGTTTTTACCTCAAAATCTAATTTTACCATAGGGCGATGTGCAAGAGAATCTGAGGTCCAGCCAACCACAATATGTTTTTCATTACTATCTTTGAATTCAAGAATCCATGCCTTAGAAGAATGATCTGCTTGAATTGCTTTAATAAAATGAGCATCCTTGAGCAAAGTAAAAAATACAGACAATGCTGTGAATGCAGGACGTTTACGCCACTGCTGTTGATTTTGTTCTTCATCAACTCCTGGGTCAACAAGACCAAAGCCATGTGCAGCAAGCTCCCAAAATACCATAGATGCTGTTGCGCCTGATGCTAAGCCAAGAAAAACATATCTCAATGTAAAAATAGCCGCATCTCGCTCTGATACACTTGGATCATTTGTTCTTGTTCCTGGAGTAATGTATGGTGAGCCAACAGGAGACCACTCGCGTGTTCCCAATAATGGCCAATTAAATTCGGATACTATTAACTGCTCGCCAAATATTTTAGATGTATTCGTAATTGCTCTAATTTTGATAAGCTTATCGATTGCGGTTGCTTTTCCTTGTTTATTCTCTGGAGCCCCTCGACGATCCACATAAAGCTGTTGAGAAGCAGCACTGAATTGAATATCCTTTGGCAAACATTCTAATAATCCAACAAGATAATCCCACTCGTAATCGATTAATGATGGACCAATAAATTTGACATTTGGAAAATCCTTCTTCCAATGTATCATTGGTTCAAATAGCTTTGCTGCTTCTTTATAATTCCAGCAGCCCCACTTTGATCGATTAATAGCTTGTCCAACCTGAACCCAATATACTTGCTTTTCACACTCTTTTAAAATGCGAGAACCAAATTCTGTCCAACACTCAGGATTAAGCACAGCTTCTCTATTTTGAACTAGCGTGATAGCTACCTTATATCCTAAAGCTGTTAGAGCATTAACCATATTAATCTTTTCTCTTAATACTCCAAAGCCTTCGTGAAAATAGAATCTAATATGAACCCCAGTACAACCTAGTTCATTTAAAAGCTGTTGCTCGCGTGCAAAACGGCGAGAATCTCCTGAAATAGAAATGAATAATCTATTAGCAAAATTTAGTATTGGTTGCTCATAAAGCTTACTTCTAATAAAACGCTCATTCTCAGATATTTTTTTCCGACGCTTAATAATACCTTTTAAAGCTTTAGTTACACGTGAGCTTGATTGATACTTATGACGATCCTTTGATTTTAAAACAGGAATTGCTTGCTCTGATTTAGTATCCCAAATCCAAATATTATTATACTCAGGATAAACTCCATCCGGTGATGGTTTTTTCTTCATAGAACGAATTGGGTGGCGAAGCTTACGTGTTGCGCAATGCCGTGCATATCTTTTCCTATAACGCTTCTCCCATTTAATAAAATCCTTGGGTGGTTCGATTTCTCGCCAATACATTGCTATAAATACACGCAATAAATCAGATGGTAAATTTATTCGTGAAATATCTCGCGCTCTTTGCTTATTTGTTAATGACTGTTTGTAGCTACGACTTCTGTTTAAATCAATAAACATAACAACATTACCCATGCCGCGCTTTGATAGCATTATGTTTTGATTTCCTAAATCACAATGCATAAATCCGGAATCGTGCATGACAGCGCATTTTTCTGCAACTAGCTGCAATAGCTCCATAAGCTTTGAAGAAGGTCCCATTGAATTATAAAGCTTTATAAGCTCCTGTCCAAAGGTTGTTATTCCTTGTTCAAATTTAGAAACAAACCAACCCTCATAAGCAGGACCATTATCAATTAAAGCTAGTGGCTCTGGTGTAACATTACCTGCTTTGCAAAAAAGATGCTCTGCTGCGCGAAATGATTTTTCTGCTTTAGTTGGTTTTCCTAAATCAATAATACGTCTAAATGGAGAACGGGGAGGAAAGCGTTTAATAGCGGCTTCCACCTCAGTGCCATCCTCTAGCTTTACCTTTGCCTTTACAGTTAAATTGCGGCCACCTTGAAGAACCTTAGTATTCGGATCATCAACTATCGCTTTAAGAACATCCTCTGTAATTGTTGAATGAGATATACAATGATCTTGCTTTGGTTTATCCTCATCATCAGGTAGAGTGATATTAAAAATTCTTTCGTCTACTGTATCTCCTATACGTATATCGATAGTAATTACATTTGGAGGAAATTCACCCTCTGCTCTATCTGGCCATTCAACAGCCATTGCATCGCCAGAGCGAATATAATCATCCCACCCAATAGTTTCTAACTCCTCTGGACCACTAAGACGATAAAGGTCGGCATGAATTAAGCGTTTTCTAGGAGGACCTTCTTCAATATATTCATTAACTATTGTAAAGGTTGGGCTACAAGCGGCAGCTCTTATACCTAAGGCAGCAGCGAGTCCTTGCACAAAGCAGGTTTTACCCGCACCTAAATCTCCATACAAAGCAATAATTGGGGGTGACTTTAGGCGAGCAACTAGCTCATATGCAAGTGCTTGAGTTTCAGCAGCGCTTGTGGTTGTTTTAGTTATTGTACTCATACAAAATTAGAAAATTCTCAATGCCTTTTTTACAAACAAATTATTTGTTAATATTGTGCAATAAACACGGAATTTAGTCAAGAAATAAGGGAGCAAGGTATAGTGGGTGCGGAGGCGTGATGGGAAATGCGGGAGGAGCGCATTGCTGTCGCAATATGCTAATGCACCTCCCGCAACCGAAAGGAGTGGCGCACCCGATGGGAGCATAGGTTTGTGGGGGAATGGGAAAATATGCCACCATTGGCAGCGCGCTGGTGCGCGCGCCACTACTTTCGGTTGATGGAGGTGCCCTGAACGATAGTGACAGGACTCCTCCATCGTTTTGTTTTGCGCGCGCCTAGCGGAGCAGGCGCAAGCAAAACCCTTAAAAACAATACAACAAGCAACAACCAACGATACAACAAGCAACAATCTTGGTGCATCAAAAAACTTCATTTACTGCTTACTTATAGCTAAACGGAGGTAGAGGCTAGGGAGGACAATCGCCTCCTCTTGTGATGCGCCTTCGGGCCTCCACGCAACTACAAAATCTATTTTTGATGAGGCAAGCTCATACCCCTTTTCAAATAGCTTCTGAACCCGCTCCTTACATGCCTTAGATAATATGCAAATTGGCCTGCCATTTAGTAGCTCCAATTGAATATCTTCATATTGGTTAATTACTGGCTTTAATTCCTGACCACTACGTAGCTCAAGTATCGCACGCTTCTTACCCTTAAAAAAGCCTAGCTTAACATCACGATACCCTAGCTGCATTGCTAGTTCCGTTGGCTCTGGATAATCTACAGGATTAAATTCATAATTTACTTCTGGAATATTTATCCCAGAGAAAAGACTTGTGTTTACATGAATTACTAAACGAGACTTGGCTCGTGTCATTCCCACATACAAGCACCTGGGCTCTTCATCGGTATTTAGCTTGTTGTTATCTAAAAGCATGTAAACAGAATCGTATTCCTTGCCCTTTGACTTATGTATCGTGGAAACATATACCATGTTTTGATTTTGATCTACAAAATCATCACAAAATGATTCATGCACAAATTCAATAAAATCACTCTTGTACTTACGGAATTGTGGAGTGCCATCGGCCTCCTTTCTTCCTGTCTCATTTAGCTGCTCGAAGGTAGATAAAATATTTTCACATAGCTCAAGACATTCACTCGTGACATATTTCTCGCGAAGCCTACGCTTTGCTTCATTCCATAATTCTGTTGCTATAGTTGGGGTCCTTTCATCTGCACAAACAAGCTTTGTAAAGTAGCGTAGCTCCGCAAGATTTGATAATCTAACACTGCTATCCAGGGATTGTACAAGCTGAGCCTTAATTCTATTATTCTTGAAAAGACAAAAGAGCTGTAGGGCTTCATCATTTGTATTTGTAAGAACCGCAATTTTTCTTCCCGCTTGCTCTCGCTTTATATTTTTAAGTAATGCATCCTGCATGTGCTTTGATATGTGCTCAATTATGCGAACCTCACCATAATCTGATTTAACAGAATTGATTGGCGTGGTTTTGAGTCGATAGCGCATTGGCTTAATAAATTCGTTTGCTAAAGCAACTATTTCCTTTGTGCTTCTATAGTTGTCAATAAGCTCGTAGCATTTTGCATTATAGCCTGTGATTAGCTGCTGGAAGAAGCGAGAATCTGAGCCACGGAAATTGTAAATATTTTGATCGTCATCACCAACGGCAATTACGCGCATATCGCTATTTTGATACATTAGGGCTTGAACTAATTTAAAGGCATCTAAATCCATATCCTGCGCTTCATCAATTACAAGCACGCGCTTTGTAATCTTGCCCTGCTCTATCTCGCCCTTCATTATTAAATCAGCCGCTTGGCTTACTACCTGGTCGGACAATTCTATTGTCCCTACTCGACCCAATAAATCAAAGCAATAGGAATGGAAGGTTTTGATTTCAACATAATTTGCAGCATTGCCAATAAGCTCCTTTAGGCGTTGCTTAAATTCTGTGGCTGCTGCGCGTGAGAATGTGAGCATCAATAGCTGCTCGTGCTTTATATCCTCAAGTGTTAAAAGCGCAGCTAGCTTATGAACTAAAACTCGAGTTTTACCACTACCTGGACCTGCTGCAACAACAATATGTGGTGAGGTATCATCCGTTATTATTTCCTCTTGAATTTTTGATAGAGACCCAAAGAGCTTTTGATATTGTTCTGGCGTTATATTTCGCTGAATTTCTTTTGCTCTTTGTCCTTTAAAATATTTAGTAATAAATTTTTTAAAATCCATTTGGAAATAATCACGAACAAAATCTAATGCAGATTGATAATCGCGAACCATAAGATTTGCATATTCACCCACAATGTGAATTTGCTGGATTCTATGCTTATAAAATTCATCAAAGTAACGATAATCCTCTTGCTTATATTTCAGCTTATTATCCTTTACTAGACGATGCAATTCGAGGGCATTATAAAGAACAAGGAAGCCACCAACAATATTGATGGACCGAATCTTTGTAAGATATAGAAGTGCCTCCTCAAAATCTTGGCTTGTTAGCTCTTTATTAAAGGTAGCGGAAAGGGATTGAGTTTTATAGCTTTGGAATAAATCAATAAAGGAAAATTGCAGAGTTTTATTTCCTGATTTATCTGCTTTTGTTTTAAGAGATAGTTTATATAGCTCTTTAATTACAAAATGGCAAATATCTATACGCTGATCAAATCGCTGCTGCAATTTTTTAATATCAACAATTGGGGCAATGGAAACAGAATTCGTTGTCTCGCGCTTTGTAATATAATTTCTTATTTGCCAAAAATAAATTATGGTCCTAAGGTTTTTTACTGAGGAACTAGAAATACCTTCTGTTATTGCTTTTTCATTTATTTCTTTAAGATCAAATTCGTTTGCTGACTCACCGAGATGCTTGAAGAAAAACTCCTCAAGTCGACTAAACTTTTCTAATTCAAGGCGCGACTTGTTTTCGGTGTCTGAGCCAAAAAGCTGGGCTGTCATATCTTGAGTATCGGAAAGAATTCCCTCCTGCCTCATAAGAGTGATTGAATTTACCACAGCCTCCTTGGTGAGTCCTAAAATATCCGCAAGATAATCAACGCGCGACTCTGCCACATCGCCTTGCGATGTCTCTGTTGTTTTTGATGTGATTAGAGATTTTATAATTCGCTTTGCTGTCTCTCTATATTCCTCTGAGAAGAATGGAGATTTTTCAATCTTATCGGCCGCCTCAATCATTGATTTTACGCAAATGCTTGTGGCATACACGCGAGGACAATTCTTTCCGCGCTCAATATAGCCAGCTCTCTCTAAAGCAGAAATTGCAGCACGTACCCTACTCTCTATCTCTAGCTTTGTTTCATCCCATCCGGCTTCGCGAGCAATTTCAAGTGCTGAGCAATGAATAACACTATGGGAACGTGTGAGCTTTTTAATAGCTGTCCAAACCTGTTGGATTTCACTTATGCTAAGCTTTGTTTGATTTAACAAAATAAAATGCTTATTTAAATCGTCATCGCAATATAGCACATAGCAATCTGCTTGTAGCTCAGGGTCACGCCCAGCGCGTCCCGCCTCTTGAACATAATTTTCTAGAGAATCAGAAATATCATAGTGAGCAACTAATCCAACATCCTTTTTATCTACTCCCATACCAAAGGCAGACGTTGCCACAATTACTTGAATTTCATTATTTGCAAAGAGCTCTTGATTTTCTATTTTATCTGCTGCATCCATTTTCCCGTTGTATGCTCGAGCTAGGATTCCATCCTTGGTAAGCTGGGCTGCTAGCTTATGGGTGCGAGAGGTGCGCGAAGCATAAACAATGGTAGGACAATTTTTTGTCTTTATCAATTCGCGTAGTGTTACATACTTTGTTTCATCTGTTTCACAATGTAGGACAGTGTAATGTAAATTTTCGCGAGTGGCAGAGGAAGCAAATAGCTTAAGCTCAATATTTAGCTCTTGCTTAAAATAATCACAAATATCACTAATTACTTTTTGCTTTGCGGTGGCTGTGAAGCAAGAAACTGGGATTTGCTTTTTAATCTTCTTTTTCTCTTGTAGCTCGCGAATAAATTTTCCGATATACAAATAATCTACACGAAAATCCTGACCCCATGCAGAAAAGCAATGCGCTTCATCAATTACTATTCGAACAATATTTCTATTTTGAAGTATGCGCTCTATTGTTCGTGAGCGTAGCTGTTCTGGGGAAATATAAAGAAGAGTTGCTGCGCCAGACTCGAGTCTCTCTAGCTCTTGCTTTCGCTCTATTGGGTCTTGTGAGCCATTGATAGATGTTGCTTCAGCAATGCCTCTTTGATTTAGGTTATCCACCTGATCCTTCATCAAGGATTGCAAAGGAGAAATCACAACCGTTAAACCATGCTCTGCTTCTCCAACCATCAATGCAGGAAGCTGGAAGGTGATAGACTTTCCGCCACCGGTTGGGAAAACAGCAAGAAGGCTATCTCCATTTATTGCTGCTGCGGCTGCTCGCTCCTGAAGTGGCTCGCCATTGTAGGACCTAAATTCGTCGTAGCCAAAAAATAATTTTAAGCCACGCTTAACATTTAGGTGCTCTAAGCAGTAGCTACAATTATGACAAGAGGTGCCTCTTAATTCGTGAATTATATCCTCTACGGCAGGAAAGCTTTTTGCCACCCAAGGTGGTGTGATTGATTGGTGGTCGCGGCAGGCTAGTAGCGCAATGGCATAGGCTAAGGCAACGGGATTGCTTTCTGCATACGCCTCAATTGGAGAGTGGTCACAAATTTCTCCCTCAAATACGCTTCTAATTATTGGTGCAACAGGTTTTTCTTCGCATGCAAAATCTACATATTTGAAAAAGTCAGCAAACTCTTTAACTTTACCGAGAAGCAAATAATAAATTTCTTTATAGCGTTTATCTAAAACATTAAATTCAGCTTCCTCATCATAAAATAATGCTGCTGCTTTATGACAATCTGTAATTGGATTATTTAGCTCATCGGTGATGAGCTTCTCATCCTTCACTAGTGCATGGTAAGGACGCTTTGGAAAAAGTAATGGCGAAAGATATAAAGTATCAATTAGCTTGTAGGGCGACCATACAGACGATGGAATAAATTTAAAATCATGCTTAAAAACATTATGACCGCAAAGGAATTCTGTCCCATCAAGAAAGGTCTCTATTCGATTGATGCGCACGCCACGATATTGCGTGCCATCATATCGAATTATTCCGATTTCTTGTATTTCTTTTGTGGTTACACTAACCTCAGAATCAATAAATGATATGTGTTTTTTCATGATGCATTTTTATGATTTAATTGAGGTATAGCAATAATTGCTAACCGTTATTTATATCTTATTACCACCAATTGCTTTTGCCACGACTATTCTTCCAGCCTCCATAGCCACCCATTTGTGGCTTCTTGCCAGAAACACCACCTGCCCATCCACTATATGAGCCAAAGTTTGATTTTAAAACTGCATTTTGTGGAAGACCTGTCGCCTCATAATAATTTTTATTCAATTCTTTAATAAAACAAGATATTTCCAAAGGTTCAAAGCCACCATTGTAATTAACCTTGTAGCTAGGTGAGCAGAGATATAGCCTTTCCTTTGCTCGTGTAATTACAACATAAAATAAGCGGCGCTCTTCTGGAATATTTGCTGCTTCATTCTTTGTAGATGGAAACATTGATTCGCTCATCCAAGGGACAATAACTATAGGCCACTCCAAGCCCTTCGCTTGATGAATTGTACTTAATAGAACGGTATCATTTCCTGTTGTCATATTTGAATCTTCAGCAAGCTCAGAATTTGTCATAATAGCAACATCAGCGAGAAAATCTGCGAGACTATCTTTTTTGTCTATCGCTTGAGCTAATTCTAAAATATCCTGACGGCGTTCGTCTGCATTATTAAAATTCTTTTTTAACAGCTCAAAATAGAAAGAATCTAGCAAATTAATTACAAAGCCTGTTTCTCTTGCAGGTCCTTTTTCTTGCATAAAGTATTCTCTATATGCATTTATAATTCCTTCTATAGCAGGGCGTGCTTTTGCTGGGGCAATTGATAAAAGCTTTTCTCGTTCTGTCTGATTACCAGGATTGAAATGTAAATCTAACTTACTCCAAAGTTTGCCTATTGTATTTTCTCCAATTCCCGCAAGCAACCCAAATGCACGAGTGAATGCAAGATAATCGGTAGGGGAAACAATCAAGCGATAAAAAGCAAGAATATCCTTAGCATGTGCTGAATCAAAAAAACCAGTTCCTGATGTTATATTATATGGGATACGGGAACGAGCCAAATTTAACTGTATATCAATTGAATGAAAATGCGAACGATAAAGAATCGCTATATCTTTTAATGCATATCCATCTAAAAGACAAGCGCGAATTGCCTCTACAATATATGCAGATTGATCCGTGTCACGATATACACGATGCACAACTGGTTTAATATGAGAAGGCTTTTTTGTTGGACGAAGCTCTTTTTTAAATTGGTCTGTATTATGTGCAATACAATCATTGGCTAAATTTAAAATTTCTGGAGCACTTCGATAATTCTGCTCAAGCTTTACAATTTGTGCATCTGGATATTTTTTTGGAAAATCCATAATATTTCTAAAATCTGAACCGCGCCATGAATAAATGCATTGAAAATCATCGCCTACAACTGTTACATTACGATGCTTTTCAGCAAGAATATTTACAAACTCAGATTGAAGCATGTTTGTATCCTGAAATTCATCAACCAGAATATGCTTAAATCGATTTTGGTAATATTCACGAACCTCAGGATTTTCTCGAAGCAGCTTTAGTGCATTAACCAAAAGATCGTCAAAATCCATTGCACCCAGCTCGCGCTTACGTTCTACATATTTATTCGCAACGCGCACAATATTTGGTGCATCATATTCTGCGATATCAGTATTGTTATTATCAAGATATGTAGATAAATTCATGCCCTTATTGACAGATGTACTAAGATGGCTAAGAATAACTTCACGCTTTGTAAATTCCTTCTTTTGAAAACCTAAATCAGTAATGCAATTACCCATAAGTGTTTTCTGATCATCAGAATCTAAAATTGTAAAGTCGCGCTCATAGCCAAGCATTTGCGCATTTATTCTTAGCATGCGATTTGCAATACTATGAAAGGTTCCACCCCACATTCTATAGGTAGAGCCCGGCAACACTTCTTCTACACGATTAAGCATTTCTCGGGCTGCTTTGTTAGTAAAAGTAAGTAGTAAAATATCTTCCTGCCGAAAACCACGCTCTAACAAATGTACAACACGATACACAAGTGTACGTGTCTTACCTGTTCCTGCAGCAGCAAGAACAAGTAGTGGACCATCAGGAGCAGTTGCTGCTTCAAATTGTTCTTTGTTAAGTAATGTGGATAAATCTGTCATGGTAATATGCAAATAAATAATATAAAAACACAAAAGGGCTACAAATGTAACCCTAAAAATTGCTGTAGGGTAGAACCAATATTGCCCTACCCTGCAGAATAAAAATTAAGCCTTAAGCCAAATATCTGATTGTGAATCGATTGTGGTTTCACCAGCTTCTAGGCGCTTTGCAAGCATTGCTGGAGAATTTGCAAAGCAAGGGTCAATTTCGATTTTGATTGTTGGATAACCATCATTATCAAATGGAACCTTAACGCCTGCCTTCTCTAACCACCATGCCCACTTACGAGACAAATCTGCTTTGCAGGAAGCTGGAGAATCTGAGCCCTCTGCATTCTTAACAGGAGAAAATTCTAGAGTACGATCAAATGCAAGATTTACACTTACCTTTGCATCCATCAAAGCATCAAAGATGAATTTCTCAAACTTAAATGCATTTGGTGCATCTGGCTTAACTGTCTCGCCAGCTTCATTAACAAAAGGCACCTTCTTGTGAGCAACGTGGATAGGCAAGCCAGCACGTGCCTCACGAACAAGAAAATCAACTGAGAACATATGGATAGCAACGCTGCCAAACTTATAGCGTAGCTCACCATCCTCTGTGCGCTCATTCTTCTGTTCAGGAGTAAATTCTGTATACTCAACAATCTGAGATTTTCCATCGCGAACAACCACAACACCAAGACCTTCGTTTGGATCACGCTTTGCGCAAACCTTGATTGAAATTTCTGACATATTTCTTGTGTGGTAGCCAATAAATGCAGGGTCGCAAATTTCAACCATTGGGTTATCAACTTGGAAATAGAAAATAGAATTTAGTCCACGCTTCCTAATGTCATCTAAAGCACCACTCTTCTCGAGAGCTAGTAGTGTGCCGCCATGACCATCAGGGCTCATAAAAATATGGTCCTTTGCGTCCATAACAATTTTGCCATCAGGTGTAAGAGCTGGCCACATTGACTGAACAAAGAAGAAAACATTTTCCTGCTTCAAACCAAAATAATTATTCGCTGCAAAAAATTCGCGTGTGGCAGCGTCATTGCCTTGGCTTGTCATAATATAGAAAGGAACTGTTGTATCCCACTCCTGCTCTAGAGCAAGAATTTTTCTAGCATGGAAATAAAAGAGAGATTCATTGCTCATAGGACCAACTGGATAGCAACCCTTTGGTCCATCATAACCTAGACGAGTACCCTGACCACCAGCAACCATCAATACACCCACCTTGCCACTGCGTAGTTCTAGAGTACCAGAGCGATATGCTGCCTCATAGTGTTCACCGGCTAGCTCTGCAACTGGAGCAGGAATCATTTCGCCTTGAGCGCCTGCCTCATTCTTTGCGGAAAGAAGGGCTTTTGTCATGTTGATAGAATTAAAATCAAGTGTAGCAATTTGCGCCAAAAGGGCTTCCTGTTGAGCAGCATCTAGCTGGCTCCAGAAATTTAGAACATGTGCTTGGTCATTTGCTTCAAGTAAAGCTTTTGCTTCTTCAAAATTCATAATACATCTCCAATTTTATATCAAATAGAACAAATGGTTTTTGTTAATGCAAATTATACCAAAAACAAATACACGGTGCAACACGGATGTGTGTGTTTTCAAAAACACGGATGCACACAAAGTGTGTTTTTCAATAACACGGATTATCACGGATATTTTTTGGGGGAATGGGGAATGTGGTGCTGGTGTGATGGGAAGCGCGGGAGATGTGGGGGAATGGAAAAATCAGGCACTGAGGGCAGCGCGAGATACCGCGCGCAACTCCTTTCGGTTGATGGAGATGCCCTGAACGATAGTGACAGGGCTCCTCCATCGTTTTGTTTTGCTTGCGCCTGTCGGAGCGGCGCAAGCAAAACAAAAGAAATAAAACAACAATCAACAGCCAACAACCAACAATACAACAAATCCTATGAATGTGGTTTATTAGCCGCTGTCTTAAGAGTTTTGCATATATGATTCAGTTTTTTGCGCGCTAGCGCGCTCTCTCTATGAGGGTGGCGGAGCCACCTGGTGGTACTGAGGCGGGAACAGCCCTAAGGATGCTCCCGCATGGCGCACCAATTAGCGATGAGCTAATGGTGCGCCGTCTAGAATGCGGCTCTGGCGACAGCGCTCGCATTGCGCTCACTATTAAGTGCAAGACTGAAAGGCTTGCACCCCAGTTAAACACTGCGCGCGGGAAAGCGGCAGGATGCCACTTCTTCATAATCTGCTCGCACTTTTAGCTCATGGGTTGCCCCCACACTAGCGCTTGTAAGTTGGCCTTGCGACAACGGCAGCAAGACCATGTCCAACGTCAAGCGCTAGTGTAGTGCGCTGCGCACACCCCAAGCAATCATGCAAATCCTGCAAAATCCTGCCAATCTTGTTCCTGCGCAAGAGCGCACTCGCGTGCCCCGCACGCCAATTTCCTGCGCCAATCCCTTTCAAAAACCTCTCACCTAAACAAAAAAGGCGCCCCGAATGACGCCCTTTTTGTTTTAGCGGATGATAATCATTGTGGCACTGCCAAGAACAACAACCTGCCCTCCTCCTGCCTCACTCACGTCTGTAAATGTAGTGCCAAGCACCTCAGCATCCACATTGTATGTGCCTGAAGGAATTGGCACTCCTCCAACAGATAGAGATCTTACAGTAAGTGTATTACCATACAATTCTACTGTTGATGTAGAATCAACTGTCATATCATTTAGCTTTAAATCACAGCTAATTACTACTGGTGAATAGCAATATACATCCAAATCACAATTCTTCAAAGCAATTGCTTCGTCTGCATAAGCACCATTTGCAGGGATTGGAGTTTGTGCAGAAGCAGGAATTGCTGTTCTTGCAGAGCTTGTGCTAGACTCACCATCAATGATAATTGTTCCGTGGCCCTCAAGCTGTGATCCATCTTGTAGATAAATAGTACCGGAGGTGCATTTTTCATTATTGATTGCACGGGCAGAAATGGTTCCTTCAAAATTATCAAAGGTTGCTTCCTCACCTGTTAAACGAACAGCTACACGGCCACCCGCCATTTGATGATTTCCAGAAGGTACAGCACCAATTAAACCAGTACCTGCTAGGCTTTCGCAACGAACATCAACTGAACCTGGAGCTCCACGGACACCATTATTACTACTAATTGCTCCCTTAGAAGCTATCTCTCCATCTACTGTTAATATTCCATTAACAACTAACTCAAGAGCTCCACCACCTGGTTGGTAATAGCTATTGCTTTGAGAGAAGCCAGGAGTCCTTGGGTTTAGAATAGAGCCAAAAGCATATTTATTAGTAAAGCTACCAGCATAAATTGAGCCGTGGCAGCTTTGTGAGTATCCACTATAAAAATTATGACTATCCTGTAATACACCACTTCCATATACGCTAACCTTGGAATCAGCAGAAATAGTCAAATCTCCATTAACTGTAATTTTTGCTGAAGTGTGAACATCCATAGGGTCTACATTAGAACCTATTTTTGTGGAATAATTAACGCGACCCAAGGCTGCGCCATTAACTAAACTCAAGCTATTTTCAACAACTAGAGTTGCATCATCATTAGCTACATAGACATTGATTCCATCAATTGTTTGTGGCTCATCTGGAGTAACAATACTTCCTCCATTGCAATATTCTAATATAGTAGCTGCTGTGGCATTCTCCAAGCTTGAAATGCTTTCATAGCCATTTGCAAGAGTAAGCGCAGTATTTGTTACGACAACTAATCTTCCAGCACCACCCAATAGAATGCTATCAAAGGTCCAATCGCTATCATTATTCAATTTTGTTCCGCCTTCACGTTTTGTTGATGTTGCATAATCATCATCAACAACAAGTGTTCCATGAACAGAATCAAAATCCTTTAGGTAAACTGTACCTGCGCTACCGCGAATATAGGCTGTTGGTTCTGAAGTACGATGTTCTGTACCAGCATCAAAATCTAAATCCTCAGAAATAGTTGCAGAAGAAATAACTGCTATGCGACCACCAGCACCACCAACTTCGTTTCTATAGCTATATCCTGTTACACCTACTGCGTTAGCTGCAATTAAGCCAGAACCAGAAACATTTCCAGCTTCTATCAAGATAGAACCACCAGCACCAGAGGAACGTGTTGAAACACCACCACGAGCAGAGACTTCGCCATTGATAGTAACATTACCCATTACGTCCAAATAAATTGCACCACCACCATTTGCTATTGCACCTGATTGATATGCCTTCGAAACCTCGCCAGCACCTACATGAATAGGGTATTTTGGATCACCATAGCTCTCTGCAGCTGCACTTGCTGTGCCTCCATGACGAGAAAGAAATGCTGCAACATTTGATGCCGGACAATGGCCCTTACCATCTACAGAAATTTTTGCATTTTCCCCAACAACAAGATTGCCTTCAACAATTACCTTTAGGCGATATGTCTCAAGAGAAATAATTTCTTCGTTTGTAATATTTCCTTCAGCTGTGAAAGAAACTGGATGAGTCCATTCACCGCCCTCAAGAGTGACATCTCCTGTAACGGTTAAAGCATTAAAGCTGCCCTTCTCTGGATAAACTGTCATAAAGGTTACAGTGCCATTATACTCAGCTTCTTGCGTCCAACCAGCTACTGTTGTAATCACATCGTTAGTTAGCGGCATAGAAGAAATTGCTGTTAAACCGACATGATCTGTTGCTGTAGGCACGCGACCATATGACCAGTTATTTGGATTTGATGCAAGGCAATCAGAACCTACACCTGCAATCCAATAGTTCTTATCTGTTTGTATTACATAGTTAGCAACTGTAAAGGTTACAGTTGATGAACTAGCAATAGCATCTTCAGTCGTGAAGCCAACGGAGAAGCTTGTGTCGCTTGATGTTTCTCCATCATAAACAGTAGGAAACTCAAAGGTTGCGCTCTGCGCATTTGCAGGGATAGTTACCTCAAGTGATTCAGGAACATCATAGTTAACACCAGCTACAGCTGTGCCATCTTCAATAACAAGATTTACTGTTATTGGGTAAGCATCTGCTGCTGCGCGAGAAATTGTTCCAATAGAGGAAGACATATCTGTCTCGGAGCCATTTTGAGTTACTTCAATATTTAGAACACCATTGTAGAAATAGAAAGGATCAGCAAAAGAATAATTTTCACTAATTCTCAATGCAGGGGTAATTTTATAGGTTGTGTTTTCTGCTGGAAAAGTAACAGCTAAATTTGCGGTTGAATAATCTGCTACCTCACCAAGCACATTAGTAATGCAATTTCCTGCAGAGTCTTCAATAATTGCTAAAGCAGCTGCTGCTTTTTGTTCATTTTCAAATGTGATTGTTGCTTCTTGAGCTTCATTATCATATGCAAATGAGGCTGACTTTAGTGAAGGAAAATCATCACCCAAAACGACAACAAGCTCTGTTAGCTCTGTACTCATTCCCATTTCGTCGAACAAAATATAACCATCATTTGTTGTGTATGCACTTCCAATAAATAGGGTATTAGGAGAAGTTTCTTCTGAAATAAATTCTATCTCTATTTCTTCTGTGCCATTTGCTAATGTCAACCACTCAACATTTCGCTCATAATCATCTACAGGGACAACAGCAAATGAGACCTTTTCTTTATTATCTGTACCTGCATTGATATCAATCTTTGCAACAGCCATATAGGTTACACCAGCTTCAACTCTAAATAGATTTTCATAGGAATTACTTGTTTCGTTTATATCACGGTAACCGATAGCAACATTAGGCTCTGTGTCTTCGCCTTTTCTTATTGAAAAAATGATTCCACTTGTTACCTTATCATTTCCGAAATGGGAGTTTACACTTGGTGTTCCATTGTGATTAAGCAAAGCAACACCAGAAGATGTATTTCTTGATTTTAGATTTGCAAGTGCGGTTGCATCGATATTAAAAAGAAATCTAAAGTATACGGTGCCAGTACGACCCTCGAACACAGAAGAATCAAAATATTTCCATTGAGATCTATATTCCGTGTTTGAACCAGCGCGTTTATAACCAATGGAGCCACCTTCGGCTACAATTTTTGTTCCAAAAATTTCAGGAAATTGCAAGCCATAGTTTTCGCCAAAAACATAAATTACACTAGTATTTCCGTTTTCCCATTTCGTTGAAGAAAAGCCAATTGGTGTTGATGGTGTTACAGAATTTGCATCCTTTTGAGCATCTGCGGCAATATTATAGCCATTGCTCCCTGTATTTATTCCATCATAAAAAAGAATTTCCGCATTTACTAAACAGGCAGAAAATGCAAACAATAAGAAATATAATATTTTTGTTTTCATAGTTTTTGTTTTTGTTTAATATTTTATCACAATGCGAGTCCTACTTATATATACGATATAGTACTCTTTGATAGTTATTTAGTCAAGAAAATCTCTTTGTAAATTTTAGTCAATAAACACGGATGTACGGATGAGTTTGAAACCACGAATGGTCACGAATGATTATAGGCTCACGCCCCACGCAACCTCCTATGCCAAGGCTTGCAACTACATCATAATTACGGTGGACAGGACGGTGGACAGGGAGACGCGGAAGGCGCAAAGATTGGTTGAGGGGCGCTGGCGCTTGGGGGCTGGGATATCGGAGCAGCGTGCTTTAGCACTCATTGTGCAAAGAGGGATGTGAAGCGCGGGAGGAGCACGGGAAAACAATACAACAATCAACAGCCAACAATACAACAGATCCTATGAGTGTGGTTTATTTGCCGCTGTCTTAAGAGTTTTGCACATATGAATAATTATTTTTATACCCCAAAGGGTATATTTTTATATTTTTTACTTGATTTTATACCCGTTCGGGATGTATATTGTAGAAAAACAAATATATTACCACCGAAAGGGTATAAAAATGACACTTGCTGAATTTGTTCGCCACCAACGAAAACTTTATAAACTCACACAACGTGACCTAGCAGACCGTTCTGGCGTTGGAATCCGTTTTGTCCGCGAACTTGAGGGCGGAAAAGCAACTTTACGCATGGATAAAGTCAATACTGTGCTAGATCTTTTTGGTGCTAAACTCGGAGTTATACAAGCAAACGAGGAGAAATAATTTATGCGAAAAGCAGAAATTTATTTGTATGATCGGCTTGCCGGACTTCTTATTGAAGATGAAAATGGCTATACTTTTCAGTATAATGAAGAGTATCTGTTAAATAATCCCGTTAGATTGTCTGTTACCCTTCCTCTGCAATCTGAAAAATTTTATGATCGCGTACTTTTTCCATTTTTTGATGGACTAATTCCAGAAGGCTGGCTTTTAGAAATTGCTACAGACAACTGGAAGCTTAATCCAAATGATCGAATGGGTCTACTTCTAGCATGCTGCCGAAATTGTATTGGAGCAGCCAGTGTTCGGGAGGTTGCTCATGAAAATTAATCGGTGCCTTTGCTGCGGAAAACCTCTAGAAGAAAATTCCTTCTATCATAAAAATTGTGCAAAGAAAATTTTTGAGACACAACAAATACCTGCATTTAATTATACGATAGAGGAATTAAATGAACTTGCAAAAAATACCATTCTTGAAAGAGTATCCGTTCCAGGCGTACAGCCCAAGCTTTCGCTTCATTTAGAACGAGGTACAAAGAATTCCACATCCCGCCTAACCTTGGTTGGGATGTCTGGTAACTATATTCTTAAACCTCCTGCTCCACAATGGAAAAATCTCCCAGAAGCAGAGCATTTTTGTATGCTTCTTGCAAGAAAATGTAAAATCAATGTTGCTGAATTTGGATTAATTCCATTGAAATCTGGTGAATTGGCTTATATTACTCGACGCATGGATCGTAATAAAAACAATATGCTTCATATGGAGGATTTTTGTCAAATTCTAAATAAAATGACCTCTCAAAAATATAATGGTTCAATGGAGCAAATTGGTAAGGCATTGCGCAATTATTCTTTTGTTCCTGGTTTAGATGTTATACGTTTTTTTGAATTAGCTGTTTTTTCATATTTAACTGGCAACTCTGATATGCATCTAAAAAACTTTTCTCTTTTGCAAAATGAAAAGGGGAATTGGGAATTGAGTCCGGCATATGATCTTGTTCCTGTAAAAATTATTCTTCCACAAGACACAGATGAGTTAGCTTTAACACTTAATGGTAAAAGAAATCGCATTAAGCGAATTGATTTTGAAATATTTGGTGCAACATTAAAGTTAAATGATGTACAAATTAGGAAGACCATACAGCGCATAACTGATTCGTTGGAAAAATCATTACCAGAAGCATTACAGGAATCCTTTTTGCCAGATGAAATGCAGCTCGCTATAACAACCTTGATAACAGAGCGAACAGCCAAGATAAAGGCGTAGGAGGATGGCTAGCGTGATGGGAAATGCGGGAGGAGCGCATTGCTATCGCAATTGCTAATGCACCTCCCGCAACCGAAAGAAGTGGGCGCGCCCAATGGGCGCTGGAAAAACAAAACAACAATCAACAGCCAACAAATCCTATGATTGCGGTTTATTAGCAGCGGTCTTATGAGTTTTGCACATATGATTCTGGTTTATTTTGTGCTAATGCACAATGCGCGCTAAAGCACGCTGCTCCGATATTCCCTTTTGCCTGCGCCATCACATTTGTCTGTGTGTGGAGGTGCGGATGTAATGGAAAATATATTGCTGGGCTATGCCGGCAAATGGAAGAATATTTTTCGGTAAGCCATTTGGGAAAAGCTCCGCCATCGCGCGCTTAATCCAAACATCTATTGGAAATGCCTCAAAATAACCTAAACCAAAAAGAGCAACACATGCTGATACCTTTGGACCCACTCCATGAATTTCCTGGAGTTTTTTAAATACCTCTGGATAAGAGAGTGTTTTTAATTGAGAAGCTGAAAATTCTGGCAATGAAAGCTTCGTTGCTGCATCCATTAAGCCTGGCACACGATATCCAGCATGAAGTATTGCCCAATCATCAGTGGTTAGCTTTGCTAATCGTTCAACTGTTGGAAAGCTATAATAGATAGAGCCTTCATATTCTATTGGCTCGCCCCAAGCCTCGCACATCGTATTGATAATCTTTTTTATGCGCTTTATGTTATTATTTTGGCTTATTAAAAAGGAGAAAAGCACCTCTTCAAAGGGCTGACGCAACACGCGAATTCCTGGCGAATATTGTAAGCACTTTGCAAGCGTTGCATCCTTCTGCATCTCTACTTGCAGCGCTGCATAATCTATATCGAGTGAAAAATAGTTTTTAAAGAAAGCTTCTTCTTTTTTTGTGGCATTGTCTATATAAAGAAAACCATCCTTTGTATAAATATCATAGACCTTGCCACAAACAACACCCCGCATCACTATTTGCTCTAATTGAGAATCAACACGCTGCCACCTAAAGGCTTGCCCGCAATCTAGTGTTGCCTCTACATCTATAGGAAAATTTAGTTTAAAGGAGATAGTTGTTTTTTTCATAAGAAAAAATTTCTAGGCTTTGCAAAGCTGATCTAGCTTATCTGCTGAGGCTGCCTTTACATTTGCAAAAAGGCTTGCTCCATGGCTATCCATAGCAACTGTGGTTTGAAGCTTTTCTACCTCTAGCTCCCACATCGCTTCAGTAGCACCAAACTCATCTAGAAAATATACAGCCTTTACCTCTTTAATTGCTTCAGCAATTACGGCAGCGGCACCACCCACAGCCTGTAAATAAACACATCCGTATTCTTCGCATGCAGCTAGGGTTCCTGCTCCAAGCCCACCCTTGCCAATGATTACACGAATACCCTGCTCTTTAATCACTGTTGGAGAATATGGCTCCTCGCGAATAGATGTGGTTGGACCTGCAGCAACAACCTCCCATTTATCCTCTACATTCTTCACAACAACAGGACCACAATGAAAAATTGCTGCATCCTTTAAGTCTACTGGTGAATTATGTGTCTCTGCTAAATATTTATGCAAACGATCACGACCAGTATAAATTTTTCCTGAAATAGAAACTATATCTCCGACCTTTAGAGAACGAACTATTTCTTCAGTAAATGGATAATTTAATTGCTTCATAAAATCATGCTCTAAAAAATTAGCGCTGTCTGTTATTTGAGACTGCGCTAATTTTTAATTAATAAAGGTGTTTTTAATCAACAAATCCCTTTGGTAATGGAAGAATCTGAACAGGCTCAACAGGTTTTGATGTATCTACAGTCAAATCTTCGTCTGCATCTTCTATTGTATTAGGTTGAGGCAAATTAGTAGAGGATTCCTGTGTTGGTTCAGTATAATCTGCCTCTACAAGATTAGGTAGTTCTTCACTAGTAGATTCTACATTTTGTTCTTCTGTTTGCTCTGCTTTTTCAGAATCTGTAGAGCTTCCACCACTCATGAAAATAGCAATCAAAATAACAACAATAACAACAACAATTCCAAATCCTAAACGACGTTGTTTGCGTGCTAATGCCTTTGTTAAATCTTCCTCTGCTTTAAAACTAAATATATCTTTGAAAAATTCAGATATTTTTCTAAAAATATTAATGAGTTTAGAACTAATATTAGCAAAAACCTCATTCTTTGTTTTGGTGGAAGGAGTATCTTCTATTGGATCAGGTTCTATACTGCGAGTTTGACCACTATACTTAGATAAAATTGGACCCTTAGGGCGATTCTGTTTTGATGAAAATAAAGTGCTCTCTTCAGTATCGTTTTCTAACACCAATGGTGGTGCTTCCTCTTCTTCATTTTCATTACTAATTATTACAGACTCAGGATATGAAAATGGCGCTACCGATAAGGCTACTGGCTCTGGAGCTGTGGCAGAAGGAAGCTGCTCTGGCTTAAATACTGTTGTTCTTGGTGTGAATTTTTCTGGAGAAAATGTATAGCGAGATTGAGCAACAGAATCTGGCACAGTATTTGGAGGAGGAATTGTTGCTTTTGGAGGAGTTGTTGCAAGATGTGCAGGAACAAAAATTTCCTCTTCGTGTTTTGGTGCTTCTGGAGTTGCTGCAACCTGTTGTTTTTCAACCATAGACTCTACTGGTTCAAACTCAGAAAACAACGAAGTTGGTTGCTCTGCCTGAATAGGTACTGACTCTGCTGATGGTGCTTGACCTACTACTTGAGCTGGTGTTGCTGCAGGCTGAACAGAAGATGTAACTGTTGGTTGCTGAATATCGTTTGATGGACGTGGTGCTTGATTAGGAACCATTTTAGTTAACATCCCACTTTCAGGATCAAAACTCTCCAATGGAACTGCTGGTTTTTCAACGGTTCCGGTCCCAAAAGTATTTTTAAATTCTTCCACTAAAGGGCGATAATCAATACCTAAGAATTCAGCATATTTACGCACATAACCTTTGCCATAAATTGGTGCAGCTATTCTGCTATAATTTTCAGCCTCTATGTCAACAATCATTTGCGTATTCATTTTAATACGCTCAGCTACCTCAGACTCCGTAAAACCGCGTCTAATGCGTGCTTCTTTTAAAATTTGTCCTAATGCCATAATTTAACCCTCCAAAATAAATTATTCTTCTGAAGCCAAATCATCTGTTGGCTCAAGTGTTGTACGTAAAATTTCTCGTGGTCCACTACCATTTGCTGGACCAATGCAGCCTCGTGCTTCTAGTTCATCCATTATTCGAGCTGCACGATTAAAACCAATACGTAGAGTTCGCTGAATCGATGATGTTGATGCGCGTCGTGTCTGCACAATATATTCCAATGCTTTTCGCATTAGCTCTGCATCTGCATCCTCTTCGGAATCGCCACCACTACTTCCTCCTGAACCACTATCTCCAAAGGAACCACCATCGTCTTGCTTTTCTGAAATATTATCAAGCTTTTCTTTAAGCTCTGCAACATAAATTGGCTCACCCTGCTTCTTATAAGCATTTACTAAATCTTCAACTTCTTGATCACTTATCCAGCAACCTTGACCACGATATGTTGATCCCTGAGATGGATCACAGAATAACATATCTCCATAACCAATTAGATGCTCTGCACCAACTTGATCTAGAATTGTAACACTATCAACACGTTGAGAAACCTTGAAGCCTATACGTGCTGGGAAGTTAGCTTTAATTGTTCCAGTAATAACATTTACAGAAGGGCGCTGTGTTGCCAAAATCATATGTATGCCAACAGCACGAGATAATTGAGCAAGACGAACGATTCGTGGCTCAACCTCATTCTTGGCAGAAAGCATGAGGTCTGCCATTTCATCAATCACAATAACTATATATGGTAGTCTATCTGGTAATGGCTCTTCTTCTTCAATAAGGCCAAATAGGGTTGTCTGTTTTGCTTTTTCACGATTATTAAAACCGGATATATTACGTACACGAGCCTTGCGGAACATATCCAAACGCCGATTCATTTCAGCAATTGCCCATTGTAAGCTTGCGGCAACCTTCTTTGCCTCTGTAATAATTGGCACAATCAAATGTGGTAGATCCGCATAAGGAGTAAATTCAACCTTCTTTGGATCAACCATTATTAAACGTAGCTCTTCAGGTGTACGGCTAAGCATAAAGCCAGCAAGAATTGAATTTAAGCAAACTGATTTACCTGATCCTGTTGTACCAGCAACTAGCATATGTGGCATCTTTGCCAAATCTGCAATCACTGGCTTTCCACTTACATCTTCACCAAGTAGCATTGGAACAGCCATTTTCTGTGAGCACTCTTTCCACTCTGGACTCTCTGCTACCTCTCGTATATTTACAGGACGGCGAACATTGTTTGGAACCTCAATACCAATTGCATTCTTTCCTGGAATTGGTGAAAGTATACGCATACTCTTGGCTTCAAGTGTCATTTGAAGATTATTTGCATAACGAGCAATATTTTCTACACGGACACCTACCTCCGGCTTCAACTCATAGCAAGTAATAACTGGACCACTTACAACATTAAACACATTTACCTTGATTCTAAACTCTGCTAGTGTGTCTTCAATTTTTTGGCTCTTGTATTTAATTTCTTCAGCAGTACCAGAAAAATCAGATGGTTTTACTGCAGGTGTAAGCATTGATGTAGAAGGTATAGTAAATTTTTTCTTTTTGGAATCCGTACCAGCCACAACTCCACGGCGTCCCTCAGCCACTGTTTCAACCTCATGATGCTCAATTGTTGGTTCAATGGTTTTTGGCTTACGAGTTGTTTTAATTGGTTTTGATTTGTTTTTTATAAGTGGTGAGTCTTCTAAATCACCAATGTTAACATTAATAACATCTGGTTCTTCTTCATCACTAGACAAGAAATCATTGTCATCATTATTTGAAGAAGAATCATCCACAAAACCAAAACCTTCATCTTGTGCAACTTCTTCGTTTTGATATTCCTCTTCAGCACTATTTTGGAAATCATCAATTAAAGTTGCTTTTTTAGAATTTTGCTTTTCTTCTTTTTCTTTTCTACGCTGCTCTGCAAGCTCCTCACGTTTTCTTTGACGCTCACGAGCCTCTGCTTTCTTTTCTTCTTTTCTTTGTTCCTTTAATTCCGCTTCCTTTTGTAAACGCTTTTCGCGTGCCGCTTCTTTTAGTTCACGTTCTCTTCTGCGTAGCTCTTCTCGTTCCGCTATATCTAATTCACGCGCATTATTTATGCGTGTTTTTAATGCTAAAATATAACAACCTATTCGGCGCATACCGATTAGACAAACAACACCAAATATTAAAATAGGAATAAAAATTCCTAATAGTCCTAATAATCCCAACCATTTATATACAAATAAGTCTGCTAACATATAGCCAAATACTCCTCCTCCATTAGGATAAATATTTAACTCTTCATGGGTTAACAGGTATGTGAGATTTGATTTAAAAAACTGTTGAAATAATGCAGATAATGAAAGTGTTATTAATAACATCCATAGAAATCGCCATGCTAGACGTTCTCTACGCATAAATGCAAAGGAACAAATTAATAGCCAGAATGGTATTGTCCATGCCGCAACTCCAAATAACAAATAAAGAGAGTATGCAAAATTTGCACCTGCGATACCCATCAAATTAAGAACTTGTTGGTTACCATTGCTATTTAAGGAAGTAACATCATTCCAATCATATGTAGCCAGAGCGATAAAAGAAAAAACAGTGAAAAAGATAGTAGGGAACGAAGCCCAAAACCACCAAATAGATGGTATAGGTTGATATGTAACTATTTTTTTATTCTCTATAGCCTCGATTGAGTCTATGATTGGTTCTTTTTTTCGTCCCATTTATTCTATCTTTTCGTATGTAAAATATCTTAGTATGCTAACAAAGGACGCTGAAGCATTTTCTCATACATATCTATGTATGCCTTAGCGCAAACTTCGTGAGTAAAACGAGCATTTCCTTCTCGCATGATGCGTGTAATTTCTTGCTCGCGCTTATCCTTTGGTAAATCCCAGAAGCGCATAGCTTCATCCATACCCCAAGAAAGTGCATTTGAGTCATAGTTGTCAAAAACGAAGCCATTTCCTGTTGATGCATATGAATTGAAATGCTCTACTGTATCATGCAAGCCGCCTGTATTGTGAACTATTGGTAGTGTTCCGTATAGAACACCTGTCATCTGAGGTAAACCACAAGGCTCAAACAAGGATGGCATCAAAATGAAATCACTTGCTGCAAATGCTAGGCAAGATAGCTCCTCAGAGAAGTTAACAACAGCCACACGATTATGAATATCGTGGAAGTTAACAATATCACTCAAAACGCGCTGATAGGATCCATTTGCCACAACAACGATTTGAAGCTTCTTATCCCAATATTGAGAAACCTTACGATACAAAATATCTGCAAGTAGCTGGCAACCCTTCTGCACAGGATCAAGGCGTGATGGCCAGAAAAAGATTGGTGCATCATCATCCTTATCTAGGAACAAGCGCTCCTGAAGCATACGCTTTGCGGCAAGCTTGCCCTCTCGATGTGTTTCTGCATTATACTTAACCGGAATGTGTGGGTCAACAGATGGCTGATTTGCTGCATCAGGTGCATTCAAAATACCCTCTGCACAGCCAGCATAATACTTAGACTGTATCTCACTACGAATCTGTGGTGGAACAAAATCATGCCAACCATCAACAATTTCCTTTAGGAAGGTTGGGCTCACTGTGTTAATGTAGTGAGAAGCGAAAATACCACTAGCTAGCAAATCTACACGATTTGTTGCGCGTGTCTCTTCATAGTTATATGGCTGACGCATAAAGTAAAGATTTTGCCAGAATTCAGCTGCATCAATACCGGTATTCTCAACACGCTCAAGAGTTACTTCTTGTGTGTGAATGTTGTGTACTGTAAACAAGCAAGGAATACCTAAGCGACGTGCAGCTGCAGGAACAAGACCTGTCATCCAATCATTACAATGAATTAGGTCTGGGCGAACTGTTGGGATAATGTTATTGATTATCTCACGCTGAAATGCAAGTGCTAGCTTTGGATTATCCTCACTATATGAACTATAAACTGTATCACGATAATAGAATACACGATCCTGTGCCAAGTGAATGCGAGTCTCTGGAAGAACTGATTTATAAACCATCAATTCCTTATCAATAAGATTACCTACATCAACGTGGAACATTTTACGATAATGAGGAAGTGCAACATGAACATCAGCACCTTGATTAAATAATGCACTTACCAAGGATGCAGAAACATCAGCCAAACCACCAGCCTTTGCTGTCATGTGGTTAGCCATATTACCCATACCCTCTGGAAGATAGGTAATTTCTGGGGTCACGATAAGAATACGTGGATTACGACCCTTAGATACTGCTTTTGTTTTCTTTGTTCTTGGAGCCATATTGTCCTCCTCATTTATCAAAAAATATTTTATTATCATTTCCATACAGTGAGCGGAGCAATTGTCCGCTCACTGCTTTGCATAATTATTTTGCCCAAGTAATATAGCCAGGCATTAGAACCTTCCAAGGCTCTCCCTTTGGTGTCACACGTGCAGAATAACCAAAGGAGCCAACCTCCTTGCAGGTTACTTCACACTTGTAGCTATACTCACCATTACCTAGCTTCTTATCTAGTGTCATCTCAACACATTGACCAGAGGTTACATTATCTGACTCTGTTGCACCATAGAAGAATTCAACAGTCACATCCTCTGGCTTCAACGCACCAAGGCTAACCTTTGTTGTTAGATTAAAGGTATCACCAACATAGCTTCCCTTACCTAGCTCACGGTCTGCAATTGGGAATGCAACTGAGACATTATTCCACTCTGCCACAACGCGACTTCTCTCATGAACTTCCTGCTTTACTACAGCAAAATTATCTGCGCTTAGTGTATCAAAGGAAGCCCATGCTCCATCATAAGCAATATTACAATAATCTGTGACCATGCGTGTGCTTGCAAATTTGTAAATGCTCATCTTGATTGAGGCCTTCATCATTGCAATCCACTTTAGTGGTAGCTCACCATGTGGGCGATCGTAGAATGCAGGGATAATCTCTGTCTCAAGCAAATTGTATAGAGCCTGTGCATCTGAAAAATCCTGATAACGCCAATCAGAAAATTCCTCACCCTTACCAATAGCCCAGCCACATTCCTTTGAATAGCCCTCTGGCCACCAACCATCAAGTGTTGAAACGTGAATTGCACCATTGATGCAAGCCTTCATACCAGATGTTCCAGAAGCTTCCATTGGACGGCGTGGTGTGTTCAACCATACGTCAACACCACGTACTAGGCGGCGAGCCATATGCATATTATAGTCCTCTAAGAAGATAATCTTACCGCGAACAGCAGGATCCTTTGAGAACTCATAAATCTGCTGGATAAGTGCCTTACCTTCATTATCAGCTGGGTGAGCCTTACCTGCAAACACAAACTGAACTGGGCGGCCAGGAATGTTAAGTAGGCGCTTTAGACGCTCACGATCTGATAGTAGCAAGTTACCGCGCTTATAGGTTGCAAAGCGACGTGCAAAACCAATTGTCAAAGCATCCTTATTTAGTACGCTACGAGCATTTGTTAGCTCCTCAGGAGCTGCATTGTTGCGCTGTAGTGTGTGCTCAAGAAGCTCACGGGTGCTACGAATCAAATGTGCTCGACCAGCTTCATGTATGCGCCAAATCTCTTCATCTGGGATAAGATCAATCTTGGAGATTTGTTTGTCCGTCAATGGGTGCATTGCCCAATCTGGACCAAGCATACGTGCATAAAGCGCACTATTGTCTGAAGAAATCCATGTTGGAACATGAACACCATTTGTTACATGACCAATTGGTACCTCCTCAAGAGGATAATCTGGCCACAAATGCTGCCACATATGGCGCTCTACAACACCATGAAGCTTTGCAACACCATTGTTATAGCGAGAGCAGTTCAAACCAAGAATTGTCATTGATAGCTCATCACTTGTTGTGTCACCAGGTGCACGACCCATTGAAACTGTTACATCTGCAGGAATACCACCCTCTCCCTCGATTGCCTTTAGGTGAGAATATAGCAAATCTAGCTTAAAGGTCTCATTACCTGCTGGAACTGGTGTATGAGTTGTGAAAACACTTGTGCGGCGAACAAACTCGCGAGCCTCATCAAAGGTAAGCTTCTTTTCACGCATTGCTGTTGCCATGCGCTCAATACCTAGGAATGCTGCATGTCCTTCATTCATGTGGCTAACCTTAACATCATAGCCAAGAGCCTCAAGAGCACGCATACCACCAAGACCTAGCAATACCTCCTGACGCAAACGATTTAGCTTGTCACCACCATATAGGCGACCTGTAACGTGGCGTAGCTCAGGATTGTTTTCTGGTAGATTTGTGTCTAGAAGGAACAAAGGAATGCGGCCAACATCTAGGCGCCATACAGTAAAGTGCATTGGTCCCTCTGGTAGTGGCACTGTAAGCATTACTGGATTACCATTTTGGTCTAGAGCATGGCGTACAGGCAAAGAATAAACATCATTCTTTGGATAATTTTCCTGCTGATAGCCTGTGCCATCTAGGTGCTGCTCAAAATAGCCCTCCTCATAAAGGATACCAATACCGCATAGAGGTACATCTAGGTCAGAAGCAGACTTAAGGTGATCACCAGCTAGAATACCTAAACCACCAGAATAGATATGGATACTCTCATGAAGACCAAATTCCATTGAGAAATATGCGATACATGGGTGTGGCTTTGTATTATCTGTCCAATTCTTGGATGTTAGCACTTCTTTTTTGAATTGCTCTTGTACTGATTTCATCTGTGAGAGGAATGAGCGATCTGATGATAGCTCTTCAAGGCGCTCTTGACCTATTTTTGCTAGTAGAGCGATTGGATTATACTGTACCTCTCTAAATAGAGCTGGATTCATGCGACGAAATAGTGCTGATGCGTCAATATTCCATGACCACCAAACATTATTTGCTAATTCCTGTAAAAAAGCCAAGTTTTCTGGCATTTTTGGAGCGACTGTAAACTTTCTGAAGTCTCTCATTTTTATATTTCTTTCACTTTATTTTACTATACTATATATATATCTGTGAGATATATCAAATAACACGATTAAATTTTAGCACAATTTAAAGTTAGTAGCAACAAAGTTTATGAAACAAAATGGGATAAATTTGCATATTTTTGTACACGGATGGCAGATGGCGGTTTTTTTGAGGTAAAACCTGGAAAAAAATAGCTTATGTGATGGCTAAAAGTGCGAGGTTAAAGAATATGGACACACGGACAGGTGGTTTTCAAGAACACGGATGGACACGGACGGGTAATGGGGTTACTTGTGTGATGGCTAAAAGTGCGAAGTTAAAGAACACGGATGGACAAGTATGTATTCCTGTCAAGCAAAAAAAGAGGCAAATTTGATTTTTAGACAAAAAACTCTACCGCAGATATATTTTCTGCGTTTTTATGATAAATTGTAAAATTTGTTGGTGTTATTTTTGAAGGAAAA
>JAZNPC010000070.1:0-122020 GCA_045589455.1 Kiritimatiellia bacterium
GGTCCTTGATAAAACAAAGGATATTTATACACGCATAATCACAGCGCTTTGCTTAGTAGGCGTAATTGCTGGTGTGCTAGGAGTTATTGTTTGCGTATCAAATATTGGCGCAGAGTATATCCTTGAGGCTGGATGTGGAATTTCTGAGCCAGTCGTAGGTGTTGCTTCTGTTGCTGAGCCTGCTAAATACACAAGGGTGTCTATTGCATTAACTGTGGTTATCAGCTTGTTGTTTATTGCTATTTATGCACTAATGGGAGTTTTCTCATATAAGAAAATTGAGCTAATAAAAACAGATCATAGTGATATTTCTTGCAAGTGGTTTGTTATTACTCTTATAGCATTCCTAATGATGAGCGTTGTCTTGATAGGTATGGCAAATCCAAGAGGCGACATCCAGGATAACTTCATTCAAAAGGTTAAGTTCATTTCTTCTCACGCGATTTTTGCTATTTGGATTGGCTATGGTATAGCAATGTCAATCTATCTATTCCGCAAGCAAAAGTGGTTACTAATTCCAGCTCTAGCAGTAAGTGCTTTGTTATTTATTATCCCTATTCGTGAAAATTATGTAAATGCGGATATGGCAGATATTACTAGTGCAGCAGAGCAAAATGGTCACGACTTTGGTTGGCAGTTTGGTAATTATCAGCTTCGTGGTGCAAATGCAATTAATGAAGAGTTATCAAGTGATGAGGAGCCTTTGCCAAATCCTGAGTATCCACCAGAGATGAAACCTAATGCTATATTCTTCGGCGGCACAGATCCTGGACGCTTTGTCCCTACATATATGATTTATTCAGCAAAGGTTCGTCCAGATGTCTTTTTGATTACACAAAATGCATTGGCAGATCCAACCTATATGGATACAATGCGTTCATTGTATGCTGACCAGATTTGGATGCCAACATCAATTGATAATAGTAATGCATTCAATGAATACGTTTATCTTGTCAGGACTGGTCAATTACCTAATCTTGGAGAAATTTCTGATCATGGCGGAAGAATTCAGGTTAATGGAGCAATGGGGGTTATGGAGATTAATGCCATAATCACAAAGCAGATTTTTGACAAAAATATTGCTTTTCATGATTTTTATGTTGAGGAAAGTTATGCAATGCGTTGGATGAATCCATATTTGACTCCACATGGTTTGATAATGAAGCTTAATAACAAGGAACTATCGTATCCAGAGTTTAACGCTTCCGTCCAAAATGATATGGATTTTTGGGATTGGTATACACGACGTTTAACCTCAAATCCTGCTTATGAGAGAGATGTTGCTGCTCGTAGAGCATTTTCAAAGCTTCGTGCTTCTATTGCAGGACTATATGCAACTCGTAATATGGTTCAAGCCTCTGAGCGTTCCTTTATTGATGGTATAATTTTGTACCCATATTCTCCAGAGTGTACGATACGTTATATGCGTGAACTTTTATATCCATATGGTAGATTAGAAGATGCAATATTGTATATCGAGAAATTGGTTTATAAAGATAAAAATAATCAACAGGCTCAGGCTGCATTATCTACATTACGTGAGCTTTATAATGCTCAAAATAAAATTAAGTTTTTGTATGAAAAAAACATTTCTGCAGTAAAGAAATATAATGAAGAGAATCCAACAGCAACAATAAGCGAAGATTTGTTGGTTCTTCCAGACGCGGATATGCTAGAGCTTGTAAAGGCTGCTAATATTGTTGGGAATAGTTCTTTGAGATATGTTGCAATTCGTGATTATTTCTTACGAAAAGACAATATCAATTATAATGTTGCATTCGCGATGCTAAATGAATTAATTATGTATTCAAATGTTTCTAACGAAGAATTAATGTTAGTAAAATTGCTACCAAAAAATTTCTTCCAAACATTAAATGATGTAGAGGCTTATCGTGTTGGTGCAGATATTTATATGCGTCTTGGTGATGTGGATATGGCTATCAAGTTTCTTTCAACAGTCTTACGTATTGAGCCAAATGATTGGCGTTCTTGGTCTAGTTATTGTACTTTGCAATACAGCAAGTATAACAATGTTCAAAGATCGGTTGAAATTTTGAGTACTGCAGAACAAGCATCTAAAGCGAGTGGTGAGTATGAAGAGTTTCGTGCACTTGTTGCATCTCATCCTCTTCTTGAGCAGCTATATGCAATACTCATTCAAATGCGTACTCAGGGTGCTCCAAATGGGGGTGCAAACAATTCAAGAATGATGATGGGTAGATAATGGAAACTTATAATTCTGAAAATACTCAAAAGTCTGTAAATCAGCAACAAAATTCTTCAGGTGATGCTTTTTCGTATGATGAGTTGTCTCTTGAAGAGCAGCGCATTCAACTTGAGAAAGAGCTTCTTGAATTAGAGCGACAGAAGCTCGATGATATGCAGCGTAATCGAGAGCTAGATGAATCTGGAGAGGTGGATATATCTGCAAAACACCTTGTTATGGTTGCATTGGTATGTCTATTGTTTTCAGGAATTATCAGTTTTTTATGTGGGTTTGATGCAGGTAAAAAATTTGCACCACCACCAAAATATGTTGAATTAGATAAGAATTTTATCAAGGCAGTAACCCCAAGCGCATTACCAAAGGAAGAAGACAAATTCCAATGGATGTTGAAAGCTGCAAAGCCAGAGACAGCACTTTTAATTCACATTAAATAAATGTGGTAGGGTAGGTTTTTAAAAAAAGAGGATTTTATGAATTATTATATTGGAATTGATTTAGGTACGTCAGCAATGAAGTGCTTGCTTGTAGATTCTACAGGCAAGGTTTGCAAGGAGGCATCTCGTGAATATCCTCTTTCATTTCCTAAACCAACCTGGAGTGAGCAAGCACCTGAGGATTGGTGGAAGGCATGCTGTGAGTGTGTCGCTGAGCTAATTTCAGATATAGATGCAAATGAGGTTAAGGCAATTGGTTGTGCTGGACAAATGCATGGATTGGTTGCGCTTGATGCAGAGGATAAGGTTATTCGCCCAGCAATCCTTTGGAATGATGCTCGTACTTCTGCAGAGGTTGATTATTTGAATAACGAGATAGGTAAGCCTGCACTAGCTAATGCCTCTGGTAATATTGCTTTTGCTGGGTTTACTGCACCAAAGCTCCTATGGATGCGCAATAATGAGCCAGAAACATTTGCTCGTATTAAGCGCATTATGCTACCGAAGGATTATATTAATTATCTTCTTACAGGTGTACATGCAACAGAGTTTTCTGATGCAGCAGGTATGCTTTTAGTAGATGTAAAAAATAAGTGCTGGTCAAAGGAGCTTATTAATATATGTGGTGTTACGGA
This sequence comes from Kiritimatiellia bacterium, assembly GCA_045589455.1. Classification (GTDB taxonomy): domain Bacteria; phylum Verrucomicrobiota; class Kiritimatiellia; order RFP12; family UBA3636; genus RGIG990. The sequence goes on from JAZNPC010000070.1 coordinate 3,297, forward strand.
GGAGCAGCTTCCTAAGCTATTCCCTAATAGTGCATGTGTAGTTGGCTCGCTAACTGAAGCTGCTGCACAACAGCTTGCTCTTCCTGCTTCTGTAAAGGTTGTGGCTGGTGCTGGTGATAATGCAGCAGCGGCTGTGGCTATGAATGTTGTGAAGGAGGGAACCTGCAATATTTCTCTTGGCACTTCAGGTACTGTTCTTATTCCAACCGAGAGCTTCTGCATGGATCCAAATAATGCGCTTCATTCCTTTGGTTCTGCAGATGGGAATTATCTTCTCCTTGCATGTATTCTTTCAGCAGCAAGCTGCAATAAATGGCTATGCGATGAAATCTTAAAGACAAAGGATTATGCTCAAGAGCAGGTAAATATTACAGATGAAAAGCTTGGTAATAATCCTGTTTATTTCTTGCCATATTTGATGGGTGAGCGTAGTCCAATTAATGATACAAATGCACGTGCAGCCTTCATTGGTATGAGCATGGATACACCTCGTGAGGCACTTGTTCAGTCAGTTCTAGAGGGTGTTGCATTTGCGGTTCGAGATAATTTTGAGGTGGCTCGATCACTTGGAATTAACCTAAGCTCAAGTATGATTTGTGGTGGTGGTGCTCAATCAAAGCTTTGGGTAAAGATTATTGCCAATGTACTCAATATGCCAATTCGTCTTCCATTTGTTAAAGAGGGACCTGGCTATGGTGGAGCATTGCTTGCTATGGTTGGAGCAGGCGAATACGAAAGCATTCAGGCTTGTCTTGAAGGCTTGTTTGGTGCACAGGAGCAGGAGTTTTATGCAAATGGCAACAATATGATTATGCCAACAGAAGAGCTTGCTGCACGCTATGAAGAGCGTTATCAGCAGTATAAGAAGCTATATCCTGCATTAAAACCATTTTTTAATAACATTTAAATTATAACAATAAACAACGGAGAAAATTATGGAATATTTCCCACAAATTTCTAAGATCCCATATGAGGGCAGCTCAAGCAAAAATGCTTTTGCTTTTAAGTATTACAATCCTGAGCAAATCGTTATGGGTAAGCCAATGAAGGAGCACCTTCCATTTGCTATGGCATGGTGGCATAATCTTTGTGCAGCTGGAACAGATATGTTTGGTAGAGACACAGCAGATAAGAGCTTTGGTACAGAGCGTGGCACAATGGAGCATGCAAAGGCAAAGGTTGATGCCGGCTTTGAATTTATGCAGAAGCTAGGTATTGAATATTTCTGCTTCCACGATGTTGATATTGTTCCAGAGGCAGCTGATATTAAAGAGACAAATCGTCGCCTTGATGAAATTACAGATTATATGCTTGAAAAAATGAAGGCAACAGGCATTAAGTGTCTATGGGGTACAGCTAATATGTTTAGCAACCCACGCTTCATGAATGGTGCTGGAAGCACAAATTCTGCTGATGTTTTCTGCTTTGCAGCAGCTCAGGTAAAGAAGGCTCTTGAGCTAACTGTAAAGCTTGGCGGTAAGGGCTATGTATTCTGGGGTGGACGCGAGGGCTATGAAACTCTTCTAAATACAGATGTTAAGTTTGAGCAAGAGAATATCGCTAAGCTAATGAAGATGGCTGTTAAGTATGGTCGCAGCATTGGCTTTAATGGGGATTTCTATATTGAGCCAAAACCAAAAGAGCCAATGAAGCACCAGTATGATTTCGATGCTGCAACAGCAATTGGTTTCCTACGTCAGTATGGATTGGATAAGGACTTCAAGATGAACATTGAAGCTAACCACGCAACACTAGCAGGTCACACCTTCCAGCATGATTTGCGTATCTCTGCTATCAATGGCATGCTTGGCTCTATTGATGCTAACCAAGGCGATTATCTTCTTGGCTGGGATACAGATGAATTTCCATGCAATGTTTATGAGACAACTATGTGCATGTATGAGGTTCTCAAGGCTGGTGGTCTAACAGGTGGCTTCAACTTTGATGCAAAGAACCGCCGTCCAAGCTACACAGTTGAGGATATGTTCCACGCATTTATTCTTGGTATGGATAGCTTTGCTCTAGGTTTGCTAAAGGCAGCTGAGCTTATCGAGGATGGTCGCATAGATAGCTTCATTGCAGAGCGTTATTCTAGCTATGCAACTGGTATTGGAGCAAAGATTCGTGCTGATGAAACATCACTTGAAGAGCTAGCTGCATACGCTGAGGAAATGGGTGCTCCAGCACTACCTGGCAGTGGCAGACAGGAATACCTTGAGAGCATTGTAAATCAGGTTATGTACAAGATGTAATATTACTCTAAAGTAATAGACGTAAAAACAACAAATTCCAACTAAATAAAGTTAAGGATTTTGTTATAAAAAAGCGTACTCTTAGCAGAGTGTCCGTAAGACAGTAATCTATCAAAAATTACGAATTACGGCATCTGTTAGGCAGGATTGGAAACAAGCAGACGACATTCAACTTCGGTTGGGTGTCGTCTGTTTTTTGTGCGTTTATGGGGTGAAAACCGCTTATTTTTCGACCTATAGGGCAAGGATAGTGAAATGAGTGAAATAGTTGTCGTTATCGTGATAAAACTCTATTAAACAGCAAATCACGCCATAATGAATGCAGTTCGTTAGAAAATGTGAATGTTTACGATTCCGCAAGCAATCACACAAAACCGTTAAGTCGATAGTCGGGTATTTCAATGCCGAGTATGTTGAATGCCGCTATAATCGCCCTATTGCCATCGGTTCATAGAAAAGTTACACTTTAATGCGATAAATTTCGGTGAACCTATTGAAAAATGCCACATCTTTATGCTACAATGTGTGTACACACGTTTTGGCGTTCAAAATCGAAGCTATGGAGATAAATTATGAAACTTTCATCTTTTTTGCATTTTACCGCTTTTGGCGTAAAAACAATTTTGTTTAGAAAGAAATCGCCAATCCTCGGAACTGTAATCGTAACAGACAAATGCAACCTGCATTGCAAGCACTGTTCCGTCAACAATATCACATCAATCGTCCATCCGTATGAACAAATCCGGCAAGAAATGCAGCAGCTATATGACATGGGTGTTCGCATTTTGTTCTTTTGCGGCGGCGAAACATTTCTTTGGAAAGATGGCGAACGCACTCTCAGAGATTTGGTCATTGAAGCAAAAAACATGGGATTCCTCATCGTCAACGTAGTTACGAATGGAACATTTCCCATTGATCTCCCAGAAGCAGATTTGATTCTTTTGAGCTTGGATGGAGACAAGCAGCGTCATAATGAAGTTCGTGGAGATACCTACGACACTATCATGAAGAACATCAGCAATGCTACCGCAGATAATATCTGCTTCTATATGGCGATCAATCAAATCAACAAAGACTATGTACGAGATGTATGCTTAACTGCTCGTGATACCAAAAATGTTCGTGCTGTATCGTTCAATTTCCATACGCCATATCCCGACACAAAGGAATTGGCTTTGAGCAAAGAGGAAAAAGCCAAGTGTTGTGATACGATAACTCAAATGATGAAAGAAGGCGCACCTGTTTTCAACCTTAAAAGTGCGTTCCCATATCTCATCGAAAACAGATTCCCGACACCTTGCCATCAGTGCGTTGTCATGGAAAACGGAAAGTTATCTACTTGTGGTCGCTGCATAGATGTTCCTGGTCTTTGCGATCAGTGTGGATACTTCTTTGTTGCTGAATATACGCTTCTGTTCAAAGGCAATCCCAAAATAATCTTTGAGATGCTTCATACATACTTGAAGTACATTTAGGAGTAATATGAGTTTCATTACAAGTTTAACGAGAATGTGGCTTACACGGACAACGAAGCCATTTACGTTCAAAAATGAATATGACCGGATATTGCCGTTTGCAGAGTGCGAAAACCTTGGACTGTATGTTCATATCCCTTTCTGCAAAAGTATCTGCAACTTTTGCCCTTATTGCAAAGTGCGATATTCCGCTGAATTATGTGATAGATACATAGATTCTTTGATTCAAGAAATACACCTTGTAGGTAGCCAACACGCAGAACGGAAAAAAGTAACCAGCCTCTATTTTGGCGGAGGAACACCGGCTCTTGCAGCCAATCGTATAAAAGAAATTGTTGATGCTTTGAATGACCACTTTGTCATCACAGAGGGGATTGGATTGGAACTTCATCCCGATAATGTGAATGTTGAAGTGTTGCAAACATTGAAAAATGCAGGCGTAACTAAAATCAGCATCGGCATTCAATCGTTCTGCGATAAGTATCAGAAGATTCTTGGCAGAAAGGAAATTGATACCACTGCAATGATGTCTGCTTTGACGGCGGTTCCTTTTGAAACTGTTTCAATGGACTTCATCTTTGCGCTGCCTGGACAAACCTATGATGATTTGAAATCCGATATTGACAAGGCTTTTTCGTTGGGTGCAAATCATGTTGCTATATACCCATTTATTGATTTTACTTTTACAGAAAGTCCTGTTGCTGCAATGCAAAAAAAAGAAAAACGAGAGTTACTGGATGCTATCACACAATACTGTTTGGGCAAAGGATATTCTCGGAGTTCTATATGGACTTTCTCAAGCGAACCGGACGCAAACTATTCATCAATGACCAGAGATAATTTTCTCGGATTCGGTTGTTCTGCTACAAGCCTATTCAAAGGGCAATTCAAAATCAATACTTTTGATGTGGAGTCCTACTGCGAAAGGATTCGTTCCGGCAACCTCGCCACATCATTGACAATTCGCTTTACCAAACGGCAACGAATGATTTACTGGCTGTTCTGGACGGCATACAGTACAAGAGTATATGCACGAGATTTTGAAAAATTCTTTGGTGTGCCGTTGAAAAAAATGTATGGATTTGAGCTTTGGGGTGCAAAGCGATTAGGCTTCATCAAAGAACAAGATGGTACTTATGAAATGACACTAAAGGGTGCGTTTTACTATCACTACTATGAGAATTTTTACACGTTGTCTTATATCGACAAGATGTGGGGCATCATGCGAAAAGAAGCATTCCCCGAACATATCAAACTGTAAAAGGATGGTGAGCACCCTATGCCAGATAACAGAAATCGTAAACGACCAATACAAGTAAAATTTTTTGTAAATGCTACAGAACTTGAGTTGATAAAAAAGCGGATGACTGATTTGGGGATGGACAACCTTAGTGCCTATCTTCGCAATATGGCGCTTGGCAACACTTGCGAAAATCAAAAAGTGGACGAGAACACAGAAACAAAAAACTGAAAATTTTATCATTTAGCACCGATGGTGCGTAGCCAATTTCTTTGAAATTGTTAAAGGGTTTGGGATGTTTCCCAACAAGGTTTTGCAAAAGATCAGCAAGGCTGAAATTTTGCAAAACGCACGAGTGGGTACCTCCGTGCGCTGCTTGCCAAGTATGAAATCGCAGAGTGTACATACACCTGCTGTGCTTGCTATTCCGTAAATCTCATAATAGCAAGTGCCATTTCCTTAAATGGAAATCGGCGGCAACCGCCGCCTTGTCTGCCCAAAAGCGAAAAGGACGGACGCTGTCAATGGCGGCGAAGCCGTTCATCTTGACCATTGACAGCGTTCGTCTGTTTTGCTATCTCTGCGAGATTTGCGTGAAGCGAATTGAAACGAATGAACGAAAAGGAGGCTTGACGAAGTGAGTCCGAAAATCAAAATGAGCGATATTTACGACGGCGACGATATGATTGAGTTGACCGATGAGGAATTAAAAGAGCTTATTGAGGATGGCCGCATTGATGGCTTCATCGCAGAGCGTTATTCTAGCTATGCAACAGGCATAGGTGCAAAGATTCGTGCTGATGAAACATCTCTTGAGGAGCTTGCTGCTTATGCAGAAGCGATGGGTGCTCCAGCACTTCCAGGAAGCGGCAGACAGGAATACCTAGAGAGCGTTGTAAATCAAATAATGTATAAGCTATAAGTTTTTAGCTTAGAAAATATATTTAAACGCGCGTGGATGAGTACCATGCGCGTTTTTTTTTGATTTAATTTTTGTAAGCTAGTTGTTTTATCAATTAGTTTGTCTTACTTAATCCTACGCTTGACCCCAAAAGATTCTTTTTGTTAAACTAATCGTGATTTTTCTTATGTATTAATTTGGTTGTTGTTTATAATATATATACTAACACAATAATTTGTTTGTTAATAATTTTGATAAGTATGCATTCAGAACTAAGACAAGAAGAATTATATAAGCATCATAATTCTTATAATCCATATAGTAATATAGAGTTAAAAAGCTTTTTTTCTTTCCCTTTTCATGGGAAATATGTTTTTTCTTTTGTAGCAATAATTCTGCTTACGATTGCTAATTTTGTTATTAAAGGATTGTCATATAAAACCATAAATTTAAATACAAATACAGAGCTATTCTTTCAAACATTTGATATTTGTTCTGAATTCTTTTTGTTTTTTGTTTTTGTATTGCCGTTTTTAAAAAATAGAGCGTTTTCTCTCATTGCAAAAATAGGATCATTTGTTTTTTTAAGTGTACTTTTATGCATTTGCGTATTAAAACTTTTTGTTCCTAAATTTAACCTTATTTTTCCTTCTTTAATAATTCCTGATTTAGTGCCAAGTGTATATTTTAATGAATTGTTTGGATTTGTTGGTGTCGGAATTGTTTTATTGTTGCTAATTTTTTGTATTATATACAACAATAAATGGTTATGGGGTGGAACTTTTTTGTTTTTCCTAATGTCATTTATTAATATTTTTATAGCCTGGTTTACACTTGGTATTGGTTATGACTCTTCTTATTGTCTTTATAAGTCAGCAATTCATTTGTGCAATGTATTTAAATTAGGCTTTGTGTTTTACCTCTTATCTAGTTTAAAAGTACATAAAAAAGAAAATGCAGAATACAAAGAACCAGATGGAATATCTAATGCTTTTTATATGTTTTATAAAAGAGCTTTTGATTATTCTGGTGTTTCTTCAAGAATGGAAATGTGGGTAGGTGCCTTTGCTTTTATTGTATCAATTGTAGCGCTTTTACTAATTTTTGGTTTATTGGTTCCTGTCCCATTTGTTTCATACATCACTTCTTATAAGTATGATATTACCATAAATTTTAATCTTTATTATTCTTTTGTTTTTATACCATTAATTCTATTCGGATTATATTTGTTGGTACGATGGTTGTCTGCAGGACTATCTCTTGTTGTTAGACGTCTCCGTAAAAAGAATATTAATCCAGTAATGTTTTTAATAGCCTATTCTGGATTATTGATTTTATTTATTGAACATGCTAACCAAGCATCATATTCGGCTTTTAATGAGTTTTTGATGTTTAGAATTTGGTCATATTTAGTTTGTCTTGTTTTTGGTTGTGTTCATGCTTATCTTATTCATGTATTGTTTTTCTCACGTACAGATTTATTTGAGACTGAGGGGGCAAAAATATACAACACATATGGGAATAGTGGTATGAAAATAGAAGAGGCATTTGCTCGTTTGTGGGACAATGCCGGAGATGTTTCTACGCCTTCAACAAAACTTGAATATAATGTGTTGCCATTTTATTTTTTATTTAATTTGCTTGCTGGTTCAATAATTGTTTTGGTGTTTTTATTGCCTATAATATTGGTTTTTAAAGAATTGTTTTTCAATAATCCAGATGGCTTGCCATTACTATTTTATCCATTTAATTATAGCATTTTAGAAAGTGATATTTTATGTTTGAATTTAGTTATTTTGCCATTGTATTTTAATATTTGTGTTTTGGTTTTGATGCTATTTATATCCTGCATATCCATTACAGCAAGAAGGTTATGTGGATGTGGCTATTCAAGATTTTTGATGCTATTATCATTTGTTTCATTGGTTTTTGCAATTATATCTATTTGTTTAGATGAGCGTTTAATCTTGGCTAAGTGTGTATTTTCATTTATATTTGTTTGGACAACAACATATATTATTTATATTTGTTCTACAAAGGATGTAAAAACAGCTCTTGATGATTCAGATTGTTGCGATAATCTAAAAGTTGATAAATAGTGCATAGATAAATTTTATTCTTAAAATTAGGTCGTGAATTTAATAAATAGATTTGCGATCTAATTTTTTATTTACAGCCAAATTGTTATATATAATTTCGCGAATTTTTGATAGAAATAATACTTGTTATTTATCATTATTACTATTTTTAATTTAGGTTGTTTTGTATTTTATGGAAACGACGAATAAAATTAATTTTAGTTCTTTATTCTCATACCTCTATATCCACATTTTTCTCTTGAAACAAAGCGTGTATAAAAGCTATAATATCACTACTTAAGTATATCATTATATAATGACTAGAAAGGAACTATAAATACTATGGCAACAAGAATCGTACTAAACGAGACTTCATATCATGGCAAGGGAGCTGTAGCTGAGCTTCCTGGCGAGCTAAAGCGTCGTGGCCTAAAGAAGGTTTTCGTTTGCTCTGATCCTGATCTAATTAAGTTTGGCGTAACAACAAAGGTTACAGACCTATTGGATAAGGCAAAGATTGCTTATGTTATCTTCTCAGATATCAAGGCAAATCCAACAATCCAGAATGTTAAGAAGGGTGTTTCTGCATTCAAGAAGGCAAAGGCAGATTGTATCGTAGCAATCGGTGGTGGCTCTTCAATGGATACTGCAAAGGCAGTTGGTATCATCATTGCAAATCCAAAGTTTGCTGATGTTCGCAGCCTAGAGGGTCTATCCCCAACTAAGAATCCAAGCGTACCTCTACTAGCAGTTCCAACAACTGCAGGTACAGCAGCTGAGGTTACAATCAACTACGTTATCACAGACGTTGAGAAGAAGCGTAAGTTTGTTTGCGTTGACCCACACGATATCCCAGTAGTAGCATTTGTTGATCCAGATATGATGAGCACAATGCCTAAGGGTCTTACAGCATTCACAGGTATGGATGCTCTTACACATGCAATCGAAGGCTACATCACAAAGGGTGCTTGCGAGATTACAGATATGTTCCATATCAAGGCAATCGCACTTATCGCAAAGAGCCTACGTGACGCTGTTGCTAATAAGCCAGAGGGTCGCGAGGGTATGGCACTTGCTCAGTACATCGCAGGTATGGGCTTCTCAAACGTTGGTCTAGGTGTTGATCACTCAATGGCTCACGGCTTGTCAGCTCTATACGATATGCCTCATGGCATGGCATGCGCAATCCTTCTTCCAACAGTTATGAAGTACAATGCAAAGGCAACAGGTACAAAGTATCGTGATATCGCTATTGCAATGGGTGTTAAGGGTGTTGAGAAGATGACACAGGCTCAGTATCGTAAGGCAGCTTGCGACGCAGTTCAGCAGCTATCTATCGATGTTGGTATCCCAGCAAACCTAAAGGGCGTGCTAAAGAAGGAAGATATTGACTTCTTGGCAGACTCTGCAGTTGCTGATGCTTGCTGCCCAGGTAACCCACGTGAGGTTACAAAGGCAGATGTTGTAAAGTTATATAAGTCTTTGATGAAGTAATTCTTTACAACAAACTAATTATTGAGGCTCAAGTAGGAGCTGTGTGGCCTGCATACACTTTTGCCTCACATTTTCCTGCTTGAGCTTTTTCTTTTTATTTTGGAGATTTTAAAATGTATTTCACTGGTTTCGCTGATGAAGCAGCTGTCGGTATCGATGGACAGATTAAAGCAATTAAGACACTCGGATGGTCCAATATCGAATCACGAAATATTGATAATGTTAATATTCACGATTTAACAGATGATCAGTTTGATATTGTCTATGGTAAGCTACAGGACGCAGGAATATCAATTAACTGCTTTGGTTCAACAATTGCAAACTGGGGTAAGAAGATATCAGACCCATTTGATATTGATTTAGCAATTGTTGATAGAGCAATTCCTCGTATGCAAAAGCTTGGTACAAAGCTAATTCGTATCATGAGCTATGCAATTAATAAGGAAACAGCTCCTGAAGGTCAAAACAAGGAAGAGCGCTTTGAGCGTCTTCGCATAATCACAGATAAATTCCTTCAGGCAGGTATTCAACCACTTCATGAGAATTGCATGAACTATGGTGGCTTGGGCTGGAGCTACACCCTTGAGATTTTGGATAATGTTCCTGGACTAAAGCTTGTTTTTGATACAGGAAATCCAACCTTCAATAAGGACTATACAAAGAATCCTCCATACCCATTGCAGTCTTCATGGGAGTTCTATAGAGCTGTTTGTGACCATGTTGAATATATCCACATCAAGGATGCAAAGATTGTTGATGGCCATGAGGTATATCAATATGCTGGCGATGGAGATGGCGATGTTCGCAAGATTCTAAAGGATGCATTTGAAAAGGGCTATGATGGTGGTATTTCAATTGAGCCACATCTAGCATTTATTTTCCATGATCCAGACAAGGGCTCTAAGGAAGAACAAATGATGGAAACATTTGTTGAGTATGGTAAGCGCTTAGAGAAATTGGTCGCTGAAATTAAGCAAGAAATAGCAAAGTAATTCACTGTTTTGTGGCATAGCTGCTATGCCACAAAACAAATTTTAAGGCAAAAGGATGCGCATTGCGCATCCTCCGCCTAAAGCAGCAATGAGGCAATTCCTCAAAAATTATGCGAAAGCATATGACAATTTAATATAAAATAAAAAGGATGTTTTGTTATGGCTAAGATTTTTATCACAGGTGGCAATGGACAGCTAGGTCGTGCATGTAAAAGATTTTTCTCAAAAAACCATCAGGTAGTTTCCACAGATATCCAAGAGATGGATATCACTAATAGCGATAGCATTCTTAAGGCTATTGGCGATTTTAAGCCAGATTATATTGTTAACTGTGCTGCATATACAGCAGTTGATAGAGCAGAGAGCGAGCCAGATTTGGCATATCGCCTAAATGTTGTTGGACCAAGCAAGTTGGCAGCAGCAGCTGTATTATTTAAAGCACGCCTTATTCACATTTCAACAGACTATGTTTTTGATGGAAACCGTCAGTATCCATTCCCATGGACAGAAGATGACGAGGCAAATCCTCAAACCGTATATGGTAGAACAAAGCTAGATGGTGAACGAGTGGTGCTTAATACCTTTGGTTGTGATGCAATTGTGCTTCGTGCTGCTTGGTTATATAGCCCAACAGGACACAATTTCTTGAAGACAATGCTTCGCCTTGCCGCAACAAGCACAGATGATTCTGTGCATAAGATTGTTAATGACCAGTACGGCTGCCCAACCTCAGCATCTGAGTTGGCAAAGCAGATTTTGTACATCATAGAATCTCCAAATTATCTTGATCGCGGTGTTTATCACACAGTTTGCTCTGGTAGCACATCTTGGTATCACTTTGCCACACGCTTCCTAGAGCTAATGAATATTGATACAAGTACATTTAAGCCTTGCACAACAGCTGAGTTCCCAACACCAGCAAAGCGTCCAAGAAACTCTGTGCTTTCAACAGATAAGCTAGCTGCAAAAAATATGTATGTTATGGTAGATTGGGAGACTGCTCTTAAGAATTATGTTATTGAGCACGGTCAAACTGTCTATAAGGATGTTCTGGCATCTCTATAAGTACATACTCCTTAGTCTCAAATTTTTAATATACACATAATAAATCACAATCATTGGGCGGTGCTTTTATGAAGTATGGTCACTTTAATTCAGACAATTCTTTTTCTATTACCACTCCTAAAACACCTCGCCATTGGTATAATTATATATTTAACGATAATTATATTGGCTGTGTTTCTCAGGTCGCATTTGGCGAAGGCTTCTGCCAAGATTCCATGGGGCGTAGAATCCCATTGGTGGTGGGGCGTCAGCTTTATATTGTTGATATTGATGCTGGCGAGTATTGGACAGCTAATGGACTTCCGATTGCTCAAAAGTATGATTTGTTTGAGACAAATCATAAGCCAGGTATCACAACAATTACCACAGAGCGCAATGGCGTGAAGGTGATCTTCCGCATTTATCTTCATGCTACAGAGCATGGAGAAATTTGGGATGTAGAAGTAAGCAATACATCTGCATTGGCCCGTAAGCTCCGCATTATCCCACACGCTGCCACAGATATTGATGGTCCTTATACAATTCAGACCTATAATACTGGTACTGCTTGGTTTGATGCACCAAGCAATACAATGATTCTAAAGAGCGCTTGGAAATTCGGTGGTCCAGATTTACATGAAGTATATGGCTTTATGTGTGGCAGTGTAGCACCTGATGGCTATGATACTCGCAAGAATGCATTTGTTGGCGTATATGGCACAGCAATGCAGCCAGAGGCATTAGACGAAGAGCTTGCTTGCCGCAATACAGAATGCTTAGGCGAAAAATTCTGTGCTGTCCTTCAAAATACAATTTCTTTGAACGCTGGTGAAAAAGCACATTTCCGCTATGTAATAGGTTGCGTTAATACACCTGAGGAAATCCCAGCTTCTGCTGAAGCAATGCTTAGCACAACGCCTGAAGCAGCGGAGAAGCGTGGTGCTGCTGCGTTAGGTGGAGTAAAAATTACTACTCCTAACCAAGCGCTAAACTCATTAGCTAATACATGGCTACAATATCAGACAGTAATGGGTGCTCGTTGGGCACGTGTTCGGCACAATGGCTATCGTGATATTGTGAGCGATTGCGATTGCCTTGCAACCTTTAATCCAGAGCTTTCGTGGCAGTGTGTAAAGCGTATCCTAACATATCAGTATAGCAACGGCTATGCACCACGAACCTTTAAGGATGGAGCAATTTGCGATAATAATTTTGCGGACTGTGCTGTTGGTATTCCAATGGCTGTGTATAATGTAATTTGTGAATTAGGTATTCCTGCTTTGCTAGAGGAAGAGGTCGCATTTAATGATGGTACAAAAGCATCGGTATATGAGCACTGCAAGCGCGCAATAGATTTTCTATGGAATTTTAAAGGACTCCATGGGCTTATCAAAATTTGGGGTGGCGACTGGAATGACTGCATGAATTCTGCAGGTCTTGAAGGCAAGGGTAGTAGTGTTTGGCTCTCTCTTGCTTGGTGCTATGCCAATAAGCTCTTTGGCGAACTAGCAACAATGCTTGGCAAGACAGCTGATGCTGCGCAAGCAATGGCTCGTGGAGAAGAATTTGCCGCAACAATCAATGATGTTGCTTGGGACGGTGAATATTATGTTTGCGCATATAAGGATGATGGTTCGGTTCTTGGCTCTCACACTAATACAGAGGGCAAGGTATTCCTAATCCCTCAAATATGGTCAATAATTTCAGGTGTAGTAACACCAGAGCGCCTTCCTAAGCTGCTTAATACAATAGATGTTACACTTTATGATGAGGCAGGAACTCTTGTTTCTAAGCCAGGCTACTCCAGTGTAGATAATTCTATTGGTATTATGGGAACAAAGCCAGCAGGTGTTCACGAGAATGGAGGCATCTACCTACACACTATGGCATGGAAGCTCGCATCTGATGCAATTCTTGGCCGTACCTCTGAGCTATACGAATCTCTTCAGCACACAATTCCTGTAACAGATTCAGGAGAGGAGCATTTGCGTGAACCATACATTATGTGTAATTCAATTTTTGGTAAAGAGACAGGCTACCGCTATAAAACACCAGGTCAAAGCTGGCGCAGTGCTAGTGGTCAGTGGTTATTAAAATCACTAATCAATTTTGTATTTGGTTTGAAGCCAACACTTCAAGGTCTTTGCATAGCCCCTTGTATGCCAGTTCAGTGGAATGGCTCAACCATACAGAAGCATTTCCGTGGTAGCATCTACACAATTGAGTATAAACATACAGGTAAATATCAACTCATAGTAAATGGTGTCCCAATACAAGGAAATATTGTTCAAACCGCAGATTTTGGAGAAAAAATTTCAATCGTTTGTGAATTTTAAAATTTTTCTAAAATAAAATAGTTTGTCAAGTTAAAAATTACATATTTATCGATAATTTTCCAACAAAACCACCACAACTAGTGGTGGTTTTGTTGTTTTATGTACACTAAATTTAGTGTGTATTTTTGTGTTTTAAAGAATATTTTGTCCTGTTAATAACTTTTTGTTTGTGTAAGTGTCTGGGTTTTAATGCTTTATGATAACCACTCAAATAAAGACTTGAAAAAGGGTAGTGTTTTTTGTTTAAATAGGTGTGTCAAAACCCCTAAAATCCGACATTGATTTTGACTTATTTTTCACTTTTATTAAATCATAAAAATAATTTTTCTACGACAAGGAACAATTATGTTTACAAGTATTGTTAAGCGCGATGGACGTATTGCTCAGTTCGAGCGCGCAAAGATATCAGAAGCAATCTATAAGGCAATGCATGCTGTTGGTCATGGCGAAATGCCAGATGCAGAGCGTGTGTTTGATCATGTATATGAAATTCTAGAAAACAATTTTAAAGAGAATCGTCCAACAGTTGAGCAGATTCAAGATGCAGTAGAATTGGCTCTCATGCAAGAGGGCTTTGAGGATGTTGCTAAGGCATACATTCTTTATCGTGCATCACGCACTCGCACACGTGAGATGAAGACAGGTCTAATGCGCATCTTTGATGAGCTTACCTTTGCTGATGCAAGTGCAAGTGATATGAAGCGCGACAACGCTAATGTTGATGGCGATACAGCTATGGGTATGATGCTTAAGTATGGTAGTGAGGGTGCAAAGGATTACTATGAGAAGTATCTTCTAGCTGCAGACCACGCACGTGCTCATCGTGAGGGTGATATCCATATCCATGATTTTGATTTTTATGCTTTGACAACAACCTGTTGCCAGATTGATTTGATTCGTCTTTTCTCTGGTGGTTTCTCTACAGGTCACGGCTTCCTACGTGAGCCAAACGATATCCGTAGCTATGCTGCGCTAGCATGTATTGCTGTTCAATCTAACCAGAATGATCAGCATGGTGGTCAATCTATTGTAAACTTTGACTATGGTCTAGCTCCAGGAGTAAAGAAGACATATCGTAAGAGCTTAATCTCTAATACAGTAAAAGCTTTCAAGCTTCTAGCTCCTGAATGTGACATTTCTAAGGATAGCGTAAAGCTTGCTCTTGAGCATATTAAGCAGAATACAGGCACAGAGCCTTCAATTCAGGCAAACGAAGCATTTTCTGCTGCTGCAATGGCTTGGTTAATTGAAACAACTGGTTCTGAATCTACAGCAAAGAAGATTTTTGAATTTGTTGCTCGTGAGGCATATGCAGAGACAGATTCTGCAACATATCAAGCAATGGAAGCACTTATCCATAATCTTAACACAATGCATAGCCGTGCTGGTGCACAAACACCATTTAGCTCTATCAACTATGGTATGGATACTTCCCCAGAAGGTAGAATGGTTGTTAAGAATATGCTTCTAGCAACAGAGCGTGGTCTTGGTCAGGGTGAAACACCTATCTTCCCAATTCAGATTTTCCGCGTAAAGTCTGGTGTAAACTATAATGATGGTGATCCAAACTACGATTTGTTCCAGCTTTCATGCCGTGTAAGCGCAAAGCGTTTGTTCCCTAACTTCTCATTCATTGATGCACCATTCAACCTACAGTACTACAAGCCAGGTCATCCAGAAACAGAGATTTCTTACATGGGTTGCCGTACACGTGTAATGGGTAACGTTTATGATCGCACACGTGAAATTGCTCCAGGTCGTGGAAATTTAAGCTTCACATCTATTAACCTTCCTCGTATTGCGATTGAGGCTAATAAGGATGAAAATGCTTTCTATGATAATCTATTTAGAAAGATGGAATTAGTTTGCAAGCAGCTAGAGGATCGCTTTGAAATTCAAGCTCGCAAGCGTGTACGTAACTACCCATTCCTAATGGGTCAGGGCGTATGGATAGATTCTGAAAAGCTAGGCTGGAATGATGAGGTTCGCGATGTTCTAAAGCACGGAACATTATCACTTGGCTTTATTGGTCTTGCAGAAACACTTACAGCACTTTATGGACAGCACCATGGTGAGAGCGAGGAAATGCAGCAGAAGGGTCTAGAAATTGTTGGCCGCATGCGTAAGTTCCTAGATGATCGCTCTGCAGAAAGAGGTATGAACTATACACTTCTTGCTACACCTGCTGAAGGCTTGTCTGGTCGCTTTATTCGTATGGATAAGAAGCGTTATGGTATTATTCCAGGTGTAACAGACAAGGAATACTATACAAATAGCTTCCACATACCTGTACGCTTCCACATCTCTGCATTTGATAAGATTCGTCTAGAGGCTCCTTATCATGCATTGACAAATGCTGGTCACATTTCTTACGTTGAGTTGGATGGTGATACAGCACACAATCCAAAGGCATTTGAGGCAGTTATTCGTGCAATGCACGATGCAGGTATTGGCTATGGTTCTGTTAATCATCCAGTAGATAGAGACCCTGTATGTGGATATACAGGCATCATTGAAGATGTTTGCCCACGCTGTGGTCGCCGTGAAAATGAAACTATTAGTCCAGAGAAGCTAGAAGAGCTTCGCCGTATCTATCCAAATATGCCATGTCTAATCAAATAATTTATAACCCAAACCCAAACAAAAAATAAAGGAGTAATAATCTAATGAATTCAGTAGCTGAATCCAAAAAATATGGAGCCCAGAACGGAAGCTTCGGCAACGGGGTGAAGTTTGAGAGAATCCGCCGTATCACAGGCTACCTTGTTGGCACTATTGATCGTTTCAATGATGCAAAGCGTTGTGAAGAGTCAGAGCGAGTAAAGCATGGCACAAAAGACAATGCTTAATATAGCAGGCATTGAAGAGGATTCGATAACGGACGGGCCGGGCTTACGGTTCGTCCTTTTCGTTCAAGGGTGTCCACATCACTGTGAAGGGTGTCACAATCCTGAAACACACGAGTTTGGTGTGGGAACAAATCATTCTGTTGATTATCTCTTCAAGCGCATTATACGCAATCCATTGCAATCTGGTGTGACCTTTAGTGGGGGAGAGCCATTTTGCCAACCAGAGGGGCTAGCATTGCTTGCACGTCTTCTTAAAGAGGCTGGCTATCATGTTGCTTCGTTTACCGGTTTTACATTTGAGCAGATTATTGCTTCTGAGAATCAAGCAGTACATGAGCTACTAAAAAACATCGACATATTAGTTGATGGTCCATTTGTATTAGCAGAACGAGACTTGGAGCTACGCTTTAGAGGAAGTCGAAATCAACGTGTACTTGATGTTCCTGCATCTCTAAAAGCAGGTAAGGCTGTTCCAACATCAGATGATGATTGGGGCTACGAACCTTAGATTTAGCGTGATGCACGTGATGACTAGGACGATGCTGGCTCGCGCCCCACGCTGAGACGCTGAGTGCGCAGAGAATTGTTTTAGGGCGCAGTCGCTTGGGGTTCTAGGATATCGTAGTAGCTTGCTTTAGCGCCCTTATCTGTGTTTTGAATGCACCAAATTTGTTCTGTGCTGTGGCATTCTTGCCGCAGGTATCCGCTTGCGCATAATAAACTGAAATCATATGTGCAAAACTCTTATGACTATGGCTAATAAACCACAATCGTAGGGGGCAGAACTAATAGTAGGAAAATAAAAGTACCCCATTGGCTGTGTCCATATTTGTTGATTGTTGATTGTTGTATTCTTCCGTGCAGCGGCATTCTTGCCGTAGTTCGTGCTTGCCCGCCCATTCGGGTGCTATAGATTATTATGGAGAAGCGACTTCCAGTCGCTTTGCGTTCCACAATGAGCGCGCTTTGCGCGCATAAAGCGACTAGAAGTCGCTTCTCCACAAACTTTCCCCGCGCGCTTCCGCGCCCTCTCTAATTTGTTGGCTGTTGATTGTTGGTTGTTGATTCTTAACTAAAAAAGGGTGGCAATGCCACCCTTTTTGGTTAGTACAAGAAGAGCATTTCTCTATATTTTGGTAATGGCCACTTTTGGTCATCAACAACTTGCTCTAAATTATCAACGATTTCTCTGAGCTTAGTCATTTCGTTAATAATCTCAGGTGCATTCATTGCTACTAATGCTGCATCAAGCATCGTGCAGCACTCAGTGATTGCATCAATTCCTACACCAAGTAGGGTCGCTTTATTGCGCACGCCAGTTGTACCAGCATTAAACTTCAATTTTGTAGCAACATCTAGTGATTCAAGTGCTGTCTTGTATTCAGACATAACAACAGGCATGATAACGCTGCTAGCAAGCTCAGAAGCAATTTCACCCTCAATGCGTAATCTACGATAGTAATCCTCTAGGAATACTTCATAGCGAGAGCTCATCTCAAGCTTTGAAAGAACGGCATACTTTTCTAAAAATTTTTGATTGTTGTTATCCAACAAAGGCTTTAAAGCTTCAAGTGTATTTGGAAGATTTGGTAATCCACGCTTTTCTGCTTCCTTGCGCCATTCATCACTATAGCCATTACCATTAAAGATGATGCGCTTGTGTTTCTTCATTACATCCTTAAGAACACTCTGCAATTGCTCGTTAAAATCTTCTGAAGTAATCTTCTCAAGCTTTTCAGAAATGTAATCCATTGATTCAGCAACAATTGTATTGAGCATCATATTAACATTTGCGCAAGATTGGCTTGAGCCAGGAGAGCGGAACTCAAACTTGTTGCTTGTAAATGCAAATGGACTTGTACGATTGCGGTCTGTTGCATCTCTTGGAAGAGGTGGTAATGTATCTACACCAATACGCATTGGCTCTAGCTTCTTACTTGCCTTGCGGTCACCTGCAACAATGCGCTCTACGATTTCATTTAGCTGATCGCCCAAGAATATAGATATGATTGCTGGAGGTGCTTCACCAGCACCAAGACGGTGATCATTACCCACGCTGCATGTGCAAGCTCTCAAAAGGTCTGCATGCAAATCAATGCCACGAATAATAGCAGCAAGGACAGTTAGGAAAATCATGTTCTGCTCAGGATCTTTACCTGGATCAAGCAAGTTACGTGAACCATATGAAACAGACCAGTTATTATGCTTACCAGAACCATTAACACCAATAAATGGCTTTTCATGGAGAAGACACATTAGGCCATAGCGCTCAGCAACTGTGCGTAGGACCTCCATAACAAGCATGTTGTGGTCAACTGATAGATTTAGCTCTTCAAATACTGGTGCTAGTTCAAACTGGGCAGGAGCAACCTCATTGTGGCGAGTCTTAGCAGGGATACCAAGTGCCCAAAGCTCTTTTTCAACCTCAGTCATAAAGGAAACAATGCGAGGCTTAATAGAACCAAAGTAGTGGTCCTCAAGCTGCTGATGCTTTGCTGGTGGAGCACCAAATAATGTGCGGCCAGTCTGAATTAAGTCTGGTCTCTGTAAATAGAACTTTTTATCAATTAAAAAATATTCTTGCTCAGCACCAAGTGTTACCTTGAAATTTGCTTCTTCAACTCCGAAGCAATTCATTAAACGGCGAGTAGAAGCCTTCAATGCTTGGATAGAGCGAAGTAGAGGAGTCTTTTTGTCTAGAGCAGCACCAGTATAGCTACAAAATGCTGTAGGAATACAAAGTGTAGCACCATTAGGATGACGCTTAATAAACGCAGGACTAGTTGGATCCCATGCAGTATAGCCACGAGCCTCAAATGTGGAGCGAATACCACCAGAAGGGAAGCTTGATGCATCAGATTCACCAACAACAAGATTCTTGCCGCTAAATGACATTATTGCGCCACTCTTACCATCTGGTTCAAGGAAAGAATCATGCTTTTCTGCTGTGCCGCTAGTTAATGGTTGGAACCAGTGAGTATAGTGGGTTGCTCCACGTTCAATAGCCCATTCCTTCATTGCATGTGCAACATCACCAGCAATTGATGGGTCAAGTGGTGTTCCATTGCTTATTGTAGCAATTAGCTGCTCGGCAATTCCTTTAGAAAGATACTGTCGAATAGCAACCTCGTTAAATACGTCGTTGCCATAAAACTCAATATTTGCAGGAGCAAGCTCTATCCTTTCTAAAGTAGGCTTGTCTGCGATTTTTGCTATTGCATCAAATCTTTCAGAACTACTCATAATAACCTCTATAAAACTTTAATATCTATTAAAGAATATTAATCTTTTAATGAAACAAATATTTTATGTTATTTATCTTTTTTTTACAATACGTAATTATCATTTAATGTAATATTTATTGATATACTAATATGTAATCAATTTCATATTAAGCATGTCTTCACTTGGGTGAATCATAAAAATATCGTTTTTTGTATTTGGTTTTTAACGTTTTTTTATGTGAGAGTACATTGTTCAAATATTAGCCTTGCTGAATATTCAAAAATAGTCAATAAAATTTAAAAAGCGATGGTAGTAGTTATAACACCATCGCTTAAATCATATTTGCAAATTATTCAATAATTTCACCACGTTTCTTACGTTCAAAGAAATCACGTGTTTCCTTTACAATTACGCCAGATAGAGCAAACAAAGCGACCATGTTAGGAAGAGCCATGATACCATTGAATATATCAGCGATAATCCAAACTGCTGAGATTGTCATGTATGGACCAATGAATACAGCTAAGATGTATAACCAACGGAAGGCAATAACAGGCTTCATTTTACCCTTGGTTAAATATTCTAGACAGCGCTCGCTATAATAGTTCCAGCCAAGAATTGTTGTGAAACCAAATAGGATCATACAGATAGCTATAATTGTATCAGTTAAAGTTTTGCTTAAGAATGGTAGACCTACATTAAATGCATACATTGTTGCTTCAGCGCCTTCGCCATTTGCCCCTGTATAAGCACCAGTCATAACAAGAGCTAGACCTGTCATTGAGCAAACGATGATTGTATCTAGAAATGTACCTGTCATAGATACAAGACCTTGGCGAACTGGCTCGTTTGTCTGTGCAGCAGCTGCAGCAATAGGAGCAGAACCAAGACCAGCCTCATTGGAGAAAATACCACGAGCAACACCCTTTTGCATTGCTACAATCATAGCTCCAAGCATACCTCCACCAACGGCATTAAGACCAAAGGCAGATTTAAAGATTAAAATAATAGCATCGTCAATCTTTTTAATATTATAGACGATTAGTAGTAAAGAAATTGCCAAATATATTATAACCATAATAGGAATTACTTTTTCTGAAACCTTACCAATTCTCTGAATACCACCGATAACTACTAGACCAACAAGTAATGCAAGAACAATACTTGAAACAATAGTTACGATTGTATATTCAGTACCAAGGAAAGTAAATTTAGCAATATCTGAACTAGCAAAGATAGTTGTATATGCTGTGTTAACAGCTGTATTGATTGAATTTACCTGTGAGAATGTACCAATACCAAATAGTCCAACTAGCACACCTGCAAAAGCAAAGAATTTTGCTAACCAAATCCATTTTTGACCCATGCCACGCTCAATGTAATAGAAAGGACCACCTAGAACATGGTTGGTTTCTAAATCGTGTGTGCGGTACTTAATAGCTAAAAGACCTTCAGAATATTTTGTAGCCATACCAAATAGAGCCGCTAGCCACATCCAGAATAGAGCGCCAGGACCACCAGCGACAACAGCTGTTGCAACACCTACAATGTTACCTGTACCAATTGTTGCAGAAAGAGCAGTGCAAAGTGCAGCAAAGCTTGTTACTTCACCTTTGCCTGATTTTTCGTTCTTTAGCATATACTTCATTGCTAAAGGAAGACGAACGAATTGCATTCCTCCTAAACGGATAGTTAGGAAAAGGCCACCAAGAATGATAAGTAAAATTAATGGTACTCCCCAAACGTAACCATTAATAATCTTTAATATATCTGTGAAACGCTCTAACAGTGTTGCCTGTTCTGTCATTTTATATTACTTTCTTTTATGTAGTTGTTTTATTAAATAGTAGTTTAGAAGACTAACCATAAAATCTTATTTTATTACATGTAATAAAAGCAAGGTTGCTTACTTTATCATAAATTTAAACTTTTGGGTAGGGAAATTTAAAGGATAATTAGAATTCGTTTTTAATTTAAAATAAAATCATTTCACAATATAAAACCACTACTGTATTTCGCCAAAGGCTAATATAGTAGTGGTTAATTTTAACCCCTATGCCTTTGTGTCATTGTATCTATTTCGCATTTTAGGCATAGCATACGTTAATTTTTGATATGGGTTGCTGATAGTCGTATCGTTTTATTGATAGACTCTTACATAATCAATTTCATACCGAGCAGGGAAGATGCTTTCATCAATCCCTTCTAAGCCACCCCATGTGCCACCAATAGCGAGGTTTAGTAGTAAAAACATCTCTTTGTCAAATGGATATGGATCCATGTCTATGTTTTCACCACGCTTGAATTCACATACCATTGCTTCATCAATAAAGTAGCGTATGCCTTCTTCATCCCACTCAATAGCAAAAACAGCTAACCGGTTTTCTGGGATAGAAGTCTTGAAGGTTTTGGCACCAGCTCTTGCATATTCGCCATTCTTGGTTCCGTGTAGCGTAAAATGAAATACTCCAGGGTTATAACCAACATATTCCATAATGTCTAATTCACCACATCGTGGCCAACCGACCTTGCTGATATCTGTGCCCATCATCCAAATTGCAGGCCATGTGCCTCTGCCCATAGGTACCTTTGCTTTTATTTCAAAGCGACCATATTTCCAGGAAGCTTTTCCTTGGGTTGTTATTTCTGCAGATGTACATGTGGCAATACCATTGCCATAATCGTAATTTTCACGATGTGCTTCTATGATTAGTTTACCATCCTCTATGCGAAGATTTTTTGAGCGATTCTTTGTATAGTACTGTTCCTCTTTGTTTCTTATGAAGCCAGTATCATATTTCCATTTGCTTTCATCAAGCACTGGTGAATCAAATTCATCATGCCAAACTAGCTTTAAGGTTTTGCCCTTTGAGGTTACAACTGTTTCTTTTGCCATATCTGCCCCCTGCAATGGTGATAAAAAAGCGATGGTGACGCCAAGCATCAACCATCGCTTTAAATTTATTTTTAAAGGCTTATTCAATTGTTTCACCACGTTTTCTGCGATCAAAGTAGTTACGTGTTTCTTTAGCAACTATTCCGGATAGAACTAGCAAGGAAACACAGTTAGGTATTGCCATCAAGCCATTTGTAATATCAGCAATTGTGAACACAGCATCAACTGTAAAGTAAGGACCAACAGCAATCATGACGATGTAGAGAAGTCTGTAAACCATTACGAATTCCATCTTGCCGTTTGTTAAGTATTCTAGACATTTCTCTGAATAATAATCCCAGCCTAAAATTGTTGTAAAAGCAAAGAATGTCAAGCAAACCATAAGAAGGAATTGAACAGAGATGCCATCGCCACCTAGGTCAAAGGAAAGTGCTCTTGAAGTTAGCTGAACACCAGTTAGTTGAGCACCAGTTGGATCTACAGAAACAAACTCTGGATTGCATAGAGCAATAACAATAGCTAAGCCTGTCATTGTACAAACAATCAAGGTATCAATTACTGTGCCAGTCATATTTACAAGGCCCTGTTCAACTGGCTCATTTGTTTGTACTGGAGCAGCAGCGATAGGTGCAGAACCAAGACCTGCTTCGTTAGAGAAGATACCACGAGCAATACCTTTCTGCATCGCATCCATAACCTGCTTCATTACAAAACCAGCTACACCACCAGCAGCAGCCTTCCAACCAAATGCAGATTTAAAGATTAATACAAAAGCAGCAGGAACCTTTGTTGCGTTCATTATAATAACGGATAGACCCAAGAACACGTATATGATTGCCATTGCAGGAACAACCTTCTCAGCAACCTTAGAGATACGCTTTAGACCACCAATAATAACAAGTGCAGCACAAATTGTAACAATTGCACCACCAATTACTGTTGCCCATGTATAATCCTTGTTAAATAAAGTGAATGCAGTGCTAGACTCAAATGCCATGTTTACAGCAGATGTAATACCATTAATCTGTGTTGTTGTACCGATACCTAGTAGAGCACCAATAACACCAAAAGAAGCAAATAATATTGCTAGCCACTTCCATTTTTTACCCATGCCTTTCTCGATTGAGTAGAAAGGACCACCCAAAACAGAGCCGTCTGGCTTGATTTCGCGATATTTAATAGCAAGCATACATTCTGCATATTTTGTAGCTGTACCTACAATTGCAGCAAACCACATCCAGAATAGAGCGCCAGGACCACCAGCAGCAATAGCTGTTGCAACACCGACGATATTACCAGTACCAATTGTTGCGGAAAGAGCAGTGCAAAGAGCTGAGAAGCCAGATAGCTCACCAGCACCACTATTATTCTTAAATATCTGCTTAAAAGCAAACCTAAGCTTTGTGAATTGGATACCACGAGTGCGAATAGTTAGAAGTATGCCAGTAGCTAATATTAAAATAATTGTTGGTAAACCCCAAACAATGTTGTTGACGTTGTTTAGTATTTCGTTCATTTATTTACTTTCAGTTTCGTTTTGTGTTTTTTTTTAGTTAGTTAGAAAATTAAATAATCTCAAGCTCAATAGGCATTGTAGATGTCATGTGTACGACAGGTTTCTCATCAGCAGAGCTGCGTGCTTCACATATCAAAGAAATCTCATTACCATCAGCAAGAGTAATTTTTTCAATACCATGACGCTCTAGCAAGCGTACCTTCCATGTAATTTTGCCAGGATTGAATACTATACCAAATACATCTTGGATTAGCATGCCGATAGGAGCCAGACCTGAGAAGCCAACAAATTCATCGCGCACAGGTGCTCCATAGAGCTTTCCTGGTGCAATATCTTCCGGATGGTAGCTTTCCCAAATTGTTTTTGTGTTTTCCCAAACCTTTGCAACAGCACTTACATGCTTACGTGCGAGCTTATGCGCTTCATCTGAGTAGCCGCATGCATCTAAGCCACGAATAATTGCCCACTCAGTAATGCACCATACACCGCCACGCCAGTAGTTGCCACCATCTGGCTCATAGCCATTTGCATCTTTAGAAAGGGAACGTGTTCCGCATGGAGCAGCAAATGTTTCTGGATTGTTTAAAGATCTTATTAAAGCTTGTGCTTGCTCCTTTGAAGCAATACCTGCAAGAAAAGCCCAAAATCCACCAATGTGCTTAACATCAATAGCCTTACCATTTCTATCTAAGTCATGGTAGTGCTCAGTCTTTTTATTCCACATTTGCTCATTAGCTAATTTTGTCAAAACATCAATTTCTTCAAGCAATTCTTCGTCTTTATCTCTGCCAATAATAGTTGCCATTTCACAAAGGCACTTAGCATTGAAGAGTTGCTGAAGAGTAACGTCTACCCAAGAAACAAATCCATGATGAAATTCAGCTGAGTGGCGCTCTGTATCATAGCGAGGAATGTTGTCCATACCGCACCCCCAACCAGAGCATTTATACGAGCCATCCTTCCAAGTGCGAGTTTCGCGTAGGAAATTGTGATAAGCAAGAAGAACTGGGTAAACTTTTGCAAGGCGCTCTTTATTACCAGTGAAACGATACCACTCAAGCTCTGCCCAAGCAAAGATATTGCCGCCAACTGATGATAGGTCACTACGCTCAAATTGGCTTCTTCCGTCATATACACCTAGCTGGCGAGGAATAAATCCACCAGCATCCTGTGCTGCATAAAAATTGTCTAATTGATTAATAAATGTAAAAATGTTTGATGCATATTTACCAAACATTGTGATAAAGCATGAACCCCAAATAAATACGCTGCTGCTAAAAGGAGTGTAAACAAAATTACGCTTAAAGTTTGTTCCTTTTTCAGGCTGATGTAATTTTACACCAAGCATTCTCCAAGAATCGGCAAATGCACCAACCTCATTAGGATGACCATCCCAAATTACTTTTGGTGTAAGGTCTCTCCATGCTGAAGCATCAGGCAGAGGTTTATCTTCGCGAGGAGCCTTGACAAATGAATTTTCTTTGTAGAAAGGAGATGTATGACCAATTGTTGTAAAGTAATATGCATTACGATTACAATCATCCTCATCAAGCTTATCAAGCTCTAATTTCTTGATATCTTCATCATTATTGTCCATACTTGCCCCTTAGTTATGCGAAACAAAAATTTAAACAGTTCTGCCAATGCCAGTAACACGTAATGTAAATGTGCTGCCAATAAATGGTGTGTTATGAGATTTTGAAGCAATATCTGCTTCTGAAAATTGCCATTCTTCTTCCTTCAAAAATGCAACAGTTGTTGAGACATTATCAAAGAGAGAAGGAATAGAAAGATTCAACAGGGTAGCAGGGTGTATAGTCCAGCACTTACACCATTCAATTGGAGACATGCCTGCCTCTGTAACCATTGCTGTCCAAGAAGCAGGTGCAGCAGTCTCAAGACCAATGATGCCAAACATAGCCTTTGCAAAGCCACCTTCTTTCTTTTGAGCAGAGTGTGGTGCGTGGTCTGTTGCAAAGCAACATATTGTACCGTCAAGAACGCCTTTTCGTAGAGCAGCAACATCGCTAAGCTTGCCAAGAGGTGGATTCATTTTCCAATTTGCTGAAGCAGAGCTAGGAATTTGTTCTGCAGCAAGCATTAGATGGTGTGGTGTTGCTTCAGCAGAAATTTTAACTCCTTCTGCTTGAGCTCTAGCGATAACATCTACTGCTTCAGCGCATGAAAGATGCTGAATATGCATGCGGCAACCAGTTTGGCGAGCAACCTCAATATCACGCTTTACAGCCTCAACTTCAGCTGCATCAGGGAAAATCTTTTCGCCTTCGCTTGCTACGCATTCACGCATAACGCCACCATTTGCAATTGATGGAACAACGGCGTGATCCATAATGACCTTATTAAGCTCTCTGCAGCTTTTAGCCACCTGATACATTGCCTCATCAGGCGTTACATAGTTGCCGTCATCTGTAAAAGCAATAGCAGAAGGTAAATCTTTTGGGTTGACTGCTTCTTTGCCAGCACGTCCCTTTGTGCAGCATGCTGTAGGGTATAGCCTTACTAAGCCTTCGGAATACTTTTCTGATTCTTCAATTTGGAAGCGTAGAACCTCTTCATTATCTGCAGCTGGGGTTGTGTTTGGCATTGTCGTTACAATGCTAAACCCTCCAGCTATAGCAGCTGCCATACCTGTCTGAATAGTTTCTGAGTCAGTAGCGCCTGGCTCTCTAAAATGCGTGTGAATGTCAACTAGACCAGGCATAACAATATAACCTGTGCCATCATAAGAACCATCCTCTAATTGTGGCAGCGTAGGAATACGTGTTCCTTCAATGTTAAGCTCTCCAATACAGTCCTTCCCTGTGGCAGGGTCCAATATTCGTAGATTCTTTATTAGCATTTTAGAATATGATTATTTGTAAAATTATTTCTTTTCAGGAGGAAGGCAACCCTCTGTGTGAGCACAGTTGTGGCAACCATGTGGGCATTCGTGTGGCATAGAGATATCCTCACCATTCCAGCAGAATGTGCAAATGCCTTTTAGATTTAATGCCTTTTTGAAATCATCTAGTCTTTGGAATGCTAGTGAGTCAAGCTTGAATTGCTCACGGAGTAAATCAACCATGCTCTTATATGGAGCGCCATCTGGATCGCGATATTTTGAAATATCTGCATCTTCTCCTTCTAGTTCCTTGATTGCGCGGCGTGTGGCGAGGTCAAGAACAGAACGAGAGGATGAGAAATTTAAGAATTTGCAAGGATAGAGTAGTGGTGGGCATGCAATGCGCATGTGCATTTCACGTGCTCCTGCCTTACGGATAATTGCCATCTGGTCCATTAGCTGTGTTCCACGAACAATTGAGTCATCGCAGAAGATAATGCTCTTATCCTTGATTAACTCTTTAATAGCTAAAAGCTTCATCTTTGCAATGTGCTTACGTGCAGATTGACGGGTTGGAGTAAAGCTACGAGCCCATGTTGGTGTATACTTGATGAATGGGCGAGCATAGCGTAGCTTTGATTGCTCTGCGAAACCAAGCGCATGGCTAACACCAGAATCAGGAATACCTGCTACAAGATCAGCAGGAACACATGAAGCTTCTGCAAGCTGTGCACCATTACGGTAGCGGCTTTCTTCCACATTGATTCCTTCATAAGTAGAAGCTGGGAAGCCATAGTAAACATAGAAGAAAGAGCAGATTGCCATCTTTTCATATTGTGGCTCTGCTAGAGTTGTGCATGAGTTATTTGTAATGCAAACAATTTCTCCTGGACCAAGATCTTTTACATGCTCATAGCCTAGAGTAAGGAATGCAGAAGATTCAATGGTTACTGCGTATGCATCTTCCTTTTTACCTATAATTACAGGTGTTCTTCCATAATAATCGCGTGAGGCATAAATTTCACCTGATTCAGTAAGAATAAGGATTGAGCATGAGCCTTTAATACGCTTTTGGACATTTTTGATGCCTTCTACAAATGAGCCTTTGCTGTTGATTAAAGCGCCGACAACTTCGGTTGGTGTGATTTCACCCGACTGCATTGCGGCAAAATGGTAGGTGTTATCATTAAGAAAATCTTTTATTATTTCATCTAGGTTTGTAATTAGACCCACGGTCATTAGTGCAAATTTACCAAGATGAGAGTAAAAGAGGAGTGGCTGATCGTCTGTGTCGCTTATAGACCCAATACCTGAACGTAGCTTATCATTTGTTATACATTCGGCAAAGTCGCTTTCAAAGCGCGTACGGAATGGGGAATTTGAAATATCATGAATAAAACGTACGAATTTGTCGCCATTCCAAAAGGCCATACCACCGCGATGTGTGCCTAAATGTGAATGATAATCGGTACCATAAAAAACATCGGCAACGCAATTTGCGGAAGATGTTGAACCAAAGAAGCCACCCATAAAATTACTCCAAAAGAATATGTCGGATTTAAAAAAAGAGTTCTAATATATTACTACAATTATTTTTTGATGTAAAATAAATTTTTGATTTATCAAACTTTTTATGGAATTTTTGTCGGGAAGTAAGGTGGGGGCTTTCTTGTTGTTATGGCTTTCGAAGCAAAAAAGCAACTTCATAGTGTTTGTTTGTATGACTTACTCGGTCTTTGATACAGAAAGTGTGGTGCATGTGGTGGTTCAAGGTATGAGGTTTAACTGATGAATAACTTAAATGCGTTCTAGAGTTACCATTTGTCAGCAAAATTTGGTCAGATTGGGTGTAAAAGTTAAGATGCTGATAGAAAACCAGGAAAAACTGCTTTTCACTTGCCTAATTCATTAGATTTTACTAAAATATACCTAAAAAACTATACCTTATACCATATGTAATTTTTAACACGTAATATGTAGGAAATCTAGATGTCATTATTTTTAAGTATACTTGCTATAATCTTAGGCATTGTTGCTATTATATTTTTCTTTAGTCTTACAATTTTTGTTCATGAGTTTGGTCACTTTTTAGCAGGTAGGTTGTTGGGTCTAAAAGCACCTATCTTTTCTATCGGTTTCGGACCTTGTCTTTGGAAAAAAAAGATAAAAGACACAGAGTTTCGAATATCTCTTATACCTTTAGGTGGATATGTTTCTCTTCCTGAGTTAGATCCTACAGGCATGGAACTTATTCAAGGAAGCTCTGGAGAAAAGGAAGAAAAAGTTACTCCTGCAGCCTGGTGGAAGCGTATAATTGTTGCTTTTGCAGGTCCATTAGGGAATATTCTTTTTGCGATATTATTGGCACTAATTCTTTTTGCATTTCCACAACAAAATAGCGTACCAGAAGAAATCAAGTTCCCAAATGGTTTTGTTATAGGTCATGTTGATCCAGAGTCATTAGCAGCTGAAGCTGGTCTTCGTGCTGGTGATGTTATTACTAGTGTTAATGGGCGTAATGTAGAAATCTACAATGAATTTGTTCAAGAAGTTCATCTTGGTGCAAAGGAGGTTGTTGTTGGTTCTACTACGAATATAATTGCTACAGTTTGTGTGTCAAATATTTATGATAATGTTTATAATCCTTCATTAAATATTCCTGTTGTGATGCCAGAGGGGCAGAAGTTTTATACAGTTGAAGGTATAAAAGAGGCAGATGTCTTAGTTATTCAAGAAGTTGCGGAAGGTAGTCCAGCAGAAAAAGCATCAATTCAAAAGGATGACTATATTTTTGCATGCAATGGTAAGCGTTTAATATACTCTGAAGAACTTTCAGCAATTATTGGTACTGGAGATCCTTTATCTATCACACTTTATAGAGATGGGGGCTTTGTTGATGTCGAAGTCACTCCAGAGTATTCTGAGGAGCATGAAAAATACCTCATTGGTATTGTTTACAATTCTGCAAAGGCTCCTATAGTTTACCCTTGGATGAAATCACATAATCCAATAGATCAGTTAAGTGATGATGCATCATCAATATTCAGAATCCTCGAATCGTTATTTACACCAAAAGAGAAAGGTGAGGCTTCACGTACAGTAAATGCACTAGGAGGACCAATTTCTATTTTCACAGTTATGTGGTTTAATGTTCTTTCTGGTTTTCTTTGCTTTTTAGGATTTATTAGATTTTTAAATATTAATTTAGCAATTTTGAATTTGCTTCCAATACCTATTCTTGATGGTGGACACATCATGTTCGCATTGTGGCGTGGTATTTTCCGTAGAGAACTACCTGCAAAAATTATAAACTTGGTTTGCAATCTTTTCGGTATTTTATTAATCGCATTTTTTATCTTCATTTCTTGTAAGGATGTTAGAACGGTTTGGGGTTTGGTAAAATCTGATGATAAGGCTCAAGAGGAGCAAGTTAATGAAGAAGAAACGGAAGCCAATGAAGAAATTGAGGCAGAAGTCGATAATTCAGTAGATACAAGTACAAATGAGCAAATTCAGGAGGAGGCTGTTCTTTTAGATGGAGAATATGAGGTGATTCCTTCTGAAGATACAGAGTATCAAGATACATACGATTTTAAAGGAGTAACCGAAGCAGCTGAGGAAGATAGTTCATTTGAGGTTGGTCCAATAGAATAAATTTCTTTTTATTTCCTTTTAATTTCAAGCTATGGAAAAAGTAAATACAATAGCAAGAGAAAATACACGTAGAATACAACTCGGTAGTGTTACTATTGGAGGGGGTGCGGCTGTTAGTGTCCAAACGATGGCCAATACAGATACGCACGACGTTAAAGCAAGTGTAGAGTCAGTAAAGAGCTTTGGACGAGCTGGCTGTGACATTGTTAGGTTTGCAGTGCCAGATGTGGCTGCAGCAGAAGCATTGGGTGAAATTAAACGTGCTTGCCCAGAAATGCCATTGGTCGCCGATATTCATTTTGATTGGCGACTTGCTATTAAATCAATTGAAGCAGGGGTTGATGGTCTTCGCATTAATCCTGGAAATATTGGTAGTAAGGATAAAGTGCTTGCAGTTGCAAATGCTGCAAAGGCTAGGGGCATCCCAATAAGAATTGGTGTTAATGCTGGTTCTCTTGATTTAGCTCTTCGTGAAAAATATGGAGGAGCTACTGCTGAAGCTTTAGTTGAAAGTGCAATGCAGCATGTGCGTCTTTTAGAGGAGGTTGATTTCTACGATATTAAGATATCTGTTAAGGCCTCAGACATTGACCGTACATTGGCAGCATATAGACTATTATCAAAGACAACAAATTATCCTCTTCATCTTGGACTTACAGAGGCAGGAACCTTTCTTGCAGGAACAGTGCGCTCTTCTGTGGCATTAGGTATTTTGCTTTCAGAAGGAATTGGTGATACTATTCGTATTTCATTAACAGATGAACCGATAAAAGAGGTTAAGGCTGGATTAGAGCTCTTGCGTTGCTTGAAGCTTCGTGCACCAGGTCCAAATGTTACTTCTTGCCCAACTTGTGGTAGAACTAAAGCAGATGTTTTTACTACAGCAAATAAAGTAGAGGAGCTATTAGAGGAATTTTATCATGAAAATCCTAATGCTCCACGTCCGCATGTTGCAGTTATGGGCTGCGTAGTGAATGGACCAGGTGAGGCTAAGGATGCAGATGTGGCCCTAGTGGGAGGAGATAATTGCTTTTTCCTTTATGTTAAGGGAGAGAGAATTTCAAAGCATACCGTCGCTACGGCGCCTTCAGTGATTGTTGATTATATTAAGGGGTTAGCAAATGTATAAAAAATATCAAGGGAATTTAGTTCCAAAAAAGAAAACCCCACATAAATTTCTCAACATGATTTCTTTAATTTTTGTGGCACATTTTCTAGGGGATATGCTTTCGGTTTTATTGTCATATACCATTACCCATCAATTAAGGTTTGATTTGTTTGAAGGAAGTAATGCATATAGGTCTATTTACTATAATCAAGCGTTCTTTTATTCTGCTTGTTTTAGCGTTGTTTTATTCTTTTTGTATGCCTTTTTTGGTATGTATGATGGATATAAGAAAATCCGCAGAACAAAAATCCTAAAGAAGGCTTTAATTTGCAATGCAATAATGATAGGTCTTGTAGCTATTGGATTGTATTTTACAAGGAAATCCTGGCATATGCGTAGCTTCTTTACGCTTGTTTTTTGCATAAATATTATTTCAACAGTATTTATCCGTTATGTAATTAATAAGATTATTCTGTACATAAGGAAAAAAACTGGTCGTTTAACACATCCATGTTTGTTAATTGGGGATAATGACAAGGCTAAGCGTTTTGATGAACTTTTAACAAATCGTTCAAATAAATGTTTGTTTAAAATTGTTGATAGAATGCCAACACCAACCTCAGAAGATGATTGGAAGCTTATAAGTGATAAAGTTTCTTCCGGTCAATTCTCCGTTGTTATGTATATTGATGAGAACATTATCAACGATATGCTTGTTCGTATTCTTCGTATATGTGTCGATGGTAATGTCGCATTAAAGGTTTTAGCACCTCAATTTTTAAGATTTCATAACCCTTTCTCTTTTGGTGACTATATAGATGGTATACCTCTAGTGCATTTTTCTTCGCATCATTTTTCGAATAGGTTTAAGCCATTTAGATCATTAGCTTCTCGTATTATTGGTTTGTTTGGTGTAATTGTGGCTTCTCCAATACTTTTGTTTGGTTTTTTAGTTGTAAAGCTTTTTTCTAAAGGTCCGTCATTGTTCGTTCAAGAGCGTTGTGGTTATAATTGTAAGCCATTTAGGATGTATAAATTCCGAACAATGCATGTGGGTGCAGATAAGCTTGTTGAGAAGCTTAGAGAAAAGAATGAGTCAGATGGAGGGTTGTTCAAGCTTAAGAAGGATCCTCGCATATTCCCTATGGGGGGATTTTTAAGGAAATTCTCTATTGATGAGCTTCCACAACTATTTAATGTAATTAAGGGTGAAATGCGTCTTGTTGGACCACGTCCTTTACCTATGACTGATTTGAAGTATTTTGTTAGTGATTGGCATTATCTAAGGCATATTTCTGTGCCTGGACTTACCTGTATTTGGCAGGTAGCGGGTCGGTCAAATATTAAATTTGAAGAAATGTGTATGCTTGATATATGGTACTCACTTAATAAAAATTGGATTATGGATATCAAGCTTGTCTTCTTAACTATTTGTACAGTTCTTTTTGATCGCGGAGCTTTTTAAGATACTGTTTAATAATTAATTTTTATTTAGAAGGAGATGTTGTATGAAAGATAAAAACATCAAATTACTGGGGGAATACATTTTAGACGATGATTCTACAGAATTGCATGATTCAGATCAAAGTGAACAATCTTCTAATTTAGAAATAAAAAATAAAAATTCTGAAGCAACTGAAAATATCCCGGTGTTGGATTTGGATGCTACTAAAGAATTAGATAATTCTTCTGAATCTAAAAATGAAAATGAAGAAGTAAAAGAGAATGATGAAGATCAGCCAGAAGTAATTGTTAATTTGAAGGACAAGCAGACAACAGAAATCTGTGATGAAGATATAGAAGATTCTTCTGATAAAGAAGATGCAGATGATGAAGAAGAAGCAGATGATGAAGAAGATGAAATTTTTCTTTCAACAATTAAAACTGATGAATGTGCGCTAATTACTTCTTTGTTTGCTCGTAGGTTGGTTTTACCTTTGGTTAAAATTTCAGTAAGGCTTGGTTTGTCAGCAAATCTTGTGACAATATTTGGCGGCTTATCTTGGTTTGCTTCATTATTTACAATTGTTGTAGCTGCTCATCTTTTTGCAATAAAATCTTACATTTTCTCTCTTCTAGTATTGTTTTTTACTGCATTTCTTTGGGTTTGGGGATATGTGCTTGATGTTGTAGATGGTAGCTTGTCTAGATATTATAAGACATCATCTCTACGTGGCTTTTATTTAGATTATGTTTTTCATCTCTTATTTAAGCCTGGATTTGTGGTTTCTATAGGTGTTGCATTGTCTTTGTTGAATAAATCTACATTATGGATGTATTTTGCAATTTTGGCTCTTGCAGCTAATTGGACATGTGCAGAATCCGCTAGTGAACATGTTTTGTGTGAAGAAATTGGTAAAGGTAGATTAGAGCCTCATTTGCTTTCTAAAAAAATTAGAAAAAGTGTGTTTTTAGGAACTACAGATATAAAGTCTAGTGCAAAAAACAAAAAGAAAGGCTTTTTCAAGACTTTGTATACACTATTAAAAGAAATTTTAAATTATTATGGACAATCTGTATTTTTTGCCTTTCTAGCTATTATAGATTGTGTAATGATGATTGTACATTATATGTCATCTTCTCATGATCCATATGTCTGGAATTGGAGAATTTTAACATGGGGATATTTAGTTTTATTTTCCTTGTTGATTTTACGCATTCCATTTAGAATTTATCGTGAATATAAACGAATAGCTTTACTTGATAAGGCAAATTAAATTTTTACACGTAATATAATATATATTTTAATATCTGCATTTAACTTGATAAGGAGCTCATATTTATGAAAAAAAACATTTTTTCAGTTTTATTAGTATCCGCATTTTTTAATGTAACAGTATATGCAGAGTTTGATAATTTTACTAATTGGGGGAATGGGCCCATTACTCCATCTGCACAAGGTTCTGCGCAAGGAGATGCATGGGCAAATATTTCTTGGTTTGAAGTTGCAAGAAATAATGGTAAGCCTTCTTCATCTTCAGCACCACTTGTTGAGGATGAGTTTAAAACGTTAGAAAGTGATGATTCTGTAGTTGTTGTTTCTTCTTCAGTAGAATTTCCGCAGCGCTTAAAGCCGAAACAAACAATTCAAATCTCCATTGGTCCCAAAATACCAACAGCTGGTGCATCTATTAAGTTTGCTATTGTTTCTGATAAGCTAAAGCGTAATGAGTTTATGACCTATCGTTTTGAGAATGCAGAAAGACCATTGTGCATTAAGTTAAATGGTAGAAAAATTTACCATAGAAATATAACTGATGGACGATTAGAGCAGGAAATATTTCTTCCGTTCATATATTTCCAAGAGACAGATAATGTCTTAGAAATATCAAATGATGGTAATTTTATTTTAGCCTTTGATTATTTTAGAATTCAGCCTATTTATGAAGGGCAAAAAACATTTATTTCATTTGCACCGTCTAAAGGAGTACATAAACGTTTGTTGAGTGATTTACCTATTGAATTGCTTGAATTGTCATTGCCAAACATCTCATTAACAAATGTTACGAAGTTAGGAAATGCTCAAGCACCTATCGATTATCAATCTTCATACATGGCTATGAGTGAAATTCATTCTTTGGGGTATTTGCAGGACAAGAAATATGGCGAAGAATTTAATACATGGGCTTATGAGATTACTTACATTTTAAAAAATAAAAAAATGCCATACGTCCGTATCAAAGGAGATTTAACACAGATTAATGAAAATACTGCAATGTGGTTTTTAACCCGATTCGGATGTGTTGTTTATGGATGGATATGTGATGATGAGCGTAGTGCAGAAGTTCTTTCCAAATATATTGATAACGTTAATATTGTTGCACTTGATGTTTGTGATGCGGATCGTGTCAAAACAGCTGCCAATGTACAAACTCCATATTGTCGGACATATCCAGCGCCAGTTACGGTAAAGGGTGGACGCCAAGATAGGCTTTATGGTGATTATTTACAGCTTTATTTAGCTATAGGTAAGAATTATAGTCCTTCGTTTTTATCTTTTCTAACACCATTAATGCCTCTAAAGCATCATCAAGCTATAATCGATAATGGTGAGGATACTATGATAGCATTGCTGCAGGTGCTTATGCACGGGGGAAAAGGTGCTATCATTGATCCTGGAGAAAAAGGAGAAAATTTCATTGTTGAAGAAAAGCAACAACCAATCTGGCAAATGTATAAAAAGATTTTTGAGCTTTCTGCTGGCGAAGGTAAAATTCTTCCAATGACTTTATCTTTAGAAGATTCACAATCTTTAGCTCCGTTGGAAGATACTTATTATGTAGCTACAAAAAATAGCGATGAAGAATTAACTGTTGTTGTTTTCTCCACACGTGCTGATTATGGGCGTGATGCAAATATAGTTGTGCCAGTTTATTGGACTGGAGGAGCAACAATTACCCAGCAAGATTTTCAAATAGATGAAATTGGTCAATCTGTTCCTACGCCATTAAAGCCCAAGAAGCGAAATATTAGAGTTCTAGCTCCACAAAGGCAAAAGGGCGTTGATATTGGTCCTTTCAAAGGCATTGTTTCTTTAGAATATAAAACATCTGGTTTGTCGATTATCAATATTAAGCGCTATAAGTCACGAGAAGCAAGAGAAGAGCAACCTCAAGTAGAATCCACTGAGGCTGAATCAAGGGGCAAATTAGAGCGTGCACAAACATTTGATTGTTTACCAAATCAGTGGCGTTATGTTCCTATTGTTGCATCAACAAATTTAACTGATTTTGTTGAATTTGTAGATACACGTATATTAACAACTGGACCAAGGGGGACAGGGGTTAAGTCTGCTGGTCCTTCGGAACATAAGGAGATTCAGTGTGTTTCAGCACCAGAGACATTTGATTCAAAAGGCAAGCGCTTTGTTATGCTAAATGCTCCTATTTGGGATGATAACAGTATTTTTGTTGAATTCTCTGGGGCTAAGCATAAGCAACGTCCTAATTATTTCTTTAATTTAGGTTTGGAAAATTATCTTAAAGGTGCCAAAGGCTTTGGATTTTTTATCAATGTGTCTCCAATTGTTGGAAGTATCAGTGAACGTTTAAATACCTCAACAAAACCGGTTACCTTTGCTATTGCTTCTTCTTCAAATAATCGTGTGTTGTTTGATGTTGAATTGGATACTCCAACATTTGTTTATATTCCGTTTTCCAGTGTGGTTGGCGTTATGAATGATCCATCACTAGTACTTTTAGCAATGGATTCGGAAGAAATCCGTGATATTCGTGCTGAAATTAATTATTTATCTGCCGTTTATGATTTAGAGACAACCGAGCCCAAGCTAGCAGTTCGTTATGATATGTACGAAAAAGCACTGTATGTTTTGGTTGAGGGAGACACAGGAAAACCTCTTAATGTTAATTTCCGTCTGAAGGATAAATTTAATTTAACTAAAGCGTCACCAATATTACCACATGGTTTTACAAAATTAACATTAAATGTGGATGTTGAACGGAATAGATATGGCATAGTAATTGATAAAATGCCAAATAATGATGGCAGTAGAGGCAATGCTTCAAAATATTTTCCATCTATCGTTGGAGATGCTCCAGCAGGAAAATCTAGAGTTTTGATAAAGTTTACGGCTGAGCGATTTTAACAAATACTTTACATTGCTATAAATGTATTTATTAAAATAGCTTAATCATTCTTTTAATGAAACCTATTGTTGACTTTATAGATAAGAAAAAGGTAAAATACAAGCAATAAATAATATTAGAATTAAAGGGTATTTATATGAAGTTAAAATTTGTTTTTTCAGCAATTTTTTCTGTTGCTTTTTCTTTAGCTTTACACGCAGAAATTATTAGGCCATTTGGTCATGTCACATTGATTGATGAAATTGATTGTACAAACACATCACCTGAATATCGTCGGTCACGTCATTTTGTTGAGCATCCAGTAGGAGGTAGTAAGGTTGTTAATATTCTTGGGCAACCATGTCTAACAATGCCAATGGACCCTAAAGATACAACCTTTGTTACTTTTCGAATTGGAGAAGGTAAGGGTCTAAAGGCTAATGGAAATTACGTTTTAGTAATTGAATATCCTGAGGATGTTGCTCGTTCTTGGATTGTTCATAATAAGGCAACAGGCTCAAAACGAGGTTTTTACACTGGTCAATGTTTAGGTGATGCTTGGTATCCTAAGTATGTAGGTTGTAATAGTGAGTCATTAGATTTGCCATTGAGTGGTAAATATGAAAAGTGGACAGCATTAACTACAATTCAAGATCGTTTTACTGATTACACCGAAGCAAGTTTAAATCAAGTACCTGCAAATGGTTTTGATGTTGTAATTGGTCAATATTCAAAGCATTCCGAGCCTATTTCTGCAGGCTTTGCAGTTAAGCGTATTGCTCTTTATGAGATAAATAATTTTAAGGGGATTAAAGCAAAAGTTGTTCTACCACCAGATAATCTTCCTCAGCGCCATCTTTCATGGAGAGAGGAAATGTCTGATGGTGTTATTGGTGGTGAACCAGGTAAGCGCGCAGTTGAGAATCCACTGGATTGGTTCGACCAGAAGGCTCGTCAAATGCTATTCTTAGGTATGAATACTTATACTAAGGATTTGTTTGAATTCGGAGCAGTTCAGCACTGGGATCCAAACTCATATAGATCAAATTGGATGTGGGATGGTCCAAATCGTGGTCTATGGGAAGAGATTGTCACTCTAATGGGTAATTACGGCTTTTGGGTTTTCCCATATTATGAATATGGCGGACCATTGGGTGGAGATAGAGTAGTTAATGGTCAAAAGGTTAAATCTTTGGGCTATCAAAAGCGTGCTAGACCTTTGGGTGTTGACCCAAAAACTGGTAAGGATTTAGAAAATTATACTCATGTTTGGTGGGTAGAAAAATGTAATATTGATGTGACTGATCCCGAGGCATTGGCTGATTTTAAGGATGTAATTTCTGCTTCAGTCTTACGCTATAAGAATAAAGCAAAATTTATGGGCATTTGGCTGCGCCCTCGTATGCAAATTCCTATTGGATTTGCACAAGAAACTGTGGACCGCTATAATAGAGAAACAGGAAAGAATGTAACTCGTGAAAGCCTTCGTCAAAATCGTCAGCA
This sequence comes from Kiritimatiellia bacterium, assembly GCA_045589455.1. GTDB lineage: Bacteria > Verrucomicrobiota > Kiritimatiellia > RFP12 > UBA3636 > RGIG990. The sequence continues at coordinate 42,287 of JAZNPC010000070.1, forward strand.
ACATGATGATTATGTGGCATGGTGGAAGCAAAAACGTGCTCAGTTTATGGTTGAGCTACGCACCCATATGATTAAAAATGGTCTTAATGATCCAATTGTTTTATTCCAAACAAATGGTTCTGAACCAGGACCTGGTGTAGCTGGAGATTGGTGCGCTTACACTGATGAGGGAAATAAGCAATTGTGGATTAATTTGTGGAGGGCTGCCCCATATAATAATAAAAATGCAATAGCTCGATCTCCTAGCGACATTGCATCACAGCATTTGTATTTGAAGCAGCTTAAATCAGATGCTGGAACATGGGGACATTGGGAATGGCATCACGCTAGCCCTGGCGATGATCCACATAATTATCAGAATCTTAATGGTGTTTGGCTTTCACATCCAATTCACCGTTTGTTCTCTGTTGCAGACCCACTATCTCTAAAGGAGTATACAAATGCAGACGGTGGTCAAATGCTAGTTCGCCATCATTCTTTAAATGAAAACATGAATTATAAAATGGTTATGAAGGATGGTAAGGAGCAAGAGGAGCGAGTATTTGGCTATGCAATTTGTGACTTTGAGCGTGCTGGCCGCGCTTGTATGTCAACAGAGGTTATGGCTATGGCTAACGGAAATCCATACTTTATTGGTTACTTGTATGGTTCAACTTTTTCACGCGGATACCCAATTCCTGTTCGTGAATTTAATTCAAACTTCTTAGCTCTTCCAGCTGTTCCATCTGAAATAGTTAAGGGCGCATGTGATGATCCAGAAGTTGTCGTTCGTCGCTATAAAACACCATCAAATGGCACATATTATGCAATTATTCACACAGGCCGAGTACATAAGAAAAATGTTAAAATTACTTTCCCAGAAAACGTACGAAATTTAACAATCATCAATACTGGTCGTGTAATTTCAAGAAACAAAATTGCTATTGAATTAAAGCCATGGCAGCTATTGTCATTGCATTCTGACAAATAATAAACTAGTGGTTGATAATTCGTCAGCTGTTGATTGTTGTTTTGTTAATCAAGGAGGTTGAATGAAAATTAAATTTACTAAAATGCATGGAGCAGGAAATGATTTTATCATTATAGATGATCGTGCTCAGAAATTTGATTTAGATGCAACCTCTTTAATTGCAAGAATTTCTGCTCGAGACAAAGGAATAGGCTGTGAGGGTGTGTTAATAATTCGTTTAGCTGAAACCTTCTCTGGTAATGATTTTCGAATGATATTCTTTAATCCCGATGGAACACGAGTTGGGATGTGTGGTAATGCAGCTCGTTGTGTTGCTTTATATGCATATAATAATGGTATAGCTGGTGAATCACAACACATTTTAACTGATAGCGGTGTTATTGTTGCAACTATAAAATCAGCAACACCAGGAGCAGAAATCGTTTCCATAAAGATGCCTCAACCTTCTCCTATAACATCCTATATTATAGACGGGAGAAAATATGATTGTTTAAATACAGGGGTGCCTCATGCTGTGAATGTTTCTGATGATGAACTATCTTCAGAAGCGATACATAGTATCGGTAGCTCTATTAGATACAATGAAGAGTATTTCCCTGAAGGAACAAATGTAGATTTTGTTAGACGGATAAATACATCGTTTTCCCGTTATTCCTTGCGTACATATGAACGAGGAGTAGAGGCAGAGACAGGTGCTTGTGGTACAGGTGCTACAGCTTCAGCGTTAGTGTTGATTGCACGTTTTGGAGCAAAATCACCAGTATGCTTTGATGTACGCTCAGGCGATAAACTTGAAGTGTCTGCTGATTATGATGAAAAGAATGATATCTTTTCAAATGTATATTTAACTGGTCCTGCTAGAATTGTTTCGGAAGGACATTTCGACACAAGCTGGTACGAATAAGTCCGAATGCTTATTTCATTGAAAATAGCAAGCCTATTTTTTCGATACTAATGTAGCAATTATGTTGGCGTAGATTACACAAGTTTTACTTTGTTGGGTGTGTATTCAATTAGCCATCATATAGAGCATATCATTCACACCCAATAGAAAATCATTTTTGTCATTACACTATTGGGTTATTGATGATAGATTGTCGTATTATCTCGCCTTGAAATTTATTTTGCAATACTGCGTAGAGGTAAGGCTGTCATTATTATGCAAAGAAGAATTGCAAAGCCAATACCTTTTAAGACTGTTATCCAAGGTATTACAAGAGTAACAGCTAACCCAGAACGCATAGCTAAACGTGTGCATGCTGTAAATGACCAACCAATTAGCATTCCACCAAAGAAGCTTATAATTAGCATACAGATAATTACAAGCATTGCTTCACCAGCAAATAAACGCATTACTTGACTACGGGTCATTCCTACAGCACGCATAGTGCGAAGCTCCTTTTGGCTGGCCTTTGCTGATGCTATAAGAAGAGCAATAATACCAGCAGAAGTCACAATTAAGGACCAAAAAGGAATTCTTGCCATTGTGCCAATTATGTCATTGCCATGAGCAATTGTACCATCTGCTATTTCATCACGATGATGCACCTTAATAACACTCTCATTGCCTGGCTTCATTGTGCCTCGCAATGCTTCATCTAATCGTACTGTTGCTTGTAATGGGTGAATATTTTTAAATTCATCCGACAATTCTACCCAAAGAAAATTTACTCGATCATAGTTGCCCGTTAATTCTCGTGCAGTTGTCTCACTTATGAATAGCATACCCATAGTTCTTCTTGCTCTAGGCCCATTAGATGAATTTTGTGGCTTTTCCTTTGTATCAAGTCTACCATTAAGGGTGCGAACTTGTGCACGAGAAGTTACTAAATGCCAATTTAAGTCAACAGAACCACAAATGCGTAGCTCCTTGCCTGCAAGAGAAATTGTGTCACCAACCTTAAGTCTTGTTAGTCTTAAAAACATATCAGGAACAATGCAAGTATTTCCTTCGGCTAAATCAATAGCCGCCTGTTTTGCATTGCTATTGGTAAATTTGAAGTTAGCAAATGGCTTATCTCCTCCGAATGCTTTTTCTGGATTAACACCAAAAATTAGTACTTGTCCTTCTGAGCTTCCACCATTAGTTGCTATTTTTTGACATGTACTTTCTTCTAAAGGAAATTGTGAGCATTCAATAGGAATTAATTCTCGACCTAAACCATATGCATTATTGCCGTTTTCAACCTGCTCCATACTTAAACCTCCTGGTAAAGCAGAAACAATAGCATCTGGCCATTCAGGACTTGGAACATATGAAGACATTAGTGTACCACCCCAAATATGAATAGCTATAAATGAGCATAGACCAAATGATAAGGTCATAATTGTTCCGACAGACCGCGCTGGTTCGCGGGAAAGTCTACGAGTAAGCATATGCTTATCAAGCCTTACAGACCATGCTACAAAAGGTAAGAAACAAAACTCAACAAACCGCATAATTGGGTGAATTAGAAGCCAGCAACCGATTGTGAAGCATGGCATTCCTATTGCAATCATTAGATAACGTAGAGATGTCTCGTCTTTAGCAAAAGGTAACCCCATTATAAATAGAGGCATTAGTAAAATAATTCCGCAGATAGTTTTCTTTTTTGAAATTTTTTGTGTAGTTGTTTGAAGTGGAGCAACAGCTTCAAGAGGAGCAATTTTTATAGCATGGATAGCAGGAGCAATTGCCGCAAACATACTTACAACTAAACATAGAATAAGTGAGCATATTGGGGTTATGTAGGTGATATGAATAACCTTTGGCAATTGTCCAGAATCATCTACAAATAAGAAGCATTGTAAAGCAAGTAGAGCAAGTATTAGACCAACTATCCACCCAACGAATGAAATAATTAATGTTTCTGTTAGCATTACACCAGCAGCTCCTTTGCGGGTCATACCAACACATCTAAGCATAGCCATACGTTTACGTTGCTCTGTAATGCTTGTAACAAGTACTGTTGTCATCATGCACACAGCAGTAATAAATGCAAGAGTAAGTGAAAGGGGTAGCTGAGCAACGATTTGACCTACAGTATCACTTTCAAAGCGTTCTCGTAAGGCAGCAATAGTTGTGAATGTACAACGATCAGCGGATTGCGGCACGGTGTCTAGTACCTCCTCTAATGCATCGCCTGTATAACCTTCTGACATTTCACAAAGAAGTAAATTGCCTCTGTCTCCATTAATCATTTGAGGATAGTCTTTTCCTGTAATTTCTCTATATGCAAATTCCGTTGTATATATAGAAGGAAATGCTGCTACAAGATTAGAATATTCGTAGAACCCAACTATTCGTAGAGTTATAGTGCCATTTTTGTTTATTAGGTCGATTGTGGAACCAAGATCAGGGATAGGAAGATTGCGTTGTTCAAATACTGCATAGCTGACAGTTGCATCAAATGTCTGTGCATTACGATCTACCCATTTGCCAGATACAAGCTTGTTTGCCTCAAAGGGTTGTTTGCCAGATTCTGGAATAACAGCGATTTGCGCTGTCATTGGTGGTCCTTGAATAATATGTCCCCCTGGGCGAATATCTAGTACAGTAGGTGTAACCTGAAGCTCTAGTGTTGATTTTATTGTTGGGCTAGATGTAACTGCATCATATAAATCCTGTGGAATTGGTGTAGCAGCAACTCTAGAAACACCACGTCTAAAACCTACCGCTTGACCAGCAACGGCTCTTTTCCCATTTTGGGGAGTATTAGAGGTTTGTCGGTTATTCATTCTTGGACCTTTGCTTGGTCCTTGAATCCATGCACCAAATGGTGTTGTAGCTTCAATAGCTGCCTTTTCTGATTGCGAAACAGCAGTTTCAGCAAGTCCACAATGCCACACTAATAAACCAGTTGCTGCCGCTACACCAAAAACAGCAGTAATTAGGCGACCTTTTTCTTTGCGGAGAGCTCCCCATGCTAGCTTGAATAAAATCATTGTTAGCCCTCAATTGCTGCTAAATAGCGTTCTGAAACGATATGTGGATTACCATCAGTATTGAAAGAGCCAACAATGCCACCATCCTTGAGTACATGAACCTTTGATGCTACGGCACTTACAACTGGATCGTGTGAAACCATAAGAATAGAGCATCCTGTTTCTTTATTTATTTTCTTTAATAGGGAACAAAGCTCACGTGCTGCTGGTGAATCAAGATTTCCTGTTGGTTCATCAGCCAAAACTATTTTTGGGTTTGTTACCAAGGCTCTTGCAATGGCAATGCGTTGGCGCTCACCACCAGAAAGCTGTGATGGTAGATGAGTCCTTCTAGCACTTAGTCCAAGTAGATCTAGTAATTCGCTAGCCTTAGAATTGTCGTGCTTTCTATCAAGCATGAGAGGAAGCATGACATTTTCTTCTGCAGTTAATGTAGGAATCAAATTAAAGTCTTGAAAGATTAAGCCTATGTTTTTCCGGCGAAAAATTGTTTTTTTCTCATCATTAAGCTTAGATATTTCCTTTTCGCCAACAATTATTTCTCCCTCATCTGGATCTAATAAGCCAGCCATCAAGTGGAGTAGTGTACTTTTGCCAGAGCCACTTTGCCCCATAATAATTTCAAAAGCGCCTTTCTCTAGTGAAAAGTTAAGATTCTTGATTACTTCAATTTTATTGCTTTCTAGGCCAAAACTTTTACGGAGACTCTTAATTTCAATTGCTAAATTCATTTGTTTGTCCATTTTTTGCATTAGACTTTTAATAACATAAACTTACATATTTTTAAACGAAATAATTCAATATTTTGTTCATTATTATAATAAGTTTAATGTAGAAATATGTTCCAATATTTCAAAGAAAGGGTGTATAAAGCTCAGAGTATACAAAGTAATGCGAAGTCAGGCACATAAGCTCAGTGCTCTATGGCCCATATTCTTCGCATTTTTTTGGAGGCATATTTAGTTTTCAGGATAACCCTTATCTAACCATTTCTGGTGTAAAATAGATGCCACCAGCTTTTACAGGAATACCCTCATTAAGCATATCTATCATGGTTTGCTGTAGCTTATTGTCTGCTTTATGTGTGGCTGGGTCTATTTTATCATGACCAAAGACAAAGAAAATACCCTCCTGAGTATTAAAAACAGGATACTTGAATATTCGTCCGTATTTCATGAATTTAACAAGGTTAGATTCTGCAGGAAGACGTTGCAACCATTGCTCATTCAGAATCCAAGACTCGCATGTGATAAGTTTTGCGTCAACACCACGATATTTCTTGAAGAAATCAAGAGCTAGAGGAAGAGAGCGTTTTGCTTCTTCAAAATCCATTGATCTGCCACCAGGAATGTGTAAGCCAAGTACTTTATCCCCGGCCTTTGCCTGAAGTGACCACTCGTCCTTTTTGATTGTTTTAAGCTCTTTAATGAGAGAGCTGTCAGCTGTATTAAATGTGTAACCAGTAACAGTATCTTCTGTTTCAACAAGCGTTGTTGTAAATTCAATTCCTTCTGTAGCTTCATTTGGCAGTCTGTCGCCTACAGAATTAAATTTCCAGCCATCGCGAGCAAAAACAACATGCTCACCTGTTGTTTTGTTAATGTAAATTGGAGGAATCCACCATTCAGAAAAATCATCAATAGCAAATTCAAAACGTCCTACACGGGTAATTTTACCCGCAGCACCTAGAGATAGCCAAAAGATTTGGCTGGAAGTGAATCCTGGTTTGCCTTCATGTGCTGCTTGATAGATTTTTACGGCACCACCAATCCATTCTGCATGGTGATGTGCATATTCCTTTGGAATGCTATAAGAAGCATAGCGCTGATAAAAAAGTGGAATCGATGCAATAGCAAGCAAAAGTACAGGTAAACCGGCATTGTCACCAAAGTATGGTTGAGGTTGAATCAGACCCCAATTAACATTCTTTCTATCGACATACAGACCCATATAAACAGCTGTCATAATTGAGCAACAAACAGGATCATCGCCAAGCTCTTTTGCTACAGCAATAAGTCTGTCTTTTAAATCGTCAAACCAAATAAGTTCAGGCAAGTACTTTTCAATAAATTCTTCTTTAAGGAATTCTGGGCATTCGATTTGACCATCAGGCATTGTCCAATCAAGCAAAGTTAAAACCTCTGCAAAGCTAGAATCCAGCTTTTGCCCCTTCAATAATTCAATTATTTCTAATTTACGTGCTTCTTGTGTTGGTTCCATAAAATTCTCCATTCAAATTGTTTGTGAAATTTTCTCATTTTTGCGGTGTAATGTCAATCAACTTTTGGGTGCTCATTTATTAAAAATGCGACATGATATTTTTTGTAGTATGCAAAAGTAAATGCAACTTTGCACGACTAAACGCACCAAAACAGGTGCATTTAGTTTTGCAAATTACAACATGATATTTTTTCTGTTTTTTAAAAAATATGCTTGAATATATAGCAATTTCAGTGATATAATAAATTGGCAAAAGCGCACAAAATGCGCCTTTACCAACAACAAAATATACCATTTAGGAGGTAGCTGTGCAGATTAATCCTTATACCGATGAATTTATGAGCCATTTTAAGTTTGATGGCCTAACCTTTGATGATGTTTCACTAGTTACTCAGTATGCTGATTTCTTGCCTGATTCAACATCTACAGAAACACGCTTAACCTCAAGAATAAACATTAATATTCCTTTTATAAGTGCAGCTATGGATACGGTTACAGAAAGCCGTATGGCAATAGCAATGGCAACTCTTGGTGGTATTGGTGTAATCCACAAAAATCTTTCTCCAGATCTTCAAGCTGATCAGGTTAGCCGTGTAAAGCATCACCTTAATGGTCTTATCCATACACCTATTACTTTCCATTGTGGTCAGACAATTGCTGAAATTATGGCAATTCGTGAGGAAAAAGGCTACAAGTTTTCTGGCTTCCCAATCCTAGATGATAATGACCGTGTTGTTGGTGTTATTACATCTAAGGATATAGATTATACAGATGATCACTCAGTTAAGGTTGAGGACGTGATGACACGTAACCCAATCACAGCTGTAGCTGGTACAACTCTTGAAGAAGCATATGATATCATGCGTAAGGCTCGCAAGGGTAAGCTACCTCTAGTTGATGCTGAAGGCAAGCTTGCTGGTCTATACTCATTCACAGATGTACGCAATTTGGTTGAGGAAAGCCTTCCAATGGCTAATCGCGATTCTCATTATCGCCTACGCTGCGCAGCTGCTGTTTCTGGTGGTGCTGATTATGAGCGCGTAGAAGCATTGGCTAATGAAAATGTTGACGTACTTGTTGTTGACTCAGCTCACGGCCATACTAAGGGCATCATTGACATGGTTAAGTGGATTTCCACAAATTATCCTGATATTGATATCATCGCTGGTAATATCGTAACAGGTGAGGCTGCTGTTGCTCTCCGTGATGCAGGTGCTCATGCTGTTAAGGTTGGTATTGGTCCTGGCTCAATCTGCACAACACGTGTTGTTTGCGGTGTTGGTGTTCCTCAGATTACTGCAGTTTACAATGTAGCAAAGGCTCTTGAGCGTTCAATCCCATGTATTGCTGATGGTGGTATCCGTTATTCTGGTGATATTCCAAAAGCAATTGTTGCTGGTGCAGAGAGCGTAATGCTTGGCTCTGTTCTTGCTGGTACAGAGGAAAGCCCTGGTGAGAAGATTATTCAGGATGGTCGCCAATACGTTGTATACCGTGGTATGGGCTCTCTAGCTGCTATGCAGTCTGGTAAGGGTTCACGTGAGCGTTACTTCCAGTCTGCTCGTAAGTCTGCTGATCTAGTTCCAGAGGGTATCGAGGGTATTATCCCATATGTAGGTACGGTACAGAAGGTAATGACTCAGTTCTGTGGTGGTCTACGTGCATCTCTTGGCTACAATGGTGCTCATAACCTTCAAGAGCTACATGCAAAGGGCAAGTTTGTTCGCGTATCATTGGCTGGCTTCCGTGAAGCTCATCCACATGATGTTCGCATTACACGCGAAGCTCCAAACTACCGTTCATAATTGAATCGTAGCATAGGCTAAAATTATTATGCCATATTCGCCAAAAACGCCCGAAGATCTAGCTGTTGCTAAGCGCTTCGGGCGTGATTTGTATGAAAAGCGCTTGCGTCATGAAAACGAGCGAGAGCTAAAGCTTAATGGTAAGGTGCGTTTTTGCCCTGTACCAATTTTTAAGTTTATCCTTACAATTGTTTTTAAGATAACTTTTCTTTGGAAGCGTGGATATAAAAATTACCTATCTCCAAAGGTAGAAGAGCATCCTTTGACTCTGCCACGACTCCCTAAAGAGTTTGATGGTTTTCGTATACTTCACTTATCTGACCTACATCTTGATTTAGATGCTAAGCTTGTACCTGCTATAATTAATGCGATACAAGGCATAAACTATGATTTATGTGTTATTACAGGTGATTTTAATAATCTAACTGTTCATAAAAGCGGTAGCGCAATGCCAGAAACAGAGCAATTAGCAAAAGCAATTAATGCTCCTATTTATGCATGCTTGGGAAATCATGACTCACTTTTAGATGTGCCACATTTAGAGGCAGCTGGAGTTAATGTACTATTAAATGAAGGTATTGAATTAAAGCATAATGGAGCAAGCATTTGGCTTGGTGGAGTGGATGATGCAAATATTTATAAGAGTGATGATATTCCTCGTGCATTTGCCTCGGCACCAAAGGATTCATTTAAGCTATTGCTTTCACATACACCAAGCACATATGCAAAGGCTACAGCAGAGGGTGTAGATTTAGTTCTTGCTGGGCATGTACATGGAGGTCAGATTTGCTTCCCAGGAGGAGCAATGCTACACAAGGTTATTGGCTGGAAAAATGACCCTAGCCCAGAAAAAGTATGGGTTGGTCATTGGCAAGAGGGCGATTTAACTCAAGGATGGACTTCTCGTGGTGTAGGTGCATGTGGAGTGCCATTGCGCTTTAATTGTCCTCCAGAGGTTGGTATTGTTATTCTCAATTCCGCAAAAGATGCGTAATTGAGAATAACCATACAACAATCAACAGCCAGCAATCAGCAATCAACAATCAACAATTTGGGTAAGCCATGATTTATTTCTTTTCTGATAATCATTATGATGCACATCCAGGCAAGCAGATTTTTGAAGCATTGCCTGCTCAATTGAAGCAACAAATTTGCTTCTTTGAGGATGATTGGTCTGTATTAGAAGGTCATGCTTGGGAAGATTCATGTGACTTATTAATACTCAATATGATTGGCGATACATGTGGTGTCTCGTACCCAGAAAAAGGACTTGAGCATGTTGAGCGTTATATAAAGAATGGTGGCAATGTGTTGCTTTTACATGGGTCTAGTGCAGCATTTTGGAAATCCTCATGGTGGAGAAAATTAGTTGGCTTTAGGTGGGTTAGACCTAATGATCCTGATGGTGTGGTGCCATCTACTCATCCAATTGTTCCATTTGAAGTAAAAACAATAAGGGAGGCAAAGCATCCACTTGCATTAGTTTTAAATGATTTTTCTCTTCCTGCAGATGAGGTTTATATCAATTTAGAGCAAAATAGGGAAGGCATTGTTCTTATGGAAACAACTATTGCAGAAGGAACCTTTCCTCAATGCATGATCGTCCCTACAGAATTTGGTGGAGAGTTGGTACATTTCTTGCCTGGTCATAAATATGCATCAGCACCAGGGTGTATGGCAACAATTACCGAGATGGTTAAGTATTACATTTCAAAGCACTAAAATTACATAAATAGGCTTGTTGTTTTTCTTGTTTTTGGAAGCCAAAGTTTTGTATAATCACAATACAAAAATCAAGAATTGGAGTTTTTTATGAGATTTAATAATGGTGGCTGGTTGGCTATTGATGGGATAGATAAATTTCATCCTGTAGAGATTTACGATGTAAAGCAAGTTGGAAATGTCGTAGAGATTTGTGCATTTTTTAAGTTTATTAAAACTAAGGGCGACTTACTTGCTGGACCAATATTTTCGTATGCTATTTCTTCTCCTCTACCAGATGTTATTAAAGTAGAGCTTGTTCACTACAAGTATGCAAAAAATCTTGGACCTAAATTTGAACTTCATACCCAAGATGCTTCTCAACCTATTTCTTTAGAAAAGTCAGATAAAACATATATTGTCCGTAGCGGCAATATGCGCTTAGAGTTTACAGATGTTAATGGCTTGGAAATGAAATTTTTTAGAGGAAATGAGTTTTTAACAAAGACAACTCCTAACTCTACCTCATATATAGTTTCTAAGGAAGATGAATTTTTAAACGAAAAGCTTGATAAACGCTATATGATGGAGCAGCTCTATCTTTCCGTTGGTGAGCTTGTGTATGGTTTAGGTGAGCACTTTACTCCTTTTGTTAAGAATGGTCAAACCGTTGATATGTGGAATGAGGATGGCGGAACATGCTCTAGCCAAAGCTATAAAAATATACCTTTCTACATTACTAATAGAAACTATGGTGTGTTTGTTAATCACACAGAAAAGGTTTCCTTTGAGGTTGCTTCTGAACTAGTTTCAAAGGTCCAGTTTAGTGTTCCTGGTGAGCGCATTGAATATTACATTATTGGTGGTGATTCTATGCGTGATGTGCTCTCCAATTATACAACAATAACTGGTAAGCCTGCACTCCCTCCAAATTGGTCCTTTGGTCTATGGCTTTCTTCTTCCTTCACGACTGATTATGACGAAAAGACAGTCATGAGCTTTGTAGATGGAATGCTCGATAGAGGAATTCCATTACAGGTATTTCACTTCGATTGCTATTGGATGAAGGGCTTTGAGTGGTGTAGCTTTGAATGGGATCCAAAGGTGTTCCCAGATCCAAAGGGTATGATTGAACGCATCCATGCAAAGGGCCTAAAGGTTTGTGTATGGATCAATCCTTATTTGGGTGAGAGAGCTCCTACATTCAAGGAAGCTGCTGAAAATGGATATTTATTAAAGCGTAAGGATGGCTCTATATGGCAGGGCGATTTGTGGCAGCCTGGCTTGGGTATTATTGATTTCACTAATCCAGCAGCTTGTGAATGGTATCGCAGCAAGCTGAGAGCATTGTTGGATATGGGTGTAGATGCCTTCAAAACTGATTTTGGTGAGCGTATCCCAACAGAGGATGTTGTATTCTTTGATGGCTCTGATCCTAAAAAAGCACATAATTTCTACACACATCAATACAATAAGATTGTCTTTAATGAAATTAAAAAAATTAAGGGCAAAAAGGATGCTGTTGTATTCGCTCGCTCTGCAACTGCTGGTGGTCAGCAATTCCCTGTACATTGGGGAGGTGATTGCTTTGGCAATTATGAGTCAATGGCAGAGAGCTTGCGCGGTGGATTGTCGATTTGTATGTCTGGCTTTGGCTTCTGGAGCCACGATATAGGTGGCTTTGAGAATTTCTCAACACCAGATGTTTTTAAGCGTTGGGTCGCTTTTGGCTTGCTTTCTACACATAGCCGTTTACATGGTAGCTCATCATATCGTGTGCCTTGGGGCTATGATGAAGAGGCGGTTGATGTGACACGCCATTTTGCAAAGCTAAAATGTCGCTTGTTGCCATATTTGCTTGCACAAGCAAAATATACAAGTGAAACTGGTGTGCCTATGCTTCGCACTATGCCACTAGAATTTACATCTGACCCAGCATGTGCATATTTGGATAGACAATATATGCTAGGCGAGTCTTTGCTTGTTGCTCCAGTATTTAGAGAGGATGGTGTGGCAGAGTATTATCTTCCAAAGGGACGCTGGACACACCTTCTAACAGGTGAAGTAGTTGAGGGGGAAGCTTGGTTTTCAAATCAATACGATTATTTTAGCTTACCTTTATTTGTTCGCGAGAACTCAATTATTGCATTCAATGACACTGCCACAAAGTCAATTTATGATTATCGAGATAATGTTGTGCTTCGAGTTTATGAATTAGCAGATGGCACAACAGCATCAGCAAAGGTTTATGGTCAGACTGGTGATTGTGAGCTTGATGTTGTGGTAAAGAATATTGATGGCAAGTATCATGTGTCAGCAATGGGTGTAGATAAGCCTTTTGATCTTGAAATTTATTCAAATGGCAGTCTGCTAACAAAGAGCACGCTACAGGGTAATGGTACAGAAATAATTTAGATTTATTCTAATGTCAGAGTTAGCAAAATCACAAAAAGAGGAGCAACTAGGTTCTGCTCCTATCAGTAAATTGCTTTGGCAGTTCTCAATCCCAGCTGTGGTGGCGCAGATTGTTCAAGCAATCTATAATGTTGTTGATAGATTATATATTGGTCATGGTGTTAATGAAGCTGCTTTAGCAGGTTTGACCTTAACCTTTCCATTTATGATGATATTGACATCATTTGGAACACTAATAGGAGTTGGCACTGGTGCACTTGTCTCAATTAAATTAGGCGAAGGATGCAAGGAAGAGGCAGAGAAGCTGCTCGGGCAAATGGTATTAGTTAAAATTATTTTCTTTATAGTAATACCATTTATTTGTTACTTATTACTCGATAAAATCCTTTTGCTTCTTGGAGGAACACCATCTTCAATACCTTATGCTGCAGAATATATGAGAGTTATTCTCTTGGGTAATATTTTTGCCCACCTAGGCTTTGGTATGAGTGGTATTGTTAGAGCGGAGGGTAATGTTTTTCGCTCAATGGTAGCAATGCTTATCGGAGCTGGAGCAAATATAATCTTAGATCCAATTTTTATTTTTGGCTTTGAAATGGGTATCCGCGGTGCGGCTTGGGCAACAAATATTTCTATGTTCTTAGCAATGGCATATTGCTTCTGGCATTTTAGCTCAAAAGCTGCTGTTCTTAAATTTAGACCTCGTAATATGAGGATAGACATTAAGACTCTTCCAAAGGTGTTTAGCATAGGTTTGTCTCCATTTTCAATGCAAATGCTTGGCTCATTTGTTCAAGGCTTTTTTATCAATGCTTTTTCTTTGTATTCCTCATCTGAGGCAGAGGGTACAATGATGATTGCATTATTTGGTATAGCAAATAGCATTATTTTATTAGCAATTATTCCTACCTTTGGTTTGAGCATGGGCTTACAGCCAATTATAGGATATAACTTTGGTGCAAGAAAATATGCACGTATAGCTGAGGCAATGAAAAAAGCAATTTTAGGTGGTGAGGTTCTTTGCCTTATTGGAATGCTAGGGTGCATGATTTTCGCACCATATCTAATTGCTGCATTTACAAGCGAGGCTTTACTAGTTGAAAAAGGACCTTATTATTTGCGGTTGGCATGCTCTGGTTTTATGTTTATTGCTGTGTCTATCATGACGACAACATATTTCCAATCAATAGGTAGGGCATGGGTTGCAATCCTTTTTGCATTTATGCGTCAGGGCTTGATGCTTATCCCTCTAATTTATTTTTTACCGATGATTTGGGGAATACCTGGTGTTTGGTGTGCAGGCCCAGTATCAGATTGCTTAGCAGGACTTGTTGCACTCGTTGTGATTGTATTTGAGCTAAGGAAAATTTCGCGAATTTTAGAAAAGTAAGCTCTATCGAGACTTTCTAGCTTTTAGAAAGGAAATAGTGGGGTATTACACATTCACCCCTTTGAAACAATAACGCCATTATTAAGAACGGTTATTGTAATGAGATGAGATGGATGCTATAATTAGCAATGTTAATTTGATATTTACCAAACAAAAAGGAAGAAAAATGAAAATAAAGCTCTTGATTATAGGTGCAGCACTATCAGTGTTTTTATTGAATGCACAGGCATTTGAGAAAATTTCTGCGGAGGAAGCCTTTGAAAAAGGAAACGAATTTTTTAATCAAGAGAATTACGCAGAAGCAGTAAAGTGGTATCGCAAGGCCGCCGAGCAAGGTGTTGCTGCTGCTCAATACAATTTGGGTGCTTGCTATGCCAGTGGTATAGCCGTGCCACAAGATTACACTGAAGCTGTGAAGTGGTATCGCAAGTCAGCTAAGCAGGGTTTTGCTGCTGCTCAATACAATTTGGGTGTTTTCTATGCACAAGGTCTAGGCGTGTCACAAGATTATGAAGAAGCAGCAAAGTGGTGTCGCAAGGCCGCCGAGCAGGACCTTGCTGCTGCCCAATACAATTTGGGTGTTTGCTATGACAATGGTCAAGGCGTTCCACAAAGTTACAATGAAGCCGTGAAGTGGTATCGCAAGGCAGCTGAGCAGGGTCATGCTAAAGCTCAATGTAATTTGGGAGTTTGCTATGCACAAGGTCAAGGCGTACCACAAAGTTACACTGAAGCTGTGAAGTGGTTTCGCAAGGCAGCTGAGCAGGGTTATGCTCAAGCTCAATACAATTTGGGTTTTTCCTATACCCAAGGTCAAGGCGTGCCTCAAGATTACGCAGAAGCCGTGAAGTGGTTTCGCAAGGCCGCCGAGCAAGGACATGGGAGTGCCATAGAAGCACTTAAAAAATTGGAAGAATATTAAGGTGTAATAATCTACCTGTTTTAGTCGGTTATAATAACAATTTAATTGCATACAGTTTTTTACAAAAGAGGTCGCGACAGCGCCCTCTTTTGTGCTTTATAATTTTGTGTTAAAAAGAGTAAATAAAAGCTTATCTATTACAAAAGAGTGTTTTTCATGGTTCCTTGAATTTAGTCGGTTACGAAAAATGCCAATATGTAGTATGCAAAAGTAAATGCAACTTTGCACGACTAAACGCACCAAAACAGGTGCATTTAGTTTTGCAAATAACAAAAAATGCCAATAACGCCATTATTAAAAACGGTTATTGTAATGAGATGAGGTTAATGCTATAATTAACACAGTTAATTTGATATTTAACTAGCAAAAAGGAAGAATAATGAAAATAAAGCTCTTGATTATAGGTGTAGCACTATCAGTGTTTTTATTAAATGCACAGGCTACAGATTTATTTGAGTGTATTAAAGAAGCAGAAATTTGGCTAAAAAGTTCTTATTCAGAGAACCCTGTAACGCTAAAAGTTGGACTTGAACGGCTTGAAAAGATAGGAGCATCTTCTCTTTCTGATGAGGAAAAGGTTCAGGAAATCAAAAATATGTTTCCAAAGGCATTTGAGAAAATTTCTGCTGAGGATGCCTTTGAAAAAGGAAACGAATTTTTTAATCAAGAGAATTACGCAGAAGCAGTAAAGTGGTATCGCAAGGTCGCCGAGCAGGGTTATGCTGCTGCTCAATACAATTTGGGTTTATTCTATGGCATAGGTCAAGGCGTACCACAAGACTATGCAGAAGCTGTGAAGTGGTATAGCAAGGCCGCTGAGCAGGGTCATACATTAGCTCAATACAATTTGGGTGTTTGCTATGAAAAAGGTCAAGGCGTTCCACAAGACTATGCAGAAGCAGCAAAGTGGTATCGCAAGGCCGCTGAGCAGCGTTATGCTAGAGCTCAATCCAATTTGGGTGTTTGCTATTACGAAGGTCAAGGCGTTCCACAAAGTTACACTGAAGCTGTGAAGTGGTATCGCAAGGCCGCTGAGCAGGGTTATGCACTAGCTCAATGTAATTTGGGTGTTTGCTATGCCCAAGGTAAAGGCGTGCCACAAGATTACACTGAAGCTGTGAAGTGGTATCGCAAGGCCGCCGAGCAGGGGGATGCTCAAGCTCAATGTAATTTGGGTTTTTCCTATACCCAAGGTCTAGGCGTGTCACAAGATTACACTGAAGCAGTTAAGTGGTATCGCAAGGCCGCCGAGCAAGGTGATGCAGGGGCTCAATCCAATTTGGGTGCTTGTTATTATTATGGCAATGGTGTGCCACAAGATTACACTGAAGCAGCAAAGTGGTATCGCAAGGCAGCTGAGCAGGGATATGCACTAGCTCAATACAATTTGGGTTGTTGCTATGGAAATGGTCAAGGCGTGTCACAAGATTATGAAGTAGCCGTGAAGTGGTTTCGCAAGGCCGCCGAGCAGGGACATGCGGGTGCCATAGAAGTACTTAAAGAATTGGGAGAATATTAAGGTGTAATAATCTACCTATTTTAGTCGGTTATAATAACAATTTAATTGCATACAGTTTTTTACAAAAGAGGTCGCGACAGCGGCCTCTTTTTGTGTCTTATAATTTTGTGTTAAAAAGAGTAAATAAAAGTTCATCTATTACAAAAGTGTGTTTTTCATGGTTCCTTGAATTTAGTCAGTTACGAAAAAATGCCACCCGCAAATTGTTTGTTGTTGTTTGTTGATAGTGTCGTATGATATACTATTAAAAACTTCGTGGGGGAGAATACTCAAATTATGGTCTATATAGGTGTTGATGGCGGCGGAACAAAAACTGCTCTTGCTGCTTACGAAAATGGAGAATTGATTGCGAGCTCAAGAGTAGGTGCTTGCAATTATAATTTCATTGGAGTGGATGCTGCAGTCAAAAACCTAGTTGATGGAATTGCTTCCTTGGGTATCTCATTAGACCGTGTTGGAGCAGTTGGCTTTGGAGACCCATCTATCGATGATGTTGTCCCTGATGGAGTAGATACACCGACTGCACAATTCCTTAAGCAGGCTGAGGCAGCAATTGGTGTGCCTGTATTTATAAGAAGTGATGCCTATATGACGCTTTTTGCATTGTCAGGTGGGGAGGAACCAGCAGTGCTTATGCTTTCTGGCACTGGCTCAATGGGTATTGCTGAGGATGCTGCAGGCAAAACAACTATTGTTGGTGGCTGGGGTCGCTTAACTAGTGACGAGGGAAGTGGATACTTTATTGCTCTTGAAGGCATAAAGGCAGCATTACAGGCTGCAGATGGAATTGCCCCTGCAACATCTCTAACAGATGCAGTGGTTGATTATTTTGGTGTAAATAGTCCACGAGAATTGATTGGTGTTTTTTATGGAGAGATAGCTCCTGATATTGCAGCCTTCTCTCGTGTTGTGGCAGAGTGTGCTATAGGTGGCGATAAGGTAGCAAATGAAATATTGCTTCGAGCAGCAGCTTTTCTTGCAGCATACACGCTACGTCTTATTGAGATAAGTGGTGCAAGGCTTGTCGGTGTTTATGGTAGTGTGCTTTGCAATGACAAGCTGGTACGCAAGGAGTTTGAGCGTTTGGTGCTTGAGAAATATCCTGACATAAGGCTTTGTGGGCCATCAATATCTCCAGAGAATGCAGCTGCAATTTATGCGCAAAAGCAGCTGTTAAAATCTATTTCTTAAAAGAAAGGAGCTTGTTATGAGTTTAAATCAAAAACGTATTTTAGGTACACACATTTTTGCTAATGATGCCAATACTACAGTTGTAGATCAGATTGCTATGCTAAAGAATATTGGCTTTGGTGCATTTTTTACTGAGTGGTGTCCAGAGCATACTGCTGAGTGGGCAGAGGCGGCCGCAAAGCATGGCATGATTTATCAATCTATTCATTCTCCATTTTGTGGTGAGTATGATGTTAGTAATTTGTGGCGAGGTGGTGAAGCAGGTGAATTTGTTACAAATAGCCTTATTGAGTGTGTAAGGGATTGTGCAAAGCACTCCATCCCTGTTATGGTTATTCATCCATTTATCGGATTTAGAGAGCATACACCTACTCAGGTTGGCTTGGATAATTATGCTCGTATAATTGAGATCGCTGAGGACTTGGGTGTAAAGCTAGGCTTTGAGAATGTTGAGGGAGAAGAATATCTTGCTGCAATTATGGAGCGATTTTGGGCTTCGCCAGCTTGTGGCTTTTGCTTAGATACAGGTCATGAGCAGTGCTATAATGGTGGTAAGGATATGATGGCTCTCTATGGTGAAAAGCTATGCCACACGCATTTCAACGATAATCTAGGGATTGTGCTTCCTCCAGAGGCTTCTATTGATGATACGTGGCAAAACGATTTACATCTGACAATGGGTGACGGGATAGTTGATTGGAAGGGTGTAATGGATCGCATTGATGCTTCTCCGTATGATGGTCCTATAATTTGTGAACTATCTCGCAATAATAAACCAAATCGAAATGATCATGATAAATATGCGGCAATGTCGCTTGAAGAGTTTTATCGCTTTGCCTTTGATAGATTAAGCAAGGTAGTTAATCGAGAAATTTAATTTAATGTTTATTGGGGGGGATAATGGATACGGTAGAGCAATACGTGCAGGAGGTTAAAAGGCTTATTGATGCTGTCATGCAAACTCAGCGTGGGTTAATAGAAAGAGCTGCTGAGCTTTCTGCAGAAGCCTTGTGTGGTGAGGGCTTTATTTTTACATTTGGAACAGGTCACTCCCATATCCTTGCAGAGGAGATATTTTATCGTGCCGGCGGTTTAGCAAGAGTTTGCCCAATTCTTGAGGATTCACTTATGCTTCACCGTGGTGCAGCAGCAAGCAGTATGTACGAGCGTGCTCCTGGGCTTGCCGGATTGCTCTTGGATAATGTTGATGCACTTCAATATGGTGGTGTGCTATTTCTTTTCTCAAATTCTGGTTGCAATACAGTTGCTGTTGAAATGGCAGAGCTAGCCAAGAAACGTGGCTTAAAGACGGTTTGCATCACAAATATTACTCATTCCACTAAAATGAAGTCTCGTCACCCTGCAGGCTTGAAGCTAAAGGATGTGTGTGATGTTGTAATTGATAACTGCGGCTGCTATGGCGATGCAGCAATACCTTTTGGGGAGTATAGTGCTGGTGCAACCTCAACAGTAATTGGCTCAATGATTATGCAGGCAATAGTATGCAGGGCTATTGAGCTTTGCCAAGCAAAGGGCATAACACCTGAGCTATTTAGCTCTGCAAATACTTTGGGTGGAGACGAAAAGAATGCTGCTCACCTAAAAAAATATAAGCCACTTGTAAAGTCTTTATAAAAATAATTATTTTGAAGGATTAAATTATGGATACAAACTATGTTGCTAATGATGCTAGATATACAAAAATGAAGTATCGTCGTTGTGGACAATCTGGACTGCTTTTACCTATGGTTTCTCTTGGCTTTTGGCATAATTTTGGTTCAGGAATGCCGATAGATAATTCAAGAGCAATGATGCGTACTGCCTTCGATTTAGGAATTACACACTTTGATTTGGCTAATAACTATGGTCCTCCAGCAGGAAGTGCAGAGGAAACCTTTGGTAAAATCTTTGCTGAGGATTTCAAGCGTTATCGTGATGAAACAATTATTTCAACAAAGGCTGGCTATTATATGTGGCCAGGTCCTTATGGTGATTGGGGCTCTCGCAAATATTTGCTTTCCTCTCTAGATCAGAGCTTGAAGCGTATGAAGCTTGATTACGTTGATATTTTCTACTCTCATCGTCCTGACCCCAATACACCGCTTGAGGAAACAATGGGTGCTCTTGCAACTGCTGTTCAGCAGGGTAAGGCATTGTATGTGGGCATTTCTTCATATAATCAGGAGCAGACCAGTAAGGCAACAGCTATTCTCAAGGATATGGGGGTTAGGTGCTTAATTCATCAGCCATCCTACAATATGTTTAATCGTTGGACAGAGGAGGATGGGCTTATCCCTACATTGGGTGAGCTTGGGCTAGGTATGATAGCTTTTTGTCCTCTAGCACAAGGCTTATTGACAAATCGCTATTTAAATGGTGTTCCTTCCGATTCTCGTATTGCAAAGGGTGAGTTGAATAAAGATCATTGTAGTGAGGATAAGCTTGCCAAGGTGCGCGAGATAGGCAAAATAGCAGAGGCTAGGGGAGTTAGCATTGCTCAGCTTGCATTGCTATGGGTATTACGTGATGAGCGCGTGACATCTGCTCTAATTGGTGCAAGCTCACCAAAGCAGATTATTGAAAATGCTGCTATTGCTGAGATGGAGCCACTAACTTCCTCTGAAATTATGGACATTGAGCGTATACTTGCAAAATAGTAATTTTTCATAGTAAAAATATTATATATTTTTTATTGCAAGGGCATAATTTTTTTTGATATTATTTGCGAATTATCGGTGCTTATTATGCCGATGTTCCAACAAAGGAGACATATGAAAAACAAACATGACATGGTGGTTGTACTTGACTTTGGTGCTATTAATAGTCAGGCAGCAGCAAAAGAGATTCGTTCATTGAATATTTATTGTGAGGTTCTCCCATATTCAGCAAGTGCAGAGCGCATTGCAGAGAAGAATCCAAAGGCTATCGTTTTACAGCGTGGCAAGGCTTGCGGCGAGGCAACATTCGGTAAAGAGCCAGCAGCTGATTTATCTGCATTCAATGTCCCTGTAATCGATTTAATAGATAGCGAGATCACAGCTGAAGCTCTTGATAAGGAGCTAGCTAAGTGTGAAATCAACCGCGACTGGACAACTGAGGCATTTATCGAAGAGGCAATTGCTGATATTCGTGAGCAGGTAGGCGACAAGAGAGTGCTTCTTGCAATGTCTGGCGGTGTTGATTCATCTGTTTGTGCATTGCTTGTTCACAAGGCAGTTGGCAGTCAGCTATCAAGTGTATTTGTTGACCATGGTTTGATGCGTAAGGGTGAGCCAGATGAGATTGAGCGAGTATTTGTTAAGCAGTTTGGCGTGAACTTAACACATGTTAAGGGTGAAGAGCGCTTCCTAAAGCGTCTTGCTGGTGTTGAGGATCCAGAAACAAAGCGCAAGATTATCGGTGAAGAGTTTATTCGTGTATTTGAGGAAGAGGCACGTAAGGCTGGTAAGCCAGAGTTTCTTGTTCAGGGCACAATTTACCCAGATATCATTGAGAGTGGAGGCGATGGTGGTAAGAAGGTTAAGGCACACCACAATGTTGGCGGTCTTCCAAAGGATATTGAGTTCAAGGGTCTTGTTGAGCCTCTAAAGTATTTGTTTAAGGACGAGGTACGCAAGGTTGCAAAGGCTCTTGGCTTGCCAGATTCAATTGCAAAGCGTCAGCCATTCCCTGGTCCAGGTCTAGGAGTACGCTGCATTGGTGAGCTAACAAAGGCAAAGCTTGATATTCTACGCGATGTTGATGCAATCTTCCGTAAGGCAATCGTTGACAATGGCTTTGAGGGTCAGGCTAGCCAGTATTTTGCAGTTTTGACAGCAAATCGTTCTGTTGGTGTAACTAACGATGCACGTACATATGCTTACACAGTTGCTCTACGTGCTGTTAAGACAACAGACTTTATGACTGCTAAATTTGTAAAGCTACCAATGGATATGTTGGAGAAGGTTTCTGAGGAAATCACAAATACAGTTCCTGAAGTAAACAGAGTAGTTTATGATATTACAAGCAAGCCACCAGCAACAATTGAGTGGGAATAAGCTGTAATATTAATTGGGGTCGTGTAATTTCAGCTTAAATTACACATCTGGCTGCTGGGTTTTTCCGGCAGCCTTTTTTGTAAACACTTGATATTCACACAACTATTTGATATCTTTTTAGTAATTAAAAATCAGTATAGTTTTCAACTTTTTGTGGAATAAAATTAATGAAATTTAAGAGTTTAACCCGAGGAATGGGTATTGGTGGCTGGCTAACAAATTATAAGCGTTTTAATGTACTCCCTATGGATTGGAGACTACCAATAACAATTGGAGATTTGGAGCATTTTGCCACATATATCACTATGAAAGATATTGAATATATAGCAAGCCTTGGTATGGACCATATTCGGTTAGGCTTTGACCAAATTGTTATAGAGGAGGCCCCAGGAAGTTATCGAGAAGAAACATTTAAGCATATAGACAATTTTATTTCATGGTGCGAGGATGTTAATGTTCTTCCTGTTCTTAATATGCATAAAGCAATTGGTAATTATTGCGATATTCAGGAAGAGGTTACATTATTTGATTCAAAGGAATTGCAACAGCGTTTTATCGATGTGTGGGTTGAGTTTGAAAAACGTTATTCAGACAAGCCTGATGTGGCTTTTGAGCTGCTAAATGAGGTGCGTGATATTCCTGATGAGCTTTGGAATGATTTGGCAGAGAGAACAATTAACGCTATTCGTGCATTGAATAAGACACGCGTGATAATTGTTGGTTGTTGCTGTTGGGGCAGTTGCTCTCGTCTAAAGAATTTACGTCTTTATGATGATCCAAACATCATTTATACATATCATTTCTATGATCCACATGAATTTACTCATCAACGTGGTGTGTTGATGTGTTGTCCTTTATACTATAATCGCCATATGCCTTATCCATGTGACGATATTGAACGCTATCGTGAATATCATCGACTTGTCCACAAATCAGAGAATCCTCTTCCAAATTATGATAAAATAGACAAGAAGTTTCTTCGTGATTTAATGCAGCCTGCATTTGATTGGATTGAAGAGCATCCTGACAAGGTCTTATGGCTAGGTGAATTTGGTACAATTCGTCATGCAAACATAGAGTGGCGAGTAAACTATATGCAAGATGTTATTAGTATGGCCAAAGAGCATGATATTGGATACTGTGTTTGGAATTATTTAAGCACACCAAATGATGGTAATCGCTTTAGTTTGGTTGATGACGATAATCGTAAAATTTTGGACATGCGGTTGCTTGGTGAGCAATAATAAGAAAAAATATAGCAAACATCAGTAAATAATTTATAAGTGTTATAGATAGATTGGTTTCAACCACTAATTGATTTAAATGGTATTATATAATGCCTTGATTTATAAATTATGAATATAATTCTTATAGACAAAGATGAAATAAGCGAAGAACAGCTTGTTGAGCTAGATGGCAGAAGATTTGAGCATATTAAAAATGTTCTTAAATCTATGGTTGGAGATGTACTTCGGGTTGGTATAATTGGGGAAAAACGTTACCAAGCAAAGTTAGTAAAGATGTGCGAATCTAGTTGTGTAATCCAATTATACAAAGACCTTCCAAGCTTTGCAGAGCCTTCCTTAGATTTAATTTTGGCACTACCACGCCCCAAATGCATGAAAAGGCTATGGGCACAGCTATCTGCTGTAGGCTTTAAACGAATATTTATTGTTAATGCAGAGAAGGTTGAGAAGGTTTATTGGGGCAGTACAACCTTGTCTGAAGATATTTACAAGCCTTTATTACTAGAAGGGCTAGAGCAGAGTGGTGATACTATTTTGCCTGAGGTCCGTTTTATAAAGCGTCTTCGACCCTTTTTAGAGGATGAAGCTTCTGAGCTATTTGCGAATTGTCAAAAGATTATTGCCCATCCATATGACAGTGTAATAAAGCCATTGACATCCGAAGAATTGGCTCACAACAATATGCGGAGGGTTGTCGCAGTTGGGCCAGAAGGAGGTTGGGGTACCTTCGAACTAGGTCTTTTTGCTGAGGCCGGTTTTAAATTGTTCTCACTGGGTGAACGTATATTACGTACTGACACAGCTGTTATCTCTTTAGCTGCAATACTTGCTTAATGTTTTTTTATATTAATTTAGGCATAATGTTAATTTTGACATATTATTAGCAACACCATTAAAGGTGACATAAATTTGTTTTATACTTTACTTTCTTTTACGTATTTTATAAAATCATTATTAATAAAAATGTTAATAGAATTGTGTTTGTCAATTGTAAAAATTAACATTTTAATTAATCGATTTCATTTCAAAGTTTAATGAGGAGTATAATATAATGGCAAAAAAACGCGTAAATACGGAACAATTGCATGATGAACTTCTAGATGACAACAAGAATGAGCGTACACGAGTAGCAAGATCAATTCGTGAATTTCGTTTAAGAGCAAGGATTCCTCAAAAAGATTTTGCAAAGCAAGTTGGTATGTTACCAGCGCAGCTTTGTAATGTTGAAAAAGGTAAGAATATGCCTTCCTTGGGAACAATTTGTCGTATCGCAGAAGTTTTAGGTGTTACAGTTAATGATTTAATGTATCATAGAACCTTTAAAGATGGTCCTAAAATTGGTGATTTACGTAAGGGTAAGGAAAAGACAAACGAACTTGTAAAAAGTTTAGATGAATATGTTTCTCCTTATGAATTTTGTAATCGTAAATATATTCGCGTGTCAAGACCTATTCACAGCACCGATTATTTAACTCAAGATATTGCTGTGACATTAGACAAACGACTAATTGAATATAATGATTTAGAGACCCGTGGTCAAGTTAATCAAAAAGCTTGGTTTACTTTTGATTTGCCAATCTTGATAGATGATCAACAATCTATTGAGCATTTAACCACTCGTGTTCGTGCTGCACTAGGTATTGGTTCTGCAGTAGTGATGGATTATGTTCAATTATTTGAGACATTTGGTATCAAGGTTATTTTCTTAAAGGACCTTCCTGAATATGATTCTAGTGATGAGTCTTCTCATTCTACTTTCCAAAGCTGTTCCTTATATGACAAAGAAAATAGGAATGCGGTAATTGTTCTTAATAATTCTATGAATGCAGAAAGAAAACAATTCCGTCTTATCTATGAACTTGGAATCATTTACTTATACGCGAACAATAGGTATTCAATGATTATAGAGACAAAGGAAAATCGCAGATTGGCAAAATATTTCGCTGCATGTTTCTTGGTTCCACGCGATACATTATTGAATGACGTGTTTACATTTGGAATTCGCCCAACAGAATGGACATATGAAATTGTTTTGGCATTTAAGTCTCGTTTTGGAGTTTCTGCCGAATCATTTGTATATCGTCTTCTTGAGATTAGGCGTATTCAAAAGAATGTTGCAGATGAAATTTTGGATAAAATAAAGAAGTTTTATGCTGAAAATAACAATAAAGAGCCAGGAGGCACATTATCTCGTATTTGCATAGAAGAAAGCTCTCGATTTGAGCTTTTGAGAATATGTAATAAACGTTAGAAATGCTGAGTTGTGGTGTTTTTAATAAAATTATTGATTTTTCCAATAAAAAGATAACTTTTCTATTGATTTTTTTACTAAAATTCTATACTCTTTTACTAGTTAAGTAGAACACTTGACTAAAAAAGTTATAATCTTAAAAATTCGGGAGCCGATATGGGCAAAGTATTAAAAGTTTTAACAATAATCGTATTTCTACTAAGCATAGTTGCTTTTATTTTAGGCATGATGAACTTTAACAAGCGCGAGTTGTTAATTGCTCGTACGCGTGTTTTGGAAGAAAGCCTCATCAAGATAGCTAGTACATTTGAAGCAGCAGATCCTGTATTTGAGGGAGATGCTGATCATGATGAATATGATGTAGACGATGTTACTGATATGCCTAATGATGCTCCTACAACATCCGAGTTTTGGGAGTCATATGATGACAGTTTGGAAGTAATGGATGTTTCAACATTAAACCTAAATACTGAAGATGCTAGATTTACGCTACGTCAGTATTACTTCTTGGCTGATCCAGAAAATCCTTCAGTGCCAAATTATGAAACTGGTGTTCCTGTTAAGGATTCTCTTGGTGAATTTAAAACATCAGGTTCTGGAACAATGCAAGAGTTGCTTGATTTGGTTCAAGAGCGTGCTAATGGTCAGAGACACTTACTTCTTAAAACACGTGAGCAATTGATTTCTGTTCGTGAAGAGCTAGAAAAGGTTATCAATTTATACAATGAAGAGAAGAAATCTCATCGTCAAAGCAAAGCAACAATTACATCTTTAAATCAAAAGATTGCTGAACTAGAAGAAAAAATTAGTACTTTGGAAAGACAAATTTCACAGCTAGAGCGTGAGAAGGTAGAGTTGACCGATAAGATTTCTGCTTTGGAGGCAGAGCTCGCACTTAAGGCAGAGGAAAATACATCATTGGCTTCAGAGATTTCTTCTCTTAAGGAAGAGATTAAGCGTCTAACCGAAACAGATCCTGTAGGTGCAGTAGCAGCACCTGGTGGCTCTGGTCCTATAAGCACAGTAGTTCTATCTCCTGGTAATAAGGGTAAAATTGTTGGTGTAGATAACTCTTGCGATTTAGTAGTTGTACAGCTAACAGATGCTGCAATGAAAGAAATCTTAGGAGAAGATATGTCTAAGGAATTCGTACCTATTGAGATGATGGTTATTCGTGAGGGTCTAGATGGTCCTGCAGGTCCTATTGTTACTCGCATCCGTATCGACCGTGTTTCTCTTGATGGTTCTAACCTTGGCTATGCAGATAATCTATATGGTTGGGAGCAGAGCCCAGTTCAGGTTGGTGACTCAGTTATTTACTAATCCCATAGTTAACCTTAAGGTATAATGGAAGAAAAGAAAAAGCCTATAGGAATAATGCTAATTTTGCTAGTCACATTGTTTGTTGGACTAGCAAGTGGTTGCAAAGCCATGGCGAATCCGGATGGCACAGATTTAAATTGGGCTGAAAGAGAATCATGGGAGGGAGTCCCTGGTGCATTACAGTCTATGTTAAATGAATAATATAATACTTCGCGCGCTGGGGATTAACACAGCGCGTGTTGTAATTTTAAAAGGTGATATAAATGCAAATAATTGTATTCTTAGGCGCTCCGGGTGCTGGTAAGGGCACCGCAGCAGTACGTATAGCAGAAAAGCTTCCTGCAAAGCATATCTCAACAGGTGCAATGCTTCGTGAAGCAGTAAAAAATGGCACACCAGCAGGTTTGGCTGCAAAGTCATATATGGACGCAGGCTCTCTTGTTCCTGATAGTGTACTAATTGACATGATTGGTGAGCTACTAACTGCTTCTACACCAGATTCTGTATTCCTATTTGATGGTTTCCCACGCAACGAAAGTCAAGCTGCAGCACTAGACGAGCTAGCTGTAAAGTTTAATGCAGAGGTTGGTCCAGCAGTTTGTATTGATGTTTGCGAAGAGCTATTGCTAAAGCGCCTAGGTGGTCGTCGCGTATGCCCAGCATGTGGCGCAGGCTTCCATGTTCTATCTCTACCTCCAAAAGTTGAAGGTGTTTGCGATACATGTCAGGCAGCACTTATCACACGTGCAGATGATCAGCCAGAGACAATTAAGCATCGCCTTGAAGTTTATGAGGAGCAGACAGCACCTCTAATCGAATGGTATAAGAAGGCAGGAAAGCTACGTATGGTTGATGGTTCTGGTGATGCAGATGCTGTTGCCGACGCAATTATGGAAATAATTCGCTAGATTTATTTCTTTTCTCCGCAGAATATATAAATAATCAAAGGAGGTCCACCATGTCAAGTCCACAGAAAGATGTAAAGAAAATAGAAGATATTGTTAACCGCTTGTATAAGGCTTATAAGCCTTCGGCAAAAAAATATCATTATACATTTTCTCTTCCAGAGATAACTGTTGGTGGGCTTCCTACAATTATTTTTCTAGGTAACCATTCATCAGGAAAATCGACTTTAATTAATCATTTATTGAGTGATTCTACCGTTCAGGACACAGGTGTAGCTCCTACGGATGATGGGTTTACGATTATTCAATATGGAGAAAAAGACGAGGATTTTTATGGTCCAGCTGCTTTAGGTAGATTAACTAAAGAGTTTTCTAACCTAGGTAAATATGGACCAGAATTTCTTCAAAACCTACGAGTAAAATATAGAAAATGCGATTTTCTAAAAAAGGTTAACTTAATTGACAGCCCAGGAATGATTGATACTGTTGGAGAAAAAACCTCCCGCGGTTATAATTTTCCCGCTGTAGTTCGAAGCTTTGTTGAAATATCAAACGTAGTTTTCTTTATGTTTGATCCAGATAAACCAGGAACTACTAGTGAAACTGTTGAAGTTCTTTCTAAATGCATGTTTGGTATGGAGTTCAAACTCCGTGTTTTATTAAACAAATGTGATACTTTTGAAAACATGTATGATTTTGCACGATCATATGGTGCTTTATGTTGGAATCTTTCTCGTATTCTAAAGTTCAAGGATTTACCAAAGATTTTTACAACGTTTACACCTAATGATAAAACACGTGTTAGCACACAAGTTGATTTAAACTGGTTTGACAAGCATCGTGCTGAATTATTAAATCTTATAGCAACAGCACAGGATCGCAAGCTAGATAGTGTAATTGCAGCTGTATCAGCTGATTTTATACAATTCTATATTAGAGTGGTCGTTTTGTTAACTGCAGGCAGAAAGCTTTTCTTTTCACGTCTCAAAGGCGTAGGTATAACTCTTGCTACTTCGTTGGTGTTATTTGGATTAGAAGCATGGTGCTATAAATCCTTGACTCAGCTTAGTGTGTTTGGTCCATTCTCATTAAAATTATTTATTTTCTGGATTATCGCAATTTTAAGTGTTGGTGCAAGTTTGGCTTTTGGAATGATGCTAACTCGTATGTTTACAAAGAAATTGCGAGCAAATATTGTTCTTCATATTGATGAATTTTTTGAGTCTTGTTTTGTGGAGTCTCTTTCATATGGAGAAAGAGAAGACTTACGTCAATATTGGTCTGTAATTAAGGTCGAAACGGCATCCATTATAAAAAATATTAAAAGGCTACCATTATTCACATGGGGTCTAAAGCATAGGCTTGAAAATATTGTTTATACTCAATTAAAAGAAATAATGGAAAAGCTTCGTAGAAAAGGCCAAAAGTAATAATTGGTATTTATATGCTATTAGCAATTGAGCGTTCAACAGCACAAAGTTCTGCCTCCCTTTACACAGCAGATAATAAGCTATTAAAAAGCAGAATTGTATTTTCATCAGGTACTGGTGATGCCTATGAATTAATTAATGGGTTACTTGAAGAGACTGGTGTAGCAATTAATCAGATTAAGCGCTATGCTGTAGGCTTGGGACCAGGCTCATTTTCAGGAATTCGTTCGGGTTTAGCAGTAATCAATGGGTTTGCAATACCTGATGGAGCAAAGGTTGTTGGCGTAGGAAGCGCTGTTGCTGCTGCTTACGCCTATCGTAAAGAATATCCTCGTACAGATCGTATAGCTGTTCTTGGCGATGCTCGCCGTGGCAGAGTCTGGATGGCAACCTTTGGTGAAGGATATAATCATTGTCACGATGCAAATGGTTTTGCACAAATTTCTAAAGCAGAGCTCGCATCAGCAATTCCTGCAGATGCTGTTATTATTACCCCTGATTGGGAGCGCTTAAAGGTAGATTTGCAAGCCGCAATTCCTTCCTCACGCCTTATCTCAGAGCCTTTTTATCCAACAGCAGAAGCAGTTGCAGAGTTGGCTATTGCGGGACATTGTGCCACAATTCCTGCCCCAATTTATCTAAATCCAGCTGTCTAATCTTCCTACCTCTTGAATAAAATTTATCCAATGAAAATAGGTATAACTTTTGGAACATTTGATGTTTTTCATTTTGGGCACTTACGTATATTAGAACGTTCTAGAGAGCTCTGTGATAAGCTTGTTGTTGGTATATCAAGTGATGAATTAAATTTTTCAAAAAAAGGTAAGCTGCCAGTCTATAATTTTGAAGAACGAGCCCGTATTGTTGGTGCCTTAAAAGTCGTTGATGAGGTTTTTAAGGAAGAAAGCCTAGAGTTAAAAGCAGAATATATAAAGAAATTTAATGCTTCTGTGCTTATTATGGGTGATGACTGGGTTGGGAAGTTTGATTGGGTTAAAGAGTATTGCGATGTTGAAGTGATATATCTTCCACGTACTCCAAGTGTCTCCACAACTGCAATTATAGAAAAAATTCGCAGTTAATTCTTTTTCTATGCTAGTGCGTGAGTGTTAAGACCTTGCCACAATTTTTTTATTTAAACCTTTGATTAATTTTTGGTTTCTTTAGTTGTTTCTATGAGTGATTTGCCTACAGAGAAAAAGGATGAGTTCCCTCCATTGATGTCGAACACGATTGCGGCAGGCTTTCCATCCCCAGCAGAGCAATATGTAGAAGCACCACTAGATTTGAACCAATTACTTGTAAAGCGTCCAGCAGCAACCTTTTTTCTTCGCGTTTCAGGGACATCTATGATTGACGCAGGAATTTTTGATGGTGATATTCTTGTTGTTGATAGAAGCATAGAGGCTAAGGATGGAATGATTGTTGTTGCTTGTGTTGATGGGGAGTTTACCGTAAAAAATCTCAAGAAGGATGGCAATTCAATAACTCTTGAGCCAGCAAATAAAAGCTACCCATCAATTACCTTTAAAGACGGTATGGAGCTACGTATTTTTGGCGTAGTTACTGCAACAATACATAGATTTATTAATCTAAATTCTACTATTAAACCATAGTTTTTGTACAAAATAATAGTTTTGTACATCCTTTTACTTATATCACGTTTGTTGTTTTGTTTATTGTGATAGTTTATCTTAAATAGAGAAAAAGTATGTAACATAAAATTTTGTTTGCATTTTAATGCTATCACTTTCTCTATAAATTATTTATTCACAAAAATTAGGCAAAATAACATATTGTTTCTTGACAATAATTAAGTGATATATGTAATATATATTCATAAATCGTAAATCGCTTTATTGACCTAATTTTAAGAGTTAAATATGAAATCACAAAAAATTGCAGCAGCAATGTCATTGGCATTGACAGGTATTATGAGTTTCGCCTCTCTTGTTGGTAGTGGAGGAGAAGAAACTTTTCTAAATGATGGAGCAGAGGTTGTTCATACCTTTAATGAGTCAGGAACATTTTCGCTTTATTCTGATGTAGAAGCACGTGTTCTTGTCGTCGGCGGTGGCGGCGGCGGCGGAT
Source organism: Kiritimatiellia bacterium (assembly GCA_045589455.1). Taxonomy (GTDB): domain Bacteria; phylum Verrucomicrobiota; class Kiritimatiellia; order RFP12; family UBA3636; genus RGIG990. Next base: position 73,628 of record JAZNPC010000070.1, read on the forward strand.
TTGACTGCGGCGGTGGTGGCGGCGGTGGCGGTGTAATTGATGAAATAATTACACTAAAGGCCGGCACATATAGTATAACCGTGGGTAAAGGTGGTGCTCAAGGTGTTGCTAGTGGTCAGAAGGGCTATAATGGAGAAGATTCCATTATTACATTTCTTGATGCTTTAGGTAATCAGGTCATTTTCCAAGCATTTGGTGGTGGCGGTGGTGGAGCATACGGCTCAGGTTCAGGCAGTAATGGTGGTTGTGGTGGTGGCCCAGCAAACTGGGGTAAGGCCGGTAAAGGAGTAGATGGTCAAGGTTACTCTTCTGTTGATGCAACAACATCTCCCCAAGGTGGCGGTGGTGCTGGTGGCTCTCCAATTCAAGTGAATAATGATAAGGGGAACCAAATAACTCGTATGTCAGCTGGTGGACCAGGTCGTGCAAGTGATATTACTGGTGTAGTTGATTATTATGGCCCTGGTGGTGGTGCTGGTGGTTATAATGGATTAGGTGGCCTTGGTGGAGACACTATACCTGATGCAGATGGTTTTATTTGGGGGTGTGGTTATAATGCTGGTTCAGACGACAACTCAATGAAAAATAATTTTCAATATGCGCAAGGTCGCCCAAATCATGGTGGCGGTGGCGGTGGTTCAAAGAACTGGGGTGTTGGTGCTGCTGGTGGCTCTGGTGTAGTAATCCTACGTATGGAAAATAAGGCTACTGTTATTAACCCAACAGTTGCTACTGGCATAATTGAAACACGAATTTTTTCTGCACTAATACCAGTTTCAGTAGAATTTGCGGGTGCTAATTCTCAAAGTGGAAAAGTTATTCTTTCTTTGCAGATTTCAAATTTTTTAGAAGATTTTGCTGAGGATGGCTCTTTTGCAAAGGATGAAATCGTTCTTGCTGATTCATTTTTTGGAACAGATGTGTTTGAAATTAATGATTTACGCCCAGCAGAAACATATTTTGTAAGATTTGTTGCAGAAAATGATGCTGGAGACAAATCATTCACAAGTGTTATCTCATTTACTCTTCCAAAGCAGGAGGAGGTTGTTCGCATAGATACCTTTGGTAGATCAGTAACAGATGGCTTATTACAAAAGCATTATTCTTCATCATCAAGCTTTATTGATTATGACGAAACAGATGAAACTCTTGTTGCCATGCCTGGAGCAATTGCAGCAGGTCTTTCTTCAGGAAATAATCCAACTGGTTTATATACTAGCCGTTATGTAGATAAGGACGGTAACGAATGGAAAATTGATTCTGGCTATGGCTATTCATATTTAGGATATATGTGGTTGGAGGCTGGAAGTAAATATAATTTCTTTGCAAATTTCCAAGATAATACAAAACTAAAGATTGATGGTGAGATAGTTCTCAATTGTGGATATAATACGCCATCAGTTGGAACATTTGAGTGTTCAGAAACAGGTTGGCATCGTATTCAGTTGTGGATGCAAAATGGAAGAGGTTCTGCAGGAACACACAGTGGATGGGCTTATTCCTTTGGTTGGAATAAAGATGGTGCTACAACAGTATCAGGAACACCAAATGCCATTGATTGGAAGTTTTTTAGTGTTGAATATGGTGCAAAATTGAAAACAGGTATTCCTGGACGTGATATAATTGTTGATTCATATTCTCAAAATGGTCAAAACATTGATTTTAATGTAAATATTAGCTCAGGTGATGAGGGGTTGTTATATGCACTATATGGTGACACCTATGGAGCTGAGGATCTAGATGCATGGGAAAATGTCACACTTGTAGGTGATATTTCAGCTGCTGAGCAAGAGTTTATCGCTTCAGTCCCTAAGTCATTGTATACTCGTTTTATGTTCGTTCATCCTGATGATTCAACCTCATGGAGTTATACATCACAGATTGATTTGACAACTGTTGCTATTAGCGAAAACGGTGTTATACATGATGGAGATATAGGTACATTTAATTTTAATGTTGGAAGTGTCGGTATTGGAGAGTTCTCTATGAAACTACTCTTGTCAACATCTCAGGATATGAGTGGAGCAAAGGAGTATAATATTCCGGTTTTCAATGTTGGTAGCTATTCTTATGAAACTACTCTTGAACCAGGAACAACTTATTATTATCAGTATGTTGCTACAACAAGCGAGGGTGGTAGCGATACAACAGATGTTGCTTCATTTACAACAAAGGCAGGTACAATATTGCCTACAAATCCATCAGTGTCAGTAGATAATCGCACAGTTACTATTAAAATGGATAATATTGTAATCGGAGCTGGTGAAACAACTTATAAGGTCTTTGTTGGAAAAGATATTGATAGCATGGTTGAGCATGACTTTGTTTCTGGTTCTGATGCTACACAATCAAATATTAAGGTTGTTCTTGAAGGACTTCCTCAGGATTGGAAGATATATGTTACCTCAGAAAACTCAACAGCATCAGGAATTAGTTGGACATCGCAAACAGACATTATTTCTGTTACAACTCGTGATCTAGCTTCTTATGCCTGGAATAAGGAAGTAGTTGAGGGCAATTGGGATGATCCAGATAATTGGATAGTTACTAAAGCCCCTGCAGATGGAATTGTGGCTGGCTATCCTGTGGATGAAAACAATGGTATTCATTTTGAGGCAGGAACTGTTGCTACAGTTTATATTTCTGATAACTACTACTATTTGGAAGATCTTCATTTTGGTTCAAGAGATGGTTTACGACTTCGTTTTGTTGGAAAAGATGCTTCTACATCAAGAATTCGTTTTGATATGTTCGCTGGAGGAATGAATGATGAGTATGTTGAATTTTCTGCATTGACATTGGGTGAAAAGGATACCATTGACTCAGGCGTAGGTAACTATGCAAGTACAAATTCTGTATTCAAATTTACAAATGGAGCAGTATTCAATCAAAGCGGTTCTAATTTAAATATTAAAGGAACCAATGTTACATTTGCTGTTGAAAGTGGATCTTCTTTATCATATAGATATATGACACTAGGCTCAGCTATTGGTGATGCATTAGTTGTTGATGATGCTTCTTTAACAGTAACAAGGCTTTTTGTTGATACTGCAGCACACTTAGATAACGTAAATATGCGCATTGCTGGTGCAAATCCTACAATAGCTGTTAAAGAGGCAATTCTTCTTGATACAGAAAGTGTAGCAGGAAATAATGATTTAACAATAACTTTTGATGTTCCCAATGGTGGCTATACAAATGAAGTTGTTTTATCGTCAATTTCTGCGAATGTACAGACTTTGGGTTCTTACTTAAATCCAGAAAGTACAGGTAAGATTATTGTTCGCGTAGATCCAATGTCAGAGCAGCTACGAGGAGGAGATAGAGCTGCTGAAGGTCATTTGATTTTATGGGAATCAGGTATAGATACTAATAATGTTATTATTGAAAGCACAAAAGGAGTTATATACTCATACACCTATGGTTGGCCATCTGATTTGGATAGACCTTCAGAGGAAGGACAATTGCCTACTGGTATAAGATGTATTATTCCACCTACAGCTGGAACAATAATATTGATTAGATAATAAGTATATGTGGACGTTTGCAAAGGCTTGCGTTCACATATTAATTCAAAGTATAAAAGAAAATCATCTTTTTAGTAGAAAATTATGCTTTCGTGTAATTTCATTCTTGAGAAAAGTATGATTTTCTTTTAACTATATAACGGAATTGTGTTTTAGTTGCTATTCTATATCTTTTTGTAATAGTGTGCTATCAATTTGAGAAATCAGGTTAAATCCTTAAGGTTAATTGCAATGATTGGTCTTGTTGATGGAAACAATTTCTATGTTTCCTGCGAAAGAATCTTTAATCCCAAGCTAGAGGGTCGCCCAGTGGCTGTGCTTTCCAATAATGATGGGTGCGTAATTAGCCGCTCCTATGAGTTTAAGGCACTAAATATTCCAATGGGCACCCCATATTTTAAGCTAAAACCAATGCTAAATGCATATGGGATAGCCATAAAATCAAGCAATTATGAGCTATATGGTGATATTTCTCGCCGCATTATATCCGTTTTACAAGAGCATTGTCACGATGTAGAACAATATTCTATCGATGAAGCCTTTGTTTATATGGACCTACATAAAGGTTACGATGTGGCAGAGTATGAGGCTTTTGGACGCCAGTTAAGAAGCCGTGTGTTAAATTGGGTGGGTATACCTTGTGGTGTTGGTTTTGCAAAGACAAAGACGCTTGCCAAGATAGCAAATCATATTGGCAAGAAGTTGCCTTCAGGTGTATTTGTGATGCCAGAAAATCCTAAAACAGTTCTTGAAAATTTGCCAATAGATGAGGTTTGGGGTATAGGGAGAAGACTTGCTGCTCGCCTTCAGCAAATGGGAATAAGGTCAGCATGGCAATTTGCAAACCTAGATAGAGCATTGATTCAAAAGAAGTTTAGTATTACTCAGGTAAAGACAGCTGATGAGCTTCTCGGTATTCCACGCTTTGAACGAGAAAATCCAGAAGAGCCTTCCCAAAGTATATCTTGCTCTCGTTCCTATGGTTATCCAGTTGAAAAAATAGAAGAGATTCGAGAATCTGTTGCTCACTATATCGCACAAGCTGCAGAAAAGCTCCGTAATGAGAAGCTTCGTGCAGCTGGTGCAAGCATTTACCTTCAATATTATCCAGAGTATGGACAATACGCACAAGATGGTGGCTATGTTTCTACTGTAATTGCTTTTGCATCTGCTACTAATGCCACATCTATAATGCTTTCAAGTGTGCTACCTGCAGTTGATGCATTGTTTATAAAAGGCCGACGCTACAAAAAGTCAGGTGTGCTTTTTTATGGACTAGAGTCGGAACGCATACAGCAGCTTGAGCTTTTTAGAGATGAAGCTGCAGAAGCACAAAAGGAAAGAGAAGAAAGGCTTGCACGTGTGGTCGATTCTGTAAATAATCAATTAGGCCGCAATACATTATTCTATCTCTCAGAAGGCATTGAACGCCCATGGCAAATGCGCCGTGAATTCCTTACTCCAGACTACACCACCTCTTGGGATGATTTGCCTGTTGCTAACTGCTAATTATTAAGTTAATAAAGCGTTCGTACTTATTTAAATAAAATATTATTAAGAAATGAGATCAATTATGGAAAAGAAAGTTGTTAAATTAGGTGTTGTAGGATTAAAAAGAGGGGCATATGTTGCTTGGACATTAATCGGAGACGAAAATGTTGTTATCCGTGCAATAGCAGATTGCGACCCAGTGACACTTCAAGCATGTAAGGAAGATTATGCAAAAAATGGCGTCAGCGATTTACTTTGTTTTGAAAGTATTGAGGAGCTTTTAAAAAGCGATATTGATGCAGTTTATATTGCTACAGATAAGCCATTACACACAAAACATACAATAATGGCTCTAGATGCAGGGAAGCATGTTCTTAGTGAGATTCCTGTAATCGAAACACTAGAAGAAGCAGAGCTTCTTCGTGCAGCGGTAAATGCACATCCAGAGTTAAAGTATATGGCTGCTGAAAATTGTTTTTATTGGGAATTTATTCAGGAATGGAAGAAGATGCACGAGGAGGGAAGATTTGGTGATATTCTTTATGCAGAATCTGAATATCTTCATGCAGCACATCCTGATGAAATTAAGCCATTTTCTCCAGAGAATCATTGGAGGCGTTATAACCCTGCCATAACATATCTAACACATAATCTTGGCCCTCTTTTATACATAATGGATGATTATTGCGTAAGTGTCTCTTGTATGGCTCCTACAGCGGCTAAATATAATCCCCATTCAAAGAATGATGAAAATGGGATTGCAATCTTTAGAACCGCTAAAGGTGCTGTTATACGTATATTTATTGGTTTTGGTATGTATGTAGGGTATGACCACAACTTTGCTTTATATGGCACACGTGGCTCAATTTTAACAGATAAAACCAAGCCATTAGAGGAAGCCCATTCTTTTGCAAAGCTTTACGATACCCCAGACACTTTTGAGAAATTTACTGAAATTCCAGTTAAATTGTCAAAAACTAATGATGTATATGGTCATGGTGGTGTTGATGCAAAGATGATTCGAGAATTTATTAAATGTATCATTGACGATACACCTCCTCCAATTGATGTAGAGATGGGAATAAGGATATCTATACCTGGAATTTATGCAGCGGAATCAGCTAAACAGGGTGGTGCATTAGTTCAAATTCCTAAGGATGCTTAAAAAACTAAATCAAGATTGGTTATCTTAATTTACTGTAGTATGCAAAAGTAAATGCACCTTTTCCCATAGAAAACTTTGTGTTTTTACGAAAACCCCTTACTTTTAAAATATTTATGCAACTCTAATCCCTGTCGCACGACTAAACGCACCAAAACAGGTGCATTTAGTTTTGCAAATAACATATCTTAATTTACGTGTGAAAACAACATTTTATTGTTTCATTTTCTGCCCTTTTTTGATACAATTTTTAACAATAAATTTCAGTTAAAAACGTATAATTTTATTGGAGATATTTAATGAGAGTTCTTTCTGGTATTCAACCTTCAGGGAAATTGCATTTGGGTAACTATTTTGGCATGATGCGCGAGTGTGTTCGCCTTCAAGAAAAAGGTGAGTCATTTGTGTTTATCGCTAACTATCATGCACTAACAACAGTGTCAAATGCTGAGCAGCTACGTACAGATACAATGGATGTAGCACTTGACTTCCTTGCATGTGGTCTAGATCCAGAGCGTACAAACTTTTTCGTGCAGAGCGATGTTCCTGAGGTGCAGGAGTTAGCATGGCTTCTTTCAATTGTTACACCAATGGGTTTGCTAGAACGTGCTCATTCATATAAGGACAAGCTGGCACATGGTAAAGAAGCAACTCATGGCTTGTTTGCATATCCTGTGCTAATGGCTGCTGATATTCTTCTTTATCAAGCAGATATCGTTCCTGTCGGTAAGGATCAGAAGCAGCATCTTGAGATTACTCGTGATTTGGCAACAAAGTTTAACCTAAAGTTTGGTGAGACTTTTAAGATTCCTGAGCCATATACTCCAGAGGAGGTTGCTGTTGTTCCTGGTATTGATGGACAGAAAATGTCAAAGTCCTATAATAACACAATTCAGATGTCTGCAACTCCAAAGCAGATCAAACAAGCAATTATGTCTATCGTAACAGATTCAACACCACTTGAAGATCCAAAGGACCCTGACTCTTGCATTGTTTATCAGCTTTATAAGCTATTAGAAACACCAGAGAAGATTGCTGAAATGGCAGATAATCTTCGTGCAGGTGGCTATGGTTATGGCCATGCAAAAAAAGAGCTTCTAGAGGCATTCAACCGCAAGTTTGAGCCATTTAGAGAGCGCCGGGCAGAGCTAGCAGAGAAGCCAGAGATGGTTAAGGAAATCCTTGCTGCAGGTGCAGCTCGTGCTCGTGCAGAGGCTCGTAAGACACTTGATGCTGCTCGTCATGCAGTAGGTCTTATCTAATTTAAGCAAGAGGGGTTGTAATTTAGCGCAATATAGGTTTGCTTTTATTGCGCTAAGTTTTTTATAAATTAATTTCAAGGAGCAAGTAATTATGCAAGCACTACTTCCTGATGAATATAAGGTAAATCTTGAGGTCTTTGAGGGTCCACTAGATTTGCTTCTTTATTTGATTCGTAAGGATGAGTTGGATATTTATGATATTCCAATTGATCGCATCACTGAGCAATATACAGAGTATTTGAATGTGATGAAGATGCTTGACCTAAATATGGCTGGCGAATTTATCGTTATGGCTGCAACACTTGCTTTGATTAAGAGCCGCATGCTTCTTCCTGTTGAAGATCAAGGTGATGACTCTGATACAGAGGAGGAGGGTAAGGACCCACGCTGGGACTTGGTTAAACAGCTTCTAGCATATAAGAAATTTAAGGATGCAGCAGATAATCTATTGCAGATGGAGCTTAAGCAGCAGAATGTGTTTGGCTCTTCTGGTGGTGTTCTTGTTTCTGATGAGGATTTAAAGGAAGAAAAGACACTTGGCGAGGTTTGTCTTTTCGATTTGATTGACGCATTTAATGATGTGCTATCTCGCACAACAATTCCACCAATTGGTGAGATTGAACCAATACGTTGGACGGTGCCTGACAAAATTGACATGATTCTAAAGCTAGTACATGTTGATAAAAAGGTTGCATTTTCAACGCTATTTAGTCCAACCTCACCTCGTGGAGAGATTATTGTTACCTTCCTAGCTCTTCTTGAGCTATTGCGCTTACGCCAGATTACTGCAGTTCAGGATTCTTCCTTTACTGAAATCATGGTTACACCTTTGGAGGATATCTCAGATAGCACGGATTTACCACCACCTGTGATAGGAGGCAGTGATCATGTTGAACAATTCTAATGAGGACAAATTGCCAGAGCTTAAGCAAATAATTTGTGCTTTGATTCTTGGCTCTGATCATCCAATTACTCCTCAAGAAATTCACAAGATTGTAGAAACAGTTGAAGAGGAACGCCGTGCTGAATTAGAGAAGCCTGTTGAGGTTTCTGATGATGAGCTAGAGGCCGTTCAGCGTATTGCTGATGAGGCTGCAAAGGAAGGCGAGAGTGGAATTGTAAACAAAGAAGAGGCTATTGCTCAGTTTGCTGAAGCAGATGCTGCAGCGGCAGCTGCGACAACTGAAAAGCGCCCTGAGCTTAAGATGGTTTCTGACAAGGTTATGGTTTGCACTTTAAGTGCTGTTAAAAAGGCAATTGCAGAGCTTCAAGAGTATTTCAAAAACATGAATATGGGAATGGAGCTAGTAGAGATTTCTGGAGGTTATCGTTTTCAAACTTCATCAGATTGTGGTAGATGGGTTCGTAAGATGCTTAATAAAGGTAAGCCAACACGCCTTGCTCGCCCTGCAATTGAAACTCTAGCTATTATTGCATATCGTCAGCCAGTATCACGCTCAGAGATTGAAGGTATTCGTGGCGTAAGCGCTGGCCATGTTATTAAGGCATTGATGGAAATGCAGCTTGTTCGCATTATTGGTCGCAGTGATTTACCTGGTAGACCATTCTTGTTTGGTACAACACCAGCATTCCTTGATCACTTTGGTTTGAAGAGCCTTAAGGAGCTTGAGACAATTCATTAATTAAGTACTATTTTAATTCTGTTATAGGAAAGTTTAACGTATGGATATAAGTGTAAGAAAATTAAATTCCACAAAATTTCAGGAAATATTGAAATCAACTGGTTCCTATAAAACTCCTCAAAAAGGAGCTCGCCGACCATGGCCTTCGTGGTTAGCAACAATAGTATTTAATATATGTATGCTTCCTGTTTTTATAATGGGATATATTTATGCCAAGCGTCCTAATTTTATGAATACCTATTGGGCAGAATTCTGCCTTAAGGTTTATCGATTAATAGAACGACTTGGTGGCAGAATTGAAATCGAAGGCTTTGATAAACTTAATAAGATTGATAGACCTGTTGTGTTTGTTTGTAATCATGTTAGTTCTTTAGAAACATATATGTTACCAGCTGTTTTAATGACATGGCCTGGTCTAATTATTGTGTTGAAAGAATCACTAGCTCATTACCCTTTGTTTGGTCAAGTTGTCCGATCTGTCGATCCAATTCGTGTAGAAAGAAAAAATCCTCTTGATGACTTGCGTAAGGTTTTAAATCAAGGTACTGAGGGTATAAAAAATGGTCGTAACGCGTTAATATTCCCACAGGGTGCCCGATATCGTTTATTTGATCCAAAAACATTTAATACTCTTGGTGTAAAATTGGCTAAAAAAGCAGATGTTGATATTGTCCCTTTAGTAATTTCTACAGACTTCCTACGCATCGGAAAAAAACATAGAGATTTAGGAATGACAGTTCATCCTAAAAGTGTAGTGAGAATGGCTTGCGGTGATGTTGTTTCTAAGGATTTATCACCAAAAGAGATGAATGATAAAGCAATTGAATTTATTTCTAGTAAATTAAAGGAATGGGAAGCTGAAAGTGGTTTGTCGCTTCATGTTTAATTCTTTTTTATAAATATTTTATTTCTACAAAAGAGGAGAAATTTTATGCTAAGACCTAATTGCTTAAAGGATGGAAAAAATCTTGTTTTAACACTTAGCTATGATGATGGAAGAAGCTATGATAAAAAGCTTGTTGAAATCATGAATCGCTATGGGATTAAGGGCACCTTCCACTTGAATTCAAATTTGATTCACAATGGTGCTGATTCACATGTTCAATTTGATGAGATTCCTGAGGTTTATAAGGGACATGAGGTATCTTGTCATTGCGTGTCTCATCCGCTAATGTCAGAGCTTTCTCAAGAGGGTATGCTTCATGAAATCCTTGACGACAGACAGAGGCTAGAGGAGGCTTGTGGCTATCCTGTTCGTGGAATGTCATATCCATTTGGTGATTATAGTGATGAGGTTATTCATATTGCTAAAGCTTGTGGTATTGTATATTCTCGCACAGTTGGTGCAAGACAAGACTTTAAGATGCCAGAGAATTTTCTAACATGGCATGCAACATGTCACCATATACACAATCTAATGGAGCTAGGTGAAAGATTTTTGGGACTTAAGGATGAGCGTGTTAAGCGTCGCCGTTTAATGTATGTTTGGGGTCATTCTTATGAATTTAATGATCAAAATAATTGGGATTTGATTGAGCAGTTCTGCGAGAAGATGGGTAACAAGGATTTCATTTGGTACGCCACAAACATAGAAATTTACGATTACGAAATGGCTCGTAGACGCTTGCAGTTCTCTGCAGATAGCAAGATGGTTTATAATCCATCAGCTATAAGCGTTTGGGTAGAGGATAATGGTAAGCCAGTTGAGGTTAAGCCTGGTGAGCTATATCGCGAGCAGCGCTAATTCGCATAGGTAAAGGAGAAGCTAGATGAGGATAGCGGTTACATGTGGTGGTACAGGTGGGCATATGTTCCCTGGAATTGCAGTTGCTGATGAATTGCAAAAGCAAGGCCATGATGTGCGTCTTATCCTTTCTGGACGAGGAGTGGAGGCTGGTGCTCCAGAGCGCTGGCACGACAAAATTATTGTTGTGCCAGCCAAAACAACAGGAGTAGGCGGAGTCAAGAAAATTTGGCGTTATGCTCGTTTGTTTTTGTATTCAACTCCGATTGCGGTCTTTAAGCTTTTAAAATTTAGGCCCAAAGCGATTTTGGCAATGGGTTCATATACCTCAATCGCTCCAATTACTGCTGCATTTTTATTGCGAATTCCTAGATATTTGCATGAGTCTAATGTATTGCCAGGAGCGGCAAATAAGCTAGCATCTCGTTTGGCAACAAAGGTGTTTGTTGCGTTCGATGCTTCTATGAAATACTTTAAGAAAGGCAAATGCGAGGTGGTGGGGATGCCAATTCGTGATGCCATTTTTGGAGTAAGATGGACCAAGCCAACAGATGTGTTCACCATAACAATTATGGGTGGAAGTCAGGGCTCTAAGGCAGTTAATGAAAAAGCAGTAGAGGCAATGAAGCGGCTTGTAGCAGATGGCTTGAACATAAAGGTAATTCATATTGCAGGTAAGGCAAATGAAGAGGCTGTCAGAGAAATGTATCCAGAGGGATTTCCTGTAGAGCTCTATGGTTTTACAGATAAAATGCCTGAAATATATTCCCGAACAACCCTTTGTATTTCACGTGCAGGAGCTGCTTCTTGCTTTGAACTCTGCACATGTGGAATACCATCAATTATGATTCCTCTTCCAAGAGAAGCTAATGACCATCAGCGTTATAATGCAAAAGCAATGGAAGAGTGGGGTGCATCAAAAATGTTCTTGCAGGATGATTTAAGCACGGAACAGCTTACTGAAAATATTCGAAATCTTTATAATGATTATAGCAAGCTGGAAGCTATGTCAGTTGCTGCATTACAGCATAATGCAGATGGCGCGACCTCTCGTGTTGTTGAATATATGCAAAAGAAATAATTTTTCTTCACGATTTTCACAATAAAAATTAACCCTATATGAGAAGTACATAAATCATGAAAATATCAACAATTCTAATGGTATTAATTGCTGCGCCATCTATTTTACTTTCTCAAGAAGTAGCTATTGCTCCTGTAAATCCAGCATTCAGTAGCTGGCAAAAGAGTGGGGGAGTTAATGGAAGATTATCTTCTGATACAACAATTTCTGCTAATACTCCATCTAAAATAATGTATTCTGATAATTCTGCAGAAGAATACGATCCAATGAGTGATGGAAATTTTGGATATATTCCTTCTCCTGTAAATCGAACTCATCTTACAAATGGAGTTGAGTTATTAAGTTTTGAGGGAAATGATCTTGTAAGAATTGGTGCAGATGCAAGAGCATCTACATTACCTTCAAAATATGATTGCAGAGATGATTATGGTGTTACATCTGTAAAAAATCAAGCTCCTTATGGTTCTTGTTGGGCATTTGCTGCAATAGCATCAATTGAAGGAAACATACTTAAAACAGAAGGTAAAATCAGAGATTTCTCCGAAAATAATATGATAAATCTTCATGGTTTTGAATGGGGCTTTAACGATGGTGGTAATGAAGATTTATCTATTGCTTATTTGACAAGAAATAATGGTCCTGTGGCTGAAGTTTTAGATACATATCCATCTGTTGGTACCAGTACTAATCAACTTGCTGTCAGACAAGTACAACGTGTAATGTTTATTCCTACAAGAACAAGCCATGCTGATAATGATGCTATTAAGCAAGCAGTACTAGATTATGGTCCTTTAGCTATTACTTATTATCATAATAGTAACTATTTTAATTCAACATACAATTCGTATTATTACAATGATAATTCTGCATATCCAAATCATTATGTAACGCTTATAGGTTGGGATGATGATTTTCCTGCTTCTAATTTTAAAAACACACCGCCTGGAAATGGTGCTTTCATCATAAAAAACAGTTATGGGAAAGGGTGGGGTGAAAAAGGTTTTTTCTATATTTCTTATTACGATAATGTACTTGGTTTTGATTCTGTTGTTTCTTATCAAAATGCTAAGAAAATGGATTATTTTGGTAGAATTTATGATTATACACCTTATGGTAAAGTTGTTGCTTTTGGATTCAACAATAGTACAGAAGCTGAGATGGCAAATATGTTTACAGCTGAGGCATCAGAAAAGCTAGGTGCAGTGAGTTTTTATAGTCCTGTACCAAACACTCGATATACATTAAAAATATACACTAATTGTCGAAGCGGACAACCTACATCTGGTAATTGCGTATACAATTCATCTGGTACAATTCCTTTTGCCGGATATGAAACAATTCAATTAAATCAACCAGTTAATATAATTAAAGATAAGTTATTTTCTGTATACTTGTATTTAAATTCTCCAAATTATACATCACCAATGTCAATGGAATTAAATTTTTATCCATCTTATATGAATAAATCACAATGTTCAAATGGTCAATCTTTTTATAAGCATCCACAACAAAGTTCTTGGTCTGATTTATATAGTTTGTATGGTTCCTACGGAGCAAATTTCTGTATTAAAGCATTTGCTATTGGATCTACGACAACTTCGGAGGTTCCTGTACCATATTCATGGTTAGATAAATATCCGACATTACTTTCTGCTAATCAGAATGATTATGAAAAAGCAGCAAATTCAGTTGCTGCAAATGGATTAAACGTATTTGAGAATTATATTGCAGGATTAGATCCGACAGATGCAACAAGTTGTTTTAATGCGAATATTTCGTTTACAAACAACGTTCCATGTATTGGTTGGTCAACATCTTTGAATCCAGATGGATTTAAGGAAGGCTTACGTTGGTATACAATATATGGAAAGAAATTATTAGATGATGCATCTTGGGAAGAAGTACAATCTGGCAAAGAAGCTGGATATAATTTCTTTAAGGTTGGTGTTGAATTACCATAACACGGATACGCACGGATGGGATCTGGGATATCGGAGCAGCATGCTTTAGCGCGCATTGTGCAATAGCACATTTCAAGAACACGGATGGACACGGATACGCACGGATAAGTTTGTGAGAGATGGTTTGAAATAACAAACCAGCACAAATTTGTTTTATATGTGTTTTCAATAATTATTTAGATAATCCGAGTAAATTCGTTATAGTATAACAAATATTAATTTTATCATATGATATGTATATTTGTGGTGAAAATACGCGTTTTATGCAACATAATATATATTATGCGACGTTGTGTATGGGTGCCTCTTCTGAACCTCTCTAACTAATTTAATCAATTTTACGTTATTTAACCCTTATAAAACAAAACTAGCAATTGCTTTCTCATAATAATTTGTATATAATAATATTAAAGTATTGAGATTTTTATTCGTTTTAAACAATTTTATGAAACAGTTTACACACATTTTAATTGTTGCTATTTCCACGATAGTAATATTTTCAAATTATTTATATGCAGAGGTAATTCATGTATGTAACTCTTGTGGTTATGAATTAACTCCTCCTATTGGTAATTTTTGCTCAAATTGTGGATCTGCAACAGGTGTACAACAAACCCAAACAACAATACCTGAAGTAGCCACAGATACCCCCTCCTCTACTACCCAGCAACCTCAACAACAAGCACAACCCCATGATATAAGCAACCTTCAAATCAGTGATGCTGAATTCGAAATTGTTTTTAATGCTGCACAGTTTTATTTTAAAAGTGGACTCGATATAGTTAAGAGTAGTAAATTTAAAAAAATTCAAGATAATATTACCGCTTTTATATATCTTAATAATGCTGAGGGACTTTTTAAAATTCTCCCTCTTGATAAATACGATACTGAAAATTATATCCAACAAATTGAAGCTGTAAAAACAAAAATATTTAGTGTTGTTCCATATAATTATAATTCAGTATGTCCTTGCTGCAATGGAGAAGGATTTGTCGATTTTAAATATGTCTTACCAGATGGAAAAATAGGTACAAAACAAAACTCTCTACCTTGCCCTGTTTGCAAAGAGCGCAAAACCTACCCTTCTGTTATCTCAAACGACATATTGGCACGTTGTTTTGCACATTCCTTATTTGAAGTAAATGAAGCTTCTTCTAAAAATGAATATACACAAAAGTTAGTTGAATTACAAATAATATCAACGCGCTTAACTGTCCCCCAGCAAGCTACATTGTTGAAAGCAACTACTCTCCCCTGCGAAGGATGCTATGGTTTCAGAATTGAACCATGTAGAAGCTGTCGTGGCTTCGGTATGTCAAGATGCCGTGATAGAAATTGTGATGATGGATATAAATCTTCCAGTCATCAATCTAGAAGAAGCTCTGATGTTATAAGCATTGAAAGCCAACAATTAAACTTAAAATGTGAAAATTGTGATGGTACAACTTTTATATCTTGTCCGGATTGTTCTGGCCGTGGGACATCAATATGCCATCGCTGCCAAGGAACAGGTAGAAAAAATATTTGTGACTCTTGTACTGGCATGGGATATGAAGAATGTCAGCGGTGTAAAAATAAACGTAGAGGCTATGGACATAATACAAGAGAATGTAGAAATTGTGGTGATACACGACTTGTACTTTGTGAAACGTGTGATGGCTCTGGTGTTAAATAGTTTTTGATATATTCATAAGCAAAAGATATGCAATTAGAATTACTTGGTTTCGATAGTTTTGAAAAAATAGGTCAAGGCGGCATGGCCACTGTGTGGAAGGCTCGTCAAATATCGTTAGATAGACCTGTAGCAATTAAAATTCTTTCCTCCTCTAGTGATGCAAATGATGAGGATATAGATCAATTCCAGTCTGAGGCAAGAATTGCCGCTAGCCTTAATCACTATGGTATTGTGCAAGTCTATGATGCTTTCTACAGAAATAACCTATTCTGCTTTGTAATGGAATTTGTTGACGGACAAACCATTAGTCAATGGATTAAAAATAGAGGTAGACTAACCGAAAACGAATGTCTATTTGTTGCTAAGGGTGTTGCAACAGCTCTTGATTATGCATGGAATTTCAAGAAACTAGTACATTGTGACATTAAGCCTGATAATGTTATGATTGACTCAGATGGTACTGTTAAGGTGACTGATTTAGGCCTCTGCCGTGGAATTGGAGCAATTCAAACTAGAAGAATTATTCGTGAAGCCAATAACCCTGAAGAAATACTAGTTTATGGTACTCCTTCCTTTGTTTCTCCTGAGCAAGCCCTTGGCAGAGATAATCTATTACCTCAAGCAGATATGTACTCCTTAGGTGCAATGCTTTACAATATGATTACAGGTAGATTTTTATTTTCAGATCAAAATATAGATAATGTTATGGAGCTTCAGGTGTCTTCTCAGGATGCTGATATATACGAACAAGTCACGGATGTGTCTCCGATATTTTGTGATTTCATTGAACGTTTGCTTTCAAAACAGCCAGAACAACGCTACGAAACTTGGGGTGATATCCTTATTGACATTGAAAGAATCTCACACAAACGCCCTCTAATACATGGGCCTCTTGATCTTACAAAAGCAGTAAGTACAATGAAGCGTTGTAAAAGAAGGCAAGATAAACATAGCACCTATGCAAAGCTTGAAGAACAGCATATAACAGAACATACTCGTAAAAATTCTATTTTAAGACAAAATAATAATTCAATACCAAAGCCAAGTACATCAAAGCTACCTAAATTTTTAATAAATAACAATCTATTGTATATTATTATCGGTGTTTTAATTCTAATTATTATTATTTTAATTTGTGTCTAAGTTTGTGATAGAAAACAAAGACACCTATCAATTTATAAAAAGGATAACTATATGAAGCTTTGTATAAAAGCAAATATGACTCTAGATAAAAACCAGGAAGCGATTGAAGAACTCAAAACTAAAGCAATTAACCTTGGTTTTGAGCTGATAGAAGAGGATTCCTGCGAAAAGCCAGATTTTTATGTGGCTTTAGGTGGCGATGGGTCTATTCTTCGTGCAATTCACTCCGCTAAGTTTAAGGATGTTCCTTTTGCAAGTATTAATACTGGTTCATTAGGATATCTTACTACTGCGCATATGTCAAAATTGGATGATGTTCTTTCAGCACTATCTAATGGAAAGTATATTGTTGATTCGCGTACAACACTTGTTGGTAACGTAAAAAAGGCAATTGATTCGGAAGCTAATAATGAATGCATTGCATTAAATGATTTTGTGATTATGCGTACAGATTCTGGCAGAACAAATGGCTTTGAATTGTTTGTTAATAGTGTTCGTGTTACTGAGTTTTTATGTGATGGTATGATTGTCGCTACCCCAACTGGTAGTACTGCATATTCTCTTTCTGCTGGAGGACCAATTGTTTTACCAGGTGCAGCAGCAATAGTAATAAATGTAATTTGCCCACATACACTTACATCTAGACCTATTGTATTGCCAGATACAGATACAATAGAGTTGCGAGTGTCAAAGGCTAATGCGGCATCAACCTTTTCATATGATGGTGTAGTAACTAGCCATATTGAAGAAGGAGATGTTATTAGAATCTCAAAATCTAAGCAATCTATTAAGCTTGTTAAGCTTCCTGGATATGATCCATTTGTTACACTATCCAAAAAACTTGGCTGGAATGGCTGTTTAGCCCAATGCAGTTTCCCTCAGAATCATAAATAATTTTTTATTGGTTTATGCTGAAGATATTTAAATTCTTAAAACCATATAAATTTATGCTACTTTTAGCACCTCTATTTATGATTTTAGAGGTATCAATGGATTTACTTCAGCCAGCACTAATGAGTAAAATTATTGATGAGGGAATAGCTAATGGCAATCCTCAGATTGTTGTTGCATATGGAGGCAAAATGCTTCTATTTGCATTTCTAGGTTTAGTTGGTGGTATAGGTTGTACCTACTTTTCTGCTCGTGTGGGTCTTAATTTTGCTATTGATTTAAGATTGGCGTTGTTCGATAAAATTCAAAGCTTTTCCACAACAGAAACTGATCATTTTACTGCTGGATCACTCGTTACACGTATAGTGAATGACGTTCGCGTAATGCAGCATATAGTTATTATGATTACTCGTATGCTAATACGCTCCCCTCTTATGCTTATTGGAAGTATTATATTAGTTTTTGTTACAGATCCCAAAATGTCTGTACCTATTCTTCTTGCGGCACCAATATTAGCATGGTTAGTCGTTTCACGAATTAAACGTATGCGTCCTAAATTTAAGGAAATGCAAGAGTGTATAGACACAGTTAACTCTACCCTACAAGAAGACTTAACTGGTATACGTGTAATTAAAACCTTTATTGCAGAAGAGAAAGAGCATAAAAAATTTGAAAAAGCAAATAATGAGCTTGCTGATGTGGGTATTGAAACCGGGCGCATTATGATCACCCTTGGACCATTGCTAGCAGTTGTTCAACAAATTGCCATATTTATTATTATTCTAATAGCTGTAAGAGATGCAAGCTTAGAAGTTTTAAAAATAGGTGAAATAGTTGCTGTAATTAACTATGCAACCCAAGTAATGGGTTCTTTAGTGATGGTTAGCTTCCATTTGATGCATTTCTCTCGTGCTCAAGTATCTGCAGAGCGCATTAACGAGGTACTTGAACAACCTATTAAACTTCAAGAAGGCAATATTGATTCACCACCATTAACAGGTGATATTCGCTTTGATAAGGTTTCCTTTACATATCCGAACGCATCTGGCCTACCTGCGCTTATTAATGCCGATATAGAGCTAAAGGCTGGTGGACACTATGCTATAGTTGGTTCAACTGGCTCCGGCAAAACAACAATTGTTAATTTGATTCCACGCTTTTACGACGCTTCAGAGGGCTCTATTTATATCGACAATCGAGATGTAAAATCATATACTTTTAATGCACTACGTGATTCTATTGCATATGTCATGCAAGATATTACGCTTTTCGCAGGAAGTATTGCTGAAAATATTCGTTGGGGAAAGCCTGATGCAACAGATGCAGAAGTAAAACATGCTGCAGAATTAGCAGAGGCTGATGGTTTTATTTCTGCTCTTGAAAATGGCTATAATTCTGAACTAGCACAAGGTGGCGTTACTCTTTCTGGTGGTCAGCGTCAAAGAGTGGCTATAGCTCGAGCACTTATAAAAAGAGCTCCTATTTTAATTATGGACGATAGTCTTTCTGCTTTAGACACTGCCACAACAAGAAAAATTCTTAATAATTTAAAAAAAGAAATTAAAAACACAACATTTATTACCGTTGCTCAAAGAATTTCTGCTGTTTTAGATGCTGATCAGATTATAGTCATGGATAATGGCAAAATCTCTGATGTTGGTACACATAAAGAATTGCTAGAGAATTCAATTATTTATAGAGAAATATTTGAATCCCAACAAGAGAAGGACGAGGTTACAAATGAGAAATAATCGTCCTAAACAAAACAATGTACAGGGAGGCAACCATCAGCACCGAGGTGGACATCATGCCCAATTTGCAGAGGTTCAGCATGCTAACGCACCTCTAAAAACAGTCATGCGTCTACTCTCCTACCTAAGAAGCCAGCGTAAGACGGTTTTACTTCTTTTTATTCCTGTTGCGATATCTGTTACCGCTTCACTAGTAGGTCCCAAAATACTAGGACAAATCATTGATACTATTCGTGCATCTGTTGGAAATCATAAACTAGCAGATACATATAGTAAGGTTGGAATACTTATCTTCTATTCTGCTAGTGCATTTTTTATTCAACAACTTTGTGCATTAATTCAAGGATATACAACAAACCTACTTTCAAATCGTACCGTGAAAACCCTACGCACAGACCTATTTGGACATGTGCTAGATTTCCGTGTTGGTGAATTTACTGAAACAACTCATGGTGAATTTATGAGCAGGCTCACCAATGATGTTGATATGGTTTCAAATACATTAGGTCAAGGCATTACACGTTTCTTTGAAACAATTTTGATGCTAATCCTTACCTTTTCATATATGTTGTATTTGAGCCCTGCTCTAACCTTAGTAGCTTGTATTACATTGCCATTAACCTATGTTTTAGGACGCTTGATTGTTATAGCTTCTCGTAAACTTTTCAGAGAACGTCAGAAATGTCTTGGCAAGATTAATGGCTATGTAGAGCAAATTTTTACAGGACAAAAAACTGTCGCCGCATTTTCTAGAGAAGCCATATGTAAATCTCAGTTCCGCGATATGGCAGAAGAATTAAGAACAATAAGTATTAAGGCAGAAGCATTGGGTGGTGTAATGGGACCAACCATGAATATGCTTAATAACCTTAACTTTATTCTTGTCGCCGCATTTGGAGGTTGGTTAGCAAGTAAACCCGATAGCGCAATCTCTGTTGGCTTAATAGTTACATTTACACTGTTTTCTCGCAATTTTGGGCGCCCAGTAAATATGCTTGCAAACCAATTTAATGAAATTCAATCCGCAATTGCTGGTGCAGAACGAGTATTTAAACTCCTTGATACACCAAAGGAGCAACCACCAGCAGAGCCTTCTGCATTCAATCCAAAAAATATGCGTGGAGAATTAAAATTTAAAAATGTAAGTTTTGGATATACTCCAGATAAGCTTGTAATAAAAGATTTTAATGCTACGTTTGCTCCAGGTAAAAAGATTGCTCTCGTAGGTGAAACCGGATGTGGAAAAACTACTATTATTAGTTTAATTTCTCGCTTCTTCGAAATTAATGAAGGATCTATTGAACTTGATGGTATAGACATTAGAACAATTCCACATAAGCTTCTCCGTTCTCGTATGGCTGTTGTTCTCCAAGACACACACTTATTTAGCGGAACAATAAGAGAAAATATTGCTTTTGGAAGCGATAATGCAACAGATGAAGAGATTGTTTCAGCAGCAAAACTAGCCTTCGCTGATTTCTTTATTGATAGACTTCCAAACAAATATGAAACACATATCAATCAATCAGATACTGCCCTATCTCAAGGTCAATGTCAGCTACTTGCTATTGCTCGTGCTGCACTAGCAAATCCATCAATTTTGATATTAGATGAAGCAACCTCATATGTTGATACCCGTACAGAGAAGCACATACAAGAGGCTATGCTACGTCTAATGGAAAATCGCACATCAATAATTATTGCTCATAGACTTTCAACAATACGTAATGCTGATACAATTCTTGTATTAGATAATGGCAAGATAATTGAACAAGGCACACATGCTGAGCTTATGGCCCTCAATGGACGTTATGCTGAAATGAATCGTGCTTAAAAAATATTTTAGTGATTGAATTTAGAAACTAATTATTTTATAATTAGCGCTACTTAATCGAAAGGGAGTAGCTCGCTTATTTGTGAAGCGGTAATAAATCGTCAGGACGATTAAATAAAAATTAATCCGGTTTATTACACAATAGCAAGACTTTCATTGTATAATTGCTCAATAATGGAGTCAACAATGGATGTTGTACTTTTGATTATCGGTTTTGCTTTGCTAATTTATGGTGCAGAGCGTTTTGTTGAATATGCTGTAGGTTTTTCATACAGACTTAAAGTCCCAAGTATTTTGATTGGTCTTACGGTTGTGGCCTTTGGGACTTCGTTGCCAGAATTTTCTGTAAGCCTTATCTCCGCATTAGAAAATGCAAATGATATAGCAGTTGCTAATGTTGTTGGATCAAATATCTTTAATCTAGCTGCAATTTTAGGTATTTGTGGCATAATTTCACCAATAGTTATAAACAGCGATTGCACTAAACGAGACTTGCCAATTTCTCTTTTTGGTGCACTATTGCTGATTATTTTTGGCGTGACCTGCAAAACACTAAATATCTATTCCGCTGGATTTCTTTTCCTATGCTTTTTAGCTGTTACAGCGCTACAAATTCGATGCTCTCTCCGTAATGCACAAAACACTCCTGAAGCATTTGATGATTCAAAACAGCCAAAGCATTCAATGCTTGTGCTTATATTGGGCATTATATTAAGCTTATGTGGCATTGTCTTAGGTGGAAAATTTGTAGTAGATTCAGCTATTTCAATTGCTCAAAATCTAGGTATTGAAGAGCGAATAATTGGCCTTACAATTGCTTCAATTGGCACTTCCCTTCCTGAGCTTGTAACTTCAGTAATTGCCACAATAAAGAAGCAAAATGATATTGCAGTTGGGAATGTTATTGGGTCAAACATTTTCAATATTTTCTTTATTTTGGGCGTAACTGGAATGATAAACCCAATAAGTCTGTCTAGTGGCAGCATACAAGATTCTATTTTCTTATGCATCTTAAGCGGGTTGTTCTTCATACCAGCATTACGCCAAAGGCTTGGACGAATTTGGGGTGCAATATTCCTAGTTTTATATATAGGCTACATTGTAACTAGTATTTGTGCATAAGACTTATTGCTTACCATTAGTCTAAAGAAAATTCCACAAAATATAATTTAAATGCAACACCTCTCTAAAAAGGGTGTTGCATTTACTTTGTCTTTCTACCAAATTTAATTAATTAATTAACTATTGAACTTAACTGATATTTGATGTTAGAATACCAGAAACAAATTTAATAAGGATTTTATCTATGAATTCAAATGTACAAATAACAACTGGGAACGGTAATTTACCTGTAGTTTTAATTGAAAATAATGCAGCAACAGCTACAATATATCTTCATGGTGCACATGTAGCATCATATATACCAAAAGCATCTGGCAAGGATTTGCTATGGATGAGCTCAGATTCTCTTTTCGAAATTAACAAGCCAATCCGCGGTGGTATCCCTATTTGCTGGCCATGGTTCGGTAAACCAAATCCAGTAGAAAATCCTGGTGCAGCACTTCAGCATGGCTTTGCCCGTAGCTTTGATTGGTCCGTCAAGGGGGTAAACTACATTGATGAAGACACAACCTCTGTTACATTAGTGCTTTACTCAACAGTTGATTCTATGAAGCTTTATCCTTATTGCTTTAGAGCAGAGCTAGAGGTTATTGTTGGCAAAACACTTAAATTAAATCTCACCACCTTCAATACTGGCTTAGCACCTATGCGTATCACTCAAGCAATGCATACATACTTTGCTGTTGGTGACATTGCTCAAACAGAGGTCACTGGCTTTGACAGTGTTGCCTATATTGATACAGTACCTGGCGCAGCAGAAGTAAATTGCACACAAAGTGGCAATATTGCATTTAATTGCGAGGTTGATAGAATCTATGAGAATTTCTCAGGCACAGCTGTAATTGAAGACAGGGCAAATGCTAGAAAAATCATTGTAAAGAAATCAAACAGCAACACTTCTGTTGTATGGAACCCATGGATAAACAAGGCTGCAGCTATGGCAGATTACAACAATGATGGCTATTTATCAATGGTTTGCGTTGAAACCTGCAATATAACAAAAGATGCACAGTTTATTGCTCCAGGAGAAAACTGGACGCTATCTACTGAGATTTGCGAGGAAGCATAAATCATTTGTCTAGGAGAATATAAACCATGAAAATATCTGCATTCCCTGCAATACGCCCTACAGAAGGTAACGAGACAGCAATTGCATCTCTTCCATATGATGTAATGAATACGGAAG
The DNA here is from genome assembly GCA_045589455.1 of Kiritimatiellia bacterium. Classification (GTDB taxonomy): domain Bacteria; phylum Verrucomicrobiota; class Kiritimatiellia; order RFP12; family UBA3636; genus RGIG990. The sequence continues at coordinate 97,101 of JAZNPC010000070.1, forward strand.
AAGCATTTGCAATGGCAGAAGGTAAGCCACATTCATTCCTTCATGTTGTTCGCTCTGAGATTGACTTTCCAAAAGGAACAGAACCACATACAGCCCCTATTTATGCTAAAGCGGCAGAAAATCTTGCTGGCCTAATCAAAGACAATCTAATGAAGCAAGAATCTGAGGCAAAGCTTTACATATATCGCCAGCAAATGGGTGAGCATAAACAAACATCTGTAGTGGCATGCTGTGATATTGATGACTATGCAAATAATGTCATCTTGCGCCACGAAAAAACACGTAAGGATAAAGAAGAGGACCGTTTAACACATATTCTTACAACCAATGCAAATACAGGACAAGTCTTTCTAACATATCGTGACATTGCTGCAATTGATGCACTAGTTGCCGAGGAATGTGCTAAGGCACCAATTTATGACTTTGTTGCAGAGGATGGAATTGGACACACTGTTTGGATTGTTGAAAAAACAAATGAATTGATTGCTGCCTTTGAGGCAGTTCCAAAGGCTTACATTGCTGATGGTCATCATCGTTCTGCAGCATCCTTCCGTGCAGGCATGGAGAAGCGTAAGGCCGCTGGTGATTGTTATGATGCTGATGCCGAGTTTAATCGCTTTATGGCATGTCTATTCCCTGCTTCACAGCTAAAGCTTCTTCCATACAATCGTTGTGTTAAGGATTTAAATGGGCTTTCTGCTGAAGCATTCCTGGCAAAGGTAAGCGAGAATTTCAAGGTAGAAAAGGTAGCTACACCTGATTTAGAAGGTTCATGCACATGTGCTATGTACCTAGAAAAGCAGTGGTATAAGCTAGAATGGAAACTTGATAATATTGATCCAACTGACCCAGTAGCTCAGCTTGACGTAAGCCGCCTACAGGAGGATTTGCTTGCACCAATTCTAGGCATTGGTGATCCACGTACAGATGAACGCATTTTCTTTGTTGGTGGAATTCGTGGAAATGGAGAGCTAGTAAAGAATGTTGATTCTGGAGAAGCTGCTGTAGCATTTGCTATGTATCCTACAACCATTGAACAAATGATGGCGATTGCTGATGCTGGTCAGACAATGCCACCAAAGAGCACTTGGTTTGAGCCAAAGCTACGTAGTGGCTTACTAGTTCATGAGCTAGGAGAAACAACTCATTGTAATGTCTAATATTTGAATTATACATTAATTGTAGCAATATATTTCTCTTATGTTTATACTCTATGGAAATGAAAAAACCGAGCCATCAATTCGGTACCTAACTGGTTTTACAGCGCCTGACGATGTCGCAGTAATTGTAGATGGTAATCGTACCACACTTATTGTTAATGAGCTTGAGTATGGGCGTGCAATATCGCAATCTCACGATTGTGAAGTGCACTGCCCTACATCCTTACTTGGTAAACGTGGTTATATTTGTGATTGCATAGGAGAATATGCAGCACGCAACAAGCATAAGGAAGCATTTTGTGCTCATTCGTTTCCATATGGTCTAGTAATCGAGCTAGAAGAAAATTACGATTTAACCATATTTGTCTCTAATACATCATGGCTAGAAAAGCGCCGAATGGTGAAAACCGATGAAGAAATAGCAAAGATTGCTAGCGTTCAAAAGGTAACTCGTAAGGCAATGGAGGCTGCTGGCGAACTAATTGCTTCTGCTACTCCCAATGATGCCGGAGTGCTAGTCCTAAGCGATGGAACAATTCTTACCTCTGAGCTTGTTAAGCACAAGATTCGCATGGTTTGCATTGAAAACGATTGTATCGATGAGAGCACAATTGTTGCAGGTGGTATTCAGGGTGTTAATCCACACGAAGAAGGCCATGGACCGCTTCATGCGAATGAGTGGATTGTTATAGATATATTTCCGCGCAGTCTAACTAATGGCTATTGGGGAGATATGACTCGCACATTTATGAATGGCACGCCAACTGAGGCTCAACAGCGTCAATATGATATTGTTCAAAAAGCGCATGATGAGGCAATTGAGAAAGTCCGCGATGGAGTAAATGCATCCGATATTCATAATGGAGTTAATGCACTATTTGAAGAAAACAACTTTTATACAACCTATGGAGAGGACCATGCAGAAGGCTTTTTCCATAGCACGGGCCATGGCGTAGGCTTAGAAATTCATGAAGCACCTCGCGTCTCTAAGAACAATGAGGTGCTATCAACCAATATGGTTGTAACAATTGAGCCAGGCTTGTACTACACTGCCACCGGTGGCGTACGCATCGAGGATCTGATTGTTGTCACAAAAAATGGTGCAAGGATTCTATAAAAATTATAACAATAAAAAAACAGCGTAATGGATATTTCCGTTGCGCTGTTTTTAATTATCAGTGTTATTGCGATTTTATTCTTTTACTCTTTTATTACGCATTAAGGAATAAATAATCATTCCAATTCCAAAAATCATAATTCCAATGCTTATTGCTTGTGAAATTGAAAATATTCCTACTTGCATTCGTTCGTCAGAACGTAATGTTTCTGTAAAAAATCGTACTGCAGAATACATAATTGCATAAAGTCCCATTTGCATACCAGGAATTCTATTTTTTCTGCGGTATAAAATTACTAAAACTATGCAAATAGCTAAATTAAATGCTGCTTCTATAAGCTGCGACGGCAATACAGGTAATGATACGTTATCTGTCGCTTTGATTAAATTATCATAATATTGATCGGACCATACTCGTGATTTTTTAGGGTAGCAAACTCCAATAGCACAATCAGTTATTCTTCCATAGCAACAGCCATTAAAAAAGCATCCTACTCTTCCCCATGCATGACCTAATGGTAGCACAGTAACAGTTAAATCAAGGATGTCGATTATTGATCGCTTAGCCACAAGTAGATAGATAGTTCCACCTAGCCATCCACCAAGCAGACCGCCATAAAACATGATACCACCTTGAGCAATCTTGAATACATTAATTGGGTCTTGTTTAAATTCTGATGTCCAATGCTCACAAACATAAGCAAATCTAGCACCTATAAATGCTGATAGCATTAAAACAAGGACGAAATTTGATAAAAAATCAGATGTATAGCCGTGTTTCTTACCCAACCACACCATAAGAGTGAAGGCGGAGAGGATTCCTAAAGCCAAACAAAATCCAAATGAATGGATTGTTATGGGTCCCAATTCAAGTAAAATTTTATGCATTTGTATCCTTTTACACAAAAGTAAATATATAAAAAAATTCCTATAACGGCTTATAATAATTAACTATTTACTAGTTTTTGTCAAGAAAATGTAGTAAAATAAATGAACATAAATGAATAGTTGCCACAATTTATTGTTAATTGAAGGCGTTGTAATTTAAATATGTTATATCTCTTTTACTCTAGAACAGAATTGTTTCGTTTTATAAGGAAGGTTTTATAAGATGAGTGATGAAGTACTAAATACAGAACCACATATGGAAGCAAATATGATTGAAGCGGATCCTATGAGCACAATGAAATGTGCTTTTTGTAATGCTGAAATTAATATAGAAGGTCTTCCTCGGTTTTCTCCTGTTGCTTGTCAATCCTGTGGCAAAGAAAACAATGTTTCTGCTAAGTTAGGTCATTTTGTTTTACTCAAGCAACTTGGTTCTGGTGGAATGGGCACAGTATTTTTGGCCGAGGATGAAAATTTAGGTCGTAAGGTTGCTATCAAAGTCATGCAAAAACAGCTAGGTCAAGATCCTGCGCTATTTGAAACATTTAGAAATGAGGCACAGAGTGCTGCACGCTTAAATCATCCTCATGTTGCACAGATTTATTCCTTTGGTCGAGAAAAGGGATTACCATATCTAGCTATGGAGCTTGTCAATGGAAATAAGCTTGATGGACTAATTGAATCTGGTACTGTTTTAGACCCTGCCTTTGTACTACGAGTTGGTTTAGAGATAGCAGAAGGCTTAAAAGCTGCAGAAGAAGTTGGTTTGTTCCATGGTGACATTAAGCCAGAGAATATTTTATTTGATGAAAACATGCAGGCTAAGCTTGTTGATTTTGGCATCGCAAGTATGGCATCACAAGGTGCTAGTGCAGAATTATGGGGAACTCCATACTACATTGCACCAGAAAAGGTTCAAAAGAAAAAGAATAGTGCACGCAGCGATATCTATAGCTTAGGCGCAACTCTTTATCATGCAATTGCTGGTCAGCCTCCTTATGATGGTCCAGATGCAATTGCTGTAATTAAGGCTCGCTTTAATGCACCACCTCCTGCACTAGAATCTATTCGTCCTGATGTAGAGCCAGATGTATCTAGGATTATCGGACGTATGATGTATAATGACTTATTCATGCGTTATCCTAATTATGGTTCTCTAATTAACGATATCAAAGCATATTTAGCAAACATACCAGAATCTCGTAAGGTTGGACCAGGGAAGCGTTCAACAATCCGTGTTGCAGTGGCAGAAACACAAAATAATAATATTGCTATTGAGCCTGCTGCTCCGACGGCATCCCGTAAATCTGGTAAGAAATTTGTTATTACAAAGGGAGCTCTATCTTCCACGCCTACTAGTTCTATTCCTAAAGTAATAGTTCCAACAGCGAATGTGGCCAATGATCCAACAACAGGACAACCTGCCGTTATTGTTCAACAGCCAAAAGCACCAAATCCTAAAAAAGCAAAAACCATAATATTGTCAATTTTGGGTGCTGTTATTATTCTTGTTCTTGTTGTGATTGGCTTAATTCTCAATGTAATTCTTCAAACTGGCAACGAAAAGAAAGAAATCCAAAGAGTTTCTGCTGAAATTGTTGAAATTGAAGGTTCCTATGACAATTTAGTTGTTCAAATAGATGAAAAGATGAAACAACTTGAACAGCGTAACGTAGAATTTGAAAAGGTTCTTGAAAATGTAGCAAAAGTTTACTCGGAAGCTGCAGAAATTCAACCAATTTTCCCTGATTTCAACCCTCCTAAACCTGAGCCAGAGGTCATAGAAGGAGAAAAAGCTATTTCAGCAGAAGATGCTGCAGCATTATCTTCTGGAGATGAGGAAATGGAAGATGTTGCGCCAAGTAAGCATCCTCTATCAGGTGTTACAACAGAAACACTTACAGGAAAGTTGGCTGGCGATTATCCTGAACTTGCTGCCTTAATTGCAGAAAACATTTTAACTCAAAAAGCAAAGCTTGATGCTCGTCGAGATTTCCTTGATTCCACAAACGAGGAGCCTACAGAAGAGCAAATTATTAAGCGCGCGATAGAAAAAGTTGGTAAAGATTTACCAGAGAAGTTAGCAGAACTTGATGCAACTACTCAGGAAGAAATCAACGCTATGATTAGAAGCATTGCTGGTGATTCTGTAGAAGAAAATGCTGACGAGGCAAGCGATGAAGCTATGGTAGCAGCAACAGAAGAAGCTATTGAAGAAGAGGCATCACCTTCTTCAGAAGAAGATGAAGAAACTGCAAAAGTTCGTGCAGATTTAGATGAATGTGCAAACGATAATATTTATGTGTATATAAAAGAGTATAAAGCTTTGTTACAAGAATCAACGCTTATTGCTGAAAAAGCAAGTGAATTTGATATTTCTGGCTCAAAGCCACAGAATCCTGGTCTACAAACTCTTAAGAAAATTCATGCTGAACGTTATGAAATACAAACCCAACTTAATGAAACTTTAGATGCTCTTACACAAGCTATCAAGGATGCTGACAAGTATTTACGTAATGCAAGAAGCGGTGTAAAGAAGCTTGAAAAGAGAGCTAGTGGTTTTATTGCTAAAAGAAAGCGCTTAGCCGAACAAGCTCGCCTTGAGCAAGAGGCTGCAGAAAGAGAAGCTAAAGCAGCTGAGGAAGAAGCTAAACGCCAAGAAGCAATTCGTGCAGAAATAGCAAGAATAAACAGTGTTCTAGAAGGCAAAAAACATCTAATTGATAGATTTGACTATCAGCAGGTCATCGTAGAGATGAGCCGTATGGAAGGCGAATTAATTTATCCTGAATCACTCAAAGAACTAGATTTTATTAAGCAACGCTTTGAGAGACTAATTGCCTTTAGAGGTTTCCTATTAGATGATATCAATAAACATCAAGGTCTACGTTATGGATATAGAAAGTACGACATCACAGGTGTTTCATCCGATAGAACAAAATTACTTGTTAGACCAAGTAAAGAAATACCTATTTCTTCATTAACGTTCTTAGATTGGAAGACTCTACTTTGGTATCAACTTTATAAGCGTGATAGAGCAAGACCAATTTCATTTGACGTTGAGGCAGAACAATTGTTCAATGCAGCAATATTCCTTTATGTTCACGATTATGGTAACACAACTTCTGAACAAGTTATGCGTGAATGCTTAGAACGAGCATTCCAAAAGAAAAAGTCCTTAGCAATTGATGCTATTCGCTTTATTCCTATCTTGACACAAGAGGAAATAGATGCAATTTCAAATGGAAGCTCAGATGGCGCATATTCAGATGACTTTTAAAATTAAATAGTTTAAAATAACCGCTCAAATTTTTGAGCGGCTATTTTTATATTTTAACTCATTAATTTATGGTGAATTTGTGAACTCAAAAAAACTTGGTTTTAATAATTCTATATATATCGAACAACAAAGCGCAGAAATTATGAAACGCGCTGAACGTTTCGGAAAATTATATCTCGAAGTCGGTGGTAAACTTTTTCAAGATTTACATGCTGCTCGTGTATTACCAGGCTTTGATCCAGATGTAAAAATAAAAATGCTTCAAAAACTTGGAGATAGAGTTGAAGTTATTATATGCATATATTCTGGCGACATTGAACACAGGAAGTATCGTGCTGATTTTGGTACAACCTATGATAACGAAGTCCTCCGAATCGTTGATGAAGTGAGGAGCTATGGTATCAATGTGTCTACAATTGTTATGACACGCTATAATCCCAAAATGAAGGGTGCTAGAGGCTTTGCAAATAAACTCAAAAAGGTTGGGTTAAAGGTTGTTTTTCATTCTGTGACTGCTGGATATCCAGATAATGTTGAAAAGATACTCAGTGATGAGGGATGTGGTAAAAATCCATACATACAAACAGATCGTCCTGTTGTTGCTGTCATTGCCCCAGGCCCTATGAGTGGAAAATTTGCAACCTGCTTAAATCAACTATATCATGATAATAAAGCTGGCATTCATTCTGGATATGCAAAACTAGAAACCTTCCCTGTTTGGAATTTGCCTCTAGACCACCCTGTCAATATTGCTTATGAAGCTGCAACAGCTGATCTTCTAGATGAAAATATGATAGATTCCTTCCACCTAAATGCTTATGGTGAAAAAGCTGTCAATTACAATAGAGACATTCAAGCCTTCCCTATTCTTCATGAATTGCTAATGCGAGTTTCTGGAGAAGAAATGTATAAATCCCCTACAGACATGGGCGTAAATCGAGTTGGCTTTGCAATTGATAATAACAATTTGGTTTGCACTGCTGCTCGTAAGGAAATCCTACGTCGTCACCTTAGAACAATTTGTGATACCATGATTGGTCGAGCTGAAGAAGCAACTCTAGAGAAGACCCAACAGCTAGTGGACAAGCTTTCTATTACAGAGGCTGAATTACCTGTTATAGCATCTGCACGCCAAGCTGCAATTGAAGCTGCAAAAGACCCAAACAAAGGTAATCAAGGCATTTATTGTGCTGCTGCAATCCAGCTTAAAGATGGAACAATTATTATTGGTAAAAATACAGAGCTCCTACATGCTGCTTCTGCAATGCTTTTAAATGCACTTAAATATCTTGCTGGCATTCCTGACTGGTTAGATCTTTTACCAGCAAACTACACAAAATCTATCCACGCAATGAAGCAGGCCTCATTTACTCAGTCATCGCTAAGCCTAGATGTCTCTGAGCTTTTGGTAGCTCTAGGGATTTGCGCTGCTAATAGCATTGCTGCTGAGCGGGCAATTGAAAAGCTTCCTGAGCTTAACGGCTGTGAGGTTCATTTGACGCACATGATGGGCTCTGGTGACGCTCAAGGATTGCAGAGAATCGGTGTTCGTGCAACTACTGACCCATTCTATCCTACTAAGAAGCTTTTTGTTCAATAATATAAAACATTTAATTTAACATGAGAATCATTCCTGACCTACAAAGTTGCATAATTTGCGAAGATGTTCGCCGCGAATTTAACGGTAAGCTAATGCTTATTGGTGTTATGCCTGCCATAGTTGTACCCAAGGTTCCTATTAAGCTTGACAGGCTTCACATTGTTACAAGCCTGTGCTGCGGTCAAGGTAACTTTGTTTTAGACACAAGGATTTATGCACCTGATCAAACAACCATTGTTCTAAAAAACGAAAAGCCAAACAACATTTCTATGCGAGACACCAATACATTGGCAACAATTGTCCAATGTTTTATAAACCCAACATTTAATGAGGCTGGTATCCATTGGGTTGAAGTTCTTTTAGACAACCAACTTAAGCTACGTTTCCCATTGCCTGTTAATGTTGTTCAGCCAAAGCAAAATTCAGATCAGCGGCAACAACAATAGAATTTCATTCACATAGCACCCGTAGCTCAATTGGATAGAGCGTTGGTCTCCGGAGCCGAAGGTTGCGAGTTCAATCCTCGCCGGGTGCACCAATAATGAACGATGTAACTTTCAACAATAATAATCAGATAGCAAATGCTATTAACTACTTAGTATAAATGTTGTTCTATTTTATAAAGCGAATACTTTTAATTATACCAACATTCCTAGCAATTACTATTCTTTGCTTTGGACTTACGCAGTTTGTGCCTGGCGGTCCTATTGAACAGCGTATGATGGAAATGCGTGGATTAGATGGGGGTGCAGGTGCAACACCAACTACAACAACAGTTGGGGCAACCGCTAATCAGCCTATTTCTGAAAGTATCAGAGAAGACCTAATTAAACATTATGGTTTTGATAAGCCTATATATGTGCGCTATAAAAAATGGCTTATTGATGATTTTTTAGGTATGAATATGCAATCCTATAAGTACACAAATAAAACAGCTTGGCAATTAATTTCAGAGCGCATACCAGTTTCATTGTGGTTTGGTATAACAGGTTTTCTACTAAGCTATCTAATTTGTATTCCTCTAGGCATTGCTAAAGCACTACGTCATGGTACCGCCTTTGATTTGGGTTCGTCTATAATTGTTTTTATAGGATATGCAATCCCTGCTTTTGCATTTGGTATGCTGCTTAAGCTAATCTTTTGTGGCACAGTGGATTCAATGTTTGATATACTTCCACTAGGCGGTTTTGAGTCAGATAATGCTGCAACCTTGTCTGGATTTGCACTTGTAAAGGATAGGATATTTCATATGCTACTTCCTGTTCTTTGCTATGTTATAGGTAGCTTTGCCGTCCTAACAATATTAATGAAAAATTCACTTCTTGATCAGCTTAGTAGTGACTATATGCGCACTGTGCTCTCAAAAGGAGCTACACGTCGTTATGCTGTATGGCGCCATGCCTTACGGAATGCATTGATACCAATAGCGACTGGCTTTGGTGGTATTCTTACGGTAATTTTCGCAGGCTCTGTTGTAATAGAAAAAGTTTTTGAAATACCTGGCATGGGATTACTCTCTCTTGAAGCCATTGAAACGCGAGATTATCCTGTTTTTATGGGTATATTATCTCTAACATCTATTTTGGGATTGCTTGGACAAGTTCTTTCAGATATATGCTACGTAATAATAGATCCTAGAATTAAATTTACAAACAAATAATGAATAAGGCTAAAAAAATAAAAAATCGCGGATGGAGTAAATTCCGCAAGCATCGCCGTGGCATGTTTTCCCTATGCCTATTGGTTATTCTTTATATTATTAGTCTTTTTGCAGAAATCATATGTAACGATAGACCGATTATTCTTAAAACAGAAAAAGGCATATTTTTCCCTGCATATAAAACCTATACAGAACACCAACTATGGGGAAATGGGGTGGATAAACGTGCAACAGATTTCTCTACTATCCCTGATGATGCATGGGCAATATTCCCTATTTATAAAGCGAGCGCAGATACTATCTTTTCTGTAGAAGATTTACAACAACATCGTCGTTGTATTCTTGAAGTAAAGCCTCTGTACAATTCAGCTTATGCAAATTTTTCATTTGATTACGAGCTAATATTTGCAACTGGTGATACAAATACATTTTCAAGCGAACTTGTATCATTACCATTTTCTAGATTTAATAATGCTCTTGTTGCTCGAAAAGCTAATCAATCACACGATGCTATTGTTACACAATTAGATGCGAACACTGATGTTATTCTTCCTGCATACAATGCTAGAAAATCAAAACCAGAAAGTTTTAGCATAATTATAAACCGTAATTCGCCGATTAAATCAAACCGAATATACTTCGAACAAACACTCGAGGATGCTAAAAAAACAATTCTTAAACAAGATTTTAGCAGATATCTTTCTAACAATGATATTGACCAACTTATCATTTCTATGGAGAAAACTATAAATGGTCACTATGTTCAGCCAATTATTCTTTTTAACGATTCTGGTTTCCCAATAGCTCAATTAAGTATCAATATGGAAGCCATTACATGGCCATATCGTCCAATTTCTGGACATCCATTTGGATTTGATGCAGCAGGACGTGATGTTTTGGCAAGAATTATTTATGGTATGCGTACTGCTTTAACCTTTGGAATTGTTCTTGTGATTTCAACAATGTTAATAGGCATAGTAGCTGGATCTATTCAAGGCTACTTTGCGGGTTGGGTAGATATTACGGGCCAACGTCTAACTGAAATTTGGTGTGCCCTTCCATTTATCTACATCATTATTCTATTAGGCAACACACTGGGAAGAAGTTTTGGATTACTATTATTCTGCTATGCTTTGTTCAATTGGGCTGGCACAGCAGCATATGTTCGAGCAGAATTTCTTCGTCTACGAGGACGAGAATTCGTTGATGCAGCCCGCTGTCAGGGCCTATCAAAGGCTCGAATTATGTTCTATCACATTCTTCCTAATGCTCTCACGCCACTTATTACTCTATTACCTTTTGCTTTAGTTGGCGCTGTAGGTTCACTGGCAATGCTTGATTATCTCGGTTTTGGTATGCCAGATACGGCTGCGAGCTGGGGCGCCCTACTCCAACAAGCACAAGCCTTTCGTAATGCATGGTGGCTAATTCTTTATCCATCACTTGCACTATTTATAGTAATGCTATTAGGCGTATTCATTGGTGAAGGACTACGTGATGCCCTTGACCCAAAACCTTATTCAAGAATGGAGTAAGCTATGGCACTACTAGAAGTAAATGGATTAAAGGTCTTTTTTGATACTCCTTCAGGCGTAGCACACGCTGTTGATGAGGTTTCTTTCTCTGTTGAAAAAGGAGACATAGTAGGAATTGTTGGAGAATCTGGATGTGGAAAATCTGTCACTGCAATGAGCATTCCACGTCTAGTCCCAACACCACCAGGAAAACGAGTTGCAGGAAGTATTTTCTTTGAAGACAAAGACCTTACAAGCCTTTCAATCAGTGAACTTAGAAAGCTTCGTGGAGCAGAAATCGGCATGGTCTTTCAAGATCCTATGACCGCACTTTCTCCATTACATAAAATTGGGAAACAGCTAATTGAGGGGCTCCGTCTACACCAAGATATTTCAAAGGTAAATGCATTGAAAAAAGCAAGAGAAATGCTAGAGAAATGTGGTCTTCCTGAGCGAAGTCTAAATGCCTATCCATTCCAGCTTTCTGGTGGTCAACAGCAGCGTGCTATGATTGCTGCAACATTACTTTTAGAGCCTAAGCTTATTATAGCAGATGAACCAACAACAGCCCTTGATGTAACAATTCAGCGACAAATTCTTGAGCTAATGAAAAATGCAAAGCAAAAAGAAACTGCTATGCTTCTAATTACTCATAATATTGCTATTGTAAAAGAACTATGCAATAAGCTAATTATTATGTATGCTGGTGAAATTGTTGAAACTGGAACTAGTGAAGAAATTTTTACAAACCCACGCCATCCATATACCAAGGCATTATTAGCGGCTATGCCATCTAGTGGTGCGCGAGGAGAAAAGCTTTCTACAATTTCTGGTGCTGTACCATCACCTACGTCTTATCCGGAGGGATGTCGCTTTGCTCCGCGTTGCCGTTTTGTAACTGATGCATGTAGCCAATCACATCCGCAGCTAGAAGCATTTTCTTCGGCAGACACTTCACATCTATGCCGTTGTTCTCAAACCTCTTGCTTAGAAGAATGCACTAAGCTTTCTTCCCACGACATGAATACGGATAGCACCTTCCCTCAATTTCAAGAAGAAGAGCCTATTTTATCTGTATTCTCTCTTAATAAAGCCTTCAAGCATGTTAAAGCAGTAAATGATGTAACCTTTGATGTTAAACGAGGAGAAACCTTTGCAATAGTTGGTGAATCAGGATGTGGTAAAACAACTCTTTCTAGGATTATTGCAGGCTTACTTCCATATGATTATGGAGCTATATATCTTGAAGGTACATCCCTTACACAAAAGCGTAGCAAGTATGAACATCGCTCAATCCAAATGATTTTCCAAAATCCTTTCTCTTCCCTCAACCCAAGAATGTCTATCATGAACATTCTCACGGAAGGACCTTTGGCGCATAAAATAATCCTTAAAGCAGAGCGCGAAGAATATGCCCTAAACCTACTTCGTGCTGTTGGTCTTCCTGAGGATGCTCTTCATAGATATCCAAATGAATTTTCAGGTGGACAATTGCAACGCATATCAATTGCTCGAGCAATTGCTATGAAGCCAAGCATAATTATTTGCGATGAGCCCGTATCTGCTCTTGATGTTTCAATCCAAGCCCAAGTAGTAAATCTACTCATGGATTTACAAGCAAAACATAACATCACTTATATCTTCATAACACATGATATTTCACTCGTAAAACGCATTGCTGACAAAGTCGCTGTTATGAAGGATGGTTGCATCGTGGAACAAGGAACTACAGCCTCAATCTTTGAAAATCCACAGCATAGCTTCACAAAAGAACTATTAAGCTGTTAATATTTCTTTTAGCTTATATAAATGAATTGAAAATTCATTTAAATTTTACTAAAATGTTTTATAAAAATATTTGTGTTTTGTCCCCTTATTTTAGAAGCTTTTTATGAAACAAATTCCAGCTCCAGGCTCATTTATTCTCACCCACTGTGGTGATACAATCACCTTTAAACTACATGTTTCTCACAAACGCGCTGGGCGCGCAGTTCTTCGTACCTCTCTAGGTGGCGCAAAGGCATACCGCAAGGAAGTCATTGCAGCTACAGACCAAGGCCGCCCAATGCTTGCTCATCATTGGAATGATATCCCAATGAACGAGATTGCACCTGGCGAGTATGCTGTCACAATGCCACTCGCCGATATTGGCACCTTCCGCGCAAAAGCATGCTACTTCCCTGCAAATTCAAAGAAGCCAGATTGGCCAGATGGCGGTGACGTTGTAATCAAAACTGCTCCTGCATGGACTGCCGCTCACACCTCAGTATATACAGCATTTCCACGCCAATTCCACCCAGCGTTTGTTTCAAAGGTCGACAATCCTTTGCCTCAATCTGATGCTCTTTTAGAGCACGATCGTAATGGTTGGACGATTATTCCTCCTTCTGGCACCTTCCGTGACCTAATAAAAAAGCTAGATACTATTCTTGGCACTGAGCGCTTCCGCATCATCCAATTATTGCCTATTCACCCCACTCCAACAACTTATGCAAAGATGGGTCGCTATGGCTCTCCTTTTGCTGGCACGGATTTTCTTGCAGTTGACCCTGCTCTAGCCGAATTTGACACCGGTGCAACTCCTTTAGATCAATTCCGTGAGCTTGTAAATGCTGTTCATTCATATGGTGCACGTATATTCCTTGATTTACCAGCAAACCACACAGGATGGGCTTCGACCTTGCAAACCCACCACCCAGAATGGTTCAAGCGTGAAGATAATGGTAAATTCCACTCTCCTGGTGCTTGGGGCATTGTATGGGAGGATTTGGTTGAGCTAGATTATAGCAAGCCAGAGCTAAAGCAATTCATTGCAGGCGTATTTGAGTTTTGGTGCAGCCAAGGCGTTGATGGCTTCCGTTGCGATGCAGGCTACATGGTTCCAGCTGAAGTGTGGCGATATGTCGTTGCACGTGTACGCCGCCGCTTCCCAGATACCGTATTCTTGCTCGAGGGACTAGGCGGAAAAATTTCTGTAACCCGCCAACTAATTTCGGACGAAGGTTTAGATTGGGCATATTCTGAGCTTTTCCAGACAGAGGACCGCTCTGCATTTGAGCATTATCTTCCTGGCGCGCTTGCGATGTCCTATGAAACTGGTCCTTTAACAAACTTTGCAGAGACACATGATAATTGCCGCATGGCAGCAAAGTCTCCTACCTATGCAAAGCTTCGCACATCGCTTGCAGCACTTAGCGCTCACCAGGGCTGCTTTGGTATAACTAATGGCGTTGAGTGGTTTGCCACACAAAAGGTCGATGTACATGGAGCTAGCGCATTAAATTGGGATTCTGAAAACAACCAGGTACACCAGCTCGGTCGCCTAAATTGCATCTTAGCAAATCATCCCGCTTTTGGTCCTGGTGCGGCAGTGGGCATGATCCAATATGGAGCAGGTAATTCCCTAGCACTTGTCCGCACACCTGCTTGCTCAAATGATATTGATGGTGTCCGCGTTTTTGATAACGACAAGAAGGTGCTTGTTCTTATTAATCTTGATGCAGATAACCAGCAAAATGTTTCTTGGGGCACACATGAATTTCATATAAATCCAGAAACCTGTGTCGACCTTCTAGAGGGAAAAGATGTAAAGTTTAGAGCCTCTTTAGAGCATGGCACACACTCTATTCTTCTTGAGCCTGGTGAAGCACTTTGCCTTTCAAATTATCGTGAGGATTATGAGCTAATCAATAAGCTTCACAGCTCTACTAAAGCATACTATAGCGAGATGGTTCGCCACCAAGAGCTTCGCGCCACTGCCCTACGCATACGTCAATCAATCCTTGGTAGCAATAGCCCATTAAAGCAGAGCGAATCTGTTGAAGAAATGGCTAAGCAACTCGCAGAAGACCCAAAGGGCTTTATCTCAAGTCTTATTGCAAATGATGCAATGCCACCTATCGTGCATTGCTCAATTCCTGAGGATCAAAATCGCACAATTATGGTTCCGCCAGAGCACTTCATGATTATTGAATCTCCTGAGCCATTTCGCTGCTGCGTTGACCTATTAAATGGCGACTTTATTGCAAACCTACGCTCTATACAATTTGATAATGGAAGCTATCTTGTAATTCTTTCTCCTATGAAGAAGCATACAAATGGCATCCACAATGCACGCCTCCAGCTTGACCTCTCTTCTGCAACTGCAAAGAAGCAGATACTAGTTGATTTGAGATTGCTACCAACAATTACACAAGAAGAGCCTGCTCTACTCAAACGTACATATACAAGTGAAGAGGTGCTTAACGGCAATGTTGTTGCATTGCTAACTAATGGCTGTGGGGCAATGGCTCACGTCCGAGCAAAGTGGGGCGATATCCAGAGTCAATACGATGCAATTCTTGCTGCTAACCCGGATCCACGTGTACCATGTGATAGACATATCCTATTTACACGTTGCAAGCTTTGGGTAATTAACCATGGCTTCTCAACTGAGGTAGATAGCTCATGTCTAGAAAGCTTTGAATGCGAAGCAGGCTCTGGCACTGCACATTGGACATTTAGTGTGCCTGTTGGAACGGGTCGATTCATCAAGCTTAATGTAGGGCTAGAGCTACTAAAGCAAAAGAACCATGTAAGACTTTGTGTTGTACGCGAAAAAGCAAATGGCTGCCTTGATATGCTTGAAGATAATAGCGAGGTAACACTAGTAATGCGCCCTGACATTGAAAGCCGTAGCTTCCATTGCAAAACAAAGGCATTCAATGGACCTGAAGCCGAATGGGGTCATGCAGTTTCAACAATTTCACATGGCTTCTCATTCCTACCAAGCAATGGACTTGGCTTAGATATGGTCATTTCAAATGGCGAATTTACCTTCGAGCCTGAGTGGCACTACATGATTGGCCATCCACATGAGGCAAATCGCGGGCAAGATGGCTCCTCTGACCTTTATAGCCCAGGCTGGTTTGGCACTCGCATGACTGGCGCAAGTGCTATTGCTCTAGAGGCAGCACTTTACACAGGCAATGGTGCTGAGCATATCTCACCAGTAGGCGCAGCAACAATAAAGGCAGTTGCTCAGCCAAAGCAATTAGCTGACATTGAGCTAACTACGGCTCTATCTAATGCCCTACGCGATTTTGTTGTAAAGCGCGATAACTTAAAAACTGTTATTGCAGGCTATCCTTGGTTCCTAGATTGGGGGCGCGACACCTTTATCGCATTGCGAGGCATGATTGCAGATAAGCGTTATTCTGAATCATTAGATATTATTTGCAAATTTGGTCAATTTGAAGAAGGTGGCACTCTTCCAAATATGATTAATGGAAATGATGCAGCTAACCGAGACACATCAGATGCACAGCTTTGGTATGCTGTTGCAACTACTGATTTAATCAAACAAATTGGCAGAACAAAGGTATTGAAGGCACAATGTGGCAATCGCACTGTAGCAGATGTTCTTTTGAGCATAGCTAATGGTTATCTAAATGGCACACACAATGGAATTAAGGTTGATGTGGAATCAGGGCTAGTTTATAGTCCATCACACTTTACATGGATGGATACAAACTATCCAGCAGGTACTCCTCGCCAAGGCTATCCAATTGAAATTCAAGCCTTGTGGGTTGCTACACTAGATCTAATCAAAACTATCGATACAAAGGGTCCATGGGCAAAGCTTCAAGAACAAGCTCGCAATTCAATTAATGAGCTATTCTGGCTTGAGGATAAGGGATACTTATCCGACTGCTTGCATTGCGATTCATTTAGAGCTGCTCGCACTTGTGTTGCAGATGATCATCTACGCTGCAACCAGCTATTTGCTATCACGCTTGGAGCTATTACTGACCATATGCTTTGCCGTCAGATAATTAGCTCGACTGCAAAGCTACTTGTGCCTGGAGGAATTCGCACACTCGCACCTGGTGAGACAAAATATCGCTTACCAATTTGCCGAGATGGTAATTGCTTAAATGACCCAGCGCATCCATATTGGGGACGCTACGAAGGAGACGAGGACACTCGTAGAAAGCCAGCATATCATAATGGCACAGCATGGACATGGCCATACCCATCTTATGCAGAGGCACTTTTAATAGAATATGGAGAAAGCGCTCGTACAACAGCCAAAGCTCTAATAGCTTCTGGTATTGAGCTTATGGAAAAGGATTGTGCAGGCCAGCTTCCAGAAATTATGGATGGAGACACACCACACTATGGTAGAGGCTGTGATGCTCAGGCCTGGGGCATTTCGGAATTCCTCCGCGTCGCAATTTTAACAAACACAAAATAACCAAAACCTTAATTATTATACATGAAAAAAGCAATATTAGTATTATTTTCTATTTCATTAATTTCCTTTTTTGGTTGCGGTAAAAATCCGCAATCAGCCCCAACTCAACCTACTATTGAGGTACAAGCCAAGGCAGAAATGGGAAGAATTTTTGCTGCAATCAATGATGGTAAGTTTTTAACATATATTTATAATTCCACTATTGCAGAGGATCATGATTTTTTTAATCAATATGTGAATGTTGCCGCAAGAAATATTGACTATGATATTTATTGCCAAACAATGATAGTTATTAAGAGCTTTTCTAAAGTTCTAGAAATCAATGCAGAAAATGTTGCTGACTGTGAAATTCTAGCTTCTGAAACAGAGAAATTAAATGATGGCAACACTAAACTTTTGCAAGAAATCCATCAAAACAAAGTGAATTCAATAATGCTAATTTCCCAGTTAATTGCAGCTCTAGCAGATATAAATTTTGAAGATTTACATCGTTATAATGCGTTCGAGATTATCCTTTCGAAAATTGATGAACCTATGTCTAAATTTTACAAGTCATGGATAGGGGTAAAATCAGAAGAAGATTTTACATATACAAAAATTGACGAGAACACTGTAAAGGTTATGCCACAAAGCAATTTCACATTTCAAGAAGGTCTAATATTAAAGCTTGTAAATGGGAAATGGGAATTCTATGAAGTTAATGGAGAAAAAATATCTTTTGACTTTACAATAGAAGAAAAAGAGCTATTGTTCCAAGACATTGGAGAAACGTTTTACTTTGATACATCCACACCAGAAGCGCAAATAGAAAAAGCTCAAAAAATTCATATGCTTACCATGTTTAACGAATCTCTCATACCACTTATGGGTAATATCGATCAAGAGAGCTTTGAAATATCTTTTATGCTACTTCTAGAAGCTATTGAGGGACAAATTCCTGCAAAATAAATTGTTATTAAGGAATGTACAACAACATACTTTAAAATCTTGTATTTTTAATTTTTTTTTGTTAATTTCTAAATAATTGATAACACTATTAATGAGGTACACATGAACACAACTCACAAATTACAAATTATTGCGATTACAGCAGTAATGACATTTACAGCAAGCTTGTTTGGGCAAGATTTGGTTACAAATGTAGATATTCAAACTTCTACTAACACAGAAATTGCTACAACTTCTGATGTTCAAACTATAAATGAAACAACTTTTACTGAAGAAGAAAATTCCTCTGTTATTGAAAAATCAGAGACGGAGACAATTTTAGAAGAAGCTCCAGCTGCAGAAGAAGCTCAAACTAAAGAGGAAGAAAACAAATTACCATTTGTTGCTACATGGTGGGCTCTATTCCCTGCGTTCCTTGCTATCGGCTTGGCTCTTATAACTAAAGAGGTTTACTCCTCACTCTTCATGGGTATCGTTGTTGGTGCTCTATTGGTTAATAATTTTGCAATTCTTCCAACAATTGACTTTGTAATAAATAATGGCATAATCAAAGCCGTAAGTGAGACAGCAGGAATCTTTATCTTCCTTGTAATACTTGGTTCTCTTGTTTACCTAATCAACCGTAGTGGTGCAGCTTATGCATTTGGTGAGTGGGCAAAAACACACATCAAATCACGCGTTGGTAGCCAGATTTGCACCTTCCTACTCGGTGTACTTATCTTTATTGATGACTACTTTAACTGTCTAACCGTTGGTAGTGTAATGGCTCCAATCACAGATACAAAGAAGGTGTCTCGTGCAAAGCTTGCATATATCATTGATGCTACAGCTGCACCAATTTGTATGATTGCTCCAATTTCAAGCTGGGCTGCTGCCGTTTCTGAATATACAGAGGGCACCGGCTATAGTGGGATTGCTTTATTCTGTAAATCAATTCCTTTCAACTTCTACTCACTTTTGACACTTATTTTCGTTTTGACAATCATTCTAATGAAGTTTGATTATGGTCCAATGCGCAGATTTGAAAAGAACGCTCTAGAGAATGATGATTTATTCACAGTTAAGCCAAGCGAAACAAGTGGAACAATTGTTGCCGTTAAGGGTAAAGGTAAAATTTATGACCTAGTGGCACCAATCATTTTCCTAGTTGTTGTTTGTGTCGCTGCTCTACTACATGTTGGTGGCATTGCAGATGAAGGCGTTGGCTTTGTTGATGCATTTGGAAACACAGACGCTACAGTTGGTTTACCATGGGGTGCAACAATTGTTCTATTGCTTGTTATTGCTTATTATATCTGCCGCCGCATTTTCAACCTAAAAGAAGCTATGAAGTGCCTACCAGAAGGCTTCTGTGCAATGGTTCCTGCTATCATAATTCTAACTATGGCAGCTACTCTAAAGAATATGACAAATGCTCTTGAAGCTAAAGTATTTATTGAGAATGTTATGACAAATGCAGCTCCAAACCTAGCAAACTTCCTACCAGCAGTAATCTTTATTATTGCATCAGTAATTGCTTTCTCAACAGGTACTTCTTGGGGTACATTTGGTATTTTGATTCCAATTGTTGTTGCAACATTTGATGCTTCAAGCCCACTATTGTACATTGGTATGTCAGCATGTTTGGCTGGTGCTGTTTGCGGTGACCACTGCTCACCTATCTCAGATACAACAATCATGTCAAGTGCTGGTGCTCAGTGCGACCATGTTAGCCACGTATCTACACAGCTACCTTATGCAATTACAGTTGCATCAGTATCATTTATCTCATTCCTAATTGCTGGTTTTGTACACAATTGGTTTATTGTTTTCCCAATTTCAGTTGTACTTCTAGTTGGAACATTGCTTGTTATTAAGAAACTAACAGCTAAAAATGCTTAACATAAGCACAGAATTAAGTTAAAAAGCGTGTCAATAATGGCACGCTTTTTTTACAGATAAAATATTGCACTAATGATTTCTCTTCATTTGCCATAGTCTTAAGAGTTTTGCACAACCACGATTCCCGCAAATTTCACCTAATATACCCCCTGTTTTTGCCAATTTTTTCTTTACATTATCGCCTATTTTTGATTAAATTTATTTAAATAAATGGATAATGCATTTCCAATAGCATTTCCAATAGATTTTAGGACTTACAATATGACTCCAAAATATAAAAGAATTCTTTTGAAACTAAGTGGTGAAGTGCTACTAAACCGCCAAACAGCTCAATGCATTGACTCTAATGTTGTAAAAATGATGGCAGAAAAAATTAAGGCCGTTAGAGCTATGGGTGTTGATGTTGCTGTTGTTCTTGGTGGTGGCAATATTTTCCGTGGTGCGATTGGTCAAGAGCTTGGTATTGGTCGCTCAGCAGGTGACTACATGGGTATGCTTGCTACAGTAATTAATGCTATTGCCCTACAAAATGCTCTTGAAGGGCTTGGTGTTCCAACACGAGTACAAACAGCGATTGCTATGCACGAGGTTGCTGAGCCATACCTACATCGCAAGGCAATGCGTCACCTTGAAAAAGGCCGCGTAGTAATATTTGCTGCTGGAACAGGTAACCCATACTTCAGCACAGACACAGCTGCTGCTCTACGTGCAAGCGAAATTGGCGCAGATGTTCTTTTGAAGGCAACTAAGGTTGACGGCATCTACACAGCAGATCCTGTGAAGGACCCAACGGCAACTAAGTTCTCAAAGCTAACCTATACAGAGGCACTAACAAAGTCAATCCGCGTAATGGATTCAGCTGCATTTGCTCTTTGTATGGAAAACAAAATTCCTATCGTTGTTTTCAATTTCTTTGAAGAGAATAGCCTACGTCGCTCTGTATGTGGCGAGGATGTTGGAACAGTTGTTTCAGAAAACTAATTTAATAAATCAAATAATTAATTAAGGAAAAGCAGTTATGATTACAAAGCTACTTAAAGAAACTCAGGATAAAATGGACAACACTCTTAAGGTGTTGGAAAATCAGCTTTCAGGTCTAAGAACAGGCAAGGCATCTCCTGCTCTTGTTGAGAATATTATGGTTACATACTATGGTGTTCCTACACGTCTACGTGATATGGCAAACATCTCTACACCTGAGGCCCGCCTAATTACAATTGCCCCATACGATCCATCCGTATTGAGCGAGATTGAAAAATCTATCCTTGCTGCAAATATCGGTGTAACTCCTCAGAACGATGGCCGCCTAGTTCGCGTACCTGTACCAGAGCTAAGCGAAGAGCGCCGTAAGGAAATGACAAAGGTTGCTGGCCGTATGGCAGAGGATGCACGCGTTTCTGTACGTAATGTTCGTCGCGATTCAAACGAATCAGCAAAAACACTTCAGAAGAATGGTGATATCTCTGAGGACGAACGCGATCAAGCTCTAGAGAAAATTCAGAAGGCAACAGATGGAATCATCGCAAAGATTGATTCAGCAGTAAAGGCTAAGGAAGCAGAAATTATGGCTGTTTAATTCAGCGATAATTGGGCAACTAAAATATTTTAACTAAATTTTCGTTAGCTATTAAACGGGAGAAAAATTATGGTAGCGGAAGAAAATAAACCAACAATCAAGCCGATAACAATTAAGCCTATTAAGATTACACCGATAAAGCCTGCTACAGGAGCAAATCCTGCACCAAGCATTTCGATTAATCCTAATCCACAGCAAGCTTCTGCAGACAGTTCATTGGGTAGTCCTACGATTCGTCTAAAGCCTGTTACAAATGCTTCAATTCCTACACCAAATGCAGCACCAGCAGCAGCTCCAGCAATCAAGCCAATTAACGTTACTCCTGCTACTGCTCCAACAATTAAACCAATTAATGTTGCTCCTGCTGCTACTCCTGAAATTAAGCCAGTCTCTGCTTCTCCAATCAACTTAAAGGCACCAGCACAAGCACCTATTACTTCAAAGGCACCAACAACTTCTATGCCTAAGGTAGTACCTAGTGCTGATGATGATGGCAAAGCAACAATGCGCATTCGCCCACCAGCACCAGCTGCTGCTCCAGCGATTAAGCTAAGCCCTGTTACACCTCCTGTTGGCGACATTACTGCTCAGGCTTCTAAAGGCAAGACTTCTCGCATTTCTCTAGATTCTGCAATGGATAATGCTTCTGCTTCAGGTAATTCTCCCGCACCTGTAGGAAAGCTAACATCTCATATTCCAGATATTGCAAGCTCAGCACCAAAATCTTCAACAGTTAAGATTAATGTTCCTCCTGAGGAAATTAATACTCAGCAGGTTACTCGTAAGAGAACATTGCGTGTTAAAGCACCAGCTCGTACAATCCCACAACCAGGTGCTGCACCTGTTGCTACAGATAGCGAAGCAAAAACTGTTGTACGCAAGCCTTTGTCAATTAAAAAGCCTGGTACACCTGTTGCTACTCCTGTCGATACACCAGTAGATGCAGCAAATAATTCAGAGGGAGGAATCAACCACATTCCTGGTATTGAAGATGAAAGTATCATGGCTTTTGGCGGAAACAAGGCCCCTGTTAAAGCCGTAAAAGTAAATCCTCTATTTATTGTTGTCTCTTCATTATCAATTGTTGCAATTCTTATTATAATCGTAATGTTCCTAGCTCAGTGCTCAGGTCCAGATCGTTCTCTAACTAAGTATTCATCAATGCCTGATTCTTCTGAGTTTGGTTTCCCTGGAAAGATTCCTAGAGGATAAAACTAACTAAAATAAATAACCACTTTGTATAGCCTGGTATTTCGTTAAGACTACCAGGCTTTTGTTTAAAAACAACTATAAATTTAATTTATTATGGAAGCTGATACATTAATATCCCGCACTTCAGTACCTGAGTTAGATGCAATACTAGGTAAAAAGTTTAAAGTTCTAGATGATGGTTTTATTCGCGTAATTGACTACATGGGTAACGATTCTTCTATCGTTCAAGCTGCTCGTGTTTCTTATGGTGATGGAACAAAGCAGGTTTCTCAAGATCGTGCTCTAATTCGTTATCTTCTACGCCACAAGCACACAACTCCTTTTGAAATGTGTGATATAAAATTCCACGTTCGTGTACCAATGGATATTTGGCGCCAGTGGGTTCGCCATAGAACAGCATCTATCAACGAATACTCTACTCGCTACTCTATTGCTATTGATTCAGCTCGCTCAATGGCTGCAGATGAATGGCGTATGCAATCCACAACAAATCGCCAAGGCAGTGGAGATTTCTTCCCTCTAGAGCAAGGTGAAGCCCTAACTCAACAAGAAAAAGAATTTCACGATCAAGCACGTCAACTATACCTATCAAGAATTGAAGCTGGTGTAGCCCGTGAGCAGGCTCGTAAGGATCTTCCTCTTTCTACCTACACAGAGGCATATTGGAAATGTAACCTACACAATCTACTTCACTTCCTAAATCTACGTATGGAAGGCGCAGCACAGTACGAAATTCGTGCCTATGCTGATGTAATTGGTAGTGAGATTGTTTCTAAGTGGGTTCCATTCACATGGGATGCATTTATAGACTACCGTATGGAAGCCGCATATCTATCACGCCATGAAAAGCTATTACTTGGCATGGTCGCTAGAGGTGAAGTAGCAGAAGCAAAAGCATATGCTAAAGATAACGGCATGGTAACTATTGCAGAAGACGGAACAGAAAAGCTTGGTCGCGAGATTCGCGAGTTTACAACTAAGCTAAGCTCTATGGGACTATCATCACCATGGGCATAAGGCAAATCTTCTTTCTTACCTTATCAATCATTCTTTTAATCAACACAGAGCTTATGGCAGGTCCTCAAAATACAAGACCTCGTAAAGTTGTAAAAACTAATACAGAGGACAGCCAATCAGAACAAATCAAAGGATGGCGCCGCGCAGCAGAAAATCGTGGTATGTCATCTGATGGTTATCTTGCTTTGATTATGACAAGCAATCAAAGAATGATTATTCTTCCACCAAATGGTAACCCTTTTGAGTATGTCATTTCGACTTCAAAATTTGGAGTTGGAAGCACAGAAAATTCATTTAAGACACCATTAGGCTGGCATCGTGTTAATGAACGCTATGGTCATGGTAAACCAGCTGGTGCAGTATTTTCTTCTCGTGTTTATACTGGTAAAGTAATTCCTCGTTCACAACTTAAACGTGCAACAAGTGAAGATATGGTTTTAACACGCATTATGTGGCTCGAGGGACTTGAACCTTCTATCAATTCAGGTAAAGGAATTGATAGTCATGAGCGTTGCATTTATATTCACGGAACAAACCAAGAACAACTTCTTGGCCAGCCAGCTTCCCACGGATGTATTCGTATGAGTAATGACGATGTAATTGAGTTGTTTGAACTTACAATTAACTCTGATTTCTATTGCGTAATTCTATAATAACCCAAGTTATTTGTTATTGCTTATATATTCCTATCAATCGAGTAGGAGGAGTTTTAACTCCTCCTCTCACACCACCGTACGTGCCGTTCGGCATACGGCGGTTCAACCCATTTTTTTTTTTTCTTTTATATACTTGATGTCATAGCTACTTGTCTTTCAAGATAGTAATCTAAAAG
>JAZNPC010000071.1:0-24450 GCA_045589455.1 Kiritimatiellia bacterium
ACGATTATCCTAGACGAAAATTCGGAGGAAAATCTGCTAGACAAATGCTTAAAGAAGTATATGGAATTTACATCCCCCCTGCATCTACTGAAGATTGCTAAAAGTGAAATAAAAATCGTGCATTTAATCTTGCATTTTACGCAAAAAGTTAGAGATTTATATTAAAAGCATTTAGCATTGAGTGAAGCATGCCGTTACAAGAGACATCTCCTACCCAAATTTCAGACGCATGCCGCAGGACATATTCATTGCACCAAAAATTGATTTATTTTGGTTAACTTGGATGGTTATAAAAAAATATCCATTTTTTGTAATTGATATTTTTATTACGCAATGATTTGCAAAAATTTGTATGCTCCATGCAATATGCTCCTCTCTCTATGTGATTAAAATTCAAAACTAATTTTCTTGTGACAATTTTATTTTTCCACAAACAAAAATTCCATGCAAGTATTTTCCTACAAAAACAAAAAAGGCGCCCCGAAGGACGCCTTTTTGTTTATGGGTTAGTATTGGATATTAGTTACCAAACTTAACCTTACCCCAAGCCCAAGGAGAAACAACTAGGTTATCTGCCTTACTGCCTGGCCAGTAGAACTCGCGCTGACGCTTATGACCCTGAACAGCCATTGTGAAGCTTACGCCTGCCATTGTACCTGGCTTTGGATTGAAGCCATATAGGTGCTGAGCAGGAATGAATGCCTCCATGATGTAGCCATCCTTTGTCTTCTTAACAACGCTCTTAACCTCAGGAATGTCATAGATTGACTCTTGACCTTCTGCACGGCCCCAGATACCTGCGTATGCACGGTTCTCGTCTGCTAGAGGGCAGAACCAGAACTGGTGGTGGTTCTTTGTCCACTTCTCACCAACCTCAAATGTTGCTGAAGAATTGAACATGAACTCAAGGCAGTCTGTTGCACGCCAGAATGAGCGTGGGTCTGCGCAGAAGCACTGGCTGTCTGCTACGTCGAATGCTAGGTATAGGCCATCCTTAGAGTAAGCCATGTATACACGAGAATTCTCGTTATCACCTAGAGGGCCAACCATCCATGTTGGTAGCTGATTATTAGCATCCCATTCTCTTAGGTCACCGTCAATCTTAACATTATTCTTAGAATTCATTGTCCAGTCACGCTGTACGATAGGAGCTCTATCTAGTAGGCGACCATCCTCGCTCTCAATGCGGATGTAAGGAGCATTCTCCTTGTCATCAGCACGTACAGAAGTTGATCTCTTAAGAACATAGTTAATTGTAACCTTCTCATTTGGTTCAGCTGTGTACTGAGTTATTGCTGGTTCTACAACCCAACCCTCAGGAACCTGAGCCTTTAGGATATGAGTCTGCTTATACTTTGACTGGTTAACACACTCAATGTAGAACTTACCATCAAACTGTACAGAGTAGCTCTTTGCATAAACCTCTGGGATTACGTCTAGCTCAACAGTCATAACCTTTTCAACACCTGTTGCCTTGCACTTACCAACAACTGTAAATGTATGGCTGCTACGTGGTAGAGTCTGAGGAGTTGTTACATTGATTCCATCAGCAACCTTCTCCTGCTTCCAATCTGCTGGGCAAGTGATTGTGTAATCAACCTTATCCATGTTATCTAGCTTAAACTCGATAACCTCACCAGCAACATTTAGTAGGTAAGAATCAGATAGGATATCAATTGGAGTCTGCTTAATCCACTCATGGTTCTTATCGAAACCGATGTACCAAGTTGGAGCAATGTCAAGCTTGCGCTTCTTCATAGGCTTGATTTCTGCACCATACATATCATAGTAACGTTCTGCCTTAGGATCATCAATAAATGTATCCTCGCCATCCTTATCTAGCTTGAATGCAGCAGCAACGATAGTGCCCTTAACATCAAAGATCTGAACGCGTGAATTTGGAGATGGGTTAGCATAACCAATGTACTTAACATTTGCTGGTAGGAAAGTACGCATTGCGGAGAATGCTGCAGATACTGGTTTTGGCTGGTGGAAGCGGTCATATAGACCACAGCCATCGAAGAACCAACGTGGATCTGGGGTATCGCTATCGAAGTACCAATACCAGAAGATCTTATCAACACCGCTAGCATATCCCTGCATATAACCGCGCTGGCAATATGCTGCCTGCTCCCACTCTGTTACGATCTGGCCAGCACGTGTATCCCAACCAAATTCTGTAATCCAAATCTGGCGCTGCTTGCCATCAGCACATGCAGCACGCTTCCAACGACGCCACTGGTCACGAGCATACTCCTGCTTAGCCTCACCTTGTCCTGTGTTAGCATTGTTCTTTGCTAGCTCTGGAGCATAGATACCGCAATAACGGTGACCATTACATACGTCAATATCATCAAATGCGCCACTTAGAACGCGCTCGCGAGTTGGCTCAACATAGATACCAGCTGCGCCCTGCTCTACTGCCCATACATCAGGATCTACACCATGAATAACCTTACCGAATGTATCGTGGTAAAGATCATAGTTTTCTGGGTCATTAAACATTAGAGTATCTTTTTCGTTATCAAGCTCCCAAGCAACGATTTCTGGGAATGTAGCAACGATCAAAGACATATCGCGGCGCCACTTCTTTGTCATAGGAGCAATTGTCTGTCTACCTGTTGCCTGATCTGTTACAGCCTGTAGAGAGTGCATCAAGCAAGGAAGAGTCATTAGATCGTGGTCTAATGCAGACTTTAGAATTTTTGGATACCAAGGCCAGCCCTTATAGCCACCCTCGCCGCGAGCATTTACCATCCATGGGAATGTGTATGCATAGTCACGTACCCAAACCATACCGATACGCTCCCAGAACTCATAACCGCAGAAAGTACCGCCATGTAGGTTCATAGCATAGATACTCCAACGCTTCTCTTCTTCTGTTAGCTTTGGTGGCTTACGTGTGATAATGTAGCGAGCTGAGAATTCTTTTACCTCTGGGAAACCGATAGCCTTTAGCTTAACTGTGTAAGCACCTGGCTCTGTGAATGGAAGAGGAGCTGTGATTGATGCACTATCAAAGCACTTTAGCTCAGGTATCTCTAGAACGCGCTCTTCTCCTGTAGAAGAGACAACCTTAGCATCAAACTTAACAGTCTTCTCTTCACCAATCCAGCTACCTGCAGCAATTGTAACCTCTGGCTTCTCAATGCCATAGAAGAAGTTATTACCAATTGCAGGGAATGAAAGCTGTACATTGTAAGGACGCTTGCTTGGAGCAACATCACCCATGTCTGTGTATAGACGTAGGTCAAACAAATCTAGAACAACTGAAACAGCATTTGGATTATTTCTATCACCCCAGTTATTCTGGGCGATTGATTCAAAACGAATAGGATAAGCAATAGGAACCATCTTACCGTCTTTATTCTTTACTGTTTCTGGGAACTCCCATTCATGTAGCTTCCAACCCTCGCCTGGCTTTACACCAAACCAACGCTCAAAGCTGTTTGTATTAGCATCAACAAACTTAAAGTTTAAAGCATCAACCTTTGGATTTACAGAAGCATCTGTAGCATTACGCATCCAAACAGATATCTTAACTGGTTTACCTGGAAGCACATTATTCTTTAAAGAAGCACTCCAACCACCGAAGGTTCTTACAGGATAGTGAACAGAAGTACGAAGTGTCTTTGCACCTGTTTTTGGAGCATCTGGACTTGTTGGATGATCGTCGATAGTTGAAACTTCACCACCAACTGTAATCCACTGACCAACTACCCACTCGTTTGCTGAAGGATCACCAATATCCTTAGAAACGACATCTGAATTTATTGTTGAAGCCTGCATTGCAACATCTTGAGACATTGCTGCTTGAACAACAATAGATAGGCAAGCTACTAAGCATAGCTTTGTCATATTTATTATTTTTGTCATAAGTTTTACCCTATTGTGATTTTTTTAAAAACAAAACCTTTTGTTTCAATTGTGAAAAATTATAGCAATTTTCTTACCACCTTACCATAGGAAATTTAAAAAAGAAAAAACCAAACATTATAAGTGGTTGATAATAAGGTGTTTGCGTTGTCAAAAATTTTTATTTTTTTACAACCGTGAATATGTAATTTATGGTTTTTTTATAAAAACTGTATTATTATATACACAATTTGTGTCTTTGATAATGCAGAAATGGAGGAAGCGATACGACAGACAACAATCAACAGCCAACAATAAACAAATAATGGTGATGCGCAGAGCGAGCGCTCGCTTGCGAGAAACTGTTGGCGCGCGCCTGTCGGAGCAGGCGCAAGCAAAACTCTTAAACCGATTCTAAACTATAGGCGTGTGACAGTCCAGCCTGATGGGTGCTCTCCATCATATGGCATATAGCCATGGAATTGACGTGGGTCTCCATCAAACACGAGCGGAATAAAGAAGGAATCTCCCTCCCACATAGGAAGGGTTGGGATATCAGATATCTTTACCCAAGAAAGTGTTCCTTCTTCATTTTCGGTAAATGGCTCACCCTCCCAACCATCAATTAGAAAGATAAAGCCAAGCCATGGGCGCTGACTAGGGCCAAAGTTTGGCCAGGAGACTGTGCCACGAAGCTGCATAGAGGTTACTATGAGGCCACTTTCCTCTTTAATCTCACGTATCATACCATCGGCCACATTTTCATTGGACTCTAGCTTGCCACCTAAGCCATTGTATTTACCCAAATTCTCATCGGAATCACGAAAGGTTCGGTGAACCATAAGAACAGAGCTCTTATCCTTTGAAAGAATAAACCCAAGTGTGGCGGCAATTGGTTGATACATAATATACCTTAATATATATTAGCGCTGAACAAGCGACATAAATTCTGCGCGTGTAGATGGATTTGAACGGAAGCTACCTAGCACAGAAGATGTGGTCATAATTGAGTTTTGCTTCTCAACACCGCGCATCATCATGCAGAGGTGTCTGCACTCCATAACAACACCAACGCCCTCGGCATCAATGGAGTTCTTTATTGCCTGAGCAATATCGCAGGTTAGGCGCTCTTGAATCTGAAGGCGGCGAGCATAGCAATCAACAATGCGAGCGAGCTTACTTACGCCAAGTACTTTGCCTCTAGAGATATAGCCAATGTGGCAGCGTCCAAAGAAAGGCATCATATGGTGCTCACAAAGACTATATACTTCTATATCGCGAACTATCACCATATTGTCCTGACCAGCCTCAAAAACGGCACCATTTATTACCTCTTCTGGTGTTTTACTATAGCCAGAGGTTAAGAATTCCATAGCCTTTGCAACTCGCTTGGGAGTATTAACTAAACCTTCGCGATTTACATCTTCTCCTAGCTCCTGAAGAAGCTCTTTAACTAAAAATTCTACGCGTTCTTTATTCATCTTTTATGTAAGCTTTCGATATAGTCTAATACCAATTAATAAAAATATAATATTAGGGAGCCATGCTGCTAATGCAGGATGAACATATCCACTTTGTCCCAAAAATTTTAGAACAAGCACAAGTACATTAAATGCAAAGAACGATCCAACGGCAAATAATACACCCTTAAGCACACTTTGACGACCAGAGGTAATACCTGTTGGGATAGCAAAAAGTGTAATTACCACACAAGCCCAAGGGGCTGCTGTACAATACCAGATATCAAATTGTCTCTCTGGATCATCTGGATTTGTGGCATTCATGTAAACATATTTATCAGCAGCAGACATAAACTCCCAATTGTTCATTGCAACAAACATTTCACGAGGTGTGTCCTTTAATTGATATTGTGGCACCCATTCTGGAACATTTAATGTGACATTTGGTGTTAATAGTTCTGAACCATCAAAGTCAAACTCCAATTGCTGTGGATAATGGAACCACCAAACACCATCTAAATATCTTGCTTCATCGGTTCGAATTCCCCAGTGTTTTTTTTGTCCCGTTTCATCCTCATAGCTACCACGAACATCAAGTGCTCCTGGATTTTTTAGGGTCTCAGCACTAGAAACGTTTACATTATAAAAATACCAATCATTTTGTCCTTGAGAGCTTCTGTAGGCAAGGTTTTGTCGATAATCAACATTTGGAGCACGAAAATCTGTTTTGTCAAAGCTGTCTGACCAACGACTTAATATTGGAACAACATATTCACTATTAAATATTGTGCAACAACTCATAAACAATGCTACAGCAAAAAAAGGAACAGTTAATTTATGAAAGCTGATGCCGGAAGCACGCATAGCTGTTAGTTCGCTATGATGAGAAAGCTGCCACATTGTATATAGCGTTGCAAGCAAACATGATGCAGGGAAAAACCACGAAGAATATAGGGCTACAACGCCAATATAATATCTTGTTGCAAGAAGAAAACTTGTTTCCGAATCTATAAACTTAGATAGATTA
Source organism: Kiritimatiellia bacterium (assembly GCA_045589455.1). Classification (GTDB taxonomy): domain Bacteria; phylum Verrucomicrobiota; class Kiritimatiellia; order RFP12; family UBA3636; genus RGIG990. The sequence continues at coordinate 6,343 of JAZNPC010000071.1, forward strand.
CCAAACAAATCAAAAATAATGAAAATAGAATTAAATACAAGAAGGCACACAATAAGTGGACCAATAAATGCCTTTAGAAGATACTTATTAACTAATTTCATTAAAAATCTTTTCTACGATTAGATTAAAAAGATTATTTATAGCTATGAGTTCTAGAATATATGGCTAGAACCCATAGCTATATACATTATTTAATGGATTATAGACCCATTGCCTTTAGGTTTTCGCGGCTAATAGCGTAGCTGATGAATGGGTTGTTTGTAATCTCCCATGTATCCTGCTCAACGATAAAGTCCTTTGTACCACCAGCCTTACATGCCTTGATAACATCTGGCCAATCAATAGAACCCTCGCCAACAGCGCGGAAGGAAGGCTTACCATTAACGATACCCCAATCCTTGAAGTGAACCTGATCCATTCTGCCCTTCATCTTCTTTGCCCAATTTACTGGGTTGTAGCCACCACGTGCTACCCAACCGAAGTCAAGCTCAGACTGAAGTGCAGTTGTGCCCTCATAAAGCATATCTAGAATTGTGCTACCGCCCTTACCCTTCTTGATTCCGAACTTCTCAAACTCAAAATCGTGGTTATGGTACTGCACAACAATGCCTTCTTTAGCAAAGCGCTTTGCATAGCCTTCGAATTCCTTATAAAGCTTCTTCCAAGCTGCTAGAGTTGTGTAATCCTTGCATGGTAGCCATGGAATTGCAACATAGCTAATACCAAGAGCCTTACACTCTGCCACAACGCCAGCCTCATCCTCGCGAAAGCGCTGTAGACCAATGTGAGCACCAATTGGCTCTACGCCCGCATCATCGCACATCTTGCGAATATCTGCTGGTGGAATTGGACCAAAGCCAGAAATCTGAACATAGTCATAGCCCATCTTCTTAACTTTAGCAAGAGTTTTCTTAACATCCGCTGGTGTCTGAAGGTAATCGCGGAAACCAAACATCTGTGCTGCTACACGATATTTTTTTGCCATAATATAATCTCCTAGTATTTTTATCTAGATTTCGCCATACATAAGTGTACGACTATTAAATTTTATTTTCTTATTAAAAAAAGACAAGAAAAACAATAATTGTGAACATAAAAGAGCTACCCGGAGGCAGCCCTTTTACTCTATTTTGCCTTTTGAGACTTAGGGCCGATCAATGCATTGATTGCTCTACCTAGGAGCTTTGGCTCCTGCTCTATATTGGCAAATTCAGCTGCCTCACGGCAAACCCTAGCCATAACCTCTTCACCAAGCTCACGGTGTGCATTCTCACGACCACGATACTGAAGGGTAAGCTTTACCTTATTTCCATCAGCAATAAAGGAACGAATGTTACGCATCTTAATTTGATAATCATTCTCATCAACGTTTGCGTGGAACTTAATTTCCTTTGTTACTACCTTTACCTGATTCTTTTTAGCTAGCTTTTTACGCTGGCCTTCCTCATACTTGTATTTGCCATAATCCATAATACGACAAACTGGAGGATTAGCATTAGGGCTAACCTCAACCAAGTCCAAGTCATAATCTTGTGCACGGCGTAGTGCCTCGCGCAAGCTCATAACTCCAGCCTGAGAGCCATCTGGCAATAGGCAACGAACCTCTGGTGCACGTATCTTGTTGTTGATACGGGTAAAGGATGCAGAATTAGCATTATTCTTAGGATTCTGCGGATTTTTATCTAGGGTACTGATGACAAACCTCCTTATCAGTAACAATTAATATTGTTTTTGTTCTTTATTTTTTCACTGCTTCTTGGAAATAAGCAATAAATTCTTCTACGGACATAGCACCTACATCGCCTTCGCCACGAACGCGAACAGATAGTGTGCCTTGCTCTGCCTCACGCTTACCAATGATAAGCATAATAGGTACCTTCTCCTCTTGAGCACGGCGAATTTTTGCACCTAGCTTATCAGCATGTGAGTCGATGCTTACACGTACATCCTGAGCCAATAGCTGCTCCTGTACTTCCTTAGCACGATCTAGCTGTGCATCTGTCAAAGGTAGAATACGTACCTGCTCAGCTGCTAGCCATACTGGGAATGCACCTGCATAGTGCTCAATTAGGATACCAAAGAAGCGCTCAATAGAACCAAGCAATGCACGGTGTACCATGTATGGACGATGTGCAGCACCATCTGAACCAATGTAGGTTAGATTAAAGCGCTCTGGTAGGTTAAAGTCAAATTGGATTGTACCAAGCTGCCACTCACGGCCAATTGCATCCTTAATCTTTAGGTCGATTTTTGGACCATAGAATGCGCCACCGCCTTGGTCAATCTGGTAATCAATACCCTCTGACTTTAAAGCAGCCTCCAAAGAGTGAGTTGCCTGCTCCCAACGCTCTGGGTCACCAACTGCTTTGTCTGGACGAGTTGAAAGATATGCTGCAATCTCGTTAAAGCCGAAGCGACGTAGGATACGCAATGCGAAGCCAACTGTTGTACGTATTTCCTCAACGATAGATTCTGGTGTGCAGAAAATGTGAGCATCGTCCTGAGTAAAGCCACGAACACGTAGTAGACCATGCAATACACCGCTCTTCTCATAGCGATATACTGTACCTAGCTCTGCCCAACGTAGAGGAAGATCGCGGTATGAACGCATCTGGCTCTTGTAAACCTGAATGTGGAATGGGCAGTTCATTGGCTTAACATAGTATGGCTGACCGTCAACATCCATAGAAGAATACATATTCTCCTTGTAGAAGCCTAGGTGACCTGATGTTTCCCAAAGATTTGCACGGCCAACATGTGGAGTAAATAGCATATCGTAGCCATTACGGAAGTGCTCCTTGCGCCAGTAATCCTCGATTGCTACACGAATACGTGCACCTTTTGGATGCCAATGAATTAGGCCAGGTCCTACATCATCATGCATACTAAACAAATCTAGCTCTGGGCCAAGACGGCGATGATCGCGGCGCTTTGCCTCTTCAATGCGATTGATAATTGCATCTAGCTCTTCCTGAGAAGCTGCTGCCAAACCATAAATGCGCTGTAGCATTGGGTTCTTTTCATCACCACGATAGTATGAGCCAGCAATAGATGTTAGCTTAAATGCCTTTACGCAGCCTGTTGAAGCAACATGAGGACCGCGGCACAGATCAATAAAGTTACCACACTTATAGAAGCTAATTGCTTCTCCCTCTGGAATATCTGCCAAGCGCTCTACCTTAAAAGTCTGCCCTGCATCTGTTAGAAGCTTGATTGCTTCCTCGCGTGTCATCTCTACACGCTCAAATGGCAAATCTGCTTTAACGATTTCAGCCATCTTTGCCTCGATTGTCTCAAAATCCTCTGGAACAAGGCGATGAGGCATGTCAAAATCATAATAAAAACCATCATCTGTTGATGGACCAATGTCTAATTTTACGTTTGGATATAATTCACAAACAGCTGCGGCCATGATATGCGCCGCACTATGACGCATCATTTCTATACTCACGGTAATTTCCTTGATATAATTTAATGTATAACAAAACGGCGATGGGCATCTTCCTCACGATTGGAAAACTTGCCATCAACCAACTGATTAATATATTACACAATAAGTTTGACGATATGCAATAAAAAATTGCCTGAAAGTATTGAAAAACAAATAAAACTTTACTTGAAAAGCACACTTAAAGATTGATAGAATGTAAATAGTTATATATTTATAATTTATTATTTTGTGTAAAATAGGAGTTAGTATGGCTATTCGTTTTGGAATATGTAAAGATTTTGATAAGCTAGAGCTTGTGGCAAAGGCAGGTTTTGATTATATCGAGCCACAATTTCGCACATTAACAGCTATGAGCGATGAAGAGTTCGAAAAAACAAAAGCCAAGGTTGCTGAGTTAAACATCAAGTGTGAGGCTTACAATATTTTTGCACCTGGCTCAGTCCCATCATTGCGTGCAGAGGATATCGATTTTAACGCATTAAGCGAGATGGTTCACAAAGGAATGTCTCGAGCAAAGGAGCTTGGCGGCAAGATTGTTGTTATGGGCTGTGGTTGGCTTCGCCGTTATCCAGAGGATATGACACTAAAGCACGCAAAAGAAGAAACTGCCAAAACAATACGTTTTTGTGGTGACATTGCTGCACAATACGGAATTACTCTTGTTATTGAGCCACTTAATCTCCATGAGACAAATTTTGTTAACACACTAAAGGAAGGCATTGAGTTTACAAAGCTTTGCGATCACCCTGCTGTTAAATGCTTGGTTGACTTCTATCACACATATAGAAATAGCGAGACAATCGGATCTCTCAAGGAAAATATTGCTGAAGTATATCACGCACATTTGGCAAGACCTAATGAGGATAGAGCATATCCAGAGGAAGAAGATCTTCCAAAGCTTGAGGCTTGGAGCCAGCTGCTAAAGGATGTTGGGTACGATTCTAGAATCAGTCTTGAATGCCATAGCAAAGATGCAGCTACTGAGGAAGAGGATATTTTACGCTCACTAGCATATTTGCGTAAATACTTTAACTAATCAGTATTTCAAAGCCTAAATTTAGCAACACATGCCGAATTTAGGCTTTTTATTTATCAGCGAAAATTTACGATGGAACTATATACAATATTGGGCTATGCCCTCTGCATTTTAGGTATTATTGGCTGCATTATTCCTATGCTACCAAGTCCATGGCTTGCCTATGCAGGAATTTTGCTCCCTATGCTTTGGGATATCAATATTCCTGCTTGACAAATATGGGGAGGCTTTGCATTATGCATTATTGTAACCATTCTCGACTATATAGTTCCAGCAATCGGCACAGCCAAATTTAATGGAACAAAGTATGGTATTTGGGGCTGCACAATTGGTACCTTTTTGGGATTATTCTTTCTTCCAGCAGGAATTGTGTTAGGTCCATTTATAGGTGCAGTGATTGGTGAATATTATAAAAATAAAAACTGGGACACTGCACTACATGCGGGGATTGGTTCGTTTTTAGGATTTTTAGCTGGCACGCTAATAAAAATTATTTTGTGCATCGTGTTTATTTCCTTTATTGCCATTCAATAAAGTATAATGCCAAAACGAAACCTTGCCCAAGCAATTAAATGATAATCTAAATTTAATTTTGAGATTTAATTTTTAAGAAGCCCTCATCTGCCAAGCGGCAAAAGCGCTGTATTAGCTCAATCTCTTTAGGGTCATACGGTCTATGACTAGGGCGATATAAATCGTGGAACCACTTTGTAAAATCTATTTCTGCACGATTATCCTCTTCATACCATTGCCAATGTGCTTCATACGGCTCATAGGTCTGATATTTTCCAGCAACAAAGCCCCAATTATAGCAACCAATGTTTTCTAAGTAAAAAAGAGGAAAATTCTCAAATACAGTATTACCAGTACAACGAGCTAGCCACTCAGTATTGATAAGAGGACGACCAAATTGCTTTAAATATTTGATCACACGAATATGCTCTTCAAATTTACCATAATTGTGGTATGTTATAATATCAGAATTTTCTATTGCAAAAATATCCTCTGGCATTGAAAATTCGTAATTTCTATCACAGCACCATGCAGCAATTGTAAGAGGTTGTGAAGGATTTATTGCACGTACAACCCTAACCATTCTTTCAAGAATGGGAAGAGTGATACCACTTCTTTGACTATTACCGGGCTCATTAAACAAATCCCACATTATGATGCTAGAATCATCCTTGTATAGAGAAACGATTTCCTCAACCATGCGAAAATAATCGTTTGCCGTGGCAGGGTCATCAAGATAGAAATGGGGAGCAGGGCCATTGTGTCGCCCGTGCTGAGAATGCTTTCTGCCTCCATGATACCCCCAATCACAATGCTGCTCTCCAATATATGGCATTTTCCAAAGCTCTGTTTTTGGTGGCATACAATCGTTAGCAAGAACAATCATGCAAGATATACCAAACTTATCGCAAAGAGAAATATAACGTTCAAAACGCTCTAAGAAGCCATCGTGCTCTTCCTTCCAAACGACATATTCTAGTATCAAGCGTACAGAGTTATATCCAAGCTCCTTCATTAGGGCTAGTTCAGCCTCGGTTGTCTGCATTCTTTCTTCAAAATGTAGTGCTTGCCATTGATCCACGCGATTTATGCAATCTGCACTCATATAATTACAGCCACGTATCCAAGAACGAGAATTATACCACTCCCATGCCTTTTCTCTAGACCACCTATTCATAACACACCTGCAACGGCTTAATTTTGTTTTTGTAATAAATTCTATCTAATAACGATAAATGTACTATTAAAATATGGACCAACAATTTGTCCATAGTCCCAAAGACCAGATACACTCTGAGCAACATATACCTTCTGCTCTACCGTGTCATAAAAGCCTGGCTCCATATTGTCAGCAAGCACAGGAACAAAGTTTCTCACAAGAACATCATCCTGCCAAATTTTCATAGAATAAATGCGTGCTGAGGAATAATAATAAGCAACGCCACCGACATTCTCAGCAAAGATATACATTGGAAGAGCTGTATCTATCTCATCTGCCATTGTGCCTGAATAAACTAGCTGATCATCGACATAAATTGTCTGAGAATTCTTCTTATTGTCTGACACTATTTTATATCGACGTCCCACCTCAAGATAATTTTTTGTATAGACAAATTTTACATAACCAAAGCTTAGTTCTTTATTGTAAGTATGGATTGGATAAAATCTAGAATCGGAGCTTGCGGATATTCTAGAGCCAATTAGACCGCAATCTGAGTCAAGTCTAATCCAAGCAATATCAGCCTCGACCTTAGTTCCGGATTTACCAATCACACCACAATCAATCCATTGAGAATTTGCAGAGCCATTGAATCGCGGAGAAACAAACTTTATCAACACTATTAAAGAAGGAGAAGCCTTTGTTAACTACTGCAAGCATCCTTCAATTGGTGGTCTAATTGACTTCTTCCATGCATTCAAGAACGAAGAAGACTTGGATGAGATAAAATCATGCATGCCTTGCATCATCCACACACATCTTGCTCGCCCAAACCACGATCGTGGTCGTCCAGAGGAAGAGGATATTCCTATGATGGAAAAATGGGCAGACATTCTAAAGGGTGCTGGCTATGATGCACGTCTAAGCCTAGAATGCGGAACAAAGCAAGGCTTAGACGAAGATAAGGAAATTGCTCTAGGTCTCGAAATATTGAAGCGTGTTTTTGGATAAGTAAATTAATTAAATAGGTTTATTTACAATATTCAGCAATAAGATCGTGTGCCTCTGAATCAACGATAACTGCGTTAACAAAGTCACCGATCTTTTTCTTTTCTGGCACATTAACAACAAAGGTTACGCCGTCAATATCATCTGGTGCCTGACCATCGGTTCTACCAACCCAAATATCATTCTCTTCATCATAGGATTCAAGAAGAACACGCTCTACCTTCCCTAATCGCTGCTTAAGGAGCTTGCGGGAAATCTTTTCCTGTTGCTTCATAAGTGCCTCACGGCGATCCTCTGCCACTAGTTCATCTGGTTCATCACCCATATCGTAGGCAGCTGTACCCTCCTCTGGAGAAAAAGCAAATGCTCCCAAATGATCGTATTTCACATCCTTAATAAACTCTACTAGATGATTGAAATGCTCATCAGTTTCTCCTGGGAAGCCGACAAGACAAGTTGTGCGAACTGTAGCATCTGGCATTGCTGCACGAATTCGCTTAACGAGCTCAGGAACATGCTTTACTGTATCTGCACGGTGCATTCCACGGAGCACTTCCGGATGGCTATGCTGAATTGGCACATCAAGATAGTGGCAAATATGCTTACTTGTGGCTATTGTTTGCAGTAAATCATCTGTGATTTTTGCAGGATGACCATATAAAAGGCGCATTCTAAAATCACCCTGTAATTTATCTAATTCCTTTAGGAGTCCAGCAAGAGTTGTGCCATCCTTAAAATCCTCGCCATAGCTGGAAATATCCTGAGCCACGATATTTAGCTCTTTATAGCCACGCTTTATTAGTTGGCGAGCCTCCTCAATAATTGCAGCTGGTTTACGAGAACGAAGCTTTCCTCTAATACCTGGTATAGCACAAAATGCACATGCATGCATACACCCTTCACCAAGCTTTAGATATGCATAGGGGCCACCCGTAAATACAAAACCATCCTCTAAAGGCTCAAACAAACGGGTCGGCAAGCCTGACTTAATAGAGCAAAATGCAGAGGTTTTCTTTGCCATTATATCGGAAATAATCTGAGGAAGCTCATCCAACTGATCAACACCCACAACAGCATCTACTGAAGGGCAAACCTTAAAGATATTTTTGGTATAGCGTTGTGCAAGGCAACCAGTGACAATTACTGCAGAGCAACTGCCATCTGCCTTATATTGACAAGCATTTTCTATTGCATCCACAGCTTCTTGGCGTGCAGCCTCAATAAATGCACATGTATTCACAAGAATTATATCAGCTTTAGAATGCTCTACACCAACATCATAGCCAGCCTTTAGCAGATGGTCTGCCATAATCTGTAAATCAACTAAATTCTTAGAACATCCCAAAGAAAGAAAACCAATTTTAATTTGTTTTTTATTATTTTTGCTCATATCTCAACGAAAAAATATATATACTTTTTATTTTCTTTTTATTTTACCAAGCAAAGAAAGAAATAACAAGTATAATTCTAGTTTGGTGCAGTTCAGGTGAATTGGATAATTAAAAAGATAACACAACCTGCGTGACGCCCGTGATAAGCATTCATTGTTAGAATGGTGCTAGAAGCCTTGCTCCAAATGCACGCCTCTACCACAATTCCTTATTCTTCATTCACCGCCTAAAGTTGCAAGGGCGAGGTGCAGCCTATGAAGCATCTGCAACCATCCACGCAATTTAGCGTTTACGTTGATAGCCACTACGGCAATTAGAGCAATAAAACTCTGGTCCAGCCCATGTGGTTAATTCCTTAGCACCACAAGACTTGCATTCACGCATCTGCTCGTGGCGAACAAGGCGTAATTCATCAACATGATCGTCAAAGAAAATTGGAGCAGCATCTGTGAATATATTTTTTGTATGCAATTGATTGCTAGAATGCTGTGCTTCCTCAAAATTACGCATAGTAACAACAGCTGTTTTCTTTCCAAGTGCTCTTATTTGTTTAATAAGAGGAATATAATCAGAAGAGCCACAAACAAATGTAGCAACATCATACGTATCTGGAGAAGCATTGTTTTTCAATACTGAAGCAGCTAAAGATAAAGCAATTGCACGATCCTCGCTTATTGAGACATCTGATTTATAATCTATTGTTGAAGTAACAACCTCAAACGAGCATTCGCTCATCAAAAAATTATAAAATGCGACCTGCTTAGTAGAATTACAATTTTGCTTATTAATTTGGACTACGCCAAAATATATACATTTCACAACTTCTACTTCTTTATCAAAAGAAGCAGTAAGCCATTCAGATAGCAAGCTAGGAATTCGCCTATAATCTAGTTCAAATCCATCTTGATTCTTCAAATTGAATAAAGCCTGCCTACTATGATAGAACCAGTTCCCATCAATAAATACCATTGCCTTTAATGCCATAACAACCCCGTAACCACTTAATATATTCTTTATCCTTATATATTTACAAAAAAGAATATGTTCCCTTAAAACACAAAAAATTATATACTAGTCTTTTTTCAAAATCAACCACATTTTTTAGTTAAATTGTTGCGGTTGTTAGGTTTTTTCTGTAAAATTAAATGCACGATTTAAGAGTTGAAAAAAAACAGAGGGTTTTTATAGAATTAAGACCGTTGTAAACGTAAAAAAAAGTCCCAAATGACGAATTTAGACGAACAAGATTGTGGTTCCTTTACAAGGAATTTTTCCTGTATTTTGAATCATTAATCCCCTTAAAAAAACAATTCAAAAATCCATCAAATGAGACGCCAAAATAATACTTAAAAAGGCGATACAAAGCAATCGTTTAATATTGAGACTAGAAATAAATTAGAAGGTTTGGTCGATGAGTACCAAAAAGAGCATCCGAAATCACGACATTCGTGGCGGTTTCCTACCCAGTCTTGGGCGAAAATTCGGAGGAAAATCTGCTAGACAAATGTTCGAAGAAGTGTATGGAGTTTACATTCCCCTTGCATTTACAGAAGATTGTTAACAGAGGAATAAAAAATCGTGCATTTAGTTTTGCAATTTACGCAACTGTTTTGAATTCTAGAGTCATATATATAAAAACCAAAGAATCATTGCTGACTCTCTGGTAAAAAAATTTTTAGTTTAAAAATTTATTATGCAGTTGTAGCTTTTGCAGCTTTTACAGACTCATAAAACGAAGCCATAAAAGCCATAGATTTAGGAATAAGCCAAATTAAAGCAATTCCTAAAGTTATTGTACCAAAAAATCCAATTATCAAACTCCACAACAATGAATATCCAAAAAACTTTAACTTAAATCCATCCATAAGCTTACAGCTTTCCTTAATAGCGTCGGACGGAGACATTTCTGGATTATCAAACATAATAAAAGGCGTTAAAATATACCTAATTGCCGCAATTATACCAGGTATTATCAATAACAAAGACCACAAAAAAGTGAACAATGTTAGTAAAATATATGCCACAAAGAAATTACTAAATTTATTACAAGGTTTAAATGCAACTCCTAATTCAAGGGGTTTATTCTGAACGGCATATAACGCATAAATAACCGGTCCTAAATAAAATACATATCCAATTGCTCCTCCTAAAAGACCTCCAAGAACAGGAACCAAACTTAATAAGGCACAACAAATAGTAGCTATAATGAATGTCAGTATATAAGCACCCCAAAAACCACCCAAATGGCCCTTTAAAGCAGTTGATTTATTCCACAGTTTACCAAAAGTTATTTCTTCTGATAAAACAACATATTGATTCTCTTCTGTCATAATATTTCCTTTCCTTATTTTTTATTTTAACTTATTTTTTATTTTAAGACATAATAATCCTAACTACATTAAAACATTAGCATACCCCCCCCCGTCAAGTTATTTTAAATAAGTAGCTAACTTTTAGTAAGTTATAAAGCGAACTAAGGGGTTGCTTGTGGTTTATGGTATTTTTATTTTAACCGCTAATGGATAAAAAAGTATAGATTTATCAGCTTTTTGAGAGTAGCTCAATAGTTAACACCCTATAAAACAAGGGGTTTTTATAAAAAATTTAATCAATATTTTTTTATCTATTTGTGTGTTTTTGTATTGATTTAGATTAATTTCAGTGCTATACTATCGGCTCTTTTTAAAAGTTAAAGCGATAAATCCCATAACAAGGGGGTACACCATGAAAGAATATGATATAATTGATAATGTTGATAAACTAAATATTGCAATCAACAAAATGAAGGCAGCCCAAAGCATATTTGCAAACTTCTCTCAAGAGCAGGTAGATGCAATCTTCCTTGCAGCTGCCTCCGCAGCAAACAAGGCTCGCATTCCTCTAGCAAAGATGGCAGTAGAGGAAACTGGCATGGGTATTGTCGAAGACAAGGTTATTAAAAACAACTATGCTGCTGAGCATATTTATAACGCTTATCGTTATACAAAGACTTGTGGCGTTATCGCAGAAGACGATGCTTATGGTGTACAGACTATCGCAGAGCCTATTGGTATTATTGCTGCTGTTATTCCAACAACAAATCCAACCTCAACAACAATTTTTAAGTGCTTGCTTGCTCTTAAGACACGTAATGCTATCATTATTTCCCCACACCCACGTGCAAAGAAATGCACTATCGCTGCAGCAAAGCTAATTCTTGAAGCAGCAGTTGCTGCTGGTGCACCAGAAGGAATTATTGATTGGATTGACGTTCCAAGTCTTGCCCTAACTAATGGCGTTATGCAGGCAGCAGACATAATTCTTGCTACTGGCGGTCCTGGTATGGTAAAGGCAGCATACTCAAGTGGTAAACCAGCACTTGGTGTAGGCGCAGGTAATACTCCAGCAATTATTGATGAGACAGCAGACATTAAGCTAGCTGTTAATTCTATCATTCACTCAAAGACCTTTGATAATGGTATGATTTGCGCTTCTGAGCAGAGCGTTATCATTGATGAAAAATGCTATGATGAGGCAAGGAGCGAATTTGCTTATCGCGGTGCATATTTCTTAAATAAAACAGAGCTTAATAAGGTTCGCAAGACAATTATTATTGATGGAGCGCTAAATGCAAAGATTGTTGGCCAAAGCGCAGTAACAATTGCTGAGCTAGCTGGTATCAAGGTTCCTGCTGATACAAAGCTACTTATTGGTGAAGTAACAAAGGTTGATCAGTCTGAAGAATTTGCTCACGAAAAGCTTTCTCCTGTACTAGCAATGTACAAGGCTAAGAATTTTGAGGATGCATTAGAGAAGGCAGAAGCACTTGTTGCGGGTGGTGGCTATGGACACACCTCTGCCGTATATCTAAATGAAGCAATTGCAAAGGATAAGCTCGACAAATTTGCTGAACGCATGAAGACATGCCGCATTTTATTAAACACCCCATCCTCACATGGTGGAATCGGAGATTTGTACAACTTTAAGCTTGCTCCATCACTAACCCTTGGCTGTGGCTCATGGGGCGGAAATAGCGTAAGCGAAAATGTTGGTGTTAAGCATTTATTAAATTATAAGGTTGTAGCAAAGAGGAGAGAAAATATGCTTTGGTTCCGTGCACCAGAAAAGGTTTATATTAAAAAGGGCTGCCTACCTGTGGCATTAGATGAATTAAGAACTATCCGCAAGGCCAAGCGTGCATTTATCGTAACAGACGCATTCCTTTACGAAAATGGATTCTCAAAGAGCATTGAAGCAAAGCTAGACGAGATGGGTATTACACACACAACATTCTTCAATGTTGCTCCAGACCCAACTCTTGCTTGCGCAAAGGAGGGTGCTGCACAAATGCTTGCATTTAAGCCTGACACTATTATTGCTCTAGGTGGCGGCTCTGCAATGGATGCTGCAAAAATTATGTGGGTATTATACGAGCACCCAGAAGCCGACTTTATGGATATGGCAATGCGCTTTATTGATATCCGTAAACGCGTATACCAATTCCCTAAGATGGGTGAAAAGGCATACTTTATTGCTATCCCAACCTCTGCAGGTACTGGCTCTGAAGTAACACCATTTGCTGTTATAACAGACGAGAGCACCGGTGTAAAATATCCTCTTGCAGATTATGAGCTAATGCCAAATATGGCGATTATTGATACAGATTATCATATGTCTGCACCAAAGGGTCTAACAGCTGCTTCTGGTATTGATGCTATTACTCACGCAGTTGAAGCATATGCATCTATGCTTGCAACAGACTACACTGATGGTCTAGCAACAAAGGCACTTCAAACAATCTTTAAGTACCTACCTCGTGCTTATGAGGCAGGCCAAACAGATATTGAGGCACGCGAGAAGATGGCAAATGCAGCAACTATTGCTGGTATGGCTTTTGCAAATGCATTCCTAGGTGTTTGCCACTCAATGGCGCACAAACTGGGCGCATTCCATCACCTACCACATGGTGTTGCAAATGCACTTATGATTGAAGAGGTAATCCGCTACAATGCTGTTGAAGCACCACCAAAGATGGGTACCTTCTCTCAATATGCATTCCCACACACACTTGCACGTTATGCTGAACTTGCAACAGCTCTAGGCGTAGCAGGCAAGACTGATGAGGATAAGCTTGAGGGATTAATCAAACTAATTCGTGACCTTAAGAAAAAGGTTGGCATCAAGAAGAACATTGCTGCTTATGGCATTGATGAAAAGACCTTCTTAAGCACACTTGATGAGATGGTTGAGCAGGCATTTGATGATCAATGCACAGGCGCAAATCCTCGCTACCCTTTGATGAGCGAAATTAAGCAAATGTACTTAAATGCATATTATAACTAGGCGTTAATTGCGCTGTGTGCATGGTAGCTAGCGTGGTGGCTAAAAGTGCGAAGGGGAAGGGACGCAGAGAGCGCAAAGGACGCGGAGGTGCGCTGAGCTCGTGTGATGGCTTGCGTGGTGGTTCTGGGTGATACGCCAGCGCTTGTTGTTGGCTGTTGTTGCTCTCGTTGAAGCAACGCCAACTGCCAATCGCTGGCGTGTACGGCCCCACCAAGTCTATTAAGAAAACGAGTGTAAAGCACGTGATGGCTAGAATTGCGAGTGTATTGTAGATAAGCGGTATCCCGCCACTTCTCCACACTCTTTTCACACAAAAAAATCTTATCTCTGGATGAAAAAAGCGTGCTGAAATCAGCACGCTTTTTGTTATTTGCAGTTATGACAGGTTCCTATCAGAACTACTTGAATTTCATCTACATTACCGATCTTTTGATGCGATTGATTTGTGGCAATGTGTGGGGAATCAATATCGATAACTCTGCCACATTTTCGGCACCAGAAGTGCCCATGCTCACTAATATCAGCATCAAATCTCATATCGCCCTCGCAAATTGGTATTTGCTTTACCAAGCCTTTATCACAAAGCATTCGCAGTGTGTTATAGACTGTGGTGCGAGAGAGTGATGGCATTTGTGGATGAAGTGCTTCATACACCATTTCTGCAGAAGGATGTGTCTTTTGAGACAACAGAAAATCATATATGCAAATACGCGGTGTAGAAGCAGGAACACCCTTCTTTCTAAGAACCTCTTTTATTCTTTCCATATATTATCCTCCATTAGGCACAAGAGACAGGTGCAGCCACCAATAAATTATGGTGGCTGCCCTTTGGGTTATTATTAAGCTTATCTTACTTAAAGTAGCGGTTTAGTAGGCCTTCGAAAGCTGCACCGTGGCGAGCTTCATCCTTGCACATCTCATGAACTGTGTCATGAACTGCATCATAGCCTAGCTCCTTAGCACGCTTTGCAAGCATTAGCTTACCTTCGCAAGCACCCTGCTCTGCATCAACGCGCATCTGTAGGTTTGTCTTTGTGCAAGGAGCAACAACCTCACCTAGTAGCTCAGCAAACTTAGCTGCGTGCTCAGCCTCTTCGATAGCGATGCGCTTATAAGCCTCTGCAACCTCAGGATAGCCCTCGCGGTCAGCCTGGCGGCTCATTGCTAGGTACATACCAACCTCTGTGCACTCGCCCATAAAGTTCTGCTTTAGACCTTCTACAACCTCTGCATCTAGATCTTTAGCAACGCCAACACGGTGCTCATCAGCCCATACCTTCTTAGCTGAGCTCTCTTCTACAACATTGAACTTAGCTGCTGGAGCTTTGCACTGTGGGCAAGCCTCTGGTGCTTCATCGCCCATGTGAACATAACCGCAGATAGAACATACATACTTTTTCATAATTATTCTCCTTAATGATATTTGTGTGTTTTTTAAATAAATTCTATTTTGTACTGATTACAATTTAGATATTACTACAAACCGCATACGAAATGCAAGTACTTTTTAAAAAAAATAAAAATTATTTTTCAGATAGCTTCAACTGATCACCAACACTAATTCCAGCAAAAGCAGAAACAGCACCATCTTGTGCTGACATAGCCTCAAGTGTAATTGAGGCTTCACGTCCACCAAATAGCATACGCCATGGTCCAACATTATATTCTATACGCAAAACCTTGCCGTGTTTATCTAAGAACACAATATCTATTGGAAAGCGCATAAACCAAGTGTGTACACTTCCGCATTTAGGTATTACCATTATGCGATTCTGAGGATAAGATTTTCTACCAAGCAAACCCCGTCCTTGCTCAAAAAAAGTGGCAGCATAATCACACTGCCACTCTTTGTTTTCAAATTGAAGTTTGTACTCTTTCAAAGAAATACCTGCTTAATCTAAATTATGATACTTACAAAAAGCTTCGTCTGCCTCTTCTCCCATGTAGCGGCAACGTGTACGCTTATCTGTTTTGCGCAAATCAATTAGAATTAGACCATCAACTACATCAGAAAATTCTTTATCCAAATTGAATGCAAGAATTTTTCCACCTAGCTTCAAATATTGCTTAATCAAAACAGGAATACTCTTATGATCTGTTTCAATATCTTGAATTAATGTAGAAACATCATCTACAGATGCAATAATCTCCTCAAAATCAGGATTACGCCATTCCTCACGTCTCTTCATACGAGCTGGCTTTTTGCGAGGCTTTACCAAATGAGTTAAATCATTTGCAAAGTTTGACAACTCAAGCGATCTTAAAAGCATATTTCGAGAGGAATCCTTATAATCCGCAGTAATACTTACAGGGCCAAATAAATTTACATATTTTGGATTACGTGCGATAAAGACACCAATACCCTTCCACAAATATAGCAATGGCTGGAAAGCCTTTTGATATTCTGGACGAACAAAAGAACGACCTAGTTCAATACCAGGAAGAATCTTATCTGTTAGCTCTTCATCAAACTTAAACAAAGTGTGAGTATAGAGACCACGAGGACCAAATTGTTTACAAATCTCATCTGCCAAGCCTAAACGATAAGCTCCAACGATTTCTTTTGCCTTTGCATTCCATATAAACAAATGTAAATACTGAGCATCATAAACATCTGTATCCTTTGACAAACCAGTTCCCTCACCAACAGAACGGAATGTAATCTCTCGTAAACGAGAAAGCTCACGCATAATAGCAGATTCTGGAGCAAGCTTAGAAATATAAACCTCTAAATCACCGCCTGTAAATAAGTGAGCATCTGGAGCAAAAGCCTTAATTTCTGCTTCAATTGCAGCTGATGGTGTTTCATCAATAATTGGTTCATGATTAACCTTTTTTGCCTTCTTTTTTCTAAACAAGCAAAACTTCTTCTTTTTACCAACATATCTACCTTCTAAAGCATAAGAACGAACACGAAGATACTTCATTAATTCATCATCGTTTTCATACTTTTTAATTTCTGAAGGCAAAATAGGAGTACCAATTGCTGCTTCTATAGTTGTTTTACGCTTATTTGCAACCATAGAAGGAAGCAAAACTGTGCGTAAGCGCGGATGAATAAGTCCTGCCATTTGGAATAAAATAGGATTAGCGCCAGCAAAATACATCGGTACAACCGTTGCACCGGTTTTACGAATAATTCCACCTATTGTATCCTGCCATTTTGGATCGCGTACTCGGCGACTCTTTAAATCTATGCTAGAAACCTCTCCAGAAGGGAAAACTCCAAGGATATGACCTTCCTTAAGCCATTTCATTGTTTCCATTAAAGGTTTGATATTTTTCTTTGCTGCTGCTTTTGAACCAAAAACATCTACGCCAATGAAATTCTCTCGTAGTTCAGGAACCATTTCAAGAAGATAATTCACTAAAACCTTGTAGTCTGGACGAATCTTATTAAGGATGCTCATAAGCACAACACCCTCAATTCCACCAAATGGATGATTTGCAACAACAACAACGGGTCCTGTTTTAGGAATGCGAGCCAAATCCTCAGAAGAAATATTTACCTTAACAATCATCCCTTCTAGGATTCTATCAGAAAAACATTCTCCATCACGTTCCTCTATACTTCTTCCGTCTCTCACGATTTTATTTAACTTACTTAACCGAGTGAGATGCTCTACAAAGCCACGAACAAAAATATTATTAATACCGATTGGAGAAGTCTTTGGGTTTAAGTGAAAAACTTTTTCATACTTTTTTTTCATAATCACATATTCTCACATAAAATTGATTTATTGGGGGAAATAACCACAATTGATTTTTCCACTAATTTAAGGTTATTTTACAACAAATCATTTATGAAAAACAAGTAAATTTGTGAGAACCATTTACCACACAATATTTCTGTTTTCTGTAAAATTAAATGCACGATTTAAGAGTTGAAAAAAAATAAAGGGTTTTTATAGAATTAAGACCGTTGTAAACGTAAAAAAAAATAAGTCCCAAATGACAAATTTAGACAAACAAGATTGTGGTTCCTTTACAAGAAACTTTTCCTGTACTTTGAATCATTAATCCCCTTAAAAAAAACAATTCAAAAATCCATCAAATGAGACACCAAAATAATACTAAAAAAGGCGATACAAAGCAATCGTTTAATATTGAGACTAGAAATAAATTAGAAGGTTTGGTCGATGAGTACCAAAAAGAGCATCCGAAATCACGACATTCGTGGCGGTTTCCTACCCAGTCTTGGGCGGAAATTCTTAGTAAAGATTCATCA
>JAZNPC010000072.1:0-19771 GCA_045589455.1 Kiritimatiellia bacterium
ACCAATTTGTGGCAATGAAATCTGTTCTAAAACGAGCTGTGTCCAAAGAGATATTAACAAAACGAGGGCTAGTTAGCCTTTTAGATTACTATCTTGAAAGACAAGTAGCTATGACATCAAGTATATAAAAGAAAAAAAAAATGGGTTGAACCGCCGTATGCCGAACGGCACGTACGGTGGTGTGAGAGGAGGAGTTAAAACTCCTCCTACTCGATTATTGTAGCGATGCTAGAAGCAGTCGCTTAAAAGCACACTTTGATTAAAACTATTTGTTATTCATTTTTATCTAAATTAAGTGTGCTGCCTATACTCATCCCTCTTGCACATCTTGCTACAAGTATCCCATATTCTTGAAAAAAAGAAGATATTAGTGTATATTAGTGTCTCAGTTTGTTAAAGCAATAAACTTAGAATAATAATAATGGAAAATTTTGTATGAAGATTACATTTTTAGGGACAGGTGCAGCAGATTGGGACATCAATAGCTATGTTCATGGTGAAGAATTTCGCAGATATTCCTCTGCATTAGTAGATAAAGAATTATTGATAGATGCTGGACCACATATTTTTCATTTTGCTGAAAATGAAGGACAGCCAGAGATTCTTTCTAATGTAAAAAATGCAATAATTACTCACTCTCATTGGGATCATTTTAATCCAGAAACTATCTTAAAGCTTGCAGAAAATAATCCTGATTTTACTCTTTGGGGTGATGCAGCATGCTTGCGTGCATTCCACAAAAGATTGGGAGAAGAAAACACTAGCACAATTAACTTTGTGGAGCTACCTATCGGCGAAATACATGATGTTGGCGGATATATGGTTACCGCACTTCCAGCTAGCCATATCACACAAGATCCAGCAGAATGCTCTCGCGTTTATCTAATAGAGAAGGATGACCGCACTCTATTTTATGGCTGCGATTGTGCATGGCTACCAAGTGAAACTTGGGCAGGAATTGTAAAAAAACAAATCAACCTTATGGTGCTAGAGTGTACATGTGGTGAATTGGCAATTAACGACTGGCGTAGCTTTGATCATAATGATATCAAGATGGTTGAAAATATGGTCACAGTTTTCCGCAAGTATAATTACTTTGCTGAGGATGTTCGCTTTGTTGCCTCACATTTGGCACGAGAGCTACATCCAGACCATGCCACAGTTGCAAAAGCAATGCAAGCCTTTGATGTGACACCTGCCTACGATGGTCTTGTGCTTGAGGTATAAAATAAAGAAATTAAAAGAGCTTGAGAAAACTGTCTCTTGTTCGAAGAATACAATCACACTGCTTTGTATCATTAAGATTAAAGCAATTGTCAAAATGGGCAGCATCTTTACACACTTCCATAGATATTACGCCATCAAAGCCAACTTCATTTAAGCCTTCACGAAGCTCGCCAAAATCAATGTTTCCTGTGCCTGGTGCGGTATGAGCGTCTTTGTCTCCCATGTTGTCGGTAATATGTACCTCATAAATCTTAAATGGGATTTGGCGAATATAATCGATTAATGATAATTTGTTTTGATTGCCTTTTTTTAAATAGATGTTTGCATGACCAATATCTAAAATGGTGCCGATACCATTAGGGTTCTCCAAAAAATCTTTGAATTCATTCATGTCGTCAATTGATGCATATGCTTTTGACGTAGGGTCTGTGTAGAAAGAATTTTCAATTCCATAGCCAATGTGTGTATCTTTAAAAAAATCGTTTTCAAGTTTCAAAAGTTGCTTTGTAGTTTCTTTTAGATAAGTGTTACATTTGTCCGTTTCTTTAAGCTTTCTACAAACACAATCTGAACAACAAGAAATAACTCCATTTGTGTTTTTATCCCACCATAGCACATCATTTGCCATACGACTGAAAAAATCTAAATCAACAGTCCATTCAGGAGTAAGCCTCCATTGCACATTTCCATGATAGCATAAAGAAAAGTTTAATTCTTTAATTGCGGCAGCGGCTTCCTTGCGCTCTATTTCGTCTGCATCAACAATGTCTTGGAGCCATGAAATGGAGGAGTAGTCATTATCAGCTAAAAATTGAATAATATCTGGAAGAGGCTTTCCTTTTAGTAACCAACCACAATAACCTAATCTATATGGTGTCATAATATATCCTTTATTTGAAAATATCTATGCCTTCAAGTCGTTTATGAAAAGAACAAATCTGGTAATTCTTTAACGCTAGGAATAACAGGAGCACCTGATTTTAAAAGTCTTTCGCGGGATTCGTAGCCACTTTCTACAAGAATACAGTTGCACCCAACAAAATCTGCAACCTCCTTGTCATGTGATGTGTCGCCAACAAGGAATACCTCATCTAGTGGTAAAGCAAGAGTATTGACAAGCTTGCGTGCATTTTCTGCTTTAGATCCTGCACCATGATCTGTTAGTCCAACAATATTGTCAAAGTAATGAAGAATGCCATATTTTTCAACTGTTTTGATTAGAGTGTTTTGCTCTGCTGCAGAGACTAGTGACATTCCTACATTATGCTCTTTGAAAAAAGAAAGAGTGGGGACAGTCCAATCAAATAAATTTGTTGATGGTTCAGCAAGAAATGCTTTAATAAATGTATTAGACATTTCATCCCAGTTTTCTTTTTCTAAATCAAAACCAAGGGCGATATAATAATTGCGAGCAGGAAAAGAAAATAATTCTCGGTGTGTTTCTATGTTCACCAATGGCATGCCACGTTGTTCTAGTAATACATTAATTCCTACAACTGCCGCAAAGACATCATCTTGGAGAGTTCCATTCCAATCCCAAATAATG
Source organism: Kiritimatiellia bacterium (assembly GCA_045589455.1). Taxonomy (GTDB): domain Bacteria; phylum Verrucomicrobiota; class Kiritimatiellia; order RFP12; family UBA3636; genus RGIG990. The sequence continues at coordinate 2,774 of JAZNPC010000072.1, forward strand.
TGTTTAGGTTTTGAAGACATAAAATGGCCCTTTCATCAATTGTTTTCAGGAGGAGGTATTTCTTTTGGAGAAAAAGAAATACCTGCATCATCTAGAGCCTTTTCTCTTGCGGCACTTATTTCGGGGGTTGGAGTATCGTCGTCCTGATCATAATTCGGGGTCCACACTGGAGTTTGAGGTTCAGGTTTATATTCCATTGCCTCGATAAGTCTTTCTGGTGTTCCATTTATTGTTGGCTGTTCAGGAGCTTTGGGTGTTTGTATGACTGTTGGTTGGAGAGCTGGAGCAGGCGTTGGATTTGATGGTGTAGTAGCAGGTTGAGTATTTTGTTTTGTGTTTTGCTGTGGGACAGGAGTTGGTGCGAGGCCTGGCTGCATGCGTCCATAGGCATAATCGCAAATTCCTTGGTATATTCCTCGAGCACAGCGTTCGCGAAAATCTGCAGTTTTAAGTAATTTAAAATCTTTTGGAGAAGATAAATAACCACATTCAACGAGAACAGCTGGCATTGTAACACCTCTTAATACATTGTAGCGAGCTCTACGTAGTCCTCTGTCTGGGATGCGTGATGTTTTTACGGTTCTTCGATGTATAGCAAATCCTAGAAGAATGTTTCCGTTGTCATTTTTATTTCCATTATATGTTGCATTTACAAACTCCCAGTCTTTTGCAGTCATACTACTAGGAATCATCGTTGTAGATAATTGACCAACATTTGCAAGCACATATGTTTCATAGCCATTTGGCATTGTTGATGTGGATGAATTTATATGAATACTGATAAAAATATCTGCATTCCAGTTATTAGCCATTACGGAGCGTTCTTCTAAAGATAGAGTGGTATTATTGTCAGTTCTTGAGAGTAGGGTTGTAAAGCCTGCGCCAGTAAGATAAGTCTGAAGACGTTTTGCTATGTCAAGAGCTATTGTCTTTTCGTTGGTTTTACCATCTCTTGAGATTGCACCAGGATCAATTCCTCCATGTCCAGGATCAATAAAAACACGAACAGGTCGATTGGTTGCTATTGGTGTTGTATGTGCATTGAATATGACGTCTATGGTTTTTGTTTGATCGATAAAATGAGGAATTAGCTCTTTTGATCCGCCCTTTTTGGGTTCTTTATATAGATAGATTTCTGTGTTGTCAATTTGGGCACATCTGGAGTTTGCAGACAACTCGATGCTCCAAGGCCTAGGATTATCTTTGGGACGAGAAGGTTGTGAAGGTGGAGATGCTTCCTCTACTTGAGATGGAGGCAGAGTTTGGATAGAGCTATCAGTTTGGGCTTTTGTTGTGGCATTTGATACAATAGTGTTGGGAATAGCATTGGTTTCGCAAGAGGTGGTTGTTACAAGATTCGTACCCCCGAGTTCCTCAATATTAGATTCTTCCGCTTTAGGTGTAGACGCACAGCCAACAAATAATAAGCAACAAATTAAAATTGCGGCTATTTTAAAAAGATTGAGAGTCCCTTTCATTAAAATGGAAGCTCCTCTTGTAGGCTAGTTCGAAAAGGTTTCTCAATACCAAGTAGGTCATATGCAAGATTGGTAACGACTCTTCCACGTGCTGTTCGCTTAATGTATCCCTCTTGGATTAAATATGGTTCATAAACATCTTCGATAGTGTCTTGTTCTTCTGCAATAGAAACAGCTAAAGAGTTTAATCCAATTGGACCACCATTAAACTTTTCAATTATTGTACGTAAAATTCGTTTATCCATTTCATCGAGGCCGTTTGCATCAATGTCTAGCATTTGAAGTGCGGTATCAGCAACACTTTTAGAGATTTTGCCATTTGCAACAACTTGTGCATAATCTCTAACTCTTCGCAATAGATTGTTTGCAATACGTGGCGTACCTCTAGAGCGACGTGCGACTTCAAAGGCTCCTTCTTTATCAATTTCTACATCAAGTAAGCCTGCAGAACGAACAGCAATTTTAGCTAAGTCTTCGTTAGAGTAATAATCTAATCTTCCCGTGATGCCAAAGCGAGAACGTAGTGGTGCAGAAATTAATCCTGAACGAGTGGTTGCACCAATAAGAGTGAATTTTGGAAGCTCAAGTCGTATAGAACGAGCATTAGCACCTTGATCAATCATTATGTCAATTACGTAGTCCTCCATTGCTGAATAAAGATATTCCTCAACGGTTCTTTGCATACGATGAATTTCATCGATAAATAAAATATCTCCATGATTTAGGGAGGTTAACATGCCAGCCAAATCAGCAGGTTTTTCTATTACAGGGCCTGAGGTTGTTTTTACATTAACACCCATTGCCTCACCAATGATGTAGCAAAGAGTTGTTTTACCAAGACCTGGAGGACCAGAAAGCAAAACATGGTCTAGAGCTTCTCCACGGAGCTTGGCGGCTTCTACGCAAAGCAAAAGACGCTCACGAACTTTTTCCTGTCCAACGAAATCGGAAAAAGAGCTAGGGCGCAAAGAATTATCGCAATTATTATTCTTTTTGTTAAATTCTGTAGATATATGCTCTGCCATAATGTATGTTCCTTTGCCTAATTGGCTGATGGAGTGCTCAATTCTGTGGCAGGTAGTGCTTTGCCATTAAGTTCGGAAAGTGTAATTTCGTTGATGCAACGATTAAATTCATCAATACCAGCTGAAAAACAAACCTCAATACGAACAAAATATACAGGAACAGAGCGTTTGTCAATACGAGTCATACGTACAGCATCTTTCTCTGTTGTAATAATAGCATCGGCCCCAAGCTCTTTTGCCTCGAGTACGATATCGATAATTTCCTGCTGTGAGAAACGGTGGTGGTCTGCATAGCGTTTACGCTTAATGATTATAGCTCCAAGAGCTTCGAGAGAATTTTCAAAGCTTAAAGGAGATGCAATTCCAGATAGAGCTACAACTTTTTTCCCAGCTAATTCTGAAAGTGGGTGTGCGATACGTGTAAATGCCTCAACTAGAGAAGTTGGTTCATGATTACATTCCATAATGCCAGCCTCACCATTTAGTTCGCGAATACGCTTTCTTAAGGCTGTTGTATCTGTACCTTTTGGTGCTTTTGTAATGCAAATAAACTTTGCGCGCTTAATATTTTTCGCAGGTTCGCGTAAAATGCCTCTTGGTAGTACATTCCCGTTGCCAAAAGGGTTCGTACGGTCTACAAGTACCAAATCTAGTCTATGTTTGAGTTTTTGATATTGGAAGCCATCGTCTAAAATGAGTGTATCACAGCCAAAGTGTTTTACTGCATATCGACCACTTTTTACACGATCTTTATCAACGAGCACAACAACATCATTAAGGTTGGTGGCGAGCATATATGGTTCATCACCACTCATTTCGCTATCTAAAAGAAGATTTTTACCATCTGTAACAATACGAGGAGGGGTAGCACCTTTGCCGGATAATTTATCTCGCATCTTCTCGCCGAATGTTTTTTCCTTTTTTCTATAACCGCGAGAAAGAATAGCAACTCGGCGACCCTTTTCTTGGAGTTCTCGGGCAAGTTTTTCAACTAATGGAGTTTTTCCTGTGCCGCCCACTGTAACATTGCCAACGCTAATAACTTGCACACCAAGCGGGAATCTACGATAAATACCTACTTCATAAAGATATAGACGTGTTTGCACAACAAATTTATAGATGCCAGATATTCGCTTTAAAAACCATAAAAGAAGACGGGTAGGCCATTCGTGACCTTGATCTGCCCCCTCATATTGGATAAGCGGAAGTAATTTATTTTCTGTTGATTCTAATGTTTTTCTGGAACTCATTTTCTAACCTATATATTTATATAGTATGAGTATATCATATCACGAGTATCAAATCAATTGCATGTTAAATAGAAAATGTAATATTTTCGCTTGTAATTAATTGTTTGTGTAGGATTTGACTTAAAACAAAAAAAACCTAGCTCCGAAGAGCTAGGAAAAAGGAAAAATGATAAGTAAATATATATTATGAAATTTAAGAAATGGAGCGAGCTAAGGGATTTGAACCCTCGACATCCACCTTGGCAAGGTGGAGCTCTACCACTGAGCTAAGCTCGCTCAAAAATATGCCTTTAGATACATCTGACACCGGCATTCGTATCAGCGAAAATGGTAGGAGTAGGGGGATTCGAACCCACGACCCACTGATTAAGAGTCAGTTGCTCTACCAACTGAGCTATACTCCCATTGTTGGAGCGAGCTAAGGGATTTGAACCCTCGACATCCACCTTGGCAAGGTGGAGCTCTACCACTGAGCTAAGCTCGCTTAAAAACGGGATTAAATTTATCATAAATGAGTGTTCTAATGCAAGTAAAAAATAAATAATTTTTTTAGATGATTTTATGTGTCTGTAATAAGTGTCTTAAAATAAAGGAGATATGATTAAAATATTTTTGTGGTATTTTTGTTTTTTTATGTATTTTTTTACGATTTGCTTTTATTTAGGAGTTGACCAATAAAGATAATTTGTGAAATAGATTCGGAAGCTAGAATTTATAACTCTATTTTTATTGATTTTTTTTACTCCGTTTTGGTAAAATGTATTTAAAGATTAAAGATTATGTTTGTCGTTTAAGGCAATTAGTTATTAAAGTGGAGGAGAAAATTATGGATAAGTATGTATGTAACATTTGTGGATATGTTTATGATCCAGAGATTGGTGACCCAGACAGTGGTATAGCAGCAGGAACAAAGTTTGAAGATATTCCTGAAGATTGGGTATGCCCAGTATGTGGTGTTGGAAAAGGTGATTTTTCAAAGGCAGAATAAGTTTTTGATATTAATTTTTTCAATATTAAAACCAAGAAGTTGTGGCATTTCTAATGTATGATTGATTAAAAATTAATCTTAAATTGGAAATGCCTAAAATTTAGGGGGTATTGTGAAAAAAATTATTTCAGGGTTGGTTTTTGCAACATTGGTAGCAGTGGCTTTCGGTGCAGAAAACGAAAAGAAAATTACTTTAGGGAAGTATGAAGGGTTACAATATTCCGATTCGGATATTCCGGCCTCTCCAAATGGTGCAATTCCTAAAAATATAATTTTTATTATTGGAGATGGAATGGGCTGTGGTGCTTATGATGCTGCTTCTGTTTATTGCTTTGGTGAAACAAATAAATTGTATATGCAGCAGTTGCCTGTAAGTTCTTTGGTGAAAACTAGGTCTCGCAATAATACGGTTACAGATTCAGCTGCATCTGGAACAGCTATGGCAACCGGCAATAAGGTTAATAATGGAAATATTGGTGGTTGCTCACAAAAGGATGCTCCTTTCATCCCTTTAAAATCAATAGCTTCATTTGCACAAGAGCAGGGTAAGGCTATTGCTATTGTTACCTCAGATTCTTCTGTAGGAGCAACACCAGCTGCTTTTTATGCACATAATCCATCTCGACACGATTTTGCTGGAATTATAATGGATCAGCTCTCTTGTGGTTTTGAGGTTATTATTGGAAATAAAGCCACTTATCAATGGCTTCGAAGCACAGATAATGCTGAGAAGGTTGCTAAAGTTAAAGATTCTCATGTGATTGTAGATGGGATAGATGCAATTAAGGCTGCTCCTGTAGATAAGAAGGTAATTGCTAACTTGGATAATGATTTTCTAAATAAGGAAACCTCAGTAGCTGAGTTTATGATGGCATCAATAGAGCGTGTTGAGAAGGATCCAGATGGCTTCTTTATGATGGTAGAATGTTGCTATCCTGATAAGGGAGGTCATAGTAATGATGCTTCTAAAACAGTTCTTGGGACAATTCATATGGATTATGCAGTAAAAGCAGCAGTTGAGTATGCTGCCAAGAATGGAGATACACTTGTTATAGTTACTGCAGATCATGAAACTGGAGGAATTACAAATGTTACTCGCAATGAAACTGATTTAATTGTCACATATACCACAGGAAGCCATACCTCTGCAGATGTGCCTTTATATGCTTTTGGGCCTGGTGCTGATAAGTTTGCTGGAAATATTGATAATACAGAAATCCCAATTAAGATGGCTGATTTTTGGAATATTAAATTGGAAAAGCTAGAAGAATAATTTTGCTTTCGGTATACCAAAATGCACCCTACTCTAAGTGTTATTATTCCAACGAAGAATGAGCAGGATAATATTGCCAATTGTTGTGCCCCATTTGCTGAGGCATTAGAAAAAGGCATTTGTGAGGTTATTGTCGTTGATAATTTTTCTACAGATTCAACTTTAGAGCTTGTAGCATCACTAGGTGTGCAATTTTATTCAATTGGACCAGAACGTTCTACCCAGCGCAATTATGGAGCTAGCCAAGCCTCTGGACAATATTTGCTTTTTCTTGATGCTGATATGGTTTTGCAAAAGGAAACACTAGAAGAGCTATTGCAACGGTGTAACTCTCAAAATCCTCCAGATGCAATGTATATTCGTGAGCATCGTGTGGGGAAGGGACTCCGTGCAAAAGCCAGAAATTTTGAACGAAGTTTTTATAATGCAACATGTATAGATGGTCTTCGATTGTTTAAGCGAGAACTATTCATTCAAGTTGGTGGTTATGATGAAGCCTTAGTAAGTGCAGAGGATTGGGACCTGGATCGAAGAGTTCTTGAAAAAACACAAAATGTGGTATTGTCTAAAGGAGAGCTTCTTCATAACGAGAAGCAGCTCTCATCAAAAAAGCTACTTGAAAAAAAAGCTTATTATGCTGAAAAGATCTCTGCATATCGCAAAAAATGGAACAATGATAAAATTGTTCGTAAACAGTTAGGCGTTTGGTATCGTTTTTTCTGGGTTTTCCTTGAAAAAGGCAAGTGGCTAAAGGTAGTACGCCATCCAATTTTATTCGCAATGGTAATACTTGAACGCATCTATGTAGGTGCTGTTTATTTAAAGCATCGGTAAAATATATGATATTCGATTGCTTCACATTTTTTAATGAATTAGATTTGCTTGAGCTACGATTGGAGTTGTTAAATCCTGTAGTGGATCGCTTTATTATCGTTGAAGCCAATAAGACCCATTCTGGTTTAGAAAAGGCATATTATTTTGAAGAGAATCGTGAACGTTTTTCTAGCTATGAAAACAAGATTATTTATGTAAAGCTAGATACGCTTCCAGAGGCAGAAGATTCTTGGATTTTAGAAAACTTACAACGAAATCATATTTCAGAAGTGGTTAAGCAATATGCAAAATCTGGTGATACCATACTTCTTTCAGATATAGATGAAATTCCTCGCCCAGAGCTGGTAAAAAAATATGCTAGTAAAAAAGGGATGACAACATTCTATATAGACTATTATTGTTTTTATTTAAATGCTCGTAATGTAATGGAGTATTTTTGGCCAGGCACAAGAATGCTTTCCTATGAAGCATTCTTCTCAATTGCAGACAATATAAAGGTTGAGTATAATCGCTTCATGCTAGAAAAGTACAACAAAGGAACTACACCAACAAAAATTAGATGCGCTCGTGAACTTCCAACACGAAAGCTTCGCCACGCAGGCTGGCATTTTACTAGTATAGGTGGAGCAGCTGCTGTATTGCATAAACTAAAATCCTACGCACATCAGGAATTTAATGTTGATGGTGTAACTGAACAAAGCATAGAGAAATTGATTGCAGAAGGTAAAACGCCATTTGATTGGCAGAAGTTTTATTGTGTGCCAATAGATGAGTCATTTCCAAAATGTATCCAAGAAAATCCAGAAAAATATAAGAAATATATTTTTGAGACAACTCCAGAATATTTGAAGCGTACACGTTGGCCACGTTTTTGTGCGAGAATCAAGTATGGGTGTTATTGTTTTTTAGTGGAATATTTGCCTTTGTGGTTTGTTAGAATGATTCGAGATTTACGTACCACAAAACATTAGAAGTTGTTTGTAACAAATGGCATACAAGTAATATTAACCCAAGCTTATAGTGTTTAATAGTTGCTACTTGATGCATTCCCTTTAAAGACTTCTCCGCGCGCGAAGGCACGCCAATGAGGTCGCATCTGAGCTTTTCACCCAACCAATTTCTATGTCTAGTATTTGACCAACGGGGTATCGTTTTATAACCTCCATTTTCTTTAATGGTGTCTTTTATTTTGACACATTACGGCCACCAGAGATTCAACCATCCTTAAAAGCAATTCAGGATTTTCTTGAGTGGGGAAGTGAAGCAATCTTTAATACAAAGGGTGCAGAGGCTACAATTATGACACCTGGCTACTTTGATCATCACAATAGCATTGGCTTCTGCTCAATTACTACACCTTATGATGATCCAAAAACCTTCTATGTTCTTGTAACACAAGCTCTATTTAAGGGCTTTGCTCTATTTGAAACAGCTGGCTATGAGCCAAAACGCATAACAGATTTGCGCACTGGTAAAGAGCTTCCATTTGAAATGTGGAGTGGTCCATATCTAGAGGGTGTTGATTGGAGTGATGTTGATACCTATGGTGTTAAGGCCCTGAAGTTTGAGTTTTAAAATGTCATTTTAAAATCCACTTAAAGTTGGATGCAAGGTATTGGCCATGTACCCAACTTCTTTTAGATTTGAAAATTTGCTTCTATTGTCTTTTACCATTTGAAAAAAAGTCATTATTTTGCTACAATTAAGCTTTGTTTTATTTACTATTTATATTGAAGGAGATTTCAATGAGACCAGTAGCACTAATTATTCGTGATGGTTGGGGCGTTAATGACAAGACAGAAGGTAACGCAGTTGCAGCCGCAAAAACACCAAATATTGATTCTTACAAGGCAAAATTCCCTTGGGCATATCTTGACGCATGTGGTGAGGCAGTAGGCCTACCAAATGGTTATCAGGGCTCAAGTGAGGTCGGTCACTTAAATATGGGCGCAGGCCGCATCGTTGTTCAGGAACTAAAGCGCATTGACGATGGCCTAAGCAGTGGCTCTCTATTTGAGACAGAAAAGTGGCAGAATTTCATGAAGTCATGGATGGATGGCAAAGGCAGCCTACACTTCCTTGGTCTATTGCAGGACGAGGGCGTACACGCTCACCAGGAGCACCTATTTAAGCTAATGCGCCGTGCTCGCCAGACATGGCCAGAGGGTCAGATTATCATTCACCCATTCTTGGATGGTCGTGACACACCTCCTCGTAGTACTCTAGAGTATATCGGTCGCCTACAGAAGGAAATGGAAGCTATCGGTAATTGCAAGATTGGTACAGTTATGGGCCGCTACTATGCAATGGATCGCTCCCGCAATTATGAGCTAACAAGCCAGGCATATGAGACTCTTGTTGCATGTGTTGGTAGAAAGGCACCAGATGCTGTTACAGCAGTAAAGGAATCATATGCTAACGATAAGACACCAGATGGTGTTGAGATGACAGACGAGTACATTGTTCCATATGTAATTGGTGATTATGCAGGCATAAAGGATGGTGATGCTGTAATGCACACAAACTATCGTCAGGACCGTGCAATCCAGCTAACACAGGCATTTGTTTGCGATGATTATGAGGGAACACGTAGCTCTCGCCCACGCATTGCATATCTAGGATTCACACGCTACTGGGATGAGTTTGAAGATTATTTGCTTGGTGCTATGGGTGCTGGCGGTGGTATGGATACCCTACTAGGTGAAGTAATCAGCAAGGCAGGTATACGTCAGCTACGTATTGCTGAGACACAGAAGTTCCGTCATGTAACAAGCTTCTTTAATGGTAAGTCAACAAAGCCATATGATGGTGAGGATCAGGTAAATATTCCTAGTCGTTTTGACCCAGCAACCTTTGCTAGCCACCCAGAGATGGATGCTTACACAGTTACTGAGGATTTACTAAAGCGCCTAGAGAATAACGAATATGGCTTTATCGCAGTAAACTTCGCTAACTGCGATATGGTTGGTCACACAGGTGATTTTGAGGCAGCACGTAAGGCAGTTGAAATTGTTGATGAGTGCGTTGGTAAGGTTGTAAAGCGCCTACTTGAGCTTGATGCTAAGATTCTTATCACAGCTGACCATGGTAATGCAGATCAGATGGTTGATTATGAGACTGGCATGGTAAAGACAAGCCACACTCTAAATCTTGTTGATTGCATCTATGTTGCAAATGATGCAGAGAATGTAAAGCTACGTAAGGAAGGTATCCTATCAGATATCGCTCCTACAGTTCTTGATCTAATGGGAATTGAAGTTCCTGCAGATATGACATCAAAGAGCCTTTTGGCTTAATTGATTATAATATGCTGCCACAAGTAATGTGGCAGCATAGAGGTTAAGGAACTATAATATGGGTAGACTAATGCAATTTTTAAAATGCAGATTTACTGCAGTTTTAATGGTGTTGTCTACCCTTATTCTTTTTCAGCCAATAGAGCTTTCTGCTGATCCCCCTAAGTTAAGCACTGTGCCTGTTATATCAAGCTATCGTAGTCCTAAAAATTCTACAAGAAAAGTTCGTAAGGCAACTAGGTTTATTATTCTGCATACAACAGAGGGTTCAGCACGTGGAGCATTAGAAAAGCTCAGTAAGAACGGCGAGTGCCATTATATGGTGGCAAAGGATGGAAAGATTTATACGATTATAGACAGGAATCGTATTGCTTATCATGCAGGTGTTAGTATGTGGAATGGGCAAACAGGTTTAGATTCTATGTCCATAGGTATCGAAATTGCTGGATATCATGATAAAGATATTACCCCACAACAGTATGCTTCTCTAAGAAAGCTCATAGCAGAATTAAAACGTATTTATGGAATTTCTGATAATTGTGTACTAACTCATTCCATGGTTGCATATGGTAATCCTAACCGATGGCAAAAACGTAAGCATCGTGGTCGAAAAAGATGTGCTATGTTATTGGCAAAACCAGAAAATAGAGCTAAATTAGGTTTGAAATCTAAGCCATTATTTGACCCAGATGTTAGAGCGGGTCGTTTAGTAGATGCAGATCCTGAGCTGTCACGAATCTTGTATTCACAGCCTAGGCCTTCTACTGGTGGTGACTCTAGAAATCAGCAACCTCAACAACAATCTAGAAACCCTCAACCACCTGCACAAACAAGACCATCATCCTCGCCTAACGTTATCGGTCCAGGACGTTCCGCATGGGATATTGCTCGTGATCTTTATAATTCAGCAGACACAATTTACTATTTCCCAGATGGGTCTAAAAAAACTGGCGCAGAAATACAACGATGGAAATCTATGCCAGGTGGAACTCGTGTCGAAATTGGTGGCGGTGTAATAAGTGAGAATCCTGCAGTTACGCTAATGGAAATTGGTAAAGATGGTACAGTTCATGAAATTACTGGTGATGAAATTAGAGCTGAAACAACCTTTTATTTCCCATCAAACCGAAAAGGTTATTATCTGCGAGGAAGCCAGCAATCAATAGAGGATTTAGAACGATTGCCCAAAGGAACTCTTGTCTTGGTTGGCTATAAAGTTGGTGGGCCTATTTCTGCAAGAAAACCTGTATTTAATATTTGTGGTTTAAAGTGGAATTTACCAGATACATATTATTTTAATTCTAAAAAAGGAACACTTACCTCTGGTGCAGATATGGATGAAAAAAATATCCCATCTGGTGCATATGTGTTCTATCAAGAATAATTTAGAAGATACCCTTATTTAATCAACATATTTTATTAATGCTTCAACTTCTTCTATGGAACAAATCCCCAATATGAAGAATTGATTATAAATAATTCCTTATTTAATTGAATTACTTAAACAATATTCATCAAATAGAAGAAAGTCTATCGCTTCATCTAATGTAAATTGTGAAGCTTAAGGTAAATGATTTTTTTTCTATTTTAGGAGTAATTTGATTTATGGCTATTCTATGATAATTATTGTGCAGAGAGGAGCTTCGAATGGCTCAACAGCACCAACATAGTTTGGATAGCCACCAACTGCAGAAGCAAATGCCCAATCAAGCTTTGTTGCACGGACACGATATTCATTCTCGTTTCCTATTTCTGTTGACATAAAGCGAGGTGCTACATCTAACTCAGCACAATCAACAGGGGATAGTGTAAACTCATATCCTTCTAACTCCTTTGCAGTTCCATCAAACCAGTTACTTGACATATAGACGTTGTTCTTGAATACTGTTTCAGGTCTGAAATAACATGAATATATTCTATTCTTCTTTGGTGAATTATCTATAAACATTGTTCCATTATCTGCAAGGATAATTAAGTTGTCATAAATTTTAGGATACCAAGATGCCTCATCACTAGTTGTAATTGTAGTTAAGATGAATGAGGAGGAACCAACAACGGTATTGTGATGTATGCTTACATTATCAGCAAGTCCGTCCCTAATCTTTGTGATAAAAGGTTCGCCTGTTGATGTTACAAATTTATTATAAGAAATCTCTGCATTTGGTATTTCATTCCAGTTTCCTTCAGGATTGTTGGAATGTATTGAACGACATTCATACATTGCATTTGATGAAAATGTAAATGTTCCACTATAGCCTTTCAAAGGAGCAAACATCAAATAACAATTTGTGTAAACATTGTTAACAATAACAGGGTCCTTAGCTGTCCATATTGTATACAATTGCTTTTTTTCTCCTGTATGACCTTCAAATACACAACCCTCTACGCGGAGGAATTCTCCTGGTGCTTTATCTTGCTCATAAGCATCAGATTTAATAGCATATGCTTTGTTGTCTCCGTTATAAGCACCATCTAATCGGAAACGACAGTTTTTAACGGTTAAAAGCTTGCCATTTGCATTTATTATTCTGCCGCCAGTTCCAATAGAGTTGCCTGGATAGGTTTCGTTCTTTTCTCCGTACCAAACAAAATCAAGCTCAGAAATAGTGACGCCATAAGCATTAAAATCAACATTAACAATATATGGATTAGGAGTAGCTTTATTCAATGTGTGGCTAACAACAACCTTTGCATTGCCATAGTCACCCCATGATTTGATAGTCACAAAATTTCTTTCTATGTAAATAAAATCATCAGCAGAATTTATTTCATAAACTCTATCATCACCTCCACGAACGAAGATTGTACCATTTTCTGCACAAATCTTAGTTGCTTCTGTAATTGTCCTACAAGGGTTTGCCTCAGTTCCATTTCCTCCAGCAACTGCCAATGCATCTACATAAACATTATATGATAAAATTTCTAGCTCGGGAATTACTAGTGTAGCAACAAGCTCCTTGCTGGTGGCAGTATCAATTAACATAATAGAAGGGATATAAGTGCCTGGGGCTGTATATGTATATTTTATAATGGTATCATTTCCTGAATAATCATAGATGCCATCGCCATCATAATCTATTTTTACAGTTACTGGTCCGGCATTTAAACTATATTCAACTTTAAATTCTATTTCGGATCCTGGAGTAAATGCCTCAGAAGATACAGAGAAAGAGGTTAGAGTAAAGAATTCACCAGGTTCACCCTCGTAAGCAATAGGTTCTTGTGCACCGATGTATGCTGGCTCTGTTCCGTAACTAGAATTTAATCCATCAGCCCAAGAATAGCGCAAGGAATTTAAACGATAAAAATTCTCTGAAAAGATATCCTCTGTCTCAATAAATTCTGGAACCTGAGATAACCTCAAATTATTATCTGTAAATAGACCAGCAGAATCAGGATTTTCGGTTACAAGATTATATTGCTCCAAATCTTGGACCGCTGATCCACCATTAAAATCTGTAGACAACCAAACATTGTCTACAAATTTAGAACCAGCAGCAAAGGTTGTTGGATTTGTTTTTCCTACATCGCTTGAATATTCATTGATAATTGTGCCAAGTTCTCCATTAACAATGATTAAATTATTGTAAAAATTTGGAGTCCATGTAAAAACACTGTTTTCTCCTCGTGTTGTAACAAAAGAAGCATTTCCTACAAATGTATTGTGGTGGATTTTTGCATTATCGAAACCGACATTTGACTTGCTGATAAAAGGTATATCTCCATCATTAATAAAAATGTTGTAAGCTATTTCAATGTCACTGTCTTCTCTATAATTATCACCATTACTATAGAGTGGTTTGGTGACATTTATAATGCGATTAGAAATAAATTGCCCGCCGTAAATATATTGCATAGCCTTAAAGCAACGTGTTGTATTCTCAAATATGTTTGAGATAATTCTTACTTGATCTGGAGATTTAATAACTTGAGAATCCCTTCCTCCAAAGTTCTTAAAATAGCAGTTTTTAACAGTCATGCCTCTTGTTTTATCGCGGTCGGGGTTACTAGCATGAACACCAGATCCACCCCAGCCACCGTTATTACTAGGGTTGTCTTGATAAAATTTACAGCTATCAACAACGCAATACTTAGCATATATGCTAATAAGTATTCCTCTCTCACCGAGAGATGTTCCAAAATGACTTCTATTGTTGTCGCAGTAGCTATAGAACTCAAAGCCTGTAATTGAAAATTCATGAGCTTCTTTTTCAACTTGTATAACACTTGGATTGTTAGTATTAGCACTCAAATCTTTATCAAGATAAATCTTTGGTGCACCAAAATCAGCCCAAGCTTTAACAGTAAGGTTTGAAGCTGTAACAATGATTAAATCATCTGCAGTTGCGATTGTATATGAGCAGCTTTCTCCACCCTTAACATTAATTGTAGATGGAATTCCATCTGCGAGATATTGTGCATTTGCTGCGTCAACTGCTGCTTTGATTGTTGTGAATGGAGCAGAGGATGAGCCTGTTGCTACTGCAGCATCTGCTGTTGAATCTACATAGAAGTCTGCTGCAAACATTGGTGCACAAGCAAACAAAGATAATAATGCTAGTAATCTTTTCATTTTTATTTACCTTTCGTTTTAAAGAGGAAAAGTAAAGTGCTTAATAAATAACCTTCCCCACTTAAAAATATTTTACACCTAACTATATCTTTTGGTCAATAAAAATTGCAGGAAAAATTTGCTACAAAAGTTAGTTTTAACATGAAATAAGTAGGTAGAATTGCAAATGTTTACGGATATTTTATATGCTTTTGTACTAACCAATATTTGTGTACCACCTATCCGGCATATTTATTGTGACGCACGAAATGTGATGTATGAGACGCCAAAGGGACGCAGGGACGCAGAGGACGCAGAGGTCGCAGAGCAGTGCCACCGAAGAAACACTAGCGGAATGAACTTTGCCTTGGCTATTGCTTTATCTTTCGAAGCAATTTGGCAAACTTCATCCACTAGTGTGCTCGCACAGAAGTCTAATGAGATGCGGAGGCGACGCACGAGATTTCTAAAAAATGAAGCTATGCTTCGCTTCATGCACCTAAGAGGTATATGATACATCTTAGGTGTGCTTCATACTCATTTATGAGTGCTTCATAGCACGCAAGTGTTGCTTCATCCTTCTATAGGGTGGCTAAAACTCAACTATCAAACTTGCATACTCGCAAACTAGCAAACTAGTTCAATTCTTGTATAGTTATAAAGTTTGATAGTTGTATAGTTGTATTGTTTAACAGTTTGATAGTTTGCGAGTTAAAAAGTTAATATGAGGGTGGCTCTGCCGCCCGGTGTTGCTGGGGCGAGAGGTGGCAAGGTGCTAGCCTTTGCCTCCTCTCGCTTTCCAGCACCATTATAATAAATGAAGAGTGAAGAGTGAAGAATTTAGGTAGGGTTGAATGGCTTTTTTCTCCATCCTCATGTCTGATCGTCCATTCACCGTCCCACGTCCCACCCTTGCACTTTTAGAGCATGCAAGTGCACGCAAAGGGGCTGAAGCCCCATTCTTCGATATTTCTAATCTCTCCGTGCCTCCGAGCCTCCTAATCTCCCCGTATCGCCGAAGGCCACAGCGAGAGCGTTTAAATCGTTGCACTCATTGCTTACGCCTAACACGGAGTACGGAGGTAAGGAGCATTGCACAAACAACCATTACAACTTCCCAAAATACCCTCCGTGTCTCCGTTCTCAGAAAAATCACACTACGTGTGCTCCGTGTTTCGCCGAGGGCCAGAGCGCAAGCGTCACTTTATCCATTCTCGCGTCACCGCGTCTCGACGTCTTATTGTCTCACGTCAACGTTGTCTAGCGTCTAACGTCCTCGCGACAGCCAAAACATTTTCGTGTTGTTTCGTAGCTACAAATACCCCTTAATCCTCTCCGAGCCTCCAAATCTCCATTTTCTCCCAGTATGCGCCGCAGGCCCAAGCGACAGCGTTTAATAACACTCATCCGTACACCACCCATTTGTGTCTATTCGTGCAAATCCGTGTACGCACCGCAGGCCAAAGCGTTAGCGACAAATCCGTGTGCAAAAAGACTGCTGCAAACCAATCAGTTTCGCAGCAGCCTCTTTTTTTATCTGTAAGTTATTATTGAAGAATAATCAGTGTGCTTAGAGGAGCAAGGAATGGCTCAACTGCTCCCACATAATTTGGATAGCCCCCAACAGAAGAAGCAAATGCCCAATCAAGCTTTGTTGCTCAGATGCGCCCCACTCATTTAATTATGCAATTTTTCCTCATTTAATTATGCAATTTTCCACTTGTAAATCACTCAAGTATGTGCTATATTTCTGTGTTGTTGTATAGAGGGTTATTGTCTCACGTGCAACAATGGCTAATTGACAACCGTTATATTTCAGCAAATGTGCCGAAAACTGACCAAGTAAAAAACATGTTTGCGCTAATGTTAGGTGAAATGTATCCGGTAGGATTGTGTCTATACACATCTTGCCGGGCGCTTCCTTGCATATTAGCGCAGGCTCTTGGTTGGGCCATCGGCACGTGTTCGGTTGCGTTCGGCTTTTTGAATATAACCGGGCAAGTTGGATTTCGCAGCAGAAAGTTGTGGAATCAGCTGGCTCTCTAAATTTTATGGGGATTTCCGATCATGAGAACGATAACAGCAACTGCATTTAAGATGCCTCTTCTCGGCATCAGTTTTTCGCAGTCCGCACATTCGGAATCCTCTACAGTTTTTCAAACATCTGAAAAACTGTCTTGCGCGAACGAAGTGAGCGCAAGCAAGCAAGCAAGCAAGCAAGCAAGCAAGCAAGCAAGCAAGCAAGCAAGCAAGCAAGCAAGCAAGCAAGCAAGCAAGCAAGCAAGCAAGCAAGCAAGCAAGC
>JAZNPC010000073.1:0-26309 GCA_045589455.1 Kiritimatiellia bacterium
GTTAGGCTACGATTTCGCTATCCCTTCTTCTCGCCTATGCCTCACAACATAAACCTTGGGAGTCGCTATTGGGTTGGTCGGTAACTACCCCCCGTTGGACTTTCACCATAGAACTATGACATGCCCGTCATACATAAAAAAATAGCGTATTTATAAAAACACGCTATTTTAATTAAATTAAGAATAATGTTTCTAGTTCTATTAATCTAGAAACAACTAGTCATTTTATTTTGCTTGAAGGGCTTTTAATGCTTCTTGAGCTTCTACTAGCCCCAGCTTTGCTGCTTTAGCAAGTAAAGTTTCTGCTTCTTCTTTATTCTGGGTTACACCATCTCCAGAGAGTAATAATCCAGCCAAACAAAATTGAGCCTTAGCATAACCTTGATCTACAGCCTTGCGATACCAAGCTGCAGCTGCCACTTGGTCTTTTTCTCCAAAAACGCCTAAAGAATAACATACACCCAAAGAAAATTGAGATTCAGCATGTCCCTGCTCTGCCGCTTCTTTAAATAATTTTGCAGCCTTTACGCTATCTTGATTAACTCCATCTCCAGTAAAGTACTTTAAGCCTTCTTCATAGATTTTCTGTAAGGCTTCTTCTATATCTACTTCTGCCACCTCAGCTACTTCTTCTTCAAAAGCCTTAGGGAATTCAGCTTTTAATTCCTTGATTTTTTCTGCATCTGATTTATCTGACTCTACAATTGCTAGCACCTTCTTTTTGCCAACATCATAGGTTATTGAATCCTTCTCATATGTCTGCAAAATCCAACTCTCTACTTTATTTACAACAGACAAAAAGTCTAATTCTGTAGCAAAAGCAAATACACTCAACATAATCAACAATACGGTTGCTATCTTTTTCATAATATCTCCATGCAATAAAAATAAAGTAATATCCTTAAAAACGATTTCCAAAACTTCAAATAAAAAGTTACTATAATGTATTTTTTTTGTCAATCCTTTATACACGTTTTTTGTTAGTGGTTAGGTATCTAGTTGCTATAAATCAAAAGCTTTAACACGTATATACACAAATAATCTAGGTCATACACATTTTTGTGACTATTCGATACTTCAACTTTTTTAACATATGTTGAACCGTTGATTGTTGTTCGTTTTATTTAATCTATGCGTGTTCCTGGAGAAATGCCAATTCGTGCATGAGAATGGGACATTGCAATTGATAAAGCATCCGCAGCATCCTCCTGAGGAAGAAAATCGAGTGCGAGCTGAGCAGCAATCATGCGCTGCATCTGCTCCTTAATTGCAGTGCCAGTACCTGTTGTTGCTTGCTTTACTCTCTTCGGGGAATATTCATATATTGGAAGATTATGTTCTGCACAACAGCAAATAACAACTCCACGAGCTTCTCCCAAAATAATGGCTGTCTTTAAATTGCGAGAATAAAATACGCCCTCTATCGCCACCTCATCAGGCTTATAAGTGCAAATATATTCATTCACCACTTCACGAATATGCTTCAAGCAATCAGGAAGCGAACGCTTTGCTGGGTTTGGAATATTTGTGCTCGCCACATGAGTAACCTTCATTCCATCAACATCAATTACACCAAGGCCTGTAGAGCGCAATGAAGTATCCACTCCAAGAATACGAACCTTACGTGATACAGCATTTGTAGCAACCTCTACCTCCTTTTTGGATAGAGCTGAGCCAGCTTGTTTTTGCTGCTCTTGATATTTCTTTACAAATGCCTCAGTAAATCGCATATTATGATCCTTATGGATTATAAATGGTATTCCAATCGTCAAGCAATCTAATTGTTAGCTCGTGAGTCTCTGTGTCGTATAATCCAAAGGTGCGAGGATGTCCTCCCTTTGGGAGAGAAATTGAGCCTGGATTGAACACGCGGAAGCCCTTTTCTGTATGCTTATTTACTGGGAGATGTGTGTGACCATGCACTAATATAGCATTGCCATCAAAAATCTTCTCAAAATTTGATTCATCCCAAATATGTCCATGGGTTAAAAAGAAGGTAGCTCCATCCTCGAGCATGATATGTGCATTACGTGCTAGAATTGGGAAGGTGAGCATCATTTGATCCACCTCTGTATCGCAATTACCACGAACAGCAATAAATTGCTTCTTATTTGCATTTAGTAGCTCTGCAACCTTCTGTGGATTATAAAATTCAGGAACGCCATTGCGTGGACCATGGTATAGCACATCTCCTAAAATAGCAATCTTCGCTGGGCAAATCTCTTTTGCAATATCTAATACTTGCTCTAATGTGCTATCAACACCATGTATATCTGAAATAAACATTATTTTCATTATATTAACCTCTATTTGACAAAATTGTAGCATATAACAAGGTAAACAATCAACAGCCAACAATCAACAAATGGTAGGCGCGCACCGCTTTTATACTGCTCCTCAGATTGTGGTTAATTAGCATCAGTCATAAGAATTTTGCCTAAAGTCAAAGGTTCGAGAAATGGTACAAGTGATATCGTTATTAATTTCTTGAATACAAGGGTCTCCTTTGGATACTAAAGAAATCATTCCATTTGGGGAGGAGATTAATAGAATTTGATTGCCCCAAGCGTCTTTACATTCATCTACATCTATATAACTCTTTTCTACCAGGTCGTTTAAAGCATTTGGGATAAATCCTGTGTCTTCATAATAAGATAACACTTTTCGCTCTAGAGATATAAGCTGGTTCTCTGTCATGCTATTCATTGGTACAACACATACTAAACTACCACAAAACATCCCTAAAGCAAATGGAATGATTATGAATAATGACACAATCGTAAAAGCCATTCTCTTAGTAATCATTATCACACCTCCTTTACTGAAACCAATATAGAGATAGCATGTATAGTTTTCGTATTATCATCAGTAGCCTCTGGGAATGCATCTGTAGAATACACCTTAATTGTAGCTTCATCTATCGTTTGGAGCATAAACACCCTTCCATAACCATCTACGCTCTTCTCTACCGACAAAACCCCAGCTTTAACCAACTCATCTATTGAGTCAGGTAAAATTTGATTTTGAGAATAATATTGTTCAATTGCAGATTTCACTTCAACTAGGTTGGAAGCAGAAACGACATCTAAATTTTTCGGCTGATTACGAACCATAGGATTCCACACTAAAATTCCTATGACGAAAGAGCAATATGCAACTATCAATAAAGCACACCACAAAAGAAACTTTTTCATTTTATACTCCATTCATAAAAAGCAATAGCTTCTTATCAAAACTTACCTAAATAAATTGTTGTTTTTTGTGACTCAACCACACTCCCACCAATGGAATATTCATCAAATACCCTGCCACATTCTTTAATGAAATCATCGTATTTTTCGTCGTCAGGCATTATTGCATATGACCTAGATCGTATATTTCCAATAAATGCATTATAATCCATGACGTATGGGTTATCAAATTCGGCAAGCTCTACCTCTTTAAAATAGATCTTTCTTAAAAACACATCACCCTCTTCCACAGTACGCTTACCTGCATACCCTTTGCGAAAGCGAGGGCAATATTTTTGGCACACCTCGTCTCGTGCTATTGAAAAATCATTTTTTAAGCTAGTATTCCATATAATTGCTACAAGTCCATCTGGGAATAATATTCTCATTGCTTCTTGCTTAAATTTATCCTCGTCTAGCCAATGAAATGCTTGAGCAACAGTTATTAAATTAATTGAACACTCAGGTAAGCCAGTATTCTCACCATAACCATCAATACACGGTATATCGGGGAGATAACGCTCAAACTCTTTACGCATATCTGCATTGGGTTCTACGGCACAAATATCTTGGAAATATGGACGCAAGCAATTAGTAAAAATACCGGTCCCTGCGCCAATATCAGCTACACGTTCTCCTCGTGTTCTTTCCTTTAACCAAACAATAGCTGATACTGCATAAGACGGACGATAAAGAGAATAATCCTTAGATTTGTTTGTAAAAATATCCTTATTTTCCATCATTATGCATCCATATTAAACTGATTTTCTTCCAAAGAAATTGAGGTGCAACATTATGTTCTTTCGTTCCTATTTAGATTTGAATGATAAAAATCTTATTTTTGATAAAGCATTAGTAGAAATCAGCACAGAATTATTATGTCGTCCTAAAATATAAATTTCTGACAATCCACCAACAAACGACGACGATAAAAATCACCCTAGGCGTCCATACATTCATTTTAAAACGCCTCCAGGTTAATAATAGCATAATTACAGGAATAGATACGACCATCAAAGGGTTTAATCTTAATGCTTCCTTTATGTTTAAATGTAGCAATGCATGTATACCACGCAAAGTTCCACATCCAGGGCATTCGTATCCTGTTAAAACCAAAAACGGGCATCTAGGGAAAAAACTTATATCTGATGGGTTAAAAAAATACAAAAATATTATTGATGAAAGTCCAAGCAGAACAAAAACCAAATATAGAATGTTTTTTTTATTTAACATTAATTTACAAATCCAAATTAATAAAAAATATGGTATACCCTAGCGCAAAATATCAAAAGATATTATACCACTAAATTAATACATAAAAATTGGGAGGAGATCGAAAATTACATTTAAAATAAAACCAATAATTCCTACAACAATATTAATAGTAATCCATGTCTGCGCATTTTTGGAAGCTTCTTGTGCTCCTCTAATATCTCCCAATGCTATTTTTGTATTAACTTGTGAACTATACACAATAGCTATAATACCACCTATTAAGCAACAAAAAATAGTTGTCAAAATTGCACCAACCATATGATTTGGTATCCTTGCATAAAGGTAAGTTTGATTATAACCATTAGGGTTATAGCCATTTTGATTATAACCATTAGGGTTATAGCCATTCTGATTATAACCATTAGGGTTATAGCCATTTTGATTATAGCCGCTTTGTTTTTTTAGAACAATCTTATGTTTTTGCTGAATATTAATACCATTATCACTATTGGTGCTTGAACCACATTTAGGACAAAAAGACGCACCATCATTCATTTGAGCACCACACTTTGGACAAAACATAACAACAATTCCTTTCCTTTTACTTTAATCCTATAAAAAATGCCTAATTTTACCTTGATTTATACCTTATAAATTAAAAATTAATGAGAACAAATGCTCCTTAATTAAGCAGCGGCCGCGATTGCCACTATAAAACATAATAAACTTAGAAAAGCTAGAAAGCAAAAACTTATTATACTCCACTTTATCCATTTCAAAGCTGATTCTGAAGCCTCTCTCGCTCCTACAACATCGCCCATTGATAATCTTGTACTAACTTGCGAGCCATATACCAAGGCAACTATGCCACCCACTTGACAACAAAAAATGGTTGCAAGAATTGCACCTACCATATGATCTTCAATAACGGGTGGCTTAGAAACTTGATCTAAATTTATAGTGATTTTTCTTTTGCCCGTTCTTAATTTACCACACCTTGAGCAAGACTGTTCATTATCATTAATCTGATTACCACATTTTGTACAAAACATTTATAACATCCCCACTTCCATAAAAAAGAATATAAGCTAGAGTTATATATTAATAATTTAGTCTAATTATAGCACTTAATATTAGGGCTAGTCAATATTTATAAAAAAAGCAAATTAATATCAAGGCTAGGTAACTCTCTTTAAGGACAAACCATCAGAATATTTTAGATATATACAATACTCTATAAATTACATGCTTGAGTTTGGTGAACCTTATAAGGCCCGTTTTGTTGACAGTTTATAAATAGTAATGTTATAATAATTATATAATGCTAAAGATACGTTTATGGTATAGCTTATCCCTATGAAACAAATTACTTCGTTTTTTTTTATTCTAATTACGCTAACATCTCTTGCCTACCTACCTCCTGTTGAAGCTAGGTCTGGCATAAAGGTTGAAATTAAAGCATTTCCACAAAAAATCGAACGTATTGGCAAAAATCCATATGACTGGCCATTGGGCGTTACTGAAATTACATCTAATGAACCCGTTACATTTCCCGTAATAGTAGAAAACAAAACAAATGAATCTATCTCTGGTCATCTTGAAGTTTGGATTAACGACGATTGGAACGTTAAAGGGGCAAATGGATTTATTACTTTAGCACCAGGAGAAGAAAAAACATTCATTTTTACTGGTACCGCAAAATCAAATGCACTTAATGCACTATATCCCGTGCATGCTAGATTTACACCTAACGGTGTTAAAAAAGAAGATGCTCCACATCCCATAGCAATATTTAAATTTAATGCTTCAGAAGTCCCACTTCCATCAGTAGCAAAAACACCTACTCCACCATCGGAATATGACACTATTACTGAAGATGATTGGAAACGTCTAGAAACAGCTGCACTCAAAGCAGCAGAAATAGCCATCAAATCTGGTTCAAGCCCAGATAACGGTTATTGGCAACTTATCGCTGATAACACAATCTATGGAGCAGGTGTTGCTTATGGAAAACATGGACTAATTGATGGAGCCATTGCATTTACAGATGGTGAGAAATCTATTGTATTTCGTGGATTTACTGCACGTGTAGAAACAGATGATGGTTCGTTTCCTCCTGAAGCAAAGGCTTCTATCAAAGAAACTAATGGTACCCTCCAAATTTCTTGGTCAATCCCTGTTGTTCAACGCAATGCTGCTGGCTTTCCACGAATTGTTGACCTTGCAGTAGGACCTTCCTCAGAAAAGCCCCATCGAATATTTATGGGCTTTGGGAATGTAATTGAAAAACCAAAGAAATTTTGGATAGATGCTAGTGGATTTGATTTATCAACACGTCATATTGGCGCAGATTATGAAAATGGACTTTCTATTATACAAGCCGTTGATGTTGTTCCTGATGGGCTTGCTTGTGACGGAGAGAAAGGCATTTTCTCTCTACATGCACATCATGATGCAACTTTGACATTTATTCCTTCGTCTAAAGGAGCCTTTGATGCTGCTCGCCGCTTTAGAGCTGTTGCTGGATATAAGCCTAGTTCTGGATTAAATGCACTTGGTTCACGAATGTGCCTAGATCAATGGGAAGGTGATTATTCAAAGGCAGCAAAAGACATTCAATTAGCAGCAAAATATGGAATTACCAATGCCGTATTTGTTAAGCATGATTGGCAATGCTGGGGATATGACTACAGATTACCTGAGATATATCCTCCACGTGGCGATATTAGTGCCTTTAACGCCATGCGTGAGGCATGCCGCGAAGCAGGTATTCTCTTTTGTCTTCATGACAACTATACTGATATTTATCCAGATTGCGAAGGATTTTCTTATAATCTCACAGTATTCAATCTTGACGGCACTCCACAGCTTGCCTGGTTTAATCCTTTTCGCCATGCTCAATCGTATCGTTGGGCACCTCATGCAATCCACCCATGGTGCCTTCGTAATGCAAAGCTACTAAAGAAAGGCTTTAATCCAGAGGCTATATTTATTGATGTACTTGCTGCACATTGCCCTTTTGACTATCTTGACCGTGAAGGAAATTTTTACACTAAAAACGAAACCTCACAAAATTGGGCTCGTGCCTTTGATATGTATCGAATTGGGTTTGAACGACCTGATACAGTCTGCATTAGTGAAGCAGGACAAGATCATCTTATTGGAACAGCCGATGCAGGACAATGTGACCATTTCCAAGCAGAAAAAATCATAGGTAGCAAATCAAAATTTGCAGATAGCGAACGCACCCCTTGGCATGATATTGTCTCGCATGGTTATTTTGTGCTTTTCGCAGGGGGTCTTGGAAATAGATACGAGGAAGAGCATTGGAATTCTGGAGGAGATTCTGAGCTACATGGTTATGCATCTGATGACTATCTATCTAATTGTATAATTGGTGGCCGTAATCCAATGTGTAATGGGCCATTCTCACGAAATACAGTTAAAACATACTGGCTTCAGCATGATATCTGCGCAGAGCTTGGACAGGCCGAATTTCTTGATTTAAGATATGAAGGTAATATTCATCGACAACATGCTTTCTTTTCTGGTGGTGGCGAGGTATGGGTAAACCGCCAAACAAATGAAAATTGGGTTCTTGAAAATGGCGTTACATTGCCTCCCTATGGCTATTATGCACATTTAGGGGATGTAGAGAGTGCCATTATTGAAAAGAATGATGTGCGTTGCGCAATGTCACGCTCAGATAGTGGTGTTTTTGTTGATGCCCGCAAACCAGAAGCGCCTCATCCAACTACACCTATTACAATGCCACTTAGGGCTGAGACTTTAGGCCCTAATATGCTTCGACTATTTATCGCCTGGGAGACAAAGGTACCTCATCCTGATTATCGCACATTTGTTCATATCTGCGACCCCAAAGATGGCTTTGGCAATATCATATTCTTTAGTTCTATCAAGCGAGGAAACAAAATTCTTACGAATGTAGGAGCTCATGAAACCTCAATCGATATATCTGTGCCAGCCGATACACCTGCAGGCGTGTATGCTGTGCGCTATGGCGCTTGGAATCCTGAAACACATGAGCGACTCCCAATCGCAGGTCTACCAATAGACAATGTAATGCGTGGCAAAGGTGGCATGATTAAAGTTGAACGGACAAATGATAACATTTCAAACGTCACATGGATGCCTGAAGAGGACAACTCAAATCCTTTACGAGAACGTTTACTTGGCGTAAATCGCGATGGTAAAATTGTTGATTTTGGTGGAATTAAAACTAATGGGTCGTTTCTCTTCAAAAATTGGACAATAACGCCTTTACCTTATTCGACAAAATTCTTAGCAGAGATAGATATTGCCATATTTGGTGCATCGAAGAAACAAGTTTCTACCATAGAAGTCATAGAGCCTGAAGCTAATTCTACACCACCTATTTGGAGTCAAAACGGCAATATTCTTAAAATTGAGTGTGATGCGCGAGCCTTCGCTTACAAGATTCATTTTGAAAACTAAAAAAGTAATACTTTATGTTTGTTTAGAGCATATACATCACTATGCCGAAAAAACAAATGCTCAAAGAGAAATAGTTGAAGCGGCATTTGGACACAATAATTATAAGTATATAAAACAAGAAGGGCTATTAGAAAAGTCCTAATAAACCTTCTTGTCACCAAATAGATGTTAGTATTGTGTATAAATTTAATTAATATGCCTTAAATTTTGACATTAGACATATCAAGTCTCTGCATAATTCTTCTAATGTTTTTCTTGTTTCGACCAAAAGAAAACAAACAAATTGGGATCACTAATCTAGAAAAAATATTTACCGAGGTACCATTTTTTGTTGAAAAAACCCTTATATGAATATACTCACCCCAAGTAAATGCAGATGGTAATGTATGTAAAAAATATTCATAACCATTCGGTAAACATTTCTTCCTCGAAGATTAAACAAAACATTGTTAAAGCACGATTGGAAAATACGAATATCTACTTCATCTAGAGATAGGTTACAAGGCAAAGTTACTTCTTTCTTTGCTAATGCAAATCTATTAAATGGTGGGAATGGGAAAACCATTCTACGTGCACAATGAATGCAAAAGCTTAGATTTGCAGGCATTTCAGAACCACAATTATAACATCTCATAAATTTATTTCTCCTAATGCGATTATTTTCTGTTAACAAATAAAAACAAAAACAAAGCCATTAAAAGCATCGTTAATTTAATTTTATTTACTTACATTCTAACAAAGACTCCTCATACATCCAGAAGCAATATCAGGAGCAATAAAAACAACATTTGCACCTCGAATCGGCAACTCTACGATGCATGTCTCAGCTTTAAGAGTTAATGCTAAGCCAAATATGTAGAATATAAATATTAAACAAATTTTCATTGTAAATTTCCTCTGAACTATCACTTTTGTACCAAATAATTTAGTTGGTTTCATTAATTTTTTATACTCCACCCACGGCACCAGACTAGCCTTGTACGCCCTACTAGGGATAGCTACCATGTTACCCACAACACAAAAGCTCTAATATTACAATGGGCAAACTCATAAAACTCGGCGGAATAACTCCCGAATGGTGGATTAAATAAGTTCCAATTTAGTCAAACAGATTGAATCAATAAAGCAGTGGTTTCAACCAATGCTTTTACTGTAGATTTTTTATTATGGTAAGTTTTTACAATGAAGACTAACCTCATTATAAATTGAGAAATAAAACTCCACTTCAGATAGAAAATAATTATTTTGTTGGTGAATAAAAAAACGGGATTTTGTGTATATTCTCACAGAATGTGTCAAAATCCCCAAGCTATATCACTTTATAAAAAAATCATTTACACTCTGTTTTGGGTATTCCAAGAAAGCGGGAGTGGGAAATTTGCTTTTGCAAACAAATTTGGCTCAATTACAGAAACAGGCGGATGCATTCCAAATATAAATCTGGTTGCTTCTGGTTTTGACAACTCAAAATCGCACTCGCCATCAAAGCTGAAACAGCCACAATGATTTTCGTCTGCAAAAATTTTGATTTTGCCATAACCCTTTATTGAAATTGTTACACATCCTGCCGCCAAGCAAGTATAACTCGATTTCAATTTGATATAAGCATCAACCACCCTCTCAAAGCTTACTACATTAAAACTCGATGGTATTTGTATGCTCATATATTCGGCACACTTATTTATCTCTCTTAGCAAATCTATGTCATGTTCAAACAAGGTTATCGAAAAACCGTCATTCAAATAATTCGAAATGGCAACAACCGTGTCTAAATATGAATCTTTATTGATAGCAGCCGCTTCCGAAACTGTTTTTTGATCGGGAGTAAGGGTAAAATAACCAATAGGCATATCATTTTTTAATACCAAATATGGTACATTTTTCCACGCTGTCATCACTCTGTACATTACATCGTTATCATTTCTTAGCACGCTTACCTTGTTTTGATGATACAGCTCTCTTGCAAAGGTTAAAGCTTTTTCATCATTTGGCAAAATTTCATGCACCCTTGTATTTTGTCCATAGATTGAAAGCAATGATTTTCTTGTATTCTGAGGTATGATGTAATAAGAGTAATTCCTGCCGCAAAGTTCAAAGCCAAAGCGCAAATATCTTGCCCTGTCTCCGCCAAGCCGACAAATATCGTATCCTTCCTCCTTAACAATTTCCATAGCACTGTTAAGCAAAGTATTCATATAGCCACGCCCTTTATAATCAGGATGTGTGGCAACATTTCCAACGGTGCAGAACCTAATTTCGCAATCCAAGACCTTTGCCGGCAACGGATAAACGCCCACAACCGAAACAAGCTTATTGCCAACAAAAAGTCCAACGTGCTTGCTCATATGTACATCATCTCTTTTGCACATATTAGGCAGCTCATGCTCGAAATCCATGACGCATTTATTTTGCTCTGAGAAGACCAAATTCAAGAGCGAAATTAATTCATCATAATGCTCTTTCTTAAGTCGTCTGATTTCCATGCTTGTCTTCCTTTGCTTTTTTTATAATTGCAATGGCACTTTCAGGGCCTATTGTAATGCAGATTTTCGAATTGGCAACAGCCCCCACCTCTCCTTGCCCATAATACTTAACCTCATCATAACAATCAAACGGTGCATCGTATGTTAAGGTGTATTCTTTTTTGTCACAATTCGTGATAAGCATAGCGACATCTCCGTCGTTTTCCCAACAAGATGAAAGGATTAGCGGCGCTTCATTCACATCAGGGAAACTGATTGCACTGTCTGTAATAAAGCTTGGAACAAAATCCTTTGTCCTTGGCGGACGAAGCATTTTACCGTAATTGAAATACGCTTTGAAATCGTATCTCATTTGGCACATGCGGGACAAATACACCATTTTTTCATCATCATCAATAATATCGGCATTAATCCAACCAATTTGCTGACCGAACATAACGCTTTGACCAACATGAAATCTAAAATATTCCTTATCTGCTTTTTTGTATCCGTTGGTACTTCTGCCGAACATAACCACATGGCCTGCGTAAATCTTTGAGAAAAATGGCACATAATTCGTTGCAACCCACGCCCAGGTCAAGAAGCCGTCAAATTGATCGGCATAAGGCTCCGCATTGCATTCACTTGTGAAAATGCAATTATCCAAACATTCCTCCTTAAGGCGTGACATAATGCCCTTGTAGGAGCGAACCCACCAGGAGCCGCCCCCGCCCTCGTGATTATGATGTGGTGCGCAGCACAAATTTGCATCAGATGCACTGACCTGATCTAGGTAAACGCCATCAACATGACATTCCTTTGACATTCTCCTAATGATTTCCGCCAGTGCTTCTCTCCAAATATGACTAGAAGGACACATGACAGCAAGCTGACAAAGCGAACCATCAGGCTCGCGGGAAGCATATGTTTCAATGCACAAATTACCATCTACATCACGCACTGCTCCCTCTGCAAATTCCCGTTCAAATTTTTCGGTTGAAAGGTCGCTTGTTCTTGTATCAACAAGGCGGGCATTGATATACGGCATTACATAAATGTTGTTTTGGTGAAATTCTTCAACCCCTTCCATAAAACCTTTTTTTACAGGGAAATAGTATGGATAGTCATTGTTAAATGGAATAACATGCCAATTGTAAATATGATAACCAACAGGAAGTCCAAGCTTCTTTGCAAACTCAATAGGCTTCGTTTTCCAGTCATCTGGCTTTGGCGGAACAAGGCTTCTTAAAGAGATAGGAACAGGCTCTCCCTCGGAATCATCGTTAGGCATCCAGTCCATAAGCCAAACTGGGATATCCTTAAACCAGTTAGGCGTATCACATCTGCCAATCGGAGCATACCATTCTGCATGATTTTTAACATACTCCTCGTATATACACGCCATATCGTACCAGTCGCCATCCAGAACTCTCACGACAACCTTTCCTACTGGTTCAAAGCAGTTGTACGCCCTTCCCATTGAGGTAGCGGGATATTCAAACGAAAAGCTTCCCTCTCCGCGTCTGAACATATCGCATCTCATATCGCATCTTTCGCCACCTGGTGAATGCGCAGCGACATAAAGTCCATTTGCTTCTTCTTTTGTAGGCTCATAAATGCCGAGCACAGGAGAAACGCAGCCGAATCCATTTGGATAATGAGAGTTCCAATGCACCTCTTTTTCGTAAGCATTATCGAAAATTTGACCGCTTGCTTGTGGGATAAACAGATGTGGCTTTTCATATCCGACAAATGATATGGACGGAACAGATACGGATAGCACCGTATAGTCAGGCGAATCATTTATAACCTGTACACCAAAGGTAATCTCGTCATTTCGATAGGCCCTTGCGATAATAATGACTCGAATCGGTAGCGACTTAGGAAGCTCAAAAACAACACGGAGCTCGTTTTTACCACTCCATACATTGACATGATCCCATCCTCGCTCTGCTGAAAAGCTCTCCACCTCACCTGTTTTGAGATTTTTAATTTTAAGCACAGTCATTGGATTTACACAAGACTCATCGGTCGGCTTAAAGTTTAGAAGAGAGGTCTTGGCAAGTGATGCACCGTCTTTTCTAACATAAATCGCACATGTAAGGCGTCCACTTGTAATATTGTATCTATCACCACTTATTTTTGTAATTGGCACAAGCTCCTGAGAAGCAACAGCTGGCAATACAGGCTTGCCCTCGCCAAAGGAAATAATTGAGGCCAAAGGATACTCCTCACTCAACATATTCAAGGAGAAATCTATTTTTGAGCCTACATTACTTTTCAACGAACAGAATTCAACCTTGCTATCTCCTGAAAGATATGGAACAACCGTATTAACACTTTGTGGAGCAAATGCCGTGCAGCCTGCACTGGACAGCATAACATACCCATAATCGTCACATAAAGCACCATTTGACAGTGTAACCTGGTGCGTTATATCGTTTACACCGACAGAAAAATCAGGCATAAAGCCTTGGCAGGTATAAAATTTACTTCTCTCAAACTTCAAATCCATCCAGGACATGATATGAATGGGCAGGTGTACTTTTGAGGTAAAATATGTGCTCACACGCAGAGCATTATCTCCACAAATTTCGAAACGATAGTGCGCCGTAACAGGGCCTATTGGCGTATTGTTTTCATCCGTTGGGCAAGAGTGAATTATTAAAGAATTCTCGTTTTCCTCAAGCTCTATATTGGAGCTGAGCATATTATAATAGCCCACCGTTTTCAGGGTATCCTTTGAGAAAAACTTGTATTCGCATTTTCCGTTTGAAAAGGTATAAAACAAGTTACCATTTTCAAAATGAAGACTTAAAGTAAAACCGTTTTTGAATTCAAAGGCTTTTAAAAATTGCATAATAAACTTCTTTTCGAAATTGTTATTGTGTTTTCATCTTATGTTGAATAGCCAAGTTTACCCGAGGTTCCTACTCCAATATACGTCGCTTAACAAATTCTCACCACATATTTAACCATAAATCTCCTCATTTTGCAAAGCATGAATGGCTATGCGTGCAAAAAAGGGACGCAACCTCCTACGCCAAGGCTTCCACCAACGTTAAAACTATGGTAGACAGGTCGGAGGTCAGGGAGACGCGGAGCCCGCGGAGGGAGCGGAGCTTGTGTGATCGGAAACAATCAAAAACCAATGTAACTGGGGTGCAAGCCTTTCAGCCTTGCACCTTTGCTCCTAAGATTCCAGTTCTTTGGCCGCAGTCATATGAGTCTTGCACATATGAATATAATCCTGTTCTTGCGCGAGAGTGCACTGCGCGCCAAAGCGACTGAAGGTCGCTTCTCCACACTACCCTCGCACTTTTAGCCACCGCGTGCATTTCGATAGCAGCGATTGGACTGATTGGGTGAATGACCTAGACGTGCCTAGTGTAATGCTTACTTACTTTCTGCGTTTTATCAATAATGCTGCACCCGCTAAAGAAAGCACCACGCTAATCCACGATAGGATGCAAGAATGCTACTAGACGTGTGAACCTGGGTTTCTTTTTGTTTGTTGCTAAATTAAAAATGGCGACGGGCGAACTCATGCCCAGAGCCAGTCTTTAAATAACGCTCAAACGCCGGTGCGTTATCTATCGACACAAATGCTATATAAGTCTCAACCTTCCACGGACAAAACTTTGATGTGTATGGCAACTTCCCTGCATTATGCTCCTCCTCAAGGCGTGCGTAAATTTATTATCGAAATATTAAAGCAAAAGGTTGTTTTTTAATTCTAACATTATTTGTCTATACTTTGAATTTATTGCATATTCCTGGTTGATAGTGGACTTTTCATAAAAATCAAGCTGCCACAAAATTTAATTCTAGGTTTGGATTGTTGAAGTTGTTTATAAAAAGTGATATATTAACGACAAATTATTTAATTATTTCAAATTGTAAGAATTAATTTTGAAGGGTGATTGAGTGAAAAAATATGATTGTATCTTCAGTTTTGGTGAGGCTTGTTTATGTGCTTCTATATTATCAAAATTGGGATTAAGGCTTTTTAGTTCTCCATTTGACTGGATGTTTGGTGCTACTTTTGAAGAGCGAATGAACCTATTATTAAATGATTTTGAAAATTTCTTAAATAAAGAGGATATGTCTTTTGTTGGTCAAAGAAACAAGCCAGAACCGTGTGATATATATTTAAACAATAGGACAAATATATGTTTTAATCATGATTTTCCATTAAATGTAGCTTTAGATACTTCTTTCCCAAATGTAAAAGCTAAATATGAGCGTCGTATTAAACGATTGCTTGACACAATAAAGAATTCAAAAAGTGTTTTGCTTGTATTTATGGAATTACCTAATAGCGATAAAAAGGCGTCCGTAGAAGCCTTAATAAATTTAATGGAGAAAATTAATTCAAAATTTAATGGTCCTAAAATAGATGTTTTATACATAAAGCATGATGAAGATATGAAGGATCGAACTTTTAGTATAGAATCAATTAGTGAAAATATCACAATTGGAGCCTGCTTTAATCGAAAGAGAAATAGTCAGATAAATTATTCTGGCAACTATAAGAATGTAAGATTATTGTTTAAGGATATAAGAACAAATTCCTCTCGTTGGGATATGTTTAAATATAGGATTCGAAAATACTTGCATAAATTAAAGAAGATATTAAAAAAAACAAAGTAGTTGCTTTTTTAGCAATGAAATTAAATAAAGTGCCCTCTAGTTTATTCACCCGTTAAGCCTTGCACTTCTAGCCATCACGTGCATCACACTTTCCCTCATTAAAGACCTTGGTGGGTCGTGCGCACAAGCGGTTGTGTCATGTAGTTCATGCCCCACACCACACCCATTTTCCCCAGCTTCCCATCTTCCTTAGGCGGGAGCCAGCGTAGGATTAGCCGTCACGTGCATCAAACTGCTGATTGTAGCAATTAGACGGATTGGGTGAACAACCGTAATGTGTCAAATATAAAAAGCTATTGCAAAAAATAATCGGATATGAAATAATATATGTATCTCTTTATTTAAAGGGGGCGACAAGGTTTCGACGGGATGGTTGAGGTCTTAGTTGCGTGCCGAGGACCCGGTAGACTCGTCAACATCCGGAAAAAACTAAATGCAGACGAACAGTTTGCCCTTGCTGCTTAATTTTGTTCAGCAACGTCGAAGCACCTACACCTGCTAAGTGTGGAGACGTCATCCAGCAGGTTGGTCTTGAGCTGAGTAGCCGGACTCAAGGCGACACTTTACGCGGATACTGGCGTACATAGTAGTGTGTTCCTATACAGCTATGTAGGCGAGACTTAATTAGGAAATACGCACGTAGATGCTAAGGTTGCTTCATTTCGGACGGGAGTTCAATTCTCCCCGCCTCCACCATTTTTTAGTGAATAGGTAATAGTGAATAGGTAATAGTGATGAGTAAAGAGTTGAGTGAGAAGCGGTGTGGGATGTGGTGCGATTGACCATTTCACCAAAGTTTTGAAAACATAATTATTCGTTATTCACTATTCACTATTCACTAATAAGTGGTGCGATTGACCATTTCACCAAAGTTTTGAAAACATAATTATTCACTATTCACTATTCACTATTCACTAATAAAAGGTGCGATTGACCATTTCACCAAAGTTTTGAAAACATAATTATTCGTTATTCACGATTCACTATTCACTAATAAAAGGTTTCAACAATGTCTGAATCAATTCTTTCTACCAAATCAAAGGCATTTGCTTTACGCATTGTGAAGTTATACCAGTTCCTTCGTGAACACAAAGAGTCTGTTATTGGTAAGCAGATATTGAGATCAGGCACATCTATTGGTGCCAATATTGCGGAAAGTCGCTATGCACAAAGCAAGTTGGATTTTATGTCAAAACTCCAAATTGCGCTCAAGGAAGCGGCAGAGACACAGTATTGGCTAGAACTTTTGCGCGATACTCGGATAGTTGAATCCGACCAAGATTTCGTCTCTCTTTGTGAAGACTGTACAGAACTTATCAAGCTATTGACTTCTAGTGTAAATACAGTAAAGACTAAGTAAGTGCTATTTATCTGATAGACCTGGTTTTTTCATGCACGTAAAGTGCGCTTCATGGCATGCAATGCCGCTTCATACGGCAAAGCCGTGCTTCATTTATCCGCCTGACGATGAAGCAGCGCAAGCGCTATGAAACATGCCTTCTGCATATGAAGCACTTCGTATAATCGGAAAATATTGATTTCTTTATTATTAGCACATAGGGATGACTATTATGGAAAAATACTCAAATACGCTTGTTGAACTTTCTATCAGTTTTGCTGTTGAAATATTAAATTTAGTTAACAAATTAAAGCAAAATAAAGAGGCGATTATTTGTAAGCAACTAGGTAGATCAGGAACAAGTATTGGTGCTAATATTCATGAAGATCAATATGCACATGGCAAGTCAGATTTTATAGCAAAGCTTCAAATTGCATTAAAGGAAGCAAATGAAACAAATTATTGGCTTTTGTTACTTATGAAATCTAATCAAATTTCGTCGGATGAGTATAACCGTTTAGATGAACTTTGCCGTGAAATTAGAATTACTTTAATTGCATCCATAAATACAAGTAAGAAAAATCTTTCTTAATTTTTAATCATATTTTATAGCTGATTTACAAGACCCATATTCTCTCCCAGTGAAAGATTATGGGTTTTTCTTTATATCCCAATAAATCAAAGACTTATAAATGTTTCACGTGAAAAATTTGGTGAGTTTTTATTGGGACGTAGAGAGCGAGTAATCTCTCCCTTTTGAACTAAATTGCTCTATAACTCTACGGTCTATTATAATAATTTAATATGTTAAGTCCGAAAAATTAACCCTCGTAAAATCAATGACTTACAAAAATTTGCAAGTTTTTATAATGGTATCCATTATCAACCATTTGTAATAAACCGTAGAGAGTTTATACCCCATTTTGTGTGGTTTTACACACCCATTTAACCGTGCAATCTTATTGAAAATGGGTGCTCAAAATGTTATACTGAAATCGCAAAAATCAAACTGGTGACAAGCTACTTATAGGAAAACCGAATGGACGCTAACAAGCAAAAACTAAGGATTAAGGATTCCCCATGGAATCGTCCAGAGAGCTATTTGCGTCTAGAGGAAACAAAGACTCGAGTTCCTAAGAAACGCACCCAAGGACTCAACGGCCCTCTCCACCGAGATAACCTAGAGTCACCGCACAAAAAGAAACCTTGGTTGACACGCCTTGCAGCATTCTTACATTCCCTCGTGGATTAGCGTGGGGCCGTATGTGGAAAGTACCAAGCAAAAAAAATTATAAATGCACCTCAAAAAGAACGAAACTCATTGAGTTTAATTTCTTAAGTGTGATATATTTTAAATAGAGATTATTTTTGAGGTGTACCATGAGAACTAAAAACGAGCAAAATAAGTGGAATGTATTCGCTATGCGTTCTGCGACAAATAAGTATACTACATCTCTAGGCAAGCTAGTTTTGATATACCTTGCTTTTTTTGTAGCATTACCACTGTGTGCTCGTGAAATAAATGTTCCTACACAACCTGTGTCGCCTTATGCCGATAGCGAGGTATCCACAAATCTTGTCTTAAATGCCTCACGTACTGATGTGAAGGAACTCGGAATCAACCTGCTTTTTAATGGTACACCTTCTAATAACTTTGAAGTTGCCTTTGGTCAAGATGTAAATACAAACGGTGTGCTAGATGTTGAGGAAATAGACACTACCTACGGATGGCGAGGTGGTCGCTATTTTATTGAGAATGTAACTGGTTGGAATAGAATTGAAGAGGATGCTATTTCTGGTAGTACAAATGGTGTCATGGATATAAAGGTAGAGGTTGGTGCAAATTTCACTCCAACTACTTTTACTGCTATTTGCGACAGAGAGCCCGCATTTGAAGCATTATCCACACAACCACCACAATGGCTCTATAGAGGTCACTGGAACCTAATGCGTGTTGTAAGGCGCGGTGCTGAACCAACTTCCGAGTGGATTCGCTGCACGGTTGACTACAATTTTGTTCTAATAATGGTAAGGTGATGCTATGGAATCAAAGACTTTTGCTGGACTCGTTATTCTTCTCGTTTGGTTGTTCTTATTCCTTTGGGTAGCTCTTGCTTGTAAGAACATAAAGGTGAACCCATTCAAAGAACTGGGTGAGTTTTTTAAGAAGCAATCAACCTTTGGGCGCATTGTATTCCTTTTGTTCTTCTTGGTTATGACCATTTATGGTAGCACAAAGCCATCAGGCAGCGGTAGCACCACAAATGATGTTGGCAATGCTAGCAATAGCTCAAACTCAACTAATGGTAGCAATAGCATTGTCCAGACACAATCTGGTCAAATCTCTTCCTCTGCACAGCTAGGGTCGCTTTCTTCATCAATCGTAGGGGCGGATGGAGACGAAAAGAATCTTAATAATGTTCAAAACGAAACA
Organism: Kiritimatiellia bacterium; assembly: GCA_045589455.1. GTDB lineage: Bacteria > Verrucomicrobiota > Kiritimatiellia > RFP12 > UBA3636 > RGIG990. The sequence continues at coordinate 19,810 of JAZNPC010000073.1, forward strand.
AATAACGACTATTTAAGTGGGTTAACATCTACCTTACTATCGACTGACTTCACAGATGAGCAGAAGTCAGTTGGTTTTGTTCTTGCGGGCATAATAACCAATGAGTCATATGATTTTTCTCTCCCTACTAATGGTGTTGTTTATACTCCATGGCTAATTTATGGAGCCGCAGACGATATGTTTGTTTACGAACAAGATTGGACGATTATCAACCATGGTACAAATGTATACCAAACCGCTCGTATACATTCACAAGGATCTATTGCTTTCGGAACGAACATAATGGTAAATGTATTTAATACAATATTAGGTATTCCTCCTACTAATAATTGGAATGGAGCTGGTGAGCCAATGCTTTGGTATAAAAAGAATAACGATAGTATTATTTATACATGGCAAGATGTACTACTCAGCCGAGTAGATAATGAAAATATATCATTTCAGGTAGAAATAAAAACAAATGGTGATATAATATCTCGTTATGATGCTCGTGTAACAGAATATATTCAAAATCAAACAAATTTAATTTATAACATATCCAATTCTAACCACACAAACGAAGAAGTAGCTATTAACAATACATGCAGTAGCACTAACCATACTTGTGCCATTATCTATGATTTTTCGCCTAGCGGAGGAATATCTGCTTTACCATTATGCAATATCGTTGATTCATTACAAGGAGGGTTTTCTCTTTATTGGAAGAATATTTCAAATTTAAATCATACTTCATCAGATGAGGATAATGACGGCATAAGCAATTTCGAGGAAATATGTATTTACAAGACCGATTGCTACAACAGTGATACAGATGGTGATAATAGAAGTGATTATCTCGAAATTCAAAATGGCTTCTCAGCGATAAATGCCGACGAAAATAATGACGGCATTCCAGATGGTGTTGATTCTGACGAATGGGCTTCGCATCCACTTTGGTGTACAAATAATACTCCTTCAATTGTTATTTCGCTTAATACTCCAATCCCAGTAGGAACAAGTGCATCGCTAATGCTCAATGATTTGACAATCCCTCTTTCAGAAACAAATTCTTGGTCACTTACCTTGCCACAAGGCGAGTTAGTTAATGCGAGACTTCAAAGTACAGGCACAGAACCTATTGATTTAAGCTTATCGTATCCTAATTCTGATACGCAAAACTATAATAATTCAGTTTGGATAGATGACCCTGCAGGAATATTTGATGGTGAAGCCCATAATCAAGATGTTGCTAGAATGTGTGTCCCAACTGTAAGATTTTATGATGATAAAACAAAAACCTTTGTTAGGTCGATTTGTTTGCATCATTCTAGTGAATCTTATATAGATTTGAGAATTGTTTTTTCACCAAAAGAATTCCAAGACTCAATTATTGTTGAAAATATAACATTGGAAGAATTAGAACTCATTGGCGAAAATTTGGTAAGAATTTCAATTAAAGAAGAGAGTGATGCATCTTTTGGATATTTAACCTATGAGTGGTTTTCTCAATATTTTGAATATGGATGTGTTTTTGGAATGGTAAATATTCATCGTTGTAATTCAATTCATAATGAGGGGTATTGTATAATCTGTTCTAATAAGTGTATTGATTTTGACAATATTAAGGTAGATATAAATGGTGATTATAATCGGTCTGGAAACCTTATCGATGATGAAAACGAAGGCAAGGCTGTTCTTTTTAATAATTCACATGGTATGGTTATTCCAGTAAACAACAACGACACTAATCTTGATGGTGTTCCTGATTGTAATGATGAAGAAATAAATGGGTTAGATGATTTAAATGAATTAAAAAGAATTAGAATTGAAGCACTTAATATTCCACCATATTTTGCCGACTATGTTAGTGCTAAATTAAAAATTTATACTTTAGCCTCAGATATTGATACTTCAAGAATCGTGACAGACAAAGTTAGAATTTATGATGGCACAACTATATTTGCTGAACCTTTTAATTTTGTTCATGATGGTGGAGGAATATATTCTACAAATCTTTCAGATGACCAAGTTAATGAATTATGTACAAATCATCAAGAATTGCTTATAGAAGGCTGTTGGCATGGTTCGCAAATTAATATTTCATTAGAAATCAGAATAAACGGCACATTATTCAAAAGAGACTATATTTCAATACTCAATGCACCATTTTTTGTTTTGTCCAATTGTGATGAAGCTACAAAAATATTTATGGGTTATCATTTTAATTGGAATGAAACATATAATACTATAACAAACTCAAATCTTCTTGATATACCATTTGAAATTGTAGGGCAACCATACCTCCAAGATTATGCAGAATTTGGAGCATCAATAGATGCATTGGGTAATTATTACCCTGTGATTATGGATTTTAATAGTAATAATTTCAATGATGAACTTTTTCCTAATACAGGGCTTTTTTCACTGGCAATAGGTGGAGAAGGAGGTAATATAGAGGGATTACCCGTAAGTGCTCAACATCCTTATGGTAGAGTTATTGTAGGAAGTACCCTGAAAAATAGGCAGCCTCAAATTTATAATTTCATAAAAAACCAAAAAATACAAGGTGATTTAATTGAGTTAAATACAGATTGGCTTCAAGTTGGTCATGTTGATGAAATTATTTCCATTGTTCCGACATCAAACAGTTACAAAATTTTTGTGTTCGATACTGAATTGGCTATTGATATTTATGTAAATACAACAAACGACTTATCTGTAATGCAAAACACATATATAAATGATTGTATAACTACATTTTTCAAACATGAATATCAACAGGAGGCAGATTTGATGATAAATAGAACGAGTGAAATTGTTTCTATTTTAAAAAACAACAATATTAATGAAAGTCAAATTGTTCTGGTTCCAGTATTGTTTACATTAGTAAAAAAATCAGAAGGCAATCAAAATCCCAAATCATCATCTGTCTTATTCAATCCTATTAATTCTTTGTATTAAAAAATTAATGGAGAAAATAAAGCATTACTCTCAACATGTTCATACGAGCCTTATGTTAATTTTTATCGAGACTTATTATTGCAGTTTGGATATAATATTTTAAATGTTGATTCTGAGGTAATGCTGTTTGGTGGTGGAGCAGTTCATTGTGCAACAAATATAAAGAAGGAAAGATAATATGAAATATTTTGTTTTTTTATGTGTTTTTTTTCAAATGATATTTTCTTATGGGCAATATATGTCAGTATTATTTAAAAAGCCAACCGAGTACTATGATAGCCCTTATATGTTTGATGTTGAGTTAAGTATCGGAGATTTTAAAAATGGTAAACCTATACGCATAAAGAAACAAATAAATAAAATCAACCTATTTGATTTTGAAGATGAAACAACCCAAAGAGTCTTAAAACAAATTGATGAAAATAGGGAATTGATCAATGATCGATTCAAAAATATTTATAAGTTAATTGAAGAATCAAACAAACAGAATTATTTACGTCCGGGATTTCTAGTAGGCTCGATTAGATGGTTAATGAAGCCAACAAAAAAAAATGGTGTAACTATTGATGATAGTGGTATGAAAAAGTATTCCTATATGCCAATAGAAATGACACCTCAGCAAGCCGATAAATTAAAAAAAGATAATAACATTGCTCGCTTAGGATTATTGGATTTAGCTATAAATCATATTGGCAAGAATAACATCAAACAAGTTGATTCAGACATATTAAATGCTGTGGAAATTATTTGGGTATGTGGTGGGGATTTATGTCAGGAAGAACGTCTAAAAGAGGATAACTTAACAATTGAATGGGTGTTAAGCTTATTTGCAAGAAAAGAAGCTTTTGAAGCCTTAGATTGGAAACCTATGTATGATGACGGAACAGAGCCAAAAGAGCCCGTTCAAAAAGAAGAGCCAGAAATTGATTCTGAAGAAATAACAATCTCATTTTAATTTAATAAAAATTATTATATAAAACAAGTTAATATGAAAATTATTCTAAGTGTTTTATTAACATTATGTAGTATCGTCTGGGGCAAGGATGTATCATTGTCTTCTTTACCAATTTCAGAATATGTTGACACAGAGATTTCCACAAACATTGTGCTTGGTACTACCTTTGAGGATTTCAGGGAAATAAATATAGAAGTTTCATCTAGTAAAGGCATTTCAAAAATAAGTATACCAATGGATTGCAGTGGATTAGAACACAACCTTTTTTATTATATTAAATTTCAATCTGATATTATCAGTAGATTACTAATGAATGGTAAATATACAAAAGGAGGGATAGATATTGCATTTGGTGATATCTATAGTGTATGGTATGAACGGGAACTTGATTCTAAAATATACCATAAATCACTAGCACCTATCGGTTTTCAAACAAAAGGTACTAGAGACTTATCAATTTATGGAGGAGACTATTAAATGAAAAAATGTTTTATATTTTTTTGTTGCATATTTGGCTTATCATTAACTCTTAAAGCGACAGAGTTATGTCTTTTAGAGATACCTATTCATGGTACAAATGTTGTTTTCGTTGCTTTAGGTTTTGATTCACAATTCAAATCATTCATCGAAAAAAACAATATCTCTATAGATGAAGCTGAGAATTTATTGATTTCATATATTAATCAAAAGCCTAATCAAATAGATGATAGCACTTATAATCCTGTGAGTGTGCTAGCAGATTTTTCTAAAATATCTAATAGTGATAAAGTAATTGATTATATAGATACTATTATCAAATCAAATAGAAGTAATTTGTATGATGCTGCAATGACCTCTTTTTTATATGTTTATCCATATTCTGTTAACACTTTAAGTAAAATAGAAAATTATGTAAAACTTAATGATAATTCTTCTGTTTATAGACGGAACAGGATCTTTGTAAGACTTTCTTTTGCTATTGATGTTGAAGACACTCTTTCTGTTGAAACAAAATTCAAGATTATAAAACTTATGTTAAAATATTTAACATTTGATTTACATAATTGGGTCTATTTAGATAAAACATTATTGGAGAAAATACCATCGTATCGTTACTCTATTGAACGGAGAAGCATGATACAACATGTCCAATCAAATTTTGATAGTTTGACTAACTGGCAAAAAAATGAATTTAATCAAATTTTAAATGATTTTAATAAGTTGACTCCAGAATCTAAATTAAATAGCCTTACAGATGAAGTAATAAGAAAAGAGATTGAAAATTATAAATGTACTAAATATGAGGAATTGGAAATATAATCTTTTACTTGTGGAGCAAAACAATATGAAGTTTCTTGTGGTTGTTTTATTAGCATTATGTAGTATCGTCTGGGGCAAAGATGTGTCTTTACTAACACTACCTCTTCCAGAATATGTTGATACAGAAATTTCAACAAACATTGTACTTGGTACTACCTTTGAGGATTTTAGGGAAATAAATATAGACGTTTCATCCAGCAAAGGCATTTCAAATCTTGTTGAGGTTTCATTTGGGAAAGACATTTCTCTAGACGGAATACTATCGTCAAAGGAGGTAGATCTCGCCTTTAAGTTTACGGACGCTTATGTTATGTGTTCATATAGCGACACCAATGTCTTTTTACAAGAAAGCCAATCCCTTCTTACAAATGCAGTAATAAATATAACCTTTCTATCTAATGGTGACATACAAGATTTCAGCTTGGCATTAGATAGAAATATTGCGACGCCAATAGCCATCCCTCCACTTACAAAAGATATTATGAGTCAATGGGACTTAATTCGAGTAGTTCGTAGGGGTTCAAACATTTCTAATGAGCATATAGATATTCGCATAGCAACAGACATGACAATATTACTATTAAAATAGTTATAGATAACACAAGTATCTTGTCTGTAAATTTACCCATATTCGATACTAATTTCATTTACATAGCTTCAACAACAACAGAACAAACAACCACCTAAACGCAAACAACTTAAGTAAAAAACATTTTATGATTAAATCTACGAGTCCGAGTTTGAACTTAAAAAGTATCAAGCATTTTCAATAAAAGTCCGAATTTAAAAATTAAGTTATTACAAATAAAGGAATTATAAATGACAGGTTCAGTCTAACGGATATATTCATGCTCATCCGTGGCCATAAAAAAGGATTTGCATTATGTTAAATAATTTAGAAATTTTTTCAAAAGTTGCAAAACAAAATAATATGACTCTTACTATTGATAAGAGTGGTAAATGTGACTGTGTTATAATTGAGGAATTGGATTTTTTAAAGTTAGAAGACGAATGTGTTTTCATAAATTGCGATGATCAAGAAGCAAAATCTCTTTTGACAGCATGGCTTAGTGGCGAATTTATGGGTGATTATAATGTTGATCTACATTTGTCTAAGTTGCTTGCAATCAAAGGACACCTTACAAATGATTTGGCAACAAAAATTATACACGAAGAAATATGGAGCGGTTACAATTGCAAGCAAATGTTTTTATCTTATATTTGCAATATGAGTGACTATGAAAAATTACTATCTCAGTTTCTTTTTTCTATGCCTTGTGATTTTAGAGATGGTTTATTTGTTGCA
>JAZNPC010000074.1:0-19802 GCA_045589455.1 Kiritimatiellia bacterium
GCGTCTCTGCGTCCCTTTTTCGCACTTCTAGCCATCACACAAGCACATGGGTTGCCCCCACACTAGCGCTTGTAAGTTGGCCTTGCGACAACGAGAGCAAGACCATGTCCAACGTCAAGCGCTAGTGTCGTGCGCTGCGCACACACCCAAGCAATCCTGCCAATCCTGCAAAATCCTGTAATCCTGTTCCTGCGCGAGAGCGCACTCGCGTGCCCCGCACGCCAATCCTCGCACTTCTAGCCACCACGTGCACCACGCCCCCATTCTCAATAGCCTTGGTGGGTCATACACATTAGCGCTTGGCAGTTGCATTATTGCTTCGTCAGATTTCGCAATAATAAAGGCAACAACAAGCGGTAATGTGCGCGCTAGCGTCCCAACATCACACACCCATCACACAAGCTCCGCGCCCCCAGCGTTCACTGCGTCTCTGCGTCCCTTCGGCGTCACGTGCATCACGCCATTGATTGCTACATTTGGACGGATTGGGTGAATAACTTAGATGCGCCCCACGTGCTGTGGCATTATTGCCGCAGATGAAAAATAAAGCAGCCAAGATTTATTTAATCTTTGCTGCTTTATTGCTTCTTAATGGAATACCATTAATTTTATATTACTTCATTACCAATTCTACAACAGGGATTGCAACATTTGGATGCTTGATAGGTAGTAGAAGAGTTAATGTGCCCTCTGGAAGGTCCTCATTGTTCCAAGCTTTCTTTGCATTCTCAATGAATTTTATCTCAGATCCGTCATGTAGGAATTGCGCAAAAGCAATTTTGCCAGCTAGACCTGCAAGATTTAAACGAGCCAAAGGCCAATCTGTAATGTGTACATAAAGTCGCTTTGTCTTTGGATTCCATGTGTAGCGAGCACCATTTGGCTCAACAAATTCCTCTGGAGCCATTGTGCAGCCATAGATTGAGCGGCTATGGTACTTCATCCATCTTGCAAAGTCGTTTAAGCGCTCAACTGCACGATAATCAAAGTAGCCGCGTGCTGTAGGACCAACATTCATGATAAGGTTGCCACCGCGTGCAACGTGCTTGATAAGCATCTCAATGCACTGCTTCTCGCTCTTCCAGGTTTCCTCATCGCGTGCATAGCCCCAAGAACCAGAGAAGGTCTGGCAGCCCTCCCAAACAGCAATTGAGCCATCTGCATTTCTAGGTGGAAATTCTGGCTGGAATTGCTCCGGAGTAACAATGCTCTTAAATTCAGGTAGGTCTAGACGGTTATTAACGATTGTGTCAGGAGATAGCTTCTTCACTAGAGCAACAATCTTTTCGCTTTCCCACTCATTTCTTCCCTTACCAGGCATTCCTCTATATTCTGTCTTTGGATAAGAGAAGTCAAACCACATAATATCAATCTTACCATAGTTTGTTAGTAGCTCAGTAATCTGATTGCGCATATACTTTGCATACTTGCGCACATCGCGAGTCTTGTTCATCTCAAGAGCATCAGGATGATTTCTTAGTGGATGAATTGCATCGATTGGGAACTCTGGATGGTACCAATCTAGAAGAGAGTAGTAGAAGCCAATTTTAATGCCTTCTGCTCTAAATGCGTCAACAATCTCTTTTAGCAAGTCGCGCTTTGCCTGTGTTTTGGTTGCTTTGTAGTCAGTATATTTTGAATCCCACAAGCAGAAGCCCTCATGGTGCTTTGTTGTGATAACAAAATACTTCATGCCAGCTTCCTTAGCCATGCGAGCCCATTCCTTTGCATCAAGCATATCAGGGTTAAAATTATCAAAATACTTTTGATAGTCTTCGTTGGAAATTTCTCGGTGATTCTTGATCCACTCATTATTTGCTGGGATTGCATAGAGACCCCAGTGGATAAACATACCAAAGCGTGCTTCGGTAAACCATTCGTACTTATTTTGTGCTTTAGTTTTTTTTGTGCACTTTGTTGTTTTAGTTTTTTTTGTTGTTTTCATATTTATCTCCAACTATGTTCTGTAATAAAATGGTGTTGTCTATGCTTCTTTAATTGCTTGACGAAGCTCCGGTAGAATATTTTCATACATACGATAGAAGCCTAAATCATTTGGGTGGCAGCCATCGACTGTGCATGCATCACGATTTGCTGTTCCGAAAAGTATTTCTCCGTCTATAAAGTAGACGTGTTTATCTCCGGCAGCAATTGCTTTCTCATAATTCTCACGAATTAAGTCACGGCGCTTGCACTTGGTTTCATAATCGCGATCCTTCCAAATATCGCACATAGAAATCATGATAATAGGTAGATTTGGATGTGCTTCGCGAATGATTTTATAGAAAGGCTCATGGGTTGCTCTTAAATCATCGATATCTTTTGCATTATGGTCATAATCCATAACAAATACACCTAAATCAAGCTTTGCAATTGCTCTTGCAACAGCAGGTTCTCCTTTGCCACAACCAGAGAAACCGAGATTGATTTGCTCTGCATTAACATCGCGGCAAAGCATAGAACAATAATTATTGCCAGGACGAGATGCGCAGCCTCCTTGGGTTATTGATGAGCCATAGAATAGAATTGGCTTAATTGCATGAGGTGTTGGTCCTTCAATTTTTGTGCCGGGAGGGAAGCCGATTTCTAGCTCTGTGATGCCGCCATACAGAGGAAAATTGATGCACCAATCGCGCATCTCGTTAGTCCAAGTTGTATTATTGAAAACTACTTGCTCAATATCTGTTTGAGACAGTGTTGGTCTGACGGTGCTAACGTGATGACAATCTTCGCCAAATTTACCTACATAAAGGTCAAAACCATTAGCTCCTGTACGAGGCATATGGTTCATCTCTAGAAGAGTATTGATTTTAGCGCGAATGCAAATAAATGTTGCATCAGTACGAAAGCGTGCGCATCCACCAGATGTGATAGAGTGGCCTGACCAATATGCGCCAGAATTGATATCTTCATCTATCTTTAGAAAATCTGGCAGACGATTGAATTTTCCTTCTGCCAAGCTACCCCATGGGAAGCCCTCTACAGAAAATGGCTCATTTAGAATATTGTAGTAATTGACCTCTCGGTTGTCTACTGTTGCTATTTTAAAATTGGAATCTATTTCTTCTATTGTTCTCATTTTAATATATATACCTGTATACAATGGTTGTTTAATGTTATGAATTCACCAACCATTTTTAATAATTCTACCATATACATTAAAAAGAAATAAAGCATAAAAGTTTATAAATTTAAATTCTGTTGTCAAAATTGAGGTTGTGCTAATGCCTAAATAAAAAATAAATTTTGTAGTATGCAAAAGTAAATGCAACTTTGCACGACTAAATGCACCTATTTCATGTTTAAAGTAAAAATTTTAGGTGTTTATGTGTCGTTTTGGTGAAGTTATCTGTTTACAAAATCTCTGATAAAGCATAAAATGGTGGTGTTTTGATTAAATAATGTACAAAAAATACAGTATTTAAGACAAAGCATTACAGGACCATCTTTGTAGTAAATTTTCTATGTATTTTTTTTAAAATTTCTTGAATCATGATTTTCTAGGTAATAAAATATTGCAGATTTTTATATATTTGTCTTAAATATGTGTTTGAAATATATAAATGGGGAGGTAAATATGAAAAAAATATTGTTAGTTGTATTAAGTTTATCATTAGGATTTGTTTTCGCAGAAACAAAGTTTGATTCACTTTCTTATTGGACAAACTTTGATGATGAAGATGTAAAGGACGATTTTGTTCCTTGCTCAATCGAGGAATCTAAATATCCTGGTCCTTCTGCAAATGCTACTCACTATTTTAAGGACGGAATGCTATTCCTTGAGGTAGCTTATGATAAAAAGGCAGCTGTTGCTCTTATTGAGGGTGGTGCTCAGTCTGAAGAAGAGGTGCTTATTCAACACGTTCATGAGATGGTAGATGGTAATGAAGTAGAAAAATCTATCATGGGGTATCCTTATGGTATTTATACAAACACAGTTATCCAAATGAGCTATGAATTGACAATACCAGATTCATATCAACATACAAATCTTTATGTCTATGTAGTTTCAAGAAAGAATGCTACAACAGGAAGTAATTTTGGTCCGCATTCTTATCGTATCCCTTACTATAAGGCACGTTACGATGGCTCTTATTTGGAAATTTGCGAATACACATATTTCCCTACAGAAAAAGAATGTAATGCTCAAGGTTATAGTGGATATTTCCAAAATCCTAGAAACGTCCGTATTCTTGCAAGAGTTCCTGCAAGTACAGACTCAGCAGAGGGTACTTATACCTTAAAGTTTATTACAATGGGTGGCTATGATGGCGATGATAATGGTCATAGAGGTCAGCCATGTAATTTAACAGCAGAGATTAAATACAACGGACAGCATCTAGCTTCAGTTTCTGCTGTTGATTATCCATATAACTGGGAAAAAGGTCCGGAGGTTTCAGGTGATTACGTTCCTGTGATGGATCCAACAGGCGATAATAACCGTTATCCAATTTGGACATATACAGGCGGAGAGTGGGAGAGAGCAACATTGCGTGGTGCTCAGCATGAAAATACTGATATTCGTGTTCCTGGTTGGTGTGCTCTCGGTATTATCCATAAGACAAAAATCAGTGGCACAAAGCATGGTATCAAGGTTACAAACTTCTCTGTTTCTAACATTGACAGAAGTGCCTTTGAGAAGGCAATTATCATTCGATAATATGACTCCAAAGCGAGTTATCTAAAAAAGGGGCTGTCACAAAACATTAGGTTTTGCAACAGCCCCTTTTGCTCTTTACTCAGTTAGAGTAATTTGACCAAAGGCACCAGGTATCCATATTGGGTGAATACCGCCACCCCAAATCATCTTGCCCGTAGGGCCATTTGGTCTATCACAGTCGTATAGGCCAATTGACATACCAAAGCTTACACCAAGTGCATGGCGTGGAATGCCTGACTCTGCCCAAGGAATCTTTACCTCGTAAATTGTTGTGTTGCCTTTGCGGGAAACAACAATATCATACAAGGATGAGTCCTTTGCTAGCTGACCAGATGATAAACCACCATTGTGCTTTGGATTACGGTAAATGGTATGCTTGCCAGAACCACCACCAGGAGAAGCTGCGCTAATGAACCATTCAAAGGCTCGCATATCCTCGCCATCAATGCGATTCAATGGGTGAAGAGCTAGCTCAATAGCGTCGCACTTTAGTGCGTCATCACCAGTCTGATCTGCAACATGCTTGTCATCCTGAACCTGAACAGCAAAGTATAGAGCTGTGTCATCCCAACGTAGGTAACCAACACCAGCAAGGCTATCCTCGGACCAATTGTAGCCCTTTTCAGAAATAATCTGATTGTCGCATAGTAGAGGAATTGGTTCTAGCTTGTCTAGCTCCCAATCGCTTAGGTTGCCATCAATCTTGATGCTCTTGCCTGCAGGTAGCATTAGTGCCTCAGATGTATATTCTGTGCCATTGTACTGTGTTACACGAATATTATCAAAGTAAACCTTGCCCTTACCACGACCCACAGGAGTAGGTCCGATGTTTTTGGTGTTAGGAGGTGTGTCTGTTACCTTGCTCATGAATCTCCAACCGTCTGTTACACGGCCAGCAGAGAATACGTGTGGCATAAAGTATGTCTTTGAAGGAGTACCATCATTGAAGTTGATTGATAGGTTACTACCTGCATCATATTCCATATTCTTTACCCAAGCAGTGTATAGATACTTTTTGCCTGGAACAGGAATATCAATATTCTGGACGGCATGCTGCCAGTTGTCGCCTTGAAGCTTCATTGCTGTGCCTAGGCAGAAACCAGGAGCAACCTCAACCTTACCATTGCCATGCCAATGGTCTGGACTCTTGCCAACAGTACCATTCATATGGCTATTCTTAACCATGTTTCCGAGCTGAGAAGGATCGATTGAAACGATGCTTATCTTTGTTTTCGTTGAAGCCTTAGCTTTGCCTAGAGTCTTTAAGACGACAACTGCTGCATCAGAATTTTGCGGAAGAGGTAGTGTTATACGAGCTGTTTCTCCTGCCTGTAGTGAGAATTTTTTTGTAGCTAAAGGTTTAGTACTATCTACAGCTGCAATTTCAATTGTGCCAGAATAGGAGGTTGTATAAGGATTTTTTACCTTAATGGATGTCTCTGCTTCTTGACCAATGATAACCATAGCTGAAATTTGTGGAGTTGCTGCATCTTGAGCATCAATTTCCAAACATGTACGAGCAGCATGGATAGGTAGAGGCACACCCTCAACAATTATAGCCATGCCGTTTGTCAATTTATACGTAGCTGTGTTTGATGTTGTCTTTATAGGAAGAACAGAGCGTCCTTGATAATCGGTTGCCTTTAGTGTCTTAGGATTTATCCCTGGGCAATCAACAACAATCTCTGTGTCGTTTTGAGTTGCTGGCTGAAGAGTAATAACTCCCATGCCATTATTTTCAAATACATGGATAAAACCATTTCCTCCATCTGCATATGTGCCTATTGGGCGTGCAGGACCAAGCTTTTCAATCACTGTAGCGACAGAAGCAATAACAGGACGTGGAGTGTGATTGTCTAGTAGATATGACCAGTTTCCACAAGCATCACCTCTGCCTCCAAAATATATAATTAATTCGCAGCCAGCAGCTAATTCTGCAGGCCAATTTGACATTACATGGCGACATTGGTTAAGACTATTTGTCATTGCTATTAGCTGTGGCATATTGAATACTGTTAGGCCTGCAGCGGTCTCGTTATCAATGACACTCACATTTTCAATGCCTCGAGCTGCTAAATCATTTTGAGCAGAAATGATGCTGTTTCTTGTGCCATAGTGAATAGGCAGAATGTCAATATGATTGCAAAGGCCAGCTCCTAGCAAGTCTAGTAGGAAATTTCGTGGCCATAGGCCACCTGCAGACATTGTTTTCATTTCAGGAGCATGCTTGCGAACCTCCTCTGTACCAATACGACAGAAGTCAATATAGTCTCTTACAGGATCATCGCACTTATTACCTGGAACAATTTCGTTTAACCATTCAAAGCCATAGATTTGTCCTCTATAATGCTTTGCAAGATGAGCAGCGGTTTGACGCCATGCTTCATGGTCAAATGGGAATGGTTCATAGCCCACACCATAGTGATTAGGGTTTGTTAGAACCCAGTTAGGTGGTCCAATTAGCATAATCCATGGTTGGATGCCTGCATCATTGTTTGTTTTGACTGTTCTATCTAAATTATCAAGAGTATATTCTCCACGAATAGCCTCTAGTCCCTTCCAACCAATGAAGTGACGGCAATATGAGAAGCCAAGATTATAGGCTAACTCTGATAATTCTTTTGAAGAAACATCGGTTACACCAAATTTGGAGCGTCCACTGCCTATCGCTGCGCGAACATTTGGAAGATTAGCAATAGTTGTTTCACGAACATTCTTTCCGTCGTTTGCTTCAATTAGAAATACACCTGGAGTTGTTAACCCATCGAGTGTAATCATAACTTCATCAGTATTTGTGAAGGAAATTTTTTTCTTTCCAGTCCATACTACTTCACCCTCAACATTTGTTGCTTTTAGTGATAAAGATAGTGAAGTGGCTGGGTTTGTGTCACCTTGTTTTACAGCAATCTGAGGTGTTCCTCCTCCCCAAGTGGCACCGCCAATTTCATTAGATTGGATAGAGAAAATATCATATGATTGGATTACTCCAGGTCCTCCTACACGAGTGTCCCATGGCCAGTTTTTACCATCTGAACCAACAAATGTGCAAACATAGAGTAGGGCATTGAAATCATATGCCTTTTTTATCCTCTGAGGGAAGCGCAATTCTGCAACCTTGCCAACCTCTGCCTTTTTAGTTTGAGTCCAAAGACCAGGGTATGGGACATGCTGACGTTTTTTATTGTATACTCCATCAGGATTGTCAATCCAAGGCCCGTATGGAGAAACTCGAATTGAGGTGCCATTTCCCCAGTTGTCAGAAGGATCAATGTAATATGTAACAATACATTCGTATTCTTCATCAACATTAACAACAGGCTTGCTAAATGTAACCTTCATCCAACTCTTTTTGAAGGTTACAGTATTAGGCTTTACCTGGCCTGCTGTTTCTGGGTTGCTTAAATCGATATAAGATTTTGGTCCATGTGCTTCACGGGTGCGATTGTTAAAATTACCATTATTTGATAGGAAGACGAATGGATAGAAGTGATCCATTGCATCTTGTACCTTAATTTTGTTTTTAAATACATATATTCGCTGACCTGCAGTGATAGTTTGTGAGCCATTAGAAGCAAGATTTCCTCCCCAGCCATCTTTTTTCATCCAATGTAGGTCACAAGAAAGCTTTGTTCCTGGTTTGATGTCATTACCTGTTAGGGTGATAGTAACAACACTTTCTCCTCCTGGTTCAACGCTATTTTTTGCTTCAATTGTGCACCAACCATAGTCTACTTTGGTTGTTTCTCCATTAGATACTGGAGCTGCCTTCTTTTCAAGAATAGGCATTATTTTCTCACCAGTAGCATATCCTAGTTTATTGTTGAAATTACCATCATTTGAATAGAAAATGTATGGATAAACATGATCCATCTCTTCTTTTAGATTTAATTTGGTGCGGAAGGTATATTTTGTTACATTTTTTTTAATTTCTTGTGGAGGAATATAGCCTAAGGTTCCTCCCCAACCATCCTTTTTCATCCAATGAAAGTCACAATTAAGTTTCATTCCTGGTTTTACTGCATCAGATTTAATGACGACAGTAACGGTGAAATATTCACCAGATTTGATATTGTCTGGTGTCTCAATTGTGCACCAGTCTCTATCTATGACGCCAGCATTTGTGGTTATTATAGAAGAGATTGTAAACACAACAGATAGTAGTAGTTGTTTGAGTTTTGTTGTTTTCATTTTTTTGTCTCTTGTTTGTTTCTAAAAACGTTTGACTAATGCAATAAAGCGTTTTGTTTTAATTATAAAGTTATTGTTTTTTTGTTGATGTGCGTACAACTAATCGTGGCTCAAAGATGGTGCTTTCTACATCGCATTTTGGGTTGTCGATAAGCTTGAGAAGAGTATTTGCTGCCCATGTAGCACGATCAAAAGTGCAGCCATAAACAGAAGAAAGAGGTATTATTCCATAGCGTGCAAAAGGAGAATCATCAACTCCAATAACCTTTACATCATCTGGAATTTTTTTATTTAGTGATAAAAGTGTTCGCATAGCAGCAATACCTTGAATGTCAGAGTTGCAAACAATGCCATCAAACTCAATTTTCTTTTTTGTTAAACCCTTAATGTAGTTAGGAATATTATCAGGAGAATAGCTGTTTTCTTTAATGATGAGGCTTTGATTAATTGGAAGCTTAGCTTCTTCATGAGCTTTAATATAGCCTTCATAACGGCTTGTCATATGTTCGTTTTTAAAAGTGATGATTTTCTTACACCCTTGTTCGATTAAATGCTTTGTTGCAATATATCCTACAGAGGTTTGTGAAATATCTGCATATGTTATCCCTGCTCCTAGATTTGTAAAAGAAACAGTAGGAATGCCATCTGCCTTTAGCTTTTCAATATAGAAGTCAGAGCCAATGATGCTGCTATAGGAGCGGTTAATAATAATGCCATCAACATCCTCAAGTGACTTAATTTGGTTTACAAATTCAGTTTCGTTTGAGAAAAAAAGCCAATGTAGACGGAAATGTGTATTATTTATTACCTTGGTAACTCCATCAATAAGGCTCTCTACATTTTCGCTGCCTGGCTGGCCATCGTGTCTGTAAACAATCACACCTATAGTGTTTGTATTTCCGCGACGTAGGGCAGAGGCAATAGGATTAGACTTGTAGCCTAATTGGAGAGCTCTGTTTTTAATTTCTAGCCCGAGCTCTAGGCAAACAGAGCTTTTACCCATTCTGCCCGAGAGGACCTTGGATACGAGAGAAGTTGAGCATCCAACTTCCTTTGCTATCATCTTGAGGGTAACTTTTGGTTTTTTTTGTTGCATAATTTGTTTGTTATTGTTTTTATAAAAGGTGTAAAGCTTTTTCCAAATTACGAACTTAATTTATCAAAAAAAATAACTGA
Source organism: Kiritimatiellia bacterium (assembly GCA_045589455.1). Lineage (GTDB taxonomy): Bacteria > Verrucomicrobiota > Kiritimatiellia > RFP12 > UBA3636 > RGIG990. The sequence goes on from JAZNPC010000074.1 coordinate 10,025, forward strand.
TAGTCAACAATTTTGTCAAACGTTTGATAAAGAAATTTACCAATTATGATTTAATCAACATTAAAACTAGCATTAATAATACAATTTTGCTCTTTTAATTACTATTCGGTGATGGTTATTGAATACAGATTATTGATTGTTGGCTTGTTTTAGTAGATTGTTATTTTTAGTTGAAATAGAACCCCCATATAAGGTATAATAGGTAAAAAATGGGATAGTTATTTCTATGCTTGTATTTTGTGCCTTCGAATTTCTGTCCCAATTGCTTTGTATGTCGATTTTGCTAACTTAACTCAAAAAGGAGAGTATTAAGTGACCTCGAATGATGATTATGTATTACAGATTTTGCTTGAAAATAATGTAATCACCCAAGAGCAGTCAGAGGTGGCTGCTGCTAATGTTACTGGTGAAGGTGAGTCTGTAATTGATATTATGCTGAAGAATGGAGAATTAACTGAGGAGACTGTCCTAGGTTATGTCGCTCAAGCTTTCGGTATGGAATTTGTTGATATCTCTCAAGCAGACATGGGTGATGCTACACGCGCTCTTTTAGCCGGTGATATTGCTCGTAAGTTTAGAGTAGTTCCTCTATACGAAATGGATGGTACTCTAACAGTGGCCCTCGCTGATCCAATGAATTTTGAAACACTGGATGGTCTTCGCTACGCACTTGATAAAAATGTTGAGGCTGTTGTTGCTCCACGTCAGCAAATCATCACAATGATGACTATGCTTTATCCTGAACAGGATGCAAGTATGGATGATATCTATAATGAATTTGGTGGCGCAACAACCGAAGGTAATACGCTTGGAGGAGAAGAGGATTCTGCTCTTGAGGATCAGCTTGGCGTTTCTCAAGCAAGCGAGGCAGATGCTCCTATCGTTAAGCTATGCGCACAAATAATCATGCGCGCTTTTGTTGCTAGAGCATCAGATATTCATCTAGAGCCAATGGAAAAACGCTTCCGCATACGTTATCGTGTAGATGGTGTTTTAAGGGAACAAGAATCTCCTCCAAAACGCCTTCAAGGTGCAATTCTTCAACGCTTTAAACTGATGGCAAATATGAAGCTCTCTGAGAAACGTATTCCTCAGGATGGACGTATTCAAATTAAAGTTAAAGGCAGAGAGTTAGATCTTCGTGTGTCAACAGTTCCTACAGGCCATGGCGAGAGTATTGTTATGCGTATTTTGGATAAGCAAAACCTATCTCTCGGTCTTCCAGAGCTTGGCTTTATGACAGATGACCAGCAAACCTTTGAGCAACTAATTAGCCTTCCAGATGGTATTTTGCTTGTAACAGGTCCTACCGGTTCTGGTAAAACCACAACTCTTTATGCTTGCTTAGGTCAAATTAATAAGCCAGATAGAAAACTTATTACTGTTGAAGACCCTGTTGAATATCAAATGACAGGTGTTAACCAAGTACATGTTAATGCAGATATTGGTATGACCTTCGCTGCTGCTTTGCGCGCAATCTTGCGTCAGGCACCAAATATCGTGATGATCGGTGAAATTCGTGACCTTGAGACAGCGTCAATTGCTATCGAAGCTGCTCTTACAGGTCACTTGGTATTCTCCACCTTGCACACTAATGATGCACCTGGTGCAATTACTCGTTTGCTAGATATTGGTGTTAAGCCATTCCAGGTTGCTTCTGCTTTGCGTGCAGTTATGGCACAGCGACTTGTTCGCGCAATTTGTACTGAATGTCGTGAGCAGTATACGCCAGAGGCAATGGAGTTACGTAGCTTAGGCATAAATCCTGATGAACTACAATCAGCAATGCTTTATAAAGGAGCTGGTTGTCAGCGCTGCTCACAGAGCGGATATAAGGGTCGAAAGGGTATTTTTGAAATCTTTAAGGTTGATGATGAAATACAGCACTTGATTTTTGAAAATTCAGGTGTTGCAGCAATTCGTGCAAGAGCTCGTGAATTAGGTATGCGCACACTTCGCGAGGATGGTATCCGTAAGGTAATTGCAGGAATTACAACAGTAAGTGAAGTTTTGCGCGTAACAATGGGTGACGAGGATTAATAGCTATGGAAGAAGAGATTTTAGATATGGATTCAATGATGGAGCTTGCTGTTGAAGAGCACGCTTCAGACCTTCACATCACAGTAGGTGTTCCACCAATGCTACGCATTCATGGTGATTTGACTCCGCTAGATTTGCCACCTTTAACTCCTGAAGATACAGAGCGTTTAGTACGCAGTATTTGTACAGAGGATCAGATTCGCCAGGTAAATGAAAATGGAGGTGCAGACTTTGGTCTAGCATTTGGCGATAAGGCTCGCTTCCGTGTGAGCGTTCTTAAAGGTAAGGGCAATTATGGTACAGTATTGCGCCAAATCCCAAATGATTTGCTTCCTTTGTCAATTATTGGTTTGCCACCACAAATTGAAGAGCTTCTATATAAACCACGCGGACTAATTCTTGTAACAGGTCCTACTGGTTCTGGTAAAACCACAACCTTGGCAAGTATGCTTAACTACATTAATGAAAAACGTGCTTGTCATATTATTACAATCGAAGATCCAATAGAATATTATCATTCACATAAGAGCTCTGTTGTAACACAGCGTGAGGTTGGTGCCGATGTTCCATCTTTCTCTGAGGCACTTCGTCGTGCATTGCGTCAAGACCCAGACGTAATCCTCGTTGGAGAAATGCGTGACCTTGAAACTATGCAGGCAGCAATCTCTGCTGCAGAAACAGGTCACTTGGTTTTCGCAACATTGCATACCACAGGTGCCGCAAGCACAGTTGATCGTATTGTAGATGCATTCCCAACAGATCAGCAGGGACAGGTTCGTATGCAGCTTTCAGGCGGTCTTGTAGCCGTAATTTCTCAGCTTCTTCTTCCTCGTGTCGATAAGCCAGGTCGCGTTGCAGCATTTGAAATTATGGTTAATACTCCAAGTATCGCAGCTATGATTCGTGATGGTAATACACACCGTATTACATCAGATATTCAGACTGGCGCAAAGTTTGGTATGCAAACCCTAGATGCGCATTTATTAAGTCTTCATGTGGCAGGTCGTATCTCTTATGAAGAGCTTATCTCCAAATCTCGTGATCCAGATACCCAGGTTGATAAGCTAAAGGAAATGCAGGGCTAATGCCAGAAGGGATTATGATTAGAAATGAGCGATAATTTTCAAACTGATCCAGTATTAGAAGTTTGCCAAATGAGTGGTCTTTTGGATGATGCCACTTGTGAGGAACTAATGTCTGAGCATCTTTCCTCTGGAAAGTCAATCCGTGACCTAATTATTGATGGTTCATATGTTTCTGAAGATGATCTTCTAAATGAGATGGCTTCATATCACAGCCTTGAGGTGGCAACTCTTCAGGGAGTTGATATTATGCCAGAGATTTTGAAGATTGTGCCAGGTAGTGTTGCACGCATGTATAATGTTGTCCCTATTGAGATGACAGATACTTCTGTAACTCTTGCTTGTGATTCAATCCAAAGCCCAATTGTTTCTGACGAGTTACACTTTGTTCTTTCTCGAGACATTTTCTTTGTGTTGGCTCGCCAAAAAGAAATTCACGATTGTATTTCTCGCTATTATGGCGATGATTCATCCGCAATGGATAACTTCATGACCGGTCTATCCGATTTTGAAGAAATTACAGGTAAGGATGATGTTGAGCTTGATGAGAAGGCACTGGCTGATGCTTCAAGCTCTGCTCCAGTTGTTCGATTTGTAGGTATCGTGCTACAGCAAGCAGTTAATGCACGTGCATCAGATATTCACTTTGAGCCATTTGAGAAGGAATTCCGTATTAGGTATCGTGTTGATGGTGCTTTGTATGAAATGTCACCACCACCTCGTTCTCTTGCGCTTCCTGTTATTTCACGTATTAAGGTTATCTCTGGCTTGAACATCTCTGAACGCCGTTTACCACAGGATGGTCGTATCCAGCTCCCTGTAGGCGGAAGACAAATTGACCTTCGTGTGTCTTGCTTGCCTACACAGTTCGGCGAGTCTGTGGTGCTTCGTGTTCTTGACCGCTCCGTTGTTTCTCTAGACTTGGAAAACCTCGGTATGCCAGAATATCTTTACGATGCAATTTGTGAGGATGTGACAAAGCCAAATGGTATTATCATCGTTACAGGCCCAACTGGTTCTGGTAAAACAACAACACTTTACTCTTGTTTGCGTCGTATCAACAAAGAAGGCACAAAGCTTCTAACAGCGGAGGAGCCTGTTGAATATGATATCGAAGGTATTGTTCAGGTGCCAATTAACCCAGTACAAGGAAATACGTTCCCTAAGGTACTACGTGCATTCTTGCGTCAAGACCCAGACGTAATCATGGTTGGAGAAATTCGTGACCTTGAAACTGCTCAGATAGCTGTGCAGGCTTCATTGACAGGTCACTTGGTGTTCTCAACCCTTCACACTAACGATGCTGCTGGTGCCGTAACACGTCTTGTAGATATGGAAATTGCTCCATACCTAATTGCATCAACTCTTGAGGCAGTGCTTGGTCAGCGTCTTGTTCGTACAATTTGTACAAACTGCAAGAAGTTCTACGATCCAACCCCAGACATCTTGAAGCGTCTTGAGCTTACAGAAGAAGAGGTTGCTGGGCGTCAGTTCGCATTTGGTGCAGGCTGTGATCAGTGCAACCACGCTGGCTATCGCAAACGTAAGGGCTTGTATGAATATCTACGCGTTACAGATCCAATTCGCGAGATGATTTCAAATCGTAGTCCAACACTTGCAATCCGTGAAAAGGCTCGTGAGCTAGGCATGCGTACAATGCGTGAGGATGGTGTTATCAATATTCTTGATGGCTATACCACAGTTGATGAGGTTCTACGTTATACATAATCGATGTAATTTTCGCAATCCATGACAATTATTGTTTGGATTGCGAATTTTTAGTAGTTAATTTATGGAAAAGATAGTTATTTTGGGTTCTGGACCAGCTGGCTTGACTGCAGCAATATATGCAGCTAGAGCTGGACTTTCTCCTCTTGTGCTAGAGGGAGCAAGTCCAATGGGACTATTGGCTCAAGCGGCACGCGTTGATAACTATCCAGGTGTTTCCGTGGGCACAACAGGTGCCGATTTAATGTTTGGTATGCATAATCAAGCAGAGTCTCTTGGTGTGCGCTTTGAATTTGAAGAAGCAGTTTCTATTACTCCTATGGATAATGAGGAAGGCTTTGTATTGCGCCTATCCTCAGGAGAAGAAATTTCTGCAGAAGCAGTCCTTCTTGCTATGGGTGCAAGCCCTAAACCACTCGATATTCCAGGAGAAAAGGAGCTAGAGGGTAGAGGAGTCTCACATTGCGCAGTTTGTGATGGAATGTTCTTTAAAGGGAAAGAAGTCGCAGTAATAGGTGATGGAGAAGCCGCTCTAGTAGATGCTGAATATCTTGCTAGCATTTGTGGTACGGTTTGGCTCATAAATAAGCATGCCGAATTTACTGCTCCAGATTCTATAGTTGAGCGTATTAAAGCATTAGACAATGTGGAGATGTGTACAGAGACCATTCCTTTACAAATATTGTCAGAAGAAGGTAAAAAAAGTGTCGGAAGTATTCAACTTCGTGACCTTAAGACGGCAACAGAACGTGTGCTTCCTATATCGGGTGTATTTGTTGCAAAGGGTGGAGGCAGAAACCCTAACAGCTTGTGGCTCAATGGGTTGGTGGAGCTTGATGAGCAAGGATTTGTTATAACAAATGATGGAAAAACCTCCCGAAAAGGCATCTTTGCCGCTGGAGATTTGGTCTCAGGAACCATCAAACAAGCAGTGACTGCTGCAGCTTCTGGATGTGCTGCAGCATTCGCTATCGGAAAATATTTGAAAAATAAGGGCAAAAAATGAGAAAAAAAACTTTTATTTTAGTCATCTTTTTTGTATTATTTTCGCTCGCATTTTGGGGATGTACTTCCTGCCCACTTTGTGGCCACCCATATGAGCAAGAAAATTTACAGGTTTTAAAACCTAAAGATTTGAAGGAATTGACAGGGACTGTATCGTGCTTGCAACGAATTCCTGTGCTTGCAACATATGAGTTAACCATAAAACTTTGCTATACAGAGGAGCTTACTGGTGAAGTGAAGGTGGTTGCAGAAAAAACAATTCCAAATTTCGACGCCTTCCCTGTGGAGTTTTCGTTAACATATGACAATGCATTGATCAAACAAGATATTGTTTATTATGTAGATGCTTATGTTTGTTCAAGAGGAACAAAGTTACTTCAAGCAGACTCAAAACTTGAGGTACTCACTCGAGGAGCAAGAAGCATTGCAGATGTTGTACTCGTTAGAGCAGAAAACTAACAGAATATAAGAAATGGCTCTAAAACAAATATACAAGTTATAGTAAGTAAGAGGTTCATAAAATGATACGTGATGATATCAAAAAGGTGATGATTATCGGCTCTGGACCAATCGTGATTGGTCAGGCTTGCGAGTTTGATTATTCCGGAACACAGGCATGTAAGGCATTGCGAGAGTGCGGCTATGAAATCGTTCTTGTAAATTCAAATCCTGCAACAATCATGACAGACCCAGTTATGGCTGATGCAACTTATATTGAACCTCTTAATGTTGCAAGACTTGAACAGATTATCGTACAAGAGAAGCCAGATGCTCTTCTTCCAAATCTCGGTGGTCAAACAGGTTTGAACCTTGCTCTTGAGCTTGATAAAGCAGGAATTTTAGAAAAGTATGGAGTGCGCGTAATTGGTGTTAATCTTGAAGCTATTGAGCGTGGTGAAGATCGCGAAATTTTCAAGGAAACAATGCGCTCACTTAACATAGATACCCCACGTAGTGAAATTACTCACTCAGTAGAGGGTGCAGAGCAGATTGCTTCACAGCTAGGCTATCCAGTTGTTGTTCGCCCAGCTTACACACTTGGTGGTACAGGCGGTGGCTTGGTTTACAATGTTGAGGAGCTACGCACAATCACAGGCCGTGGCCTTGAGGCATCTCTAACAAATCAGTGCTTGATTGAAGAATCAGTTGCTGGTTGGGAAGAGCTTGAGGTTGAGGTTGTTCGTGACTCTAAGGGTCAGATGATTGCAATCTGTATGATTGAAAACATTGACCCAATCGGTGTTCACACAGGTGACTCCTTCTGCTCAGCTCCAATGCTAACAATTGATGAGGAAACACAGAACCGCCTTAAGGAGCAGGCATTCCGCATTGTTGAGTCAATTGGTGTTATCGGTGGCACAAACGTTCAGTTTGCTCATGATCCAAAGTCTGGCCGTATTTGCATTATCGAGATTAACCCACGTACATCACGCTCTTCAGCACTAGCATCTAAGGCAACAGGCTTCCCAATCGCATTGATTTCTGCAAAGCTTGCTGCAGGTATGACACTTGACGAGATTCCATATTGGCGTGATGGCTCTCTAGATAAGTACACACCATCTGGAGATTATATCGTTCTAAAGTTTGCTCGTTGGGCATTTGAAAAGTTCCGTGGTGTAGAGGATAAGCTTGGTACACAGATGAAGGCTGTGGGTGAGGTTATGTCTATCGGTAAGACATATAAGGAAACTTTCCAGAAGGCAATCCGCGCACTTGAGAATAGCCGCCATGGTCTTGGCTTTGCAAAGGATTTTAATAGCAAGTCTCTAGAAGAGCTTCTAGATATGCTACGTTATGCATCTAGCGAGCGTCAGTTCATCATGTATGAGGCAATTCGTAAGGGTGCAACAAATGAGCAGCTATTTGCTCTAACAAGCATCAAGGATTGGTTCATCCAGCAGATGCGTGAGCTTGTTGAGCTAGAGGAGCAGCTACTAACCTTTAAGGGTACACTACCTAGCGATGAACTATTGATTAAGGCAAAGAAGGATGGCTTCTCAGATCGCTATCTATCAAAGATTTTGGCTGTTTCAGAGCAGAGTATTCGCGCACGCCGTGAAGAGCTAGGTGTTGTGGAAACATGGCACAAGGTTCCTGTTAGTGGTGTAAATGACACAGATTACTACTATTCTTCATACAATGGTGAGAAGGATGAGGTACCAGTAACAGACAATCCTAAGAAGGTTATGATTCTTGGTGGTGGTCCTAATAGAATTGGTCAGGGTATTGAGTTTGACTACTGCTGCGTACACGCTGCATTCGCTCTACGTGCACTTGGCTATGAGACAATCATGGTTAACTGCAACCCAGAAACTGTTTCTACTGACTACGATACTAGCGATAAGCTATACTTCGAGCCAGTTACAATGGAGGATGTAATCCAGATTTACCGCAAGGAAAAGCCAGCTGGCGTAATCGTTCAGTTTGGTGGTCAGACACCTCTAAACATTGCTCGTCAGCTATCTGATGCAGGTGTAAAGATTCTTGGTACAAGCATTGATGCAATTGATATTGCTGAGGATCGTGACCTATTCCGTCATCGCATGGATAAGCTTGGTATCCCAATGCCAGAGTCAGACATGGCAGCAAATCTTGATGAAGCTATCAAAGCAGCAAATCAGATTGGCTACCCACTAATGATTCGTCCATCCTTCGTTCTAGGTGGCCGTGGCATGGAAGTAATTTATGATGAGGAAATGCTCCGCGAGTACGTTGCAAAGGCAGTAGGTGTAACACCTGATCGCCCTCTACTACTTGACCGCTTCCTACAGGATGCATTAGAGTGTGAGTCAGATGCTCTATCAGATGGTGAGAATGTATTTATCCCATCAATTATGGAGCACATCGAGCTAGCAGGTATTCACTCTGGTGACTCTGCATGCGTAATCCCTCCTGTATCAATTTCAGAAGAGAATAAGGCAACAATCCTTAAGTACACACAAGCAATTGCTAAGGAGCTAAATGTTGTTGGCTTAATGAATATGCAGTATGCTATTGAGAAAGGCAAGGTATATGTGATTGAGGCAAACCCTCGTGCATCACGTACTGTGCCACTAGTATCAAAGGTATGTAATATTCAGATGGCACAGGCTGCTACATCTCTAATGCTTGGTTCAACACTTGAGAGTCTTGGTCTAAAGCACCGTGTAATTCCACACTACGGTGTTAAGGAAGCAGTATTCCCATTCTCCAAATTCCCTGAGGTTGACCCAGTTCTTGGCCCAGAGATGCGCTCTACAGGTGAGGTGCTTGGCTTGGCTTCATCCTTTGGCTTGGCATACTTCAAGTCACAGGAAGCAACCTATGCTGAGCTACCTATAAGCTCTGTAAAGAACAAGGTGCTTGTAAGCTTGTCAGAGAAGAAGGAAGCAGCAGTTTCAGCAATTCGTGCATTTGTAAACCTAGGCTTCTCAGTAATCGGTACAGAGGGAACCATTGAATGGTTGTCTAAGTACGGAATTGAGGGTAAGGTTGTGCAGAAGATTAACGAGGGCCGTCCAAACGTTCTAGACGTAATTCTAAACCGCGAGGTTGCTCTTGTAATCAATACACCATCTGGCCGCCGTGATTCACGTGCTGACGATGCATCAATCCGTAAGGCATCACTAAAGTACCAGATTCCATATCTAACAACACTAGCAGCGGTAGAAGCAGCAGCTCAAGGTATCCGTGCTGCACGTGATAGTGAGGGTAGAGTGAAGAGCCTACAAGCATATCACGCAGATATCATGTAATACAATGTGATATTAAATAATTGATAAAAAGGGGTGGGATTTTCCACCCCTTTTTATGTATGACGGGCATGTCATAGTTCTATGGTGAAAGTCCAACGGGGGGTAGTTACCGACCAACCCAATAGCGACTCCCAAGGTTTATGTTGCGAGGCATAGGCGAGAAGAAGGGATAGCGAAATCGTAGCCTAA
>JAZNPC010000075.1:0-34271 GCA_045589455.1 Kiritimatiellia bacterium
TACGATTTCGCTATCCCTTCTTCTCGCCTATGCCTCGCAACATAAACCTTGGGAGTCGCTATTGGGTTGGTCGGTAACTACCCCCCGTTGGACTTTCACCATAGAACTATGACATGCCCGTCATACATAAAAAAGGCGCCCTTTTGGACGCCTTTTTTATTATAACTTAATCTCACCTGTGGTGATGTTCATGTCAGCGGTGTTCTGTACGCGATCTACAAGACCGCCTTTAATCCACACGATTCGGTCAGATGCCTTCAACATCTTATGGTCGTGGGTTGCTGAAATAACCGTTACACCCTCTTGCTTACAAAGCTTAGAAAGCAAATCAATGATTTCTTCACCTGTCTTTTGGTCAAGGTTAGCTGTTGGTTCGTCAGCCAAAATAATAGTTGGATTATTTGCAAGCGCACGAGCGATTGCAACACGTTGCTGCTGACCACCTGACATCTCACCAGGTGTGTGGTTCAAACGATGACCAAGACCTACCATATCAAGTACTTCTTTAGCACGCTTTTCTGCCTCTGCATCAGGAACGCCAAGGAAAGTCATTGGTAGCATAACATTACCCAAACCTGTTAACCATGGAATTAAGTTATAGGATTGGAAAACGTAACCAATGTGCTTGCAGCGAAAATATGATAGCTCACGAGAAGACAATGAAGGAAGAGAGACTCCTCCAACCTTAACCTCACCATGTGAAGGCTTATCTAATGCACCAACCATATTAAACAAGGTTGTCTTACCAGATCCAGATGGACCCATGATTGATAGGTATTCCTCGCGATATACGTCAACATTGATATTGTTCAAGGCGTATACCTTTTCATCACCCTTTGAATAAATTTTATCTACGCCTCTTACCTCAATCAAGACCTCTTGCCCTTTTGGAGGTGGTGGTGGCATATAAACATCTTCTTTTCTACTCATAAATACATCCGTTTATTTTAAAAGGTTTAGTAAGATACGGTACTAATTGCTTTAGACAAGAATACAATACCTACAGACAACAATGAAATCAAACCTGTTCCAACAAAGAAGCCTGAAGAAACAACAGGAATCATCTTACGCCACTCACGTCCGAACTTTCTCTCAAAGTAGAATTTACCGATAATTGCACCAATAAAGTTAGGAACAACAGTATGAGGAGCGGTCTGACCCAAGCCACGTACAACACCAAAGAATAGCATTGTTGGAGCACCAAACCAACCGAGGATACTCATAACAACTGCAGCAGAACCAAGACCAGAGAAGAATCTCCAGAAGCCCAATGCCTCACTAAATTGAGAATATTCACCAAGTGTTGAAGAATATAGCAAGCAAGCATTCTTAGCATTCAAATCCCAAATTTCCATTGTGAATGGATAAACTGCTGAAGGAATTTCTGCTAAGCTCCAAATAAAGCTTGAGAACAAGATTGTTGAAATTATAATAACAGGGAATAGGAAGAACTGTGCCTTCCAAATAGATCCAAACTTACAGCCTAGCAATTCAGCCTGCTTGTAGTTAACAACCTGAATACCATAGTTTGATTTAGGAATTGGCATAAACCAAATCTTTACACCTGTATAGCCAGACATAATGAATGCAAGCTCTGTGATAAATGGAATTTCAATAACCTGACCTGCAAGACCTTCCAAACGAGCTGTAACATAAGAAATCAAAGGCGTATATAGGAAACCAAAGAAGAATAGTACTGCCATCACACCTGGATGCCAATCAATCAACCAGCCAGATAGTAAAATATAGGATGAGCAAGTAATAATATATGACAAGCAAACCCATTTACCAGGAACGTGTCCACGGAGCTTTGATCTACGCTCAATTTCTTCCATACTTTGAATACCAACCTTGGTATTACGGTTACGGCGAACAGTCATAATTGCCACAGCTATACCATAAATAGCAATTGCTAAGGAAACACCAATCTGGAAACTGAAATAGAAATCTACGTTATTAGCGAACAATGTAGTAACGGTATCATCACCCTGCTTCCAGGTTGGCATCATACCATAACTGTACAAGATTGGGTTCATAATAAAGGTAAATAACAAACCAATAAAAGAGCCAACCATTGAATAGTAAGGTAGTGTCATACCTAAGATTATGTTACCCATATCAAAGGACATACCTGTTGCAACTGCAGGTAAGAAATCCTCAGTATATGACGTAAAGTCAGCAAATGGAATCTTAAACACCATCAATGGCTGATCAAAGAATGAACCAGTGATTGTTGGAAGACCCATATAAATTAGACCAAATATCATACCGATACCAGACCCGACACAGAACATTCTCCAACGAACATTTGAACCTGATGTCTTTGCAGAGCCTTCAACCTGCTCTGACATAGCAAGAATACCTTGTGCACCAACAGGAACCATTGGGAAAGGAAGACGCTCTATATCTGATGTCAAACGGAATAATCCATAACCTAGAACAGCAGTATCAATACGTGACATAATTTCACGGAAAAGGAATAAGCCCAAGAATGGTAGCCATGCCTTACTTAAAAAAGTTCTAGGAAGTTCATCAAGATTTAATGGAGCAACCCACGTAGGAATTCCCGCAGCAACACCTGTTGAAACAGCAGCATCTGAGCGAACAAGGAACTGTGTGTAAAGTGGTGTACCATAGACACTTCTACCCATTATCATACCACTCATATAGAATAGAATGAAGAGCTGCGCTCTAGAAAGCTTTGCATTTGCACGCTTAGCTACCTCAACGAATAGTAGCACGGTTACCCATTGAGCAGCACCACCGATACCAGTACCAGCAACAAGCTCCATGTAAAGAGCACCTGGCACCATAACAGCAGCAACAAACAATGTTCCTATAAGGGAAGAAATATTATAACCGTCCTCAAAGGTGTCTGGCACCTCGAGTAACCGTCTAAAATCCTCTAGTTCCTTATCTTGTGTTTTAATTCTTCTTTTAAAAAGTTGAGATAATTTCATATTATATGTCTCGTTATTGCTTTAAATCTTATTCGGCATCCTTGCCTTCCAATGTAGCCGCAGTTTGAGCGCGATAATGCTCAATTGTCTCAATTGGTAGAGAGCGCCATAGTAGGAACTGCTTACGCAACTCATCTGCAAAGCCACGATTGCTACGCATCCAAGCATTAGGTGTACCACCCTGACGAGTAATTTCTACTACAACCTCATCAATACCCTTGATTTCAAATTCAGATGAATACATTCTGAATTTTTGGAAGATACCTAGATCAAAAGGAGCAAGAGAAACATCTGCCTCAATACCTAGCGCATCCTTACCACCCTTTGCACCATGAAGCTTGAATAGCTTTACATTGCGAGCAGCAAATGCACCTAGAGTTGCATCATTATGATTATTAAAGTGTTCTCTAATGAAGGATAGAATACCTGAGAAATCTACCTCTGAAACTGTGAATGGGAATACGAACTTCAACAAATCACCCTCTGGTGAAGGCATGCTCCACTTACGAGCAACACCTGGATTTGCAGACTTACTTGCGCGTAATGCAGGGAAAATTGTTGAAAGCATTACCACTGCCATAACAATTAAGATTGTGCAAACAGATGTTAGGGATGAGAAGTTCATTTCAGGAGGAGTCATAACACCCATATGACCAAGGAAGTTCAAAACCTTAGCCACAATCTGTGATAGAAGATAGCCGCCCATACCACCAATTACAGAATATACTGCAGATTCAGCAAAGAATAATGCACCAACATTTGGAGGTGACAAGCCTAGAGCAGAATATGTGAAGATTTCACGCTCACGGTCAACAATAGAACCCATGAGTGAGCTAAAGATGATTAGACCACCAAGTAGTAATGGAATAATAACATCTGCAAAACCGGAACCTTCAACTGCCTGAGTAAAGAACATATAACGAACGCCTTCTGAGCTCTTTACATGAACAGTACCTGTAAATACAGGAGCAAGTGCGCGTGCTTCTGCTTCAATATCTATAGAATCACTTCTTGGATATAGCACCATAAAGTTTACATAGTTATTTGAACCAAAGGCCTTACTCAAATCATCCAAGTTGGCGATGGCAACTGTATCTGCATTAAACCATTCAAATGTTCCTACCTGCATTGACTCAAGAGACTCAACAGAGCTTACTCCAGCACCTGTTCCACCAGCATTCTTAATTGTTGATTGGAAGTCTGGCAATAATAATTTTTGGCTATCAAGAGTTGAAGCATTTTGTAGTTTTAAACCATCAAAGATGCCTGCAAATGTAAATGAAACACCATTAATAAGAACCTCTTCGCCTTCCTTTACACCCAATTCTGCTGCGATAGTTTGAGGAAGGAAAATTGGAGAGAATTCAGTGCCTTCAGTTGTTGCAAACTCTGGACAAATTTCCGCCAAAGTCTTTGAGCACTCAAATTCGCCCTTATCAAAGCCCATAATTGCCTTAATATTAACGATTTTCGATGTGCTTGGGCAATAAATAACACGCTCAGGAGCAAGTGGTGCGATACCAACATCTGTGCTCTTTGTTGGGTTAGGGAATACACCACCACGGCGATAAATCTTGAAATCTTCGCCCATTATTATCTCAATAGACTCAGTTAGAGGGCGATCAATGCCTAACAATGATAGACGATGTAGTTCGATACGATTCTCACCTTGACCACGTCCTAGATAGCTTTCTACAACACCTTGCTGTGAAGTAAAGGAAGCAAATACAAGAATCGTAAATGTCAATAGAACTACCGTTGTACATGTTAAGAATGTCTTAAGAGGGCGATTACGCATACCCGCAATACCAATTAGGATTGCAGAAAGTGTGGTTGAATTCTCACTCTCCATGCCATGTACCGTTGAAGACAAGCCTTGCATTGCCTTAATTTCTTGCTTAATCTTGCCCATCATAATAGCTGTCGTGATAACAGATAGTAAGATGATTACGAATGCAAGGAAGATAATCGTAGGAGCAGATGCTAATGCAAATGCAGGGTGAGTAAAGAATAGAATTGCAAATGTAATAATGAAGAATGTGCAGAAGCCAAGTAGCTGCTTATAGATAGAAGTATAACCACAAATTAAGCGCTCCATTGCAAAGGCAAATGGAATGTTTAATAGTAGAAGCAACACAACAGCCTGTACTAAATCTTCTGTTACAGAACGAAGAGGATTATAAACACGGCCCTCAATACAAGTTGCAAAAACCTGATGAGCACGAGCTCTAGACCATTGCTTCTTTTCTGCAGCAGTTCTAGCCTCATCAAGATGGTCTTTTGCGTCTGCATGAAGCTCCTCTAAGTCATCGCGAATAATATTTCTTTGACGAAGTGTATCTAGACGAGCCTCGTTTAGAATAAATGCATCATTTGCGCCTTGAGCTATTCCATCAAAGTTTAGCATTTCACTGGCATCCATTGAAATACCTTCGCCCATTGCAGCATCCATACGCTCTGAAGCACTAGCGGTTCCATTTGTCAAAGCAACCGAGCCTAGAACCATATCACCATTAGAGCCAATGCGTTTAATTCTATCTGGTCTATCAGCAAAGAACTCGTTTTTCTTTAGCTGGCCAATTCCATATGAAGCAGATGTCTTGTGCTTAGCATCCTTAGATGCAATAAGAATTTGTGCCTCATACATTGCTCCACCAGCAGGATCTGGTGCATAACCATTACTAAATGTTAGACCACCATATGCATAAAACAAATGAATAGGAGTGTTAATGATACCTGCAGACTCACCTTCTACAGAAATTCGTTCAAGCGCTCCTGTATCCTTATTATAACCAATACCAATGGTAGAAGAACGCCAGCCGGAAATTGCTGTCGAATGTGATACCATAGGCATATAAACAAAGCCATTATGAAGAATACGTGTACGAGCTAGCTTACTAATACCCACCTGAGACTCTGTTTGCTCAATTCCTGTAAATTGTAAAATAGCATTTTCTGGGACACCATCTGCCTCTGTAGAGCCTCGTGCATAATTTATAAAATTAACGCCATCCCATGTTTTTTTATCCATATCTACAGTATATAGATATGTTGGTTCCATCTTTTCTGCCTTAAATTGTGGACGGATAGATAGTTGTTCGCTATTCGCCAAAGCAGTACATAAGCAAACCATCTGATCCTTAAGTGCAGATAATTCATAATTATCAGCAAAAGGAAGAGCATCATGAGCAAGAGAATTACCTACTGTCATCAACTGGAAGCCAGGAATACCTAAACCAGTAGCTACTGCAGATGGTACAGAACGCTGATTTGGAACACTCAATGAGAAAGGCTTAAATGTTGGGTTTGCAACAGTTGGTCTATATAGCACTGCACTACCCCAATCCTTGCCTTCTACAATACCAGTATGCTTTTCTACAACAACGCCATTATCTTTTATCTCACGACCATAATAGATGTTATCTAACACACCCAAATGGCGTAGATACATACCAATATCCATGCTTTCAAAGCGATACAAGCCTGATGCATTAATAACGGAGTACATCCATGGGTCTGTTGCTGAAGCAAAATCGAAATCAAAATGACCAACTATAGCAAGGTTTTTACCGCTAGAGATAAATGCATTACTTAAGTTAATCCATGTTTTGTTATTTTCTATGTGTCTTGATAGTTCTTCAATGCGTAGCTTTAGACGTCTATCAATTTTTTGAATTAGGTCATTATAAACCAATGTAAATTCTTCCATTGGAGAATCTGTTTTATTTATACCTAATTTCTTTAAATCATTGTAAGCAATAACAAGCTCTTCTGTTTCTTCGAAGGTTTTCTTGTTTAACTGGCGGCGCAATTCATTCCACATTGCGCGAACAGCTCTACATTCTTCCTCTTGTCTTTTTAGCTCTTTAATCCTTTCTGCATTAGCAACAGGATCTTCTTCCTCAAGACGCTTTAGCTCTAGATTTGCTTCAGAAAGCATAGTGCGCTGTTCTCCAACAGCACCAATAATAACATCTCTTAGACGAAGTCTTAAATCATCAGTATATTTAATATTTCTTGCCTCATCATCTTTTGCTGTTATTACATTTGCAATGGATATTGTATGAGACAAATCAATATTATACTGAAGCTCTAAAGCATATGATTTAGCTCTGTTTGAAAGAGTTGTTTCTGCAGCTCCTTTGCTTTCAATCTCATGTGATGCCATATCTACAGAATGGTAGAAGAAACGAGCACCCTCTTGACCAGCATAGTGAGAACCAAAAAATACAACTACTATCTTTCTATTATAAGGGCCTTTCTTAGCCAACTCACAAACAACATCAGTTAGCAATGCTGCATTTGCTGCATAGCGGTTATCTGGGGAATAATCTGGTGTAAAGCCATATGTATCAACGCGAGCAGAAAGCACAATTGCTTGTGGAACATCTAATCCAACTGTCCAATTTTCTTTATATGGAAGCTCAACCCAAAGATTTTTGGTTGTTGCATCAACTAATACTGCCTTTGCATCAATAACTGCATTTTTGCTGCCATCTGCTGTTAAAAGACCTGCTGCTTCTGCATTCGCTCTATCAATATATAAACGAGGGACTAGAGATATTGTTTCAAAATTGCAATTTACTAATTCCCATTGATTTAAAGACTCATCGCCAACCAGAATAACAGCCTTTGCACCACTCATAAAAGTGTCTGAAAGAGATACTCCTGGCAAGGTTGTATCAACAACAGCAATAGCGCCATTAACATTAACACCATCTAAATCTTTGATAGAACCACTCTTAACATAAACTATTGGTGCGTCAATTGGTTCCTCTAAAACAAAGGCAGCTGGGCCATTGTTTACCATCAACACGCCTGGCACTGGCTGGCCATCATATGTAACAGAACATGTTTGTGTCTCTTGAACTAGGGTATCAAATGTTTGATAATGAGGTGTTAAACCAGCTGCACGTAACTCTGCTTCAATAGCAGCAAAGCTTGCATCAAGAGCCTCACTACCAGCTATACGACTTGGATGAGAGGAAAGCTCGCCATAAACACGAGAATATACCGTATCTGCCACATTTGTAGCACCACAAGTGGCTGCCATAAACGCTATGCTAGTGACAGCCGCCTTAGTTATTGCCTTCATTTTACTTATACTATAAATCATCTTACTCATAATCCTCTGTTCCCAAGCTAGCCTTCTCAATTGTAACATTAGCTCTATCAGCCATGCGCTCAATCTGACCATCAGAAATCCATACCATACGATCACAAACTGATAGCATGTTGTGGTCATGAGTTGCACAAATAACTGTTACTCCGTCTTTCTTATTTAAATCACAAAGTAATTGATGAATTTCAACACCGGTCTTAAGATCAAGGTTACCTGTAGGCTCATCGCAAAGCAAAATTGATGGATTATTTGCTAATGAGCGAGCAATTGCTACACGCTGCATCTGACCACCAGACATCTCTTTAGGGCGGTGATTCCAGCGCTCACCAAGACCAACCTTCTCAAGAAGAGCCATACCACGAGCGCGAGCCTCATCAGCATGTACACCAGCAAAAACCATTGGAAGTGTAACGTTTTCCAATGCTGTCATTACTGTGTTTAGGTTAAAGGTTTGGAACACATAACCAATCTTACGACAACGTAGAAAAGCAAGCTCATCTGCATTCAATTGAGCCATATCCACACCATCGATAAATACACGACCTGAGGTTGGAGAATCCAAGCCACCAACCATATTAAAGAAGGTTGATTTACCTGAACCTGATGGACCCATCACACAAATATATTCACCACGATATATATCAAGTGAAATACCATTTAGCGCATGAACCTCTTCATCACCGCGCATAAACACGCGGTGGATACCATGCACAGAAACTAGAACCTCACGATTCTTTGCATATTCTTCTTCATTAAATGTTGTCATATTTATTCAACCCTCATTGCTTCCATAGGTGCCATGCGAGATGCAGACCAGGATGGTTGGATAGATGCTAGGACAGCAAGTGCAACACCTGCAAGTAGTGAAACACCTGCACAGAGTAGCATTCCTGGTGTAGACCAATATGTCCACATATAACTTCCATATGCAATGCTACCACGTAAAATTGAAATTATAAAACCAATTATCACACCAAAAACACCACCAAAGAAGCCCTGTAAACCAGCTTCCATCATAAACTGTAGTAGAATATAGCGATCTGTCGCACCCAAGCACTTCATTGTTGCAATTTCTCTGAAACGCTCAGTAATTGACATAAGCATCGCATTAGTGATACCAACCATACATACAACAAATGAAATAGATAGTAGGAAAATCTGACGACCGCTCAAGCCTGTATTTCCACCCTCCTCAAGTGAAACAACACCTGAAAGCTTGCGCTCTACATTTGAAAGCTTACTTAATCTTTGAGTGCGAACAAATATCTGCTGAACTTCTTCTTTAGTAAAGCCTAAACTAACCATAATTTCAATTGCGCGCTCATCCTCAAACTGCATGAACTTTTCTTCTGCTGAAGAACGCTGTGACTCACGGAACTTACTTGCCCATAAATCACGAACCTCTGACTTTGAAAGCTCTACAAACATACGCTCGTAAAGATCTGCCTCAGAAAATTGATCATGCATTAGCGTCATATCTGCTTCTGTAAAATTAAAGCCTATTTGCTCAAATCCCTTTTGAAGAGCTAAACGCTGCTCTGGTGTAGACTGAATAATCCATGATTCATCAGTCTCAGCAAAATCACCCTTCATATGTTGCATTTGCTGCTGAGCAAGAACAACCTTTTCATTCCACTTGAGGTTAAAGCTTGTTAATTCTGCTCTATATTCTTCATAGCCGTCAAAGAACTTAGCTAGCCCTTCCTTCTTACCTGGAACACGTAAATCAACCATTGGCTCCAATGTCTCAAAGAATTCTTCTCTATTGCTGATTGCAAACTCAATTGCTTCGCGACCAGTGCTCTTATGTACCAACACCAAACGACGCCCACTTGGAATGTTGTCAAACCAATCTATATAAACTCGCTCTTCATGAGCTTTTTCAGCAAGTTTTTTTACATCTGCTAATGGCATTCCTGTTAATGCAGAAAACTCATTTAATGCTGCCTCATCATTAGATGCAAAAGCTTGTGCTAAACGGCGCACTGAAATAAGCTCTGTAGCTGGCTCTAGCATACGTGTAAAAATAACTTGACCAAAACGATTTTGCTCTATTTCTTCAGCAACGCCCTGGCCTGTTGTACGAAGAATAACACTTTCTGTCAATAAGAACATAAAGAATGCAACTGCAAGAACTACTACAGCAAGTGTCAAAACAGAACGTAACATACGATGCTTTACACCTCTAATGCAGAGATGGAAAGTCTCGCTCCATGACATGTTACGCTGTTTTTTTACATCAATCTCTCTATATTTGCTCATAAAAACCTTTTCTATCTTTTAAGCTCTACTTAGGATTAAAGTCTTTCTTTTTCTTTAACCATTCTACACATTAACCTGGTAGAACATTAAAGGTTACACGAGAAGCCTCGCCAATAATGAAGTAATTGAAGAAGTCAACCAAAATAACCAAGCATACAAGGATTAGCTCTGCTGCAATCAAGCCGATGAAGAATGGCTTGAATTTCTGGTAAACACCGCCACCACCAAATTTTACAACAAGCATCTTTACAAACCAACCGATTAGGAAGGAGCACCATGTCATATTATTTGGATAAGTTCCCCACATAACAAACAGTAATGGGTGAATTGGGAACTTGGTAAATCTAAAGCGTAAGCAATAAGTGACAACAACTGCAATCAATCCAAAAATGAAGAAATTCAATGAGTCTGAATCTGGTTGAATTAGGCCCAAACGCTGCCACTGACTAAACTCAGTTGACTGCTCTAATACACCTGAAGCCTTCATATCTGTTAGGTGCTTTACGGTTGCATCAAAATATTGTACAGGAGGATACTTAGATGCCCAACCATCACCCATACCGCCATAGTTGTACAATGAGAAATGTGCACTAGCAAAAGCAACTACCAACGCAATAATAATAACCACAACTAAGAACCAGAAAACCTTCTTGATCTTAACACCAGCATCGTCTGCTACCTTAACACCTGTTGCTACATATGGCATCAATGCCTCACGTGTATCCTGGCAAAGAATTCCATTACCTGCCCACAACAAGAATGTCATAGATTTTGGACCAACAGCGGCAGGACCGAAAAGCTTAACAAAAACAGAGGCTGGCTCCCAACCTGTCTGAATAAATGGGATACCTGTTTCGCAAACAATACGTGAGGAAACCAAGAAAACAATCATCAATAGCAAAGCAAAGAACAATGCCATGATAAAGCTTACACCCATAATGCAAAGCATTGCTACGAATGAAATAAAGGAAAGAATCAATACACGTGCAGCGACAACTGAAACATCACCAGCCACACCAATACCTTGTGTTGCATCAGAGCTCTTCTTAAATCCAAATGCTCTTCTAAATACAGCACGATAATAGAATCGACCAGCATACAATAAAATGATAGACAAACCAACATAACCACCTGCGCGGCTAGCATTCATCCAAGCTCCATCCAACTGCTGACCAGTAATATTGTAGAAGCATACTGTAAAGATAGCCAACAGCATTGGAGCAAAGCCTAATGTCAAGCTCACTTCTGAACTTACAAAATATGCAATACCAACAATGGAGAAGAATATAGTCTGCCAATTCAAGTAATAAATTCCTAGTTTACTGAAAATTGGAATACTTGAAGTAATAGGCAAGTTCCAGCTACGGAAGTTTGGAAGAACTTCACCCAATGAAGGGAAGCTCTGTGGGTACCACATTGAAAGATACTGCAATAAAAGCAAAAAGAATAATGGTATAAAACCCCACCAGAACAAACGATTTTTGAAAATCAATGGCACTCCAGGGCGCTTTGGATTTACTTCACAGAAACCACCCATTACCTGAGCAAGAGGATAGCTCAATTGCTCGTTATACGCCCATTGACGATGAACAACAAATTGCATTGCAATAACCGCTAATGCCATAACAATTATTAGCGGACCCCAAAAGCATAGAGGACCAACCCACTCTGCTAGAGGTAAGTTATATAGAGGAACAGTTTCAACTCCATTTGATACACCTACGAAGAAATCTGCATAAACCTTCTGGTATGCTGTAGTCTCTGTTACTCCAGGAGTGCCTGGATATGGAGCAGGGAACAATTCTGGATTTAGGTACTTGTTAAAGATATCAAAAGACTTCCACAAGGTGCGACTAGGATATTCGCGCCATGGAATAAGTATCATTCGATGGAAATAACGGAATAAACCAGATGTTGGAGGATAAGAAGATACAAAAGCAGAAGCAAAAACAACGCTCAATTCTTTACGATTTAATGCAAGCTTGTTATTTGAGAAGAAACCTCCCTTTACTCCCTTTAATGTTAAAGTCTTAGAAAATTTGCGAACCAAATCACCTTTGCGTGTGGACACTTGTATAGTTACAGTCTCAGGAAATTTGCGAACCAAAGCACCTATGCTTGCCCAAATGCCATTCCAAAACAAGCCCACTAGCAATATGAATAGGAAGCCTGCAATAGAGAAATGATTGCTAACCATTAATGGTACCTTCATCACAATATCGTGATAGGCGGATAAACCAGAAACAAACAAAATAGCTACAAACGAGAAAATGAGTGACTTGATTGTAAATGCTCTAGTCTTGTCACCCAAATCAGGTGTCTTATCCATAAATAAATTCCTTTATTTTTTTTAAAAAAATGCTTTTTACACTTAAAAGTACCTTTCATTGTATCATTACTAGCAGAATACTTCAAGATTAAAACATAAAAAAAGGGTGTTTTTTACTAAGGAAATTTCTCAATATATCCTTGATTTGTACGGCTTTGCATGTATATTTTAAGACACAACCATGCATACAAAATTACACAACTAATTTTATAAAAACAAAGGGCTAATTTTATAACTTTTTGGAACTTAATAAGTTAGAAACATCAAAAAGAAAATCCTTGAGCATTCCATGTTTCTCATTTACTATAAAAAATCCCAAGAAATGTTTTTCACTTCTTGGGAGTATTTTCTAAAAAATGGGAAATAGTGTATTAAAACTCAAATTTTAATACTTTGACACCATAGGTGTCGACATCACTCCAGTCGACACCTTCAAGATATGGACCGCTCCACATTTCAAATGAAAGCTCCTGCCCTGTACGCAAATCTATTATACGCTTTGGAACATAACCCGCTGTTTCAAAAAGTGCAAAACCCTTTAATGGTGTCTGTGTAACAAGCACATAGAAGGTGTTTGGATCATCATATGGTGTTGTGATTGAGCAAAAACCAATACTATTGTGGTGATCAAAGTAGCCTGGCGTCATAATTGTTGCCTCTGCCCCCTTTGTATTGAAAATTGCTTCACTACCCCATTCAAGAAAATCTTGAATTGCTTTTAAAGATGGCTGAATCTCTGATGGCATTGTGCCATCAATTAAAGGTCCAATGCCAGGAGCAAAATTCCAAATACCACGCTGACCCATAGCGCAACAAAATTCACGCAAAAGGAAAAATTCATCATTTTTATATTCTGGCTTAATCTTATCAGGACCATTATACCACCAATAGTTTGGTGTAGGAATATCCTCATTAAAGTCACGGCGTGGAGGCGTTGCACCCCAACGACCATTTCGGCGATAACCGCTCCAACGATTATATGGAGGTGAGCATGGGTCCTCATGCTCCTCCGATGTACCAAAATCTGTTTCAGGAACATCTAACTCTGCGGCTGAATTATTTGTGATAATAATATCATCTCCCCACAATGAGCGAATATAAGCAGGTATTCGCTCCATGCCAAACTCAGGACGACCATCTAACCACAAACCAGCCAATGCCTTTCCATAGCGGTCGTAGATTTCTTTTATTAGCTCACACAATAGTGTGTAATACGCAGGATACCCTTGCTCGCCGACCTTCGGGTCTATACATGGACCATATGGCTCCTTGTCCCAACCGCCAAATCCCATAGGGAGGTATAGGAATGGCTTGATATTACGCTCATTACATGCCTTAATAAATTCACCAACATAATCACCTTTTGTTTTGTGATAAAAGGTAGGATTTTGAGTTGGGAAAAGAACAGTTAGCGCGTCACCTGTATGGATTGCAGTAAGAATAGCATATTTTGCTCCAACATCCTTTGCTGCTTGAGCCATATTTACACCAACAGCTTCAGGTCCTGGGGTTGCTGCTTCAAATTCCTCTGCTGTAGCATACATCATCTTACTTTCATAAATATCATCTTCTACAACAACAGAACAACCACCACCGGTATACAAACCATAGTGATAAAACATACCAAACCGAGCAGGCGCGAACCATTTCATGGTTCTCTCTAATCTTGCCTTGTGAGCATCTGACAACTTCATAAATTTTCTCCTAAACTAGAATGGTTAATAATTTCATACCTCTGTCATTCGGTAGGCTATATCGTTTTTGCGAACTCGTGTGGAGCACTTAAATGTGGCAAGGTGTCCGCGTGGGACTTCGGTTGCAGGCTCGCCATCACATTGAATGTTATCAACGACTATATCAAGCACACCCGTTGCATTACCTTGAATAGAAAGAACATCACCATTGCGAAGCGCATCATTGTGCACCAAAAGCTCTGCCACCTGCGCCTTTACAAAATAATTTGTGATTATTCCAATGTGCTCCTTCTTTAGAGTGGCAAGATTCTCGGCACCATCAGAACAAAATTGATCCTTACCTGGACGGCCATGATAAAGCCCCTCGGCCAACTCTCTATGATAAACTGTCTCACACTTTGTGCGTAAACGCGCAACCAGCTCCTCATTAAATTCACCTGCTAGCACTGCATCGCGTGCTTCACGATATGCCGCGGTCACAGCTGCAACATACTCTGCATTGCGTCCACGCCCTTCAATCTTAAAGGATTTGATACCAGCCGCTGTTAGCTTATCCAAAAGAGGAAGTGCAAATAAATCACGAGCAGAGAAAACATTATGTCCTTGAACATCAAAGCTTGCTAGAGGCCCCTCTCCGGAACGCTCCTCAACAACCGTATATTTGCGACGGCATGGTTGACGGCATTCGCCTCTATTTGCTGAAAAACCGTATGCATGCTGCGACATAAAGCAGCGACCAGACACTGCCACGCAAATTGCACCATGAACAAAGGTCTCTAATTCTATATCTACCTTTGATGCTATTTCTGCGACTTCTTCAAGAGTACATTCACGAGCCAAAACCACACGCTCAGCACCCTGAGATTTTAAAAACGCAGCTGACTCACTATTACTACATGACATTTGTGTAGAGATATGAACTGGTACACCATGACGCTTACATGCCGCCACTGCCGCCCAATCTGAAACAATCGCTGCATCGACATACTGCTTTGCAAAAGAAAGCATATCATCTAATTGACCAAGCTCACCTTCAAAAATAATTGTATTTACCGTTAAATAAAGCTTTACTCCTGCAGCACGGCATCTTTCAGATGCCTCTGGAAGATTGTCTTTCGTAAAACTAACCGTTGCTCCACAGCGCATATTTAGTGTATCAAGTCCTAAATAAATAGCATCTGCTCCTGCATTAATAGCTGCTTGTAGACAGGTCATATTACCTGCTGGTGCTAAAATCTCCGGTTTCATAATTTTAAGCCCTTTAAGATATTAAAAAACTGTATTCATCTGCCATTGTACTGGCACACAAATACAGTATCAAAAATAATTGAATAAAATCAAATTTTATTTTTCCCAACGGAATACACTTGAACCCCATGTTAGGCCAGCACCGAAGGCAACGATTAAAACATTGTCGCCCTTTTTGATGCGTCCATCTGCTACAGCTTCCTTTAGAGCTAGAGGGATAGAAGCAGCAGTTGTATTACCAACCCTCTGGATGTTTACAACAACCTTAGAAGAATCTACTCCTAACTGGCGACCCACAGCATCGATAATGCGTGTGTTTGCCTGGTGAGGAACTAGCCAATCAATATCTGAAATTTCAAGACCTGCTGCCTTAACAGCCTTAGTTGCTACCTCTGACATATTGCGTACAGCATGCTTGAAAACAACATTGCCTTCCATCTTCACATACTGACGGCGCTCATCTAAATTATCGTGAGTCAATGGCTCTGCAGTTCCACCTGTTTCAATGCGTAGCAATTCAGAAAGTGCTCCATTTGCTCCAAGCATTGAAGAAAGGATGCCTTTACCTGGCTCTTCAACGCGCTCTAGAACTACCGCGCCAGCACCATCACCGAACAAAACACATGAACCACGATCCTGCCAATCAATGATGCGGCTCATTGTTTCTGCGCCAATCACTAGCACACGCTTAGCAGAACCAGCAAGAATATACTGCTTGGCAGTATCTAATGCATAAACAAAACCAGAGCATGCTGCAACTAAATCAAAGCTAGCTGCGTTTGTTAAACCAAGCCCATGCTGAACAAAGCATGCAGTTGATGGCAAAGGTCTATCTGGACATATTGTTGCTACAATTAATAAATCTATATCCTCGGGATTTACACCAGCATCCTCTATTGCCTGGCGACCAGCATTTATTGCTAAATGAGATGTATAAACTCCCTCTGGTGCAAAATAACGAGTCTTAATACCTGTGCGAGTGGTTATCCACTCATCATTCGTATCTACAATCTTTGACCATTCCTCATTTGTCATAACCTTCTCTGGTACATAAGCACCAACACCAGTTATAACTGCAGAGTATTGAGAACCAGCATTACACATTGGCGTTCTCTTCCTTATTTTCCGCAGCCTTTTGCCCTGCTAATTCAGCTAAGTTCTGCGTAATCTTTTCAGAAATTCTATTCTTTACAGCATTTACGGACACATGTATTGCGTGGTATATTGCCTTATGGGAAGAGGCACCATGAGTAATAATTACAGTGCCATTAACTCCCAATAGTGGAGCGCCTCCGTAAACCTCAGGATCCATACGGCGCTTCAAATTCTTTAGCGCACCCTTTAAGCATAAAGCGCCAAAGATTCTTAATGGATTAGCCTTAAATTCTCGCCTCATCCAATGAGCAATTGCTTTTGCTGAGCTCTCAACTGACTTTAAAAGGACATTTCCCACAAAGCCATCACAGACACAAACATCAACATCACCCTCAAAAACATCATGACCTTCAATGTTGCCACGGAAATTGAGTAGCTTGTTTTGGCGTAAGCGTTGAAGGGTACGCTTTGTAACATCATTACCCTTTAATTCTTCACCACCAATGCTCAACAAACCAACTACAGGCTTTTCTTGCTCTAAAATTGCCTGAGAGTAGATGTTTCCCATAACTGCAAATTGCTCTAGTTCTTCCTCTGAGCAATCTGTATTTGCACCTGCATCTAACACAAGAATAGGTTTACCTGCCGTAGGTAGGACTGTTCCAATTGCAGGACGGCGAACACCTGGACAACGACGAACAATAAATATTGCCGCTGCGACCATTGCTCCCGTGCTACCAGCAGATAGAAAAGCATCTGCCTCTCCATCCTTAACTAGCTGCATTCCACGGCAGATTGAAGAATCGCGCTTATTGCGTACTGCTTGTGCCGGAGCCTCACACATCTCAATAACTTGAGTGGTGTGTACAATACTCAAACGAGGAGACTCGCTAACATTATATTTAGCAAGCTCCTCTTTGATTGCACCTTGGTCACCAACAAGCACTAAGGATACATCCTCAGGTATATCCTTATATGCTTCAACGGCGCCCTTGACTATCTCATAAGGGGCGTAATCGCCACCCATGGCATCAATAGCAATACGCATAGTCGATTTCTATAATTATGCTTCGACAGTTATAACCTTGCGACCGCGATACATACCGCAGCTTGGGCAAGCATGGTGATTCTGGCGTGGTGCACCACACTCTGGGCATGTTGCTACTGAAGCTAGCTCTGCCTTCTTCTGTGCACGGCGCATACGAACGCGCATCTTTGACTTTTTCCTCTTTGGTACTGCCATTTTTAACTCCGATTTCCTTTACGTATTAACGTTTTATCTTATAAGATACCATCCAAAGCATCCCAAACGCTAGTTTTTTCATTCTTTTTACACGAACATTTGCCCTCAGAAAGTGGCTTACCACATTGAGAACATAGTCCTTTGCAATCAACACTACACAATGGGTGATTTGGAAGAGCGAGTAGAATACATTCTCTGAGCTCATTTGTCAAGTCAAACTCACCAGAATCTAGCGAAATTTCCTCAGAAAAATTAACTTCTGCCACTATTTTGCAGGAAATTTCTTTGCCACAACGACAACAATTGCCAACAAAATCAGCAGAACACTTCCCCATCACCAATAATTCTCTATCAAAAAGCTGAACCTTCAACTCGGATAGAATTGGCCCTGCTGGTGCTAAAACATCATAGGAAGACACCTCCCACTCAAAGCACTCAACAGGATCCTCACCCAAAACCTTTTTTGGTGACTCATTATAGTCCGCTAAATAAAGCTTCATACCATGTATTACTTTCCATTTAGTCTTGAAACCACCACATGACGCTCAATATAGCGCTGAACCTCAGGAGGAACAAATATACTTGTATCTCCAGCATATTTTGCAACTTCTCGTACTGTGCTGGAGCTAACATAACTATGCTCCTCTTTTGGCATCAAGAAAAGAGTTTCAATTTCAGGAGCAAGCTTACGATTTGTCTGCGCCATCTGAAACTCATACTCAAAATCACTATATGCACGTAAGCCACGCAAAACAACTCGAACCTTATGCTTACGAGCAAAATCAACAAGCATGCCATTCATCACTTCAACAGTTACATTTGGCATATCTGCTACTACCTCACGTGCCATTGCCACACGCTCTTCGCATGAAAACATAGCGCCATTTTTAACAGAAGTGGCTGCAATTGCAATGATAACATTATCAAACAAAGAACTAACGCGCTTAATCAAATCTAAATGACCAAGCGTTAATGGATCAAATGTACCTGGATATATAATTGTCTTATGATTTGCCATTTTATTTAAAATATTTATGATGCTATTCTCAAATTATGCCTCTACAGAGGAAGCAATACCCTCGCCTAACGACTCCTCCACACCATACTTAACCCTTAAAAGGCATAGACGTGTCTTTCCGTACTTGCGCTCACTAATTAACTCCCAACCTGATGGAAGTAGAGGCGTTGGACTGCCGAGTCGTTGCTCCACTACAAAAACACCTCGCTCAACCATTATCTCTGACTTGGCAACGGCAGCTAAAAGCTCATCAATTCCATCGCTTTTCTCCTCAGTTGTATAAGGAGGATCAGCATATCCAATGTTAACATAGTGCTTTCGATAGCTTGGTCTTGCTAGCCATTGCATAGCATCTGCTCTAACTAACTGCGCTCCATCCATAGAGCCACAAATTGTTTTTATATTCTGCTCTAGAACAGCAGCTACACGCTTATCGTGCTCAACCCAAATTACTTCTGCCGCGCCACGACTCTTTGCATCAAGTCCTACGGCACCTGTTCCTGCATACAAATCAAGAAACACAGAATCCGGTACAATTTCGCGCAGCATTGAAAATAGCGCTTCTCGTACCGAATCCTGAGTTGGGCGAACAACACCTGCAGAGGGCATCTTTAATACCCTGCCTCGATTTATTCCCCCAGTTATTCTCATTTATTAGAAGTTCTCTGCAAAGCGCTCAAAATATGCCTGAGCGTGTAAGCATGCTGGGCATTTCTCTGGAGCAGATGGACCCTCATGGATATAACCGCAGTTACGGCAACGCCACTTAGTTGGTGCTCCATTATCAAACATTGTGCCATTCTCAATGCGCTGAAGAAGCTTGTTATAGCGCTCCTCATGATACTTCTCTGCTACAGCAATCTTGCGATACATTGCAGCAATCTCTACAAAGCCTTCTTTTTCAGCAACATCTGCAAATGCAGGATAATCGTGTGACCATTCCTCATTCTCACCAGCAGCAGCTGCCTTTAGGTTCTCAATTGTTGTACCAATCTTGCCTGCAGGATATGTGCAAGTAATCTCTACGGGGCCACCCTCAAGCCACTTAAACATACGCTCTGCATGCTCTTTTTCCTGTGAAGCAGTCTCAGCAAAAATATCTGATACAAGAACATAACCCTCTTTCTTTGCCACACTTGCAAAGAATGTGTAACGATTACGAGCCTGTGACTCACCAGCAAAACTCTTCAATAAATTTTTCTCTGTTTCTGTTCCTTTAATCATAAACTACCTCCGTTTTTATATAAAAACTATTTTACGTTGTTATGAATGTATTATACCTTATAATAAAAGGAAACTTCAAGAATAAATTAAATTAGAAAAATTTTACGGCTTTGGGAAACAAATATAATCCTCGACTAATTTTATAGCAATTGCAACACCCATTACGCCACACAATTCTAACCATCACATGCATCACGCTTTTCAACCCTTCCTTCGGCGGGAGCCAGCGTCGTCCTAGCCATCACCTGGATTGGGTGAATAGCTCAGATATGCCACTCTTGCCTCTCTCTTCAACTTTTTATTGCTATTTTTTCACTTATATAATAAAATTTACGGCAAATTTATCCACAACTAATTTGTTTAGTGCTTTCGTATACTATATTAATTATTCACAAAATGAAAATAATTATTTTAACAGCTATTTTTTCCTATATAATTGGCTCAATCCCATTCGGTTATTTAGCAGGATTAACCAAAGGGATTGATATTCGCACCTTAGGTAGCAAAAATATAGGAGCAACTAATGTTTTTCGTAACCTTGGCAAAAAGCTAGGAATTATAACCTTCATCCTAGATATGCTTAAGGGCGTTGCTGCTGTAGTTATTATTCCTCGCGCCGTAGAGCATTTCTTTGGTGGTGGCATTCAAATCAATGAAGCATACATCTTGATCACAGGTGCTATCTGCGTGTTACTTGGTCACTCCTTCCCTTTTACTTTAAATTTCAAAGGAGGTAAAGGCGTGGCAACTGGACTTGGAATTGCAATTGGCCTTGCGCCTATCTCTGCTCTTTCTGGCTTTGTTCTTTGGGCAATCATCTTTAGAGTATCTGGATACGTTTCCCTTGCTTCTATCTTTGCGGCAGCATATGTGGCTCTCGGCTCTTGGTTTATTGATTATGCCGACGATGATAGCTATATCATTCCTATCGTTATCTCTTTATTGGCAGCGCTTGTTATCATTAAACACAGAACAAATATTCAACGTTTAATAAACGGCAACGAAAATAGATTTTCTTTCAAAAAGGATAAAAAAGTATGAGTAAAATTTGTGTTATCGGTGATGGCGGTTGGGGCACAGCAATTGCAATGCTCCTAGTTGAAAATGGTAACGATGTTACTATTTGGGGTCCTTTTGCGGACTATATCGAGGAAATGCGTCTAACTAGAAAAAACCCACGCTACCTAGCAGGAGTTACTCTTCCAGAAGCACTACAGCTTGAATCTGATATGGCAAAGGCTGTTGCAGATGCAGAGGTTGTTGTTCTCGCAATTCCATCTCATTTCTACGATACCATTTGTGCACAATTAGTCGACAAGCTACCAAAAAACTGTGATGTTGTTAGCGTATCAAAGGGCTTTTGCGAAAAATCCCGTAAGCGCCTTACTCGCACAGCATCTAAGCTCCTTGGCGTTGAAGATGTTGTTGCCTTGTCTGGCCCTTCTCATGCAGAGGAAGTATCACGTGGCATCCCAACTGCTGTTGTGGCAGCGTCTAATGATGTTGAGCGCGTGCTTCGCATCCAAAAGCTTTTCTCTAATAAGCGCTTCCGCGTTTATACATCAACCGATACAATTGGCGTTGAGCTAGGTGGCGCAATCAAGAATGTGCTTGCTCTTGCTGTTGGCATGAGCGATGGTCTAGGCTTTGGAGACAATTCTCGCGCAGCACTTATCACTCGTGGCTTAGCAGAAATGGCAAGGCTAGGCTGCATTCTAGGTGGCAATCCAAACACCTTTGCTGGCCTAAGTGGTATTGGTGATCTTGTTGTGACCTGCACTAGCCGCCATAGCCGTAATCGTGGCGTTGGCGAGCGCCTAGGTAAGGGTGAAAAGCTAGAAGACATTTGCAATGGCATGCAACAGGTTGCTGAAGGCGTATGGAATTGTGGCATTGTATGCGATTTAGCTGATGCATATGGTGTAGATATGCCAATTTGCTTTGCAGTCAAATCTGTTCTTGATGGGGAAGCAACTCCTCTTGAGGCTGTAAGCACCCTTATGGCCCGCGATAGCAAATACGAGCACTATGGCAAATAATAATTTTGATTTGAGAAATAGAGTTGAATATAACTAAGTAGATTTTTGCTGTATTGTTGTAGTGATTATGAATAGGCAATTAAAAAAGGGCTTAATAGATGCCCTACCAATCTTTTTTGGATATCTCTCTGTTGGCTTTGCCTTTGGCATCTATGCACTAAAAAGTGGCTTCCCTATTTGGTCGCCAATCCTCATGAGCTTAACTCATATCTCTGGTACGGGACAATTTGCTCTTGTCAAGGTGGCAAATAATGGTAGTGGTATATTTGAGATATGCATTGCGGTTAGCGTGTTAAATATTCGCTATATCTTAATGGCTCTAGCGATTTCACAAAGGCTCTCACCTAGCATATCGATTTGGCAGCGCTTTTTGATTGCAATGGCGGATACAGACGAAATTATCGCCGTAGCCCTAAAGTCACGCACACTCGTTACCTTTGCATATATAATGGGCTTATTTATAAGCTCCTATGCTGGCTGGAACCTTGGCACACTACTAAGCGTTGTTGGTGGTACTCTCTTGCCCCAGTGCATAATAAATGCTCTTGGCATCGCCCTCTATGCAATGTTTATTGCAATAATAATTCCTGACGCAAAGCGTCATCGTCCAATGCTTTATTGCATAAGCATAGCTGCCCTACTAAACATAGCACTAAAATTTGCCCCTATGTGCATCCGCCCAAGCTCAAGCTGGAGCATTCTAATTGCGGGCATTGTTGCAGCGGTTATCATTAGTGCAATTTATCCCGAGAAGAATCAGAAAGCCATTGAGCAAGCAGACACCCTGCCACAAAAGGAGGGAGAATAATGAATCTTACTGTCTCCCAAGTGCTCAATGCTGTGCTAATTACTGCGCTTATCACATACCTTCTTCGCGCTGTGCCATTACTTCTTTTGAGAAAGCAGCTAACAAATCCATTCCTTGTTGCGCTTTTCAAATATATGCCATTCGCATTGCTTTCAGCAATGATTTTCCCTGATATTTTTAACTCAACAGCAGATATCACGGCAGACCCTGCCACAAAAAATGGTTCACCTATTCCGCTCATTTCTGCTATAATGGGTTTCATCGTAGCACTAATACTTTCTTTAAAGGATAAAAAGCTACCAGTTGTGGCTGCCGCAGCATGCGCTGTGGCATTTGCAGTAGAGAGAGTTTGTACATTATTGATTTTTTAGGATAACACCATGAAACAAACAAAAATAATTGCCCTTTTAGCAATGCTTCTAAGCATTACAGCAAGCGGATTATATGCGAATAGCAACACCGTCCGCACAAATACATGGATTCGCTCCTCAACAAGCAATGCACTTGCTAGTAATCCAGCCAACTGGTCTCTTAAGCATGTGCCGACAGAGAATGAGGTTGTACGCTTGCCAGCATCAAATCCTAGATCTATTATTTGGGATGAAGCGGCACCAGCTGTTGTTGGTGGTTGGCTTCAAGAATCTGGATATTTAGCAATTGCAACCATCTCCACATCACGCAACGGAACAATGCAAGAATTGCACATTAAAGGAGACTTCCATGTTTTTGATGGTGGCGTAACTCATCACCCTAATTCTGATGAAGACAAATGGTGGCTTAACATAAAAATTGATGGAGACATGAAGGTAGGAGAACGCGCTTATGTCTCTGCTTCTGGGAAAGGCTTTGCCTCTGGGAAGGGTCCCTCTCCTGGAATTGAGCCAGGCCACGGAGCAAGCCATGGAGGCCAAGGTAGCATAAAAATTGGTGGTGATTTTAATAATGCATCTCTATGCTATGATTCTATCATAAATCCAATACAATCTGGCTCTGGTGGAACAACAAAGGATGGAGGTAATTATTCCTATAATGGTGGCGGAGTAATCATCCTAAAAATTGGTGGTGATTTAACCCATAATGGCGTAATTTGTGCAAATGCGGACAGCTCAAATATAAATGGTACAAATTTGGGTGGTGCTGCTGGCGGCACTGTTAATATTGATATTAATGGCCACTTCCATGGCGATGGAAAAATTCAAGCTAACGGTGGAAGAGGCTGGCATGATGGTGCTGGCGGTGGTGGCGGCGGCAGGGTCGCTGTTGTTTACAACAGGGTTTGTAAGGGCGACGGAGAAGGCCGTGACCCATCAAGCTTTGCAACCCGCCAAATTGTTGCATATGGCGGTGTTGGACAAACAAACAACCCAGACAATCCTTCTGTTGATAGACATGTTCGTGCCGCTTGCGGAACAGTATACTTAGAGAATCATTTTACATCAAATATTCCAGGTGGTGGTAATGTAATTATTAGAGATTGGCAGCGCTCAACCACAGCAACAACACGCATTCCTTCTGATATTTGTGACGATTCTACAGAATGCAAAGACGCAGCAATTCATGTACATGAAGACTCTTTTGTGACGATTACATCCTCAATCAATATTAGAGGTCTTATTTTCTACGGTGCAAATGGATTAGATTTAAATAGAAATTATATCTACACTGGCATCGTTCAGGATGACCGTTTAAGAAAAACTCTAACCGATTTCGGCACATATGACATGAATAACTACAATGATATTTTTAATTGTGTAATATTCAATAATGGAGCAATAGTTATTCAAACATATCTAAAGCCTATTTTATAGTGTTAAGCAAGCTCTGATTTAGCTTTTCACTCAGCTTTTTAAGGGTTATATATGGCAAAAGGCAAACAAAAATTAGTGAGATATCCACTACTAATGCCTGCCATTGTTTTTTCAGCAGGTTCTGCCGTAGGTGTTAATTTGATGGCAGATCCATATCCCTATCTATATGCTGGAATAATTTGTTTTATTATATATATTTGTGCTACGCCTTTTTTAAAGAAAATTAGCTTTGGCGAACGAATTGGCACCTATTTTATTTACTTGATTTTGTTTGTACTCTCACTAGCAAACGCTATTCATTCAAAGCAGGTTCAATTATATGATTTTGAAACCGTTCTTGAAATTGCAGAAGAATATAGCGATGCTACATTTGTTGGGAGGGTTACAGAAGCACCTCGTAGATTTACAACAAAACGAGGTACAGGAGGACTTGACTTTAAATTCGATGTGCATGAGCTTCCTGATGATTTTGGAGGAACAAAAATAACGCCAACACAAATACGCGTAGTATGGTTTGGCCCAAAGACAATAGGAACATTAGAATCATCAATCCCAATGGTTGAATTAGGTGATGGATGGCAGCTACATGGCAAGCTTTCTTATGAAGAAAATTACTATGGTCATGAAGAATTAAAGCTTACAGTCAGTGGAAACGATAGACAATGCTTCCGCGATAATAGATATGACTTACCTTTTCCAATGTCTTCAATTTCCTCAATGCGCAGCTATGCATCAAAATTGCTATCACTAGGGGATGAAGGACATCGGTTAAATTCATCTATTGTAAAAACGATGGTACTAGGCTACGGGAATGATATTCCATATAAAACCCGCCAATTATTTGGACAATCTGGCACTATACATGTTTTTGCAATCTCTGGATTACATGTTGGTATTGTTGCTACTATCGTCGTTCTTGTTTTGTCAATAACAAGGCTTTCACCAAGCATTCGAACTCTACTTTTTTCTATAATAATTATTGTGTATACGATAGCTACAGGAGCCAGTCCAAGCACCATCCGCGCATGTATTATGTCACTAATTTTTTATACCTCAATATTATTTGGCCGCCGCACAATGCTAATTTCAACTATTGCTGTTACGGCGCTTATAACACAAATTATTAACCCATTACAAATAATGAACATAGGATATATTCTATCCTTTATTTGTATAATAGGAATTGCACTATTTGCTCCTCCTTTAATTGGCCTTTCTGAGATGATAAAAGAAGCAATTTCTAAGCCGAAAACAAGGAAAAAATTAGCCAAATTAGAGACGAACAATATTGGTGTTTTGGATGACTTAAAGTCTTCAAAATGGAAGCAACGCTGGGTTGCATTTCAAGAGCTATTTATTGTAAAAATATTCTTTGAAGCCTTACGTCAAATTCCCGAAGGTTTTGCCGTAAGTATTGCTGTTTTTATTGCTTCTATTCCTGCAACGGGATATTTCTTTGGTCAAATCACTCCTATAAGCATTTTGTGCAACATTTTAGTTATTCCTTTGGCATTTTTTGTTGTAATCACAGCTGCATTAGCCATGTTAAGTGGCATTTTTTCATATGATTTAGCAATCATCTTCAATTCTGCAAATATTGCCTTTACAGATTGGTTAATAGCAATAGCCGAATTCGGTGCGGGTTTGCCAGGCGCGACGATAAGCTTACCTGAGTGGTCGCTTTCAGCGACCATCGTTTCCAGCGCAATCATCCTGCTTCTTGCCTTCCTCCTCCGCCCCTTAAAGAAATGATATGTAAGAAGTAAGAGATAAAAGTTGCGGTAAGAGCGGAGCGTGGCGGATACGCCTGCGCACCGTTCATATTAAAATCCCATTAGAGCTGCTCCTATGATTCCAGTTTATTAGCAGCAGTCTTAAGAGTTTTGCCACAAACTATTCACAAACCAACATCACCAAAAATTTAAAACGAGAGAAGAAATTATCCTCTCTCGTTTTTAGTTTTTTGTTAATCAATTGGTATGATTTCTACATCATCCATAGTACTAAGGTACACACGTTTACTACGCCTATCACGTCTAAATTTCTCACGATCTTCTACAAATTTTCTTGGAAGCTTAATGCTAGTTAAATTTTCACAACCCGAAAACGCTCCGTCGCCAATTGTTGTTACGCCAAATGATGTTTTTATACTAGTTAAATTTTTACACCCTTCAAACGCCCTGCGACCGATTGATTTCACACTAGGTGAAATTCCGATACCAGCTAAGCTTTGGCAACACCAAAACACATAGTCTCCGATTCTGGTTACGCTAGAAGGGAGCTCTATGCTGGTTAAATTCCTAGGTATAATTTAAGCAGCTCATTTAAACCAACAATAGCAGAACTAATAGGAATATAAAATGGCAGCGTGTGGAACGCGGCGCGCCACTCCTTTCGGTTAATGGAGGTGCCATAAACGAATTTAATACAAGCTGTGCGCAGACGTTTGCTGCGCCCAATCTTCCTTAGGCGGAAGCCGGCGTAGGATTAGCCATCACACAAGCCTCCACGCTCGCCGACAAATTTTCCCATAATTTTCTATACTATATATAATAAAGAGACTTGCCTTTTTTTAGTACTTATGCCATAATATTGGAAACGTTTAAAACCAAGTATTTAGTTAACTAATTATGGCAAAAGATTTTTGCTCCGCAATCACATTTTCTGGGAGCTCTTATGCATGGGCAAAATGCACGTGTAATAAGGGTCGTTTTTCCATTTCTTCAAATGGAGAGTTGGGTCATATTCCTATTGAACCTCAGCTTACAGATGAAGAGACAGATTCTACTACCCTAGCAGACTATCAAAAAGAGTTGGCCTTTTATAGCAAAAAGGTTTCCTCTAAGCTCGCAGACAAAAACACTATTTCTATTCCATCCTCTCGCCTTATTTTTAAGGTGTCATCATTTCCGTCTACAGATTTGGATGAAATTCAGCAAATGGCGCTCAATGAATTTGAGTCACAATCTCCTGCTCCAATTGAGGAAATGGTTTTTTCTTTTGATATTCTTGATTCTGCAGATGGTTCTTCTCAAGTAATCTATGCTGCGGCCAAGGAAGAGGATGTACTTAGCCAACTCCGCTATCTTGAGATAACTCCAAGAAAGGTAGATAGGGTTGATGCATATATTATGGGTCTCTTGCGCAATCTGGTTGATACAAACAACCTACTAGAGGGAGAGCGCAATGTGATATTAGCACGCGAGGGAGATGCTCTCACAATGCTTATCACAAACGGCCATATTCCATGTGCAATTCGCCACCTTGGAAATGCTGATGCTATTTCTAATTTTATTCTAAGCTCTGCAATTAGCAAAACTGTTAGAAAGGTTAACAGTGAATTTGAAAAGCAAGATGTTTCAAAGCTAATTTTGGTTGACTTAGAGAACTCTCATGTTACTCTACAGCTAGATAAAATCAAAGCAGCCATCAATGCAACCAATGAGCTTTCTATTATTAATCTTTCTACGGCAGAAAAACCATCAAACAATTCAACTAATTGTTTACCACTAACTGCCGTTGGTGTAGCAAAGCGCTCTTTCAAAAAAGGCGTAATGAACCTTTACCCTACTAGCTGGAAAAATGAAATTCAGCAGCAAAAGGCAAAGATAAGAAATACAGCACTCTTTTTTAGCATAATGCTAATTTGGCTTGCTTTGATCGCATATCTTTATGGCTATCCATATATCCTAGACAAAAAAATAGCCGCAAAACAAATTGAATCAAGCCAACTTGAACCAGAATCAAGTAGTGTTCAAGATTATAGAAATCGCATAAACATAATTAATCGCTATTCTGATAGAAGTCTTTCCCCTCTTGAAATATTGCGTGAGGTTTGTATATATCTTCCAGATGGTATCACATTAACATCCTTTAGATACCGAAAGACCGATAAAGTTGTCCAGATAGAAGGACGAGCAGATTCAACTCCTGTCGTTTATGATTTTATAAACAACCTTAGAAGCTCTCAACTACTTGGTGAAAGTTATCTTAAAGGACCAACAGAAAATAGAACCCTTAAAAAGCATGTTTTCGAGTTGGAGGTTGTTATCTCTGGTGGAACGAGTGAGACCAATTAGGGGAAATTAAGCCATGAGTATGACAAATAAAGACAAACAATTGCTAATTATTACAGGACTCGTTCTCCTCTTTGGCATAACATTAATGAATTTCAGGAAGTGTACTGATAACATTAATAGCAAGCATTTAGCTCTCCAAAACACCGAGGAATATATTACTCTACAAAAAGAGCTAATCGCGAACAAGGAGGTTTGGAGGGCAAGATATGAAGAGGTAAAGCCTCAAATGCCAACCTTTAAACCTGATGTTCAAGTTGACACCTATTGGCTAAACATAATGGATTTAGCAGCAGATAGACACGGTGTTAAAATACGTAATCGTAACACTGGAGAAGAACACAGAGAAAGTGATGTTTTTGAATTTCCTATAGAAGTAAAAGATTGGGAAAGTGAACTTGAGCCATTTATAAATTTCTTATATGCTCTCCAAGCCGAAGGTGCGATGCTTGACATTCGGTCTCTTACAATAAGCCCAGTATCCAACACTCCTGGGTTATTAAAAGGTTCATTTGTGCTATATTGTGCATATATGCGTGATGAATCAGCAGAATAATTTAAAAATTAAGGCAAAATTATGAAAAACAGACCAACTATATTATCGTTTAAAACAGCAATATTTACTACAGTATTTCTCTTCTCTTATTCTGTAGCATTAGCTCAACAGCCAGCAACTCCACCAGCTGTTCGCCGAGGACACACTGGCGCTCCCGCTCCTGCTGCTACGCCTGCTCCAGCTCCTGCTACTAGAGGTGTAAATCAAAACCCAACAGGTGCTGCACCTGCGATACCTTTTGACAAAAGCCCTAATGGTCTAAATTTCCAAGATGCAGCCGCTGATTTATTGATTATGGACTATGCTATGCGCACAGGTCGCCTTGTTGTAAAAGATCCAGCAACACCATCTCCATTAATAACTCTTCGTTCCACTCCAGAATCTCCTCTTTCTGACGAAGAATATTTGTTGGCTATTGAGTCTGTGCTAAACCTTAATGGTATTGCTCTTGAAAAGGATGGCGATAAATTCCTAAAGGTATTCCCTAGCACTGAGTTCCATCGTCGTGGTATTAAGGGCGATGTTGTTACTGATGTAACAGATCAAAGCGCTATTCTTCCAGAAGACGGAAGCTTTGTAACTCGCACAATTCGCCTAAACTATATTTCCATTGAAGAAGCAAAGGCAATTGTTGAAGGCTTCATCCGTACAGGCTCCCAGATTCAGACCTTCGAGCGCGACAACAGCTTCCGCATCACAGATTCTGTTGAGAACGTAAACAGAATTATTGAAATGCTATCTTATCTTGATAAGCCAATCCCTGCTCTTGAAGAAACAACTGTTATAAAGATTCAGTATGCAAAGGCAACTGAAATTAAAGAGCGCTTGATGGAAATCGTAACCGATGCACAAGAGCAACAGGAAAAAACTGCAGCAACAGAGAGAACTTCTGGAGCACCGGGAACACAGCAGCGCCCATTGCCTCCTGGCACAGGAGTTCCTGGGGCTCGTTGGGGACGCGGACCCCAACAACCAGCACCAGCTACTCAAGGACAAAATTCTAGCTCAGCAATTGATGCTTCTATTACAGATGCTCAGCGTGGTCTAATTCGTGGCAAGGTAAGTATCTTTGCTGATGAAAGAACAAACATTTTGATTATTATCACTCGAAAAGAGAATATGGTTTTCTTCAATCAAATTATTAAAGAGCTAGATATCCCTACAGCACCAGATGTTCTTGCTGAAGTTATTCGTCTAGAGCATGCTGTTGCAGAAGAAGTCGCAGAGCTTCTTAATGAGCTTATCAGTGGAACAAACAAAGAATCCTCTGATTCTCGCGTACATCGTGATGGTTCTTCTAGCGAAGGTGCTACTGGAGCAACACCTCCTGCTCGCTCAACAAGCACACCTACAGCTCAGGGGACAAGAGCATCAATTAACACACAAAAGATTGGACAATTAGATTCTGAAAATATCAAAATCCTTGCAGACGAGCGCACAAATTCCCTTCTTGTAATGGCTCCAGCAGCGGATATGCAGGTTATCAAGAATCTTATCCATGATGTCGACATTATGCTTTCTCAGGTTGTCATTGAGATAGCAATTGTTTCTGTCAAATTTACTGATACTGAAGAAACAGGCATGGATTGGGTACAGCGAGCAATGCTTACAGACAATGGAAATTTTGCTTTTGCTACTTCTGGTGGAGGTGGAACTGGAAATGCTGTGCCTGCACTAAATTACGCAACTGATGCTTCTGGTCTTGCAGGTGCCGGTGCAAATGTTGTTACTACTATTTTTGATTTCAATCTTGACGTAATTCTTAAAGCGGTTAAAACCGATTCTCGTTCTCGCCTATTAAGCTCTCCTCGTATCACAACTCTTGATAACAAAGAGGCTGTACTTGAAGCAACAGAGCGTATTTATTGGCATGATGGAATAACATACTATGACGACTCAAATCGTTCTAGCGACAATGTTAAGAACGAGGATATTGGTATTAAACTAACAGTTACACCTCGCATTAATAAAAATGGTTTTATCAATCTAACCATTGAGCAAGAAATGCAGACAAACGAGGGCTATAAGCCAATCGCTACAGGAAACAACACAAGCGAATACCCAATGCTTAACACTCGCAAAATGGGTGCTGATGTTGCAGTTCAGAGTGGCGAAACTGTTGTTCTAGGTGGTCTTGCACAGAACCAAATTACCGTTTCACAAACTAAGGTGCCTATTTTGGGTAGCATTCCTCTTATTGGCTGGTTGTTCCGTTCTGAAAAAGAAGAAAACACAAGAACAGAAATTATTGTATTCATTACTCCTCGTGTTATTGACACACCTGCACAGATTGAGGACGATGCACGCAAGGTTCGCGCAACTCTTGATACAGAAGGCGTATGGGATAGTGGCTGGTCAATTAGTCGCTTAGCAGACCCTATGAGAGAAGAAAATCGTGAGACTTACATCGAAAATTCTCGTCAAACTGTTGAAAAACCAAATTCTCCTCTTACAGGATATTTGGTAAATACAAATGAAGAAAATGGCTTTGAAAATCCTGTTGCTGGTGTAACCACAAATCCAGACGGAACTCCAACAAGCTATCCTTACATACACTTTACAGAAGCCGAAAATCTTCGCCCTCTTCCTAATGGTGTCGTTCTTGCCCCAGAAACAACCATTACAGAACCAGTAGCTACAGAAGAGCCTACGGCTCCAGCAGAGGAACCTGTTACCCCTATAGAAGAACCTACTGCTCCAGTAGAGGAATCCGGTGACGACGAGATTATTATTGTCGTTCCTGCGGAGATAACCACATCTAATACAGATTCTACTCCTGAAAATTAAAAATTATTATGGAGGCTATATGAACATAGATGAATTAGAACAAAAATATCTAAATGCATATCAAGAAAGCCTACCGCTTAAGCTACAATTAAGCGCATTTATCAAAAGCTTTCCATTGTCTGGTAGAGCTGCAAAAACATTTCTTGATGTTGGCATGCCTAACCCAATAATGTCACAAGAGCTTCGTAAGGCTGGCGGATCTTGGTCTACTATCGTACGCTCACCAAAGCTTTTAGATATAACCTCCAAAATATTAGAAGACTCCAATGTTTCATGTCTTGGAATAAATGGTGAATTTCCTTATCCTGACCAATCCTTTGATTACATAATTGTAGCACTAGATATTCTACCTGCTATGCCTTCTCAAGAAACATTTCTAAAGGAGTGTCATCGCGTTTTAAAAATTAATGGAAGATTAATTATATCTATCCAAAACAAGCGTCCAATGAGCCTAATAACCCGTCGAAGAGAAAAATTGTTCGCCCAAATCAATGGATTCTCTCCTATCAATTCTGCAATGACTCAAAAGGAAATGTTCCACCTTTTTAGCACAGGCTACAATGTAATCTCTGTTGAAAATTACTCTAAATTTTTCACAGAATTAGCTCGTATCCGTGAATATGAAGCATCAATAACAAGCGGACCTAACAAGAAAAAATTCCCTAATTATTGGTGGGCTAATCAGCTCGACTTTTTCATCATCGGCGGAAAAGGTTTTGTTTCCGTAATCACTGCAGAAAGAAAACAATGGCGCGAAAGAATTTCTCCAGTACTTGCTGATGGTCGCTCTATGCAAGAAGCGGTTCTTTCACAACGTCTATAGCTATATTCTTTTACAAATTCTTCTACAAGAAAGGAGTTGCTTTTATGAAAAAATATATTACAACAGCTCTATCCTTTTCATTATTAACTGGTGCTATTGCCTCAGAGACTAATTCTACTTCAACAGCAATTGAAGCGCCAGCCTCAATTCAATTACTTCAAGCTCCAGCACCAACAGAAACACTGTCATCAGCAGAATTATTAATGGCTGATTGTATAGCAAGACTACCATCTGAAGAGCTTTTATTGACTGGCCGCCTTACTATGCGCCGTCGCTATGGAATAGAAATGGCAGAGTATGATTTTGAAGCAAATGTATGCTGGGGAACAGCAGAACCATATGCAACATATAAATTTTACTCCCTAGATGGTACACTTGTCGACTATGTGACTATAAAAAGAAGCACAGAAGGAAATATCACTCTATTTCGAAACATGAAAACACCTGCTGGTGCTCAAATTCCTCCTCCAAAGCTCAATGACTTAGTTCTCAACTCAGATGTCACATGGATTGATGTAACCTTAGACTTCTTGTGGTGGAATAATCCTGAATTAGTTGGACAAGGTGAGATAAAAGGAAGAGATTGTGACATAATAAAACTAATTCCTCAAGAACCAACCCCAAAATGCGCTTTTGGTAAGGTTTGGCTAGACAAATCTCAGCGTGTGCTAATGCAAGCAACACAAAACGATGAAGCTGGCAAGGAAACACGTAGGCTTTGGGTCCGTGCAGTTCAAAAGGTAGAGGTCGCAGAAGATGATGAACGCTGGGTAATTAAGGACCTTGAGGTAGAGACCACGGGTTCTGGACATCGTACAAGAATACATTT
This sequence comes from Kiritimatiellia bacterium, assembly GCA_045589455.1. Lineage (GTDB taxonomy): Bacteria > Verrucomicrobiota > Kiritimatiellia > RFP12 > UBA3636 > RGIG990. Next base: position 33,922 of record JAZNPC010000075.1, read on the forward strand.
TGAAGATGTCAAAATAGTTCACTAAGAAAAGGGCTGTTGCTTCCAAATATTGGAAACAACAGCCTTTTTGATTAACAACACCACAATCAACAACCAACAAATTAAAGGGCGCCCAATGGACGCAGAAAGCGACTGTAAGTCGATTCTCCATACTTCTTGACAGTGCGCATTAGCGCACAACTGCGACAAGAATGCCGAAGCACGCCAATCCTCGCACTTCTAGCCATCACGTGCATCACGCTCTTTGTCTCAATGACCTTGGTGGGTCGTACACATTAGCGCTTGGCAGTTGCATTATTGCTTCGTCAGATTTCGCAATAATAAAGGCAACAACAAGCGGTAATGTGCGC